>NZ_LMED01000027.1:0-210774 GCF_001425285.1 Acinetobacter sp. Root1280 | reverse complement strand
GAAGTGAAACCTCTTAGCGCTGATGGTAGTGTGGGGTTACCCATGTGAGAGTAAGTCATCGCCAGCTTTTAAATCTAAAACACCCCGGTCTCTAACGAGAGCGGGGTGTTTTTTTATGTGCGGTGTTGATTAGCGAAATGAAAAGAAACCTGTAGAAGAATTGAAGTGCATAAGCAACTGAAAATAAATAGATTTTTGTAGATACAAAAAGAAAACCCCATCATCCTGATGGGGTTTTCTTCGTATTGGTGTGTTAGATTTGACTCCTGTCGAATCTCACGTCCTGTGTGTTTTCTTATTCTCAATGAGACTTCCTGTCTCTTTATGTTTGCTATGATAAGCGCAATGTCTAGGTCCGTATATTCGCTAATCACTGCGATTGTTGTAGGTTAAAGCTTACAAGATGATCCAATTAAAAATTAAGGCCCAATTCGCTCAGTTACCAATATGAAATGGTGAGATGGATACTTTTGTTTAAAATAAATCGATAAGTCATAACAATATTGAGGGAATCTAAAATGAAGGCTTTTCGACAGTGCTTAATCTATTTACCCCTATTGCTCAGCTGTAGCTTGTTGAGTGCATGTAATGCTCAAAATAATCAAAGCACTACGGCTAACTCTTTGATTAACCAGACCTATCAGATCCAAAAAGTCGCGACATTTGATGAACCTTGGGCGATGACTGAGTTGGTTGATGGTCGTTTACTGATTACCGAAAGAAAAGGAAAGTTAAAACTGTTTGATCCTTCCACATTGAAAAGTATAGAAATTTTAGGGCTTCCCGAAGTGGCTTATGGTGGACAAGGTGGCTTAGGTGATATTGTTTTACATCCTGATTTTGCAAACAATCATCAAATTTATTTAAGTTATGCCGAAACAGGAAAAGGGGGATATGGTGCGGTTGTGATTCGTGGTGAATTAAATCTACAAGAGAAAAATCCTCGAATAATCAATATTAAAAGAATCTGGGAGCAAGTTCCTAAAGTTTCAGGACAAGGGCATTATGCACATCGAATGATTTTTGCAAAGGATGGTAAGCTTTGGATTAGTTCTGGTGAACGCCAGAAATTTGATCCCGCCCAAGATATGAATTCCAATTTAGGCAAAGTTTTAAGACTGAATGATGATGGTACTATTGTTGCAGATAATCCATTTACTCAACAAGGTGAGATCGCAAAACAAGTATGGTCGTTGGGTCATCGTAATCCATTAGGTATGGCTTTTGATGCGAAGGATCAATTGTGGGTGGTTGAAATGGGGCCTAAAGGAGGAGATGAGTTAAATCTGATTAAGAAGGGCGAAAATTATGGTTATCCGATTGTTTCCAATGGTGATCATTATTCAGGAAAACCCATTCCCGATCATGCGACGCGTCCTGAATTTAAGGCGCCAGAAATCAGTTGGACACCAGTAATATCACCCTCCAGTTTGGTCTTTTATCAAGATGAATTATTCCCGAAATGGAATCATAAAGCCTTGATTGGTGGGTTATCTTCAGAAGCGATTATTGTGGTTGATACTGAATCGAAGCCTGTTCGTGAGGTACAGCGTTTAAACATGCAGCAACGCATTCGAGATATTCATCCCGCTTATAATGGTTCGATTTGGGTTTTGGAAGATGGGAAAAGTGCGGGGCTATTAAGATTGTTACCCAAATGAAAAAGTTAATTAAATCAATGGATTAATTCAGATGACGCGCGCTTATACGGTGGAGTATATGCTGAGTGAAGCATATCTACTTATATCATCAAACTGACGCAGTATTGTCATTGAAATGACCTCAAAATGTCATGCTATTAGTTTCTAATAAAGCTCATTTAAATCAATAAAAAAGACCTTTATGAAAAAAATTGCTTACTCTGTTTTAGCGTTAGGCGTATTGGCTTTAACCGCATGTAATGATGATGACAAGGATTTCTCATTTGAACCATCTGTCACTGTACCGACCTTGGTTTCATTTGCCAAACTTGATGTCGAAACTTATGCAGCGGGTCCAAACTCAGGTGCCTTTGTAAAGGGCGCCAATGGCATATTTCCACCTTTTAAAGGTCAGCCAGTTCAAGGCTTCTCTGGTGCTGTAAAGAACGGTGATGGCACTTATATGGTTATGGCAGACAATGGCTTTGGTACACAAGACAATTCATCTGACTTTTTACTCCGTGTTTATCAAGTAAAACCTGATTTTCGGACGAAATCAGCAGGATCTGCAAAAGTTCAAGTGATGAGCTTTATTCAGCTTCGTGATCCCAATAAATTAATACCATTTTCAATCATCAATCAAAACAGCACAGATCGTTTACTCACTGGGGCAGATTTTGATCCTGAATCGATACAACGTACTGCGGATGGTACCTATTGGATTGGTGATGAATTTGGACCATATTTACTGCATTTTGATAAAGATGGAATACTGCTTGATGCGCCGATTGCATTACCTCATCCATTGAAAGCTGGTGTGGAATTGCGTTCTCCGCAAAATCAATTCAATAAAGCCAACATAAATTATGTAGAGCCTTTGGTTCAGCAAAGCGGTGGCTTTGAAGGAATGGCATTGTCTAAGGATGGTCAATATTTATATCCTTTGTTAGAAAAACCGTTAAAAGGCGAGACCACACAACAGTTACTTATCTCACAATTTGACGTGAAGAAGAAAGCGTATACTGGCCGATATTATTATTTTACCTTGAATGCCAAGGCGACCAATATTGGTGACTTCCAAATGTTTGATGATAAGTCTGGCATTATTATTGAGCGTGATGCGAGCCAAAACAAGTTAGATGGTTATAAGAAGCTGATTCAAATTGAACTAGGAGATTCAGGGAAAGCGGTAAAACGTTCTGACTTAGTTGATCTTATGAATATCGCCAACCCGAATAATTTATATGGTACAGCGCGAGATGGAGATATTGGTACAGCTACAACTTTTGCTTTTCCATTTGAAACCATTGAAGATGTGATTATTGAAAATAAAAATACTTTAACTGTTTTAAATGACAATAACTTCCCTGGTTCATCAGGACGAAATGCAAAGCGTGCGGATGATAATGAAATTATTCAGATTAAATTGCCTAAGGCATTGTATTAATACGCGATAAAATGCTTATCCTCCATGACCTGAAACTAAATTAATTTTAGTGATGGAAAACTTCCTCCTTTTTAAAAGTAGGGCTGGGGAGAATTAAAACTTAAACTGATCAATATTAAGTGAAATATCTGACTTTTTATTGAGGGTAAAGCATCAGTACATGCTTGAAACTAGCTGAGCAGATATTATTATTTTAAAGTGCGAAGTAATCTTTAAGCTAAATAGCAGAAAGCCAGTCAATTGACTGGCTTTCTTTATACATCATTCAAGCATGAGGATTAAGCTAAACAGTCTTGTTTCGAAACTTGATCAGGGCAGCCCAATGGGTTTAAAGCACATTTTAAATCTTCAATTTGTTCATGGGTGACATAGCCTTTAGATTTTAGGTAATCTGCTACTCGGTCATCACGTAGACTTAAGAAAGCTGCATCATAAACACCTAAATCTACAAATAAAGCAGCCGCTTCTAAGCTATTAAAACGGTCTAGAAACACATCATTGCCATACATTAGGAAAACATGGTCGTAATCTGCATGTGCATCGATTTTTAAACGAGCTGCCAATGTTGTCGGTGAGGTTTTGATAAAAAGCAAATCTGATAATTCATCAAATTGGGTCATATCTAAGGTATTTTCACCGGTTTTTACTTTACCTAACCATGCTTTAAAGACCAGTACCGCACCGCCACGCAGTAACATGCTCCACACTTGATGACGAACTTCATCATTTAAACATTCGCATTCATCTTCGAGACGTTGAACCAGTTTTTCTTCTTGTTGCGCTAATTTATCAAATAGACCTAAGCCTTGAGGATGGTAAGCAACAGGGGTAAATACATCAAATTTTAATTCCTCAAATACTTGAAGTGCCAAAGGCACAGCTGCTTGATAAATCGTGTTGAGTGCTTGGATTTGTGTGTCGTGGAGTTTGCTGTGTTTAAAAAGATCTTGCCAATCAATTTCAGGCAAGATTGCATTTGCACCATATTGACGATGAAATTGTTGAGCTTGGTGTAGCCCATGTGGAACAGTTTCTGAAATATTCATGGTTAAAAATCCTATTTAAAATTGAATTCAAGCGCTGTTTTTGTTTTCCTAAACATGAGCGTGATTTTGTCTTGAAGTAATTTTTGATTTATCTGAGATGCAATAGGAATACGACTAAAGTTGTAGATAGGGTAAAAAGTGTTTTTTTATTTTTTAAAATCATATAAATAGAAAATTGTAACTAACTATACAAGTGTATATTTACTATTTTGATGTTATTTGCCATAGAAAAGAGGGCTTTGAAGTTTTTAGTCAATAAATGGGTTCACGTTTTGCTATTTTTTGAATGCTTTTGCACAAAGCTTAAAAAAAATTGCTATTCCACTTAAAAAATTGCGTTACAAAACCTCTAGAATGCAACGATCTAGAGGTTGTAAATGTTTCAAAACATTAAAGAAGAACGTGATCAATAAACTGAAAAGGGTTGAACGTAGTGGAAGATTATTTAGAAATCTTCAAGCCAGATAACCATGCTCGAAGAGAAGCAGGTTTCAATGGTTTCTTCAACAACACCACGTTGAGGTCTTTAACACGCTCTGGTAATTCAGGATCAGAATCTGCAGTAATCAGTGCTGAAGGAACATTTTCCTGACGGTTTTCGACAATAAAATCTAAGCCAATTTTGCCATGATTTAAATGCTGATCAACCAGCCAGACTTGAATATTTTCTTTTTGAATAATTTCCAAAGCTTGTTCAGGTTCAGTGGCTTTAAAGACTTGATAACCCCATTTGGTCAGTAGCGTTGCCATACCCTCTAAAATCGTATCATCATTGTCCAAACATAAGATTTTATAAGCTTTGGCTTTTAATGGTACCGCTTGTACAGGTGATGAAACCACTTTAGGTGCTGCTACCATTGGTACATCAATCATAAAGCATGAGCCTTTACCTAGTTCAGAGTAAACATGCACAGGATAATCAAGCAAACTGGTCATACGTTGGACGATTGCCAGACCAAGCCCTAGGCCTTGCTCACCCCATGGCGAGGTATGTCCACAACGCTCAAACTCTTGAAACAGCTTAATGCGTTGCTCTTCTGCAATCCCTGGGCCGGTATCCCAGACACCGATACGGATATGATTTGGGCGATTAGACGCGCGTAATACACCAACAATCACACGTCCACGAGCAGTATAACGTAAGGCATTACTAACAAAGTTTTGGATGATACGACGGATCCATTGTGGGTCGGTATCAATCCAGAATTGAGCATCATGGACACGCAATTGGATATTACGTTGTGCGGCGATTGATTTAAATTGCAGTTCTAAATCACTTAATAAATCATGCAGTGGATAAGCTTGACGTTTCGGTTGGATTGAACCACCTTCCAGCCGTGCAATATCCAAAAGGGCAGACAACATACTCTCAGCACCATGTAAGGCACGATCAAGCTGTTGTAAGGTTTTACGATCTTCATACGATTGTACGCTTTGTTCTAAAGCAGTACTGAATAAGCGTGCTGCGTGCATCGGTTGAAGCAAATCGTGACTGGCTGCTGCAATAAAGCGGCTTTTTGACATATTGGCTTTGTCGGCTTGCTCACGTGCCAGTTGTTGTTCAGATAAGGCATTTGCAAGCTGTTGAGTACGGTCCGACACACGTGCTTCAAGTACCGCTTCATTTTCACGGAATGCGGTAATATCTGCAAAGGTCGTAACAAAACCACCACCTTCAATGGGATTACCACGCATTTGAATCACACGGCCATCTTTACGAATCCGTTCAAATTCATGTGCGCTTCCGACTTTCATCCAATGAATTCGCTTACGTACATGTTCTTCTACCGAGCCTGGACCACATTCGCCACGCTCTGCGTTATAACGAATCAAATCGGCAATTGGGCAACCGACATAGACTAAATCTTTTGGATAATCAAACAGCTTTAAATATTGGTTGTTCCAAGCGACCAAACACATGTTTTCATCAACCACACTCACGCCTTGGGTCATGTGGTCAATCATGGTCATGATAAGATTTTGGTTAAAGCGTTGCCATTGTGACGCTTGGTCGAGAATATTTGCCACTTGGCCCAAAGCCAAGCCGTTATTGACCATGGCTGTGGTGAGTAATGTTCGTGCTGAGGCTGCACCGATTGTGCCTGCGAGGTATTGTTCAGTGAACCGCCACCACATCCCATTGGCACTGCTATTCTCATTGAGCACCACATTATTCATGGTGCAAAATTGCTGAAAGGCATGGGTTGCTGGGCCTTCACCAGTAATCCGTTTGGCTAGTGCAATCAGATCACCGACTTTAAGTTTCGCGACATCATGGTGTAAGTAATTAATATCGGTAGAGGTGTTTTGCGCAGGTAAGGGCTTGGTTTCATAATAGAAAAAGCTCTCTGCCTGAATTTGCTCAGCAATACTTGGGCGATAAATACGAGAGACCCAAATATATAAAGTAATATTTAAGCCAAGTGCCCAGATTACACCATGGGTAAGCGGGGCAAAAGATTCAAAGCCAAATAAGGCTTCTGGTCTTAACCATTCAATATTTAAAGGTCCAAACATCAAAAATTGATGTGCAAACTGGCTATACTCAACAGGTAAGCTACGTAAAATCGTTGGTAATAATAAGGTATATGACCAAAGGATAAAGCCTACGACCAACCCTGCATAAACCCCTTGGCGACTTCCACCACGCCAGTATAAACCACCAATTAAAGCTGGCGAAAATTGTGCAACTGCACTAAATGCCAATAACCCAAAGGTGGATAATTGGTCAATATCATTAAAGAAGTGGAAGAATAAAAATCCAAGTAACATTACCGCTAAAATACACACACGACGGGTAAATTTAAGTACCTGTGGTAAGCGCTTGTCATGACGAGAAAGAATGCCAAACTTCCATAGAGAAGGCATAATCAAGTCATTACTGAGCATGATGGACAGTGCCACAGACGAGACTAACAGCATACCTGTTGATGCTGAAAAACCGCCTAAAAATGCCAGTAAAGATAACCAGTCTTGGTTATAACTAATCGGTAATGAGAGTACCGCAACATCAGGAATGGTCAGATATTTAGGTGCTGCATGAAGAGCCCAACTGGCGATTGGAATAATGGCAATAATGGTCAGAATCAAATATGCCGCAAACCACCGTCTTGCACCACGAATATGTTTTTCATCGCGTAATTCAACCACTGCCACATGGAACTGACGTGGTAAACAGATAATCGCCAATGAGGCTAATAAAGTTTGAACCCAAAAGGTGTCTGGCACACCAAACAGTTGTACTTCATGAAAAGTTTTTTGCACATCCTGTGAGATCTGTACAATATTTTGTGGATGATCAAAAATAAAGAAAAAGGCCACGCAGAGCAGGGCAAATAGTTTTACAAATGATTCAAAAGCAACGGCAAGCATTAAACCGCCATGTTGTTCGGTATTGGCAATTTGTCTTGTGCCAAACATCATGGCCAAGATCGCCAATACAGCGGTAAGACCAAGCACACCATTGGTGGTGGTGGAGACCACTTGGGTATTGTGATCGAGCATGACGGAAGCGCTAAGCGCAATGGCGCGTAATTGTAGTGCTAAGTAAGGAATGATGGCGATAACAGCCAAGATGGTCACTAAGGACGCTAATGTTCCGCTTTTACCATAACGTGCTGCCACAAAGTCGGCAATTGAAGAAATCGCATGATGTTGTCGAACGCGACCTAAACGACGCCAAATGTCATAGCCCAACCAGACAAATAATAAAGGTCCTAAATAAATCGGAAGGAAAATAATTCCCTCACGTACTGCAGCACCTGTTGCTCCATAAAATGTCCAAGATGAGCAATATACCCCCAATGTTAGACTAAAGAGAAGCATCCTGCCGCGCGTACTTAATCGACTCGCATGCTTCTCACCAAAGAAAGCACAAACGAATAGAATGAGGATGTAAAGGGCCAGAACCCCTATAATTAACCAACTGTTCATAAGGACTACAGTATAAAAAGCTGCGTCTATAATAACGCATACATGAACTGTCTCGTTTATTTTGCTCAAAATTTAACGACCAAAGTCTAAGTTACGAGAACCCCACAATATTGTTAATTTTGACCATGTAAAAAAATATTAAAAAAAGCAACCAGCGTTCTGGTCGCTTATCAAGGAGCATGGTTATGGATGAGAGACAGGTAGAGGCGATTCTACAAAATCCAAAATTCAAGGAAATGGTTGCTAAAAAAAGTAAATTAAGCTGGACATTAACAGCAATTATGTTGTTCGTTTATGTTGGATTTATGCTTTTAGTTGGCTATAACAAAGAATTTTTAATGAGTTCATTTAGTGGTGGCATCACCACTTGGGGGATTCCTTTAGGTTTAGGAATTATTGTTTTATCTTTCGTATTGTGTGGTGTGTACTCATATATTGCCAACAATAAATTGGATCAATTGAATGCAGATGCAATGAAAGAAGTCGAAGCAATCGCCCACGAAAAAGGACTGCACTAAGATGAAATGGAACTCTTTAAAGACTAAAGCAGCTCTTGCATCTACTGCACTGCTTTCTACTGTTGCACAAGCAGGCCCAGATTTAGGTGAAGCTCAGCAGCAAGCGACTAACTGGCATGCAATCATTATGTTTGCAATTTTTGTTGGTTTAACCTTATTTATTACCAAATGGGCTGCAAAACAAACCACCAATACCGCGGATTTCTACACCGCTGGTGGTGGTATCTCTGGTTTCCAAAATGGTTTAGCGATTGCAGGTGACTATATGTCTGCTGCATCGTTCTTGGGTATTTCTGCATTGGTGTTTAGCTCAGGCTTTGATGGCTTGCTTTATTCACTGGGTTTCATGGTCGGCTGGCCAATCGTATTGTTCTTGGTTGCTGAGCGTTTACGTAACTTAGGTAAATATAACCTGTCTGACGTAGTTTCTTTCCGTTTAGAAGAAAAACCAGTACGTACACTTGCAGCAATCAGTTCACTTGTTGTTGTGGCTTTCTATTTGATTGCTCAAATGGTGGGTGCAGGTCAGTTGATCAAACTGTTATTTGGTTTGAACTATAACATCGCAGTTGTGATTGTTGGCCTTCTGATGATGGCTTACGTGATCTTTGGTGGGATGTTGGCGACAACTTGGGTACAGATCATTAAAGCAGTGATGTTACTTTCAGGTGCAACATTCATGGCGTTCATGGTGATGCATTCTGTCGGTTATAGCTTCTCTGAAATGTTCAAGCAATCTATTGATGTATTTGCAAAAGTACATGATGTTAGTCTTGATGATGCAACCAAAATTATGGGGCCAGGCAGTTTGGCGAAAAACCCACTCGATGCTTTGTCACTTGGTTTAGCACTCATGTTTGGTACAGCAGGTTTACCACATATTCTTATGCGTTTCTTTACAGTTAAAGATGCTAAAGAAGCACGTAAATCTGTGGTTGTTGCAACAGGTTTCATTGGTTACTTCTATTTATTAACCTTCATTATCGGTTTCGGTGCGATCCTTTTCGTATCAAACAACCCACAATTTATTGATGTTGCAAAAATGGCTGTGACTGGCAAACTAGAATTAGTTGGCGGTAATAACATGGCAGCGGTACACCTTGCAGATGCAGTAGGTGGCGATCTGTTCATGGGCTTTATTTCAGCAGTTGCATTCGCAACGATTCTTGCGGTAGTTGCGGGTTTGACACTGTCAGGTGCTTCAGCAATTTCACATGACTTGTACGCAAACGTATTGAAAAAAGGTCAAACAACCCCTGAATCTGAATTACGTATGTCGAAGATTGCAACACTTGGTCTTGCGATCTTTGCGATGATCTTAGGTATTTTGTTCGAGAAACAAAACGTTGCCTTCATGGTGGGTTTAGCATTCTCGGTAGCGGCGTGTGCAAACTTCCCAGTATTGGTTCTTTCAATGTTCTGGAAAGGCTTAACTACACGTGGTGCTGTTGTTGGTGGTGTTGTCGGTCTAGTGACAGCGGTGACTTTAATTATCTTGTCTAAAGCAGTTTGGGTAGACACATTAAAAATCTCTGATACTCCAATCAACTCATTCAATGGTCCTGCAATCTTTGCCATGCCATTAGCATTCATCTGCTGTTGGTTGTTCTCTGTGACAGATAAATCTGCACGTGCAGAAGCAGAGCGCAAAGCATTTGATGCACAGTTTGTACGTTCACAAACAGGTATTGGTATCTCTGGTGCTTCAGATCACTAAGTGATTTGAGATCAGCCTAAAAAACACCTTTTCGAAGGTGTTTTTTTTATGGGTGATGCAAAACTAGAACTCAATCATCCCAGTTTCAGCCTTTAAGCGATATACAGCTTGTTTGATGCTGATTGATCAGTTGAATGATCACGAAAAATTGAAAGGATTTAAGAAACCCAATGAATATGTTAATTTGAATGTTTAAAAGAACAATCAGAATCAGAAAATATGCGTTCAATGATCGAATTTTGGAAAGGTTTTAAACAATTACCATCAGCATGGTTATTGTTGGTCCAACTGCTTATTTTAGTTTTATCTGTCTATACCAATGCCAGCAGAAGTTATCAAATTTTAACTTGGTTACTCGGTGTATCCGCGTTACTGATTATTGCCAAAGTGATTCGACAAACACCGACATTTACACTGTTGGGATTAACCTTTGTCACAGGGGCATTTGTACTGTCCTTTCTAATGTTGATCGGTTTTCATTCTGTTACTTTGCAAATCTTTGCACATTCATTTGAAGCAGCCGCTTATTTTTGTGCAGCATATGGTCTAATCCGTTATATGTTTGCAGATCGTTATTTAACCAAAGATGAGCTGTTTGCTGCAGGTGCAGTATTTACCCTGATCGCATGGGGATTTGCCTTCTTATACAGTATTTGTCAATTGCTGGTTCCGCAGAGTTTTCAAAACCCAAATCATGTTGCGGACTACCAATCTTGGCTGGATTTATTGTTCATTAGTTTTAGTCTGCAATCGGCAACGGGATTGTCCGATTTGATTCCTGTTGCACCTGCTGCGCGGGTGATTTCAATGTTGCAAATGTTCTGTGGTGTGATGTATTTTGCCCTGATCGTCTCACGGATGATTGCCTTGCAATATATTGAAAATAAACCAAAATCATGAGCTAATGATCTTGTTACATTTAGTAAATTGTTGAAAATGTTAATTTAAATTATAATGTGGCCTGAATCCAATCGCTGTTCTACAGGATTCGTCTTTTTTCACACCTGTGAATGCCTTTTTTTGACTTTAAAAAGTCTGTCCATTGAGTATAAAAACCTGGGGGAAATATGCCTTCCAAAAAAATCACTTGGTTTGACAATGTCAATCCAAATGTTTTCTTGAGCACTGTTGGAATTATTGCGCTTTTTTTAGCCGTTGTTGTCTTTGCACCAAATGCCTTTGAACTGATTACTCAAAGGATGAACCGCTGGATCACCGATTCATTTAGTTGGTTCTATGTTTTATCTGTCGCAATATTTTTAATTGTGCTGATTTTTATTGCCTTTTCTGACATGGGTAAAATCAAGCTTGGACCTGATCATAGCCAGCCTGAGTATAGTAATGGGTCATGGTTTGCCATGCTATTTACTGCGGGTATGGGGATCGGGTTAATGTTCTTCAGTGTTGCAGAACCTGTCATGCATTATGTCAATCCACCTGCTGGTGATCCACAAACCATTGAATCTGCCCAAGAAGCAATGAGAATTACCTTTTTCCATTGGGGCTTACATGCTTGGGCTATCTATGCAGTTGTTGGCTTAACGCTGGCTTATTTTGCTTTTCGCTATAACTTGCCACTCAAAGTTCGTTCGGGTTTGTTTCCGATTATTGGTCAACGAATTCATGGTCCAATCGGAGATGCGGTCGATACTTTTGCCACCATTGGTACGGTATTTGGTGTGGCTACCACGTTAGGATTTGGGGTAACTCAAATTAATTCTGGCTTAAATTATTTATTTGGCTGGGAAAGTAATATTAGCACCCAAATCTTTTTGATTATTGTGGTGAGTACGCTGGCTTCATTGTCGGTTTTCCTTGGATTAGATAAGGGAATCAAACGACTTTCTGAACTGAATCTAATTTTAGCCTTGGTATTACTGGGCTTTGTATTCCTCGCCAGTTCCAGTATTTATATCCTACAAGCAACCATTCAAAACGCTGGGCAGTATATTTCGAATTTGTTTAGCATGACCTTTAATTTATATGCTTATCAATCGAATGGCTGGATTGGGGGTTGGACCATTATGTATTGGGCGTGGTGGATTTCTTGGTCACCATTTGTTGGTATGTTTATTGCGCGTGTTTCAAAAGGTCGAACCATTCGAGAGTTTATTGTCGGTGTACTGCTTATTCCGACAGGCTTTACCTTGATCTGGATGGGTTTTATTGGCAATGCTGCCTTGTTTAGTATTATGGAACAAGGGCAGACGGGGCTGATTTCTGCGGTACAAAAAGATTCATCAGTTGCATTGTTTGAGTTTTTAACCCATCTGCCTTTTTCAGGTGTGTTTAGTCTTATTGCGACACTGCTGGTGGTCTTGTTCTTTGTTACCTCTGCGGATTCTGGTGCATTGGTGACCGATTATCTCACTGCGAAAACAGAAAATTCGCCGATATGGCAACGCTTGTTCTGGACTGTTTTAATGGCGGTCTTGTCGATCATTCTTTTAATGGTTGGTGGGCTAGGCGCGCTACAATCGGCCACCATGATGAGTGCACTACCATTCACTTTTATTATGCTGCTGTTGTGTTGGGGCTTAGTCAAAGCATTGCGCTTAGATGTCACCAAAATGCAGGCTTTACAAGTGGCAAGAATCACGCCGAGAGCTGTGCAAAACCCACGCAGCTGGCAGCAACGTTTAGGCTTAATCATGCACTATCCGCATACGTTGGCCGAAGTACAACATTATATTCAGGTTGATGTGATTAAGGCTTTTGAAAGTATTCGTTTTGAGTTTAAACGCCGTGATTTAAATGTGGTGATTAAAGAAACTGAAGACGGTGTTCAACTGAGTGTGGATCATCATGATGAGTTCAATTTTATCTATAAAGTCATTGCACGCAAAATGGTTGCGCCAAGCTTTATGATGAATGAAGAACATCAAGAAACCGATGATTTTTATCAAGCAGAAATATTTTTAAGAGAAGGTGGTCAAAATTATGATGTGATGGAGTGGACGCAAGAAGACTTGATTCAAGACATCATTGACCAATATGAACGTCATCTACATTTTTTAAATGTACTGAGAAACTAAGTTGTTTATTTAAAAACAAAGGCAATAAAAAAGGACTCGTATGAGTCCTTTTTTTGATTCAATTTCTAAGCCAACTTAGAAACGGAATTTAGCGTTTAAGCCAACAGTTTGCGTATCACCAACATACGAAATTGCTTGACCTTTATTCGCTTCGTAGTTTGCATTTACGTAGCTCGCACCAACTGCAATCGCAGGAGTGATGAAGTAGTTTACGTTTGCACCCCAAGCTGAATCAGGCGTACCTTCGTAGCTAGACGCTGCGTAAGAAGCACCAACGCTTAATTGTGGGTTCAAATAGAAATCAGTTTTGAACTGGTATGCAGTCGCATCACCATAGATAATGCCTGATTCAAACGCTAAAGACATATTTGTACCGTCAATACCGCCAACGTATTTAGCACGTGCAGTGATTGCGTCTTGGTCTTCACCAATTGTTGCAGCTTCAGCAGTCGCTTTAGCAACGCCGTTACCCATAACATTGAATGCATCTAAAGCAACTTGGTCAGCAACGTTAGTATAACCAACAGCAACCAAGAAGTTTTGAGTAGGAAGAGCACCCACTTCTAATGCAAAACGATCGCCTTGATCATTTGACAAGCCATTTTTACCGTCAAGGATTGTGTGGCTATAAGAAGCACTTGCGTATGCAGGTACATATGGAGTAGGAACATAAAGTTCAGCTTTAGCGCCGTAGTTATGTGCAATTACATCAGCGTCTAATTCGCCATAGTTATATGCTAAAGAAACATTCGAAGCTTGGTTTAAGAACGCTGCTTCAGCCAATGGACCTTTTGAAGAGTCAACATTTTTGAAGTAGTAAGTACCTTGCAAACCACCAGTGAAATCTTTGTCATTTTCAGTTGTATCGATATACTCTGATTGACCTTGAATTTCAAATTGGTATGCTTGAGCGCCGGTCATGGCTAATAATAAAGCAGTGGCTAAACCGAGTTTTTTCATAATCTTTTCCAATAGGAGAAATTGGTGAAACAGACGGCATTGTATTGTAACAAGATATTAAGTCAATGACGTTTAAGGCCACTGTTTACAAAGTAGATACATGAAATTTACATTGTTTAAAAAACGTACATTTGAACAGCTTTACGTCAACCTGGAAAAAACTTAATTAGAACAACAGACTAAATTCAGACAAAAGTTTTATTTCATATAAAACAGATATCAAATTGTTAAATTAATACATTCATTTTATTGTTTATTTGTGTTTTTTGATCGATATTACCGATCGTTGTTTTGCGATCAATGTCAAGAAAATGTCATTAAATTCTGCTTATTTTTAGAATTAATTTGTGATTGTATAATCATTTCATGTGAATATTGTTGTTTTATTCTCAATTATTTATAAAAACGATAATTAATTTATATCCGATCAATTTAATAGGTTTTACAAAGTAAAAGATATTTTGGATAATGAGTCAATAAAGTTCATTCATTTTAAATGAATTTTTTTGAGATTTTGAGTTTATATGCCCAGCTTTCCCCAAGGTTGGGCTTTTTTTTATTTAAAAATTCAAAGTAAATCGCATTAAATAGATCATAAAAATATTGCACCAATATATAGCATAAATAAGCAAAAGATGAATTATGTTGGCATGATTCTTGCCAAAAAAAATCCCAATTTTCAAAGAAAACTGGGATTTTTCGCCAAAATCTGGAGCAAATCAATAAATTCTGCTGAGGAATATTAATAAATTGCCCTAATGAGGTGCATTATGCACCAATATATTGCACATGTAAATATTTTCTTACATTCAATTTAAAAAATAATTCATGGGCTCATCTACACTATTTCAGATAGAGTCGATGCCTAAGTAAAGTTTATGAGTAATAACATATTTAAAATAAAAAGCAGTGTATTGATCATCCTGAGTAGTTTGGCTTTTTCAGGTTGTGTTTCGAAGCTTAATTTGTATGATCCAGCTTCATCACAAAGAACAAGTGAAATTCCGTTGTTGTTTAATTATGCGCAAACTCAAGCCGTCTTTGTGACTTATGACGGAACTCAATTTAAACGCTATGGGAATGATTTAAATAGAGCCAAGACTGCGTATATTCCAGCCTCTACTTTTAAAATGTTGAATGCCTTAATTGGTTTGCAACATGCGAAAACGACAAATACAGAAGTATTTAAGTGGAATGGTGAAAAAAGATCTTTTCCTGCTTGGGAAAAAGATATGACCTTGGCAGGAGCAATGCAGGCTTCCGCCGTACCTGTATATCAGGAGTTGGCACGACGTATTGGTTTGGATTTGATGAGTCAAGAAGTCAAACGTGTTGGTTTTGGTAATACACAAATTGGTCAACAGGTGGATAATTTCTGGTTGGTTGGTCCATTGAAAATCACCCCAGAGCAAGAAGCTAAATTTGCTTATCAATTGGCAAAGAAAACATTGCCTTTTGATGATGCTGTACAACAGCAAGTCAAAGATATGCTTTATGTCGAAAGACGTGGTGATTCCAAGCTCTATGCCAAAAGTGGCTGGGGAATGGATGTTGAGCCACAAGTGGGTTGGTATACAGGATGGATAGAACAGCCGAATGGTCAGATCACCGCTTTTGCTTTAAATATGCACATGCAGACAGGGGATGATCCTGCTGAACGTAAGCAACTGACATTAAGTATCTTAGATAAATTAGGCTTATTCTTTTATTTGAGATAAATGCAGTAGGTAAAAAAATGCCCAGTTTATTGGGGGAAACTGGGCAATAAAAAAGATCTATTTTCAAATCATGAGAATTTCTATCTGAGTCTGATTTTATGCAAATTCTATTTATATGTAAAATGTGAATTTTGAATATTACTCATCTATAAAAACGATAATATAAAGCAGTTGAACGCTGTAGATTAAACTTGATTATGTGGAGTAGTTTATGTGTATATATTCTATAATATAAACAAAATTTCTTTAGCTTTATTACGATATAACTTCCCACAGGACCATGGTGATGGTGCATGAACTCAGATCAGAACAAATAAGCACGCGTTTGCTTATCCTCATGTCAGTCATCATTTTGTCTGTTTTGTTAATTGCTGTTCCACAAATCATCAGTAATTATCGAGAGTATAGCCGAGCAAATCGAGCTTTAGTCAATATTCAAGCCTTGCAAGTTTTTGCTGAAACATCCAATAAAATTTCACGGGAAAGAGCGCCAACAAATAAAGCAATGTCGAGCTCGACAGCAAATTTTCCAGACAGAATAAAAGAATTGCAGGACTATCGTAAGGACGTAGATCAACAGATTAATTTAACCGTAGAGACCTTAAACAAGGCGGGGTTTACCAGTTTGGCGGATCAAGTAGATGTTCAATTAAGACATGATTTGAACATCGCCCGTAAACAAGTCGATGCTTATTTAGCCTTGCCGTTAAAAGAACGTAATTCAGTGCAAATGGATCAAGTGATTCAGGGAATGTTTCGGGCATGGGACAGTTGTAGAGCCATGTTGCAGCAATTAATTAACCATTCAAAAAAGAATAATAGCGATGTGACTGATTATGCTTCAATTGTGCTGATATTGGCTGATTTACGTGATCAATCTGGACGAGTCGCGTCCAATATCATGGCACCCCTAAGCTTTTCCGAACCATTGCCTGAATATAACAAAGCACGCTCATTACAAACGCAAGAACAGGTTAAATATTTATGGCGTTTGATGGATACCATGCAAATAGAATCCTTAAAAACCCCTGAGTATCTTTATTTATATGGTCAAGTAAAAACTCAATTTATTGACCAAGGTTTACCCATTGTAAATCGTTTGGTGCAAGAGAGTAGAAATCAGCAGCCTTATTTTTTAACGGCAAACCAACTGACAGATGCAATCGTGGATAAGTTTACCACGGTGGTAAATTTACAAAAATATCTACTTGAAACCCACGCCTTAAGTGCGCGTCATCGAATGGAATCGGAGCAACGTCAATTTTTTATCACTTTATTTATTTCTCTTTTGTCATTGTCGGTAGCAGTTTTTACGATGTTATATACACGTAAAAAGTTATTTGAACCCTTGATATATGCAAGAAATATGATCTTAGAGTTATCACAAGTTCAAGAGCGTGATTATATAGGTGCAGCTTCGATACAAACCAAAGAGGTGCATACCCTAACCGATGCATTGGATAAATTAAAAGAAATGCTCAAGCAACGCGATGCTTTTGAATTTCAATTACAAAATAGTGCCAACACCGACAGCTTAACCGGTGTTTCAAATCGACTCGCTTTAGAGGTTTATTTAAAAAATATCGCAACACAACCTGATCGCTTTCAAGAGTTGACCTTGATCATGGTGGATATTGATAATTTTAAATATGTGAATGATCGCTTTGGACATATTTTAGGTGATTCGGTTATTGTTGAAATTGCTCGATGTTTAAAAGCAAATATTGCGCAATCCGATTTAATTGTACGTTTTGGTGGTGATGAGTTTTTGATTTTAATTGATCGCATCCAATGGGATTGGGCATTACAAATTTCTGAAAGTATTTTGGCTGATGTATCACGGTTAAATTTTAATAGTTCGATGTCTAACGAACAGCTGAATGTTTCTGTCAGTATTGGCGTGGCAACAGGGGCTGAAAGTTGGGAAGCTTTGTTTAATCGGGCAGATGCATCGCTATTTAAAGCCAAAGCACAAGGTCGAAATAAAGTTGTGGGATGATCGATTGGGTATCTTGATGATGATTAACCCGTTTGAAAATGTTGATTTATCGTCAGCATTTAATGATAAAAATACTGAATTATTTTGAAGTGACTTTAAGCAACTCAGCATAAAATTGATTTAAAAATCGTTGCTGTTCGGCATTGTCTTTAAAGTAGCGTTGATAAAGTACACTACAGCTTTCCACATCAACAATATTACTTGGATTAAATGACCAATCCTCTGTATTTTTAATACTAATCCCTAGATCATCACCACAACGTTGCCACTGTTTGGAGAAGCCAGAGTTTTGATTGGGAGCAAGTTGCTTAAATTCTGCGTTAAGGCTAAAGCCGCGCATTTCTGAGTTGCTGAATTTGTTGATCGCACTGATTGGCACACCGGCCCATATAATGGTTTGTCCACTCGGCAACGAGATGCCTTTCAGTTTACTTTCATTCATTAACTGACTTTGTCTGCCTGTTTTAAAGCCCTGTTTTTCATAGGTCAAAGTTGAGCCAGCAGGAAGCTGTATTTTTTTAATCAGTAAGGGTTGGGTGGTTATAAAATAAGGATTGTCGGGTCGGCCATTACCACCCGCAATGTTTATGCTACAACTGCTGAGTAAACAGATACTTGGGACTAAAAGGCATGAGTAAAGAAGCTTCATAAGGAAAATATCCTGTGCTATGCATTGATCTTGCCTTGTTTAAATTAGAAATGCAAAATTTGCTTTAAATAATCCCAAAATTAAGCAGATGATTATTGAAATATAGGATGAAAAAAGGCTGAGAATCTGAGTTTTATAAAAATTATATGAACTATTTAATTTCGAGATTAGATGATTAATCTCCCCCCTAAACCCTGTGAGATAAAGAGAGAAACTCCCCCCTTATTTAAAGGAGGGAGGGGAAGATGCAGGGAATTACTTTAACAACGGCTTTAAGAACTTCGCTGTATGTGAAACTTTAGATTTCACCACCTGTTCTGGGGTACCTTCTGCAATAATCTGACCACCACCTGCGCCACCTTCAGGGCCTAAATCAATCACCCAGTCCGCCGTCTTAATCACATCGAGATTATGCTCAATCACAACAATGGTATTGCCCTTATTGCGTAGTTCATGAAGAATATCGAGCAGTTTGGCAATATCGTGGAAATGCAAACCAGTGGTTGGTTCATCCAGTACATACAAGGTTTTACCTGTATCACGCTTTGCTAGCTCACGTGCTAGTTTGACCCGTTGCGCTTCACCACCAGATAGCGTTGTTGCTGACTGACCTAAGCGGATATAGCCTAACCCGACTTGGTTTAAGGTTTCCAAACGACGGTGAATCACAGGGATTGCATCAAAGAAATGCATCGCATCTTCGACAGTCATTTCCAATACATCAGAAATATTTTTGCCTTTATAACCAACTTCCAAGGTTTCACGGTTATAACGCTGACCATGACAGTTATCACAAGGCACGTACATATCGGGTAAGAAGTGCATGGCAACTTTGATCATACCATCCCCCTCACATACCTCACAGCGCCCGCCTTTGACGTTAAACGAGAAACGACCTGCAGCATAACCACGGGCTTTAGCTTCAGGGGTTTGCGCAAACAATTCACGAATCGGGGTAAACAAACCGGTATATGTCGCTGGGTTGGAACGTGGAGTACGTCCAATAGGACTTTGGTCAATGTCTACCACTTTATCAAGGAACTGTAAGCCATCAATCGAATCAAACTTTTCAGCAGTTAAGGTGGTTGCACCATTTAATTGCGTTGCTGCAAGTGGTAACAGGGTACGGTTAATTAAGGTTGATTTACCTGAACCCGAAACACCTGTCACACAAGTCATCACACCTAAAGGAATCGTCAAATCAACATTTTGTAAGTTATGCCCTGATGCGCCTATCAGTTTAATTTGTTCTTCAGGCTTAGGTGGTTTAACCCGCTCTTTGGGCACCGCAATTTTTAACTTACCAGATAGGTATTTTCCTGTTAGTGAGTTCTCGTTGGCTGCGAGTTCATCATAGGTTCCTTCGGCAATGATATGACCGCCATGTACACCAGCCCCCGGACCGATATCAATAATATGGTCAGCTGCACGAATTGCATCTTCATCATGCTCAACCACTAAAACTGTATTACCCAGATCACGCAAACGAACCAGTGTTTCAAGTAAACGATCATTATCACGTTGGTGTAAACCAATGGATGGCTCATCTAAAACGTACATCACCCCCATTAGACCAGCACCAATTTGTGAGGCTAGGCGGATACGTTGTGCTTCACCACCTGAAAGCGTTTCAGCAGAGCGAGACAGGCTTAAATAATTTAAACCGACTGATACAAGGAAGTGCAAACGCTCGCGAATTTCTTTAAAAATCTTATCGGCAATTTCACCTTTGGCACCTTCAAGATTTAAATCTTGATAGTAGCTTTCAGCATCACCAATCGACATTTTGGTAATTTGGGCAATGGTTTTGTCTTTAACGCGGACATGACGTGAAATTTCATTTAAACGTGAGCCGCCACAAGCATCACAAGCGGCATTGGATAAATACTGCGCCAGATCATCACGGACATAATTAGATTCAGTTTCACGATAACGACGCTCTAAATGAGGCAAAATACCTTCAAAAGGTTGTACCCGATTGTGTTTACGACCACGCTCATCGATATAACTAAGATCAACTTTTTCTTTGCCTGTACCGTAGAGAAATTTCTTTTTCGTATCAGCGTCGAGTTCATTCCAAGGGGTGTCTAACGAAAACCCAAAATGATCCGCAACTTTCTGAATCATGCTGTAATAGTATGGACGTTGTCTGTCCCAGCCACGGATTGCGCCTTGGCTAATAGAAACATCTGGACTTGGAATGAGTTTTTCAGCACTGAAATGACTACGGGTACCTAAACCGTCGCAGACAGGACAGGCACCAAATGGATTATTGAACGAGAACAAACGTGGTTCGAGTTCAGCAACAGCACGGTCGCATTCAGGGCATGAATGTTTTGCTGAAAATACACGGTCAGGATGTTCACCACCCATCCACGATAAAATCGCCAGATCACTGCCTAAACGTAAGGCTGTTTCAAAGCTTTCGGCAATTCGGTTACCTAAGTCATCACGGACTTTAAAGCGGTCAACCACAACTTCAATGGTGTGCTTTTTCTTTTTATCGAGTTCTGGTGGTGTATCGATATCAATCACTTCACCATCCACGCGCGCGCGGACAAAACCTTGGCTTTGTAATTGCTCAAACAGGTTGCTGTATTCGCCTTTACGCTCACGAACAACTGGTGCAAGGAGCATCAACGCTGTACCTTCTTCCAGTCCTTTCACTGCATCGACCATTTCAGAAACAGTTTGTGCAACCATCGGCAAGTCATGCTCTGGGCAGTAAGGTGTACCAACGCGTGCATAGAGTAAACGTAAATAGTCGTAGATTTCAGTAATGGTTCCCACGGTTGAACGTGGGTTATGGCTAGTAGATTTCTGTTCAATCGCAATCGCAGGGCTTAAACCTTCAATTGAATCAACTTCAGGCTTTTCCATTTGTGAAAGGAACTGACGTGCATAAGCAGATAAAGATTCGACATAACGGCGCTGACCCTCAGCATATAAGGTATCGAAAGCCAGAGATGATTTCCCTGAGCCTGAGAGTCCTGTGATGACCACAAACTTGTCACGTGGAATATCGAGTGACACATTTTTTAAATTATGGGTACGTGCGCCTCGAATACGGATATGACTTTGACTCATAAAAGCTTTCTCGAAATTATGCGAATTAAAGGGGTATATGATAGCGATTTAATTTTGTTCAAGCTGTAAAAAATAGTTTTTAAACGACAAATTGTGTCATGTAACTGACCATTTAAAACTGTGATGGAGTTTGAGTTTTTGAATAAAATAATAAGATTCATATATTTATGATAGTTTTAAACAATTCTTAGGGTCGTATTCAGCTAATTTAAAATCAAAGATATAATTTATTTAAAATAAATCATTGAAGAAAAATGAGATATGCAGTCAGCTTTTGATGCTGTGCTGATTTCTGAGTACTTATTTCGATATTGCATAGGGTAGAACGAATAAACCAGATCAGCTTTAAGATTGGTCCTGTGATGCAATCAATAACCACTTATCTAAAAAAGAGGATTGTTAGACAAAGGTTCTGTGATTAACCATTGTTTTTATTATAAAATGTGTGATATTTATCGCACTTGTGGAGGGCTTGAAAATGAATATACGAAAAATTATATCAGTTATTTGTTTTGCATTTTCTTGCAATGTCTTGGCTGGCGAGACTTCACAAGTTTTATTTGATCAAGTGTTAAATTTAAAACCCAATCAATTGTACGAATTAGAATTAGAAGATGTACAAGCGGGGGATCAGATTTGGACCGCGGTTTATTTGGTTGGGCGACAAAATTATCCGGGACTTACTGCAAAAGTTGATTTTGTCATGGACAATCAAGGTTTGTTAAATAAAGCCAATCCAAGTGAGCATGCTGTATACCAAGCATTGATCGCAGAAAATTTGACGCAAACTAATCAATATTCTCTCAGGCAATTCAAAGGCTTAAAGACATTCATTGAAGATACGTCAGAACAGCTGATTACAGATCCAATATTGGAAAAAACAGATAGCATTCGTATTTATAGTCAAGTGAATGATTGGATCCCTGAATACAACACTTATGAACCCACCAAAGTGAAATTTGGCATTCAAAACCCTTTGGATTTTGACATTGTTGCGGCTTATGTTTTGGTGGGCAAAGGCGAAAAGCCTGCTGAACTCAGTGAATTAAATTTTAAAAATATTCAACCCACTTATGCCTCACCTTTACCGCCAGTACAAGCCGATTTTACCCAAGCTGAAGTGAATAAATCTGAGACTCACTTGAGTAGAAATGAGCTAAAGTTTATCTTTTTTATCCTGATGGCTATTGTTATGGGCTTGGTTGCTTTTATTAACCGTGGCAAATTAAAACGCGCTTTTTAAACGCGTAACTTCTACGTCACTAAATTTCTAATATTTTAGATTTCAAATTTACACGCTTGGCGTAAACTCTTGCACTGATCATGTGTTCGAGTAATTTTAGATGTTGTCCTTATTTTTGAAATGTATTCTGGGTGCAGCAGTGGTTTTGTTGATTTCAATTCTTTCAAAAAGTAAGGCAT
This sequence comes from Acinetobacter sp. Root1280, assembly GCF_001425285.1. NCBI lineage: Bacteria > Pseudomonadati > Pseudomonadota > Gammaproteobacteria > Moraxellales > Moraxellaceae > Acinetobacter > Acinetobacter sp. Root1280. Next base: position 187,603 of record NZ_LMED01000027.1, on the reverse strand, counting down.
TTTATATTGCAGGTTTAGTCCCACTTTTTCCAACATTTGCATTGATCGCACATGTGATTGTAGCGCAGGAAAAAGGTGCTGAAGCCTTAAAGCAAACAGCATTATTCGGGCTGTGGTCATTGATTCCGTATTTCATTTATTTGCTCACGGTCTATTTACTGGCAACTAAGCTTTCGATGTGGTCTTGTTTAGGGATTGCAACGTTATGCTGGATTGTGGCTGCTGCGGTTTTGATTTATGCATGGCAATTGTTTCAGAATGGATCGGTTTTATGATTTATTGAATCAATAAAAAGAGTTGCAATGAATACTTTTGAGTTGATTGTAAAGTTAATGAGCCTTTGATCAAGGCTCATTTTTAATAATGAGCTGTTTAAACAATAAACTGTTTTGGGCTTTCTAGGTTCTTAATGGCATTGTAGATTTGATCTGCATGATTACACACAATCAGTTTTGCCCGATGTTGAGGCGGTAAAAAACCTTCAATAACAGCATGGTCTAATTGCGCAATCAAATGGTCATAGAAACCATTGACGTTATATAACATCATCGGTTTTTGATGTTGATTCAATTGTCCCCATGTCGCGACTTCTAGAATTTCCTCAAAGGTACCAAAGCCACCGGGCAGTGCGACAAAAGCACTCGCTCGTTCAGCCATCATTGCTTTGCGTTCATGCATGTTTTGTACAATATGTAATTCTGTTAATTGGTTATGGGCAATTTCATAATCCAGCATAAATTCGGGAATAACACCAACAACATCACCACCATGTTCCGTGACCGTATCTGCAACTTGGCCCATTAAGCCAATACTTGCACCACCATAGACGATTCCAAAACCTTGTTCTGCGATGCCTTGAGCAAGTTGGATGGCTTTTTCTCGATAGGTAGGGTTATTTCCAGGTCGGGAGCCACAATAGAGAGCGATTAAACATTGTGTGGCTTTATGTTGTTGTTGATCTAATTCGAAAGGTTTATTCATCATTACAGGCAATACACTATTCATAAATTATTTTTTCACCTTAACTTATCATGTTCTTATACATTTCTACTACTTTAAGTAAGAAATGTGACAAAAACATGTTGTGTTATCGGCGCTTTTGCAATGATTTGTATCGCTTTGATTTTGTATTTAATTTTAGGTAAATCAGTAAAAATCCTGATAAATGAGATGAAATTCCTGTCTGGATTGCCTATAATTAAGGCTTATTTATCAACAAATGAATCATCATGGGTAGTGGTTGTAGTCGCTCCGAAAATGCACAATCTTTAGACAAAATAATAGTTCAAAATACACTAAAGTTTTCTTCTCAATTCCGAAATTTACAGTTCTCACATGCTGAAAATAGCTATTGCACATTTTCAATGGAGCAAGATCAATGATACTTGAGTGGATGTCTGATCCTTCTGCATGGGTTGGTCTTGCAACTTTAGTTGTTTTAGAAATCGTTTTGGGTATTGATAACCTTGTATTTATTGCAATTTTGGCAGAAAAACTTCCGCCTGAACAACGTGATAAAGCAAGGATTATTGGGCTTTTACTTGCCCTCTGTATGCGTATGGTGTTACTGGCATCTATTGCATGGGTGGTGACATTAACCGAACCATTATTCCATCTCTTTGAGCATGCTTTTTCTGGGCGTGATCTGATCCTGCTGTTTGGTGGTGTGTTCTTATTGTTTAAAGGCACAATGGAACTACATGAGCGCCTTGAAGGTGGTCAGGATCTTAAAGAAGAAAATCCTGTACATGCTGTATTTTGGATGGTCATTGTTCAAATTGTTGTTTTAGATGCAGTATTCTCCCTCGATAGTGTGATCACCGCTGTGGGAATGGTGAAAGAACTTTCAGTGATGATGATCGCTGTGGTGATTGCTGTAGCTATTATGCTGTGGGCATCAAAAGCCTTGATGGACTTTGTCAATAAGCACCCGACAGTAGTGATTCTATGTCTTGGCTTTTTGATGATGATTGGTTTTTCATTGATCGTCGAAGGTTTTGGTTATCACATTCCAAAAGGTTACTTATATGCAGCGATTGGTTTCTCGGTACTGATCGAGTTTATGAACCAAACCATGCGTAAAAATCAAGAGAAAATGGTGACAACGACCGACTTACGTTTCCGTACAGCTTCAGCAGTCTTGAAAATGTTAGGTGGAAAAAGTGCCGATAGTCAAAATGGTAAAGCGGATGATGTGATCGCAACACAAGCTCTGGCAGATGAAATTTTTGATGATGAAAATGGTGCTTACCATAGTGTTATGGTTCAAGGGGTCTTGGGACTATCAGAACGTCCAGTAAAATCGGTCATGACACCGCGCCCTGAATTAGAATGGTTAGATTTGGATGAAGACGAAGCCAGCATTAAGGAAAATTTGATGGCAATGTCACATTCACGTTTAATTTTGGCCCATGGTGAATTGGATAATATTGCGGGTATTGTTTTAACCCATAAAGTTTTAAATGATTATATCGAAACGGGTGTTTTAAATTTTGAAAAACACTTACGCGAGCCTGTGATTGTGCATGAAAATGCACAAGTATTGATGGTGATGGAGCAACTTCGTCAGGCACCCTTACAAATGGCGATTGTATTAAATGAATATGGGTCAATTGAAGGGATTGCAACGCCGATTGATGTGCTTGAAGCAATCGCAGGCGAGTTCCCTGATGAAGATGAACTAGAAGCTGCTGCGGAAAGTCTTGAAGATGGTTCGTTGATCCTTGAAGGTTCAACCGATATTCGTCATGTTTCTTTGCTGTTAGGTCGTGATTTAGTCGATGAGTCAGAACAATACTCAACCCTTTCGGGTTATATCTTGTTCCATCTCGGGCGTTTGCCTGAAAATGGTCAAAAGCTTCAAGTCGATGGTTATGAGTTTGAAGTGGTAACGATGGATGGGCATAAGATTGAGAAGGTGCATATTATGGCATTAACAAAATCTAAAGATGCTGAGTCCTAATGGATTTGTTGTAATGAAGCCAGTCGAAAGACTGGCTTCTTTTTATTTTGTTTTTGAAAATAATGATTTAAACCATATCGTTAAAATGATGTCTGAATGGCATCATTCATATAGAAAGAATAGGTTTCGATTTCTTGCTGGGTTGGATTATCATTGAACCTATTCAGATTTTGAGTATTTTCATGTCCAATCTATCCTGTCCATGTGGTTCAGCGCTTTATATTGAATGTTGTCAGCCGCTACATTTGGGGAAGAACAAAGCCAAGACAGCAGCACAGTTGATGCGTTCGCGTTATAGCGCTTATGCCAAACATGAGATTGATTATATTGTTCAGACCACTGCGCTTGGACAGCAGCAAGCTTTGGATGTTAAAGCGATTTCAGACTGGAGCAAAGCCAATCAATGGCTCAGTCTTGAAGTGGTGCAAGCCCAAGAAAAGCTCGATAAAAATCATGCTCAAGTTGAATTTAAAGCACATTTTCACGATGGTCAGCAGGCTCAAATACACCATGAAGTTTCACACTTTGTCCAGCATCATGGTGTATGGTATTTCTTAGATCCAACCACAGATCAGCCTATCACCATGAAACAGCCATGTATTTGTGGATCCGCCAAAAAATTTAAGCAATGTTGCGCACAATTTTTATAACTTTTAGTTCATTTTTGACTTAAAATAGCGCGCATCTTTTCCCATCAGTGGATGAAGGGCAATGTTACTGACGATTATTTATATTATAGCCATTACAGCAGAAGCCATGACTGGAGCGTTGTCCGCAGGACGACGCAGTATGGACTGGTTTGGGGTGATACTGATTGCCTGTGTCACTGCACTCGGTGGTGGTTCTGTGCGAGATGTTTTACTTGGACATTATCCACTGACTTGGGTCAAACATCCTGAATACCTTGTTCTGACATGCTGTGCTGCCTTTGTCACCATTATTATTGCCAAATGGATGAAGCATTTACATTCAATTTTCTTATTGTTGGATGCTTTAGGCTTAATTGGTTTTACCATTATTGGTTGTCAAATTGCCTTGCAAATGGGACATGGTTTTGTGGTTTCCGCCGTTGCTGGGGTGTTAACAGGGGTATCTGGTGGTATTCTACGAGATATTCTGTGTAATGATGTTCCGTTGGTATTTCGTCGTGAACTGTATGCGTCGATTTCCTTTGTTGCAGTGATTTTCTATTGGTTCTGTATAGATTTCGGTTTATCGCTTGAAATTACCGTGGTTTCTACTTTAGTTTTTGGTTTTGCATTACGTTGTGTGGCGATTTATTTTGGTTTGGAAATGCCGAAATTTATCTATAAAGATGATGATGAACAATCGGCATCTTCTAAAGATGAGTCCTAAGGATGGATGCTTGAACAGCAGCTATTGATTGTGAATCTCTGCATTTAACTTTGAGCTTGGTATGTCATATCAGATTCATCAAAATATTAAACTTGAAAAATTTACTGACCTAGATTTTGCTGTGTATTTTGAATTGGTCAAAAATATTAAAGTCATGCAAATGATTACCGAGCGAGCATTAACGCTTGAGGAAGCGCATACCGAATTTGCCAAGATTTTATCCAAGAATGCCTATGATGTGGCATTGGGAAATTATAAAATTCTTGATGCTCAAACAAATGACTTTATCGGTTTAGCTAAACTCGAGTTGGATCAGCCAACAGCAACAACTGCGGAGTTGGGCTATATGCTTTTACCCGAATATTGGGGGAAAGGCATTGCCAGTCAAGTTGTTACATTTTTAATTGAGCATGCAAAAAAACAACCATATTTAAAGGATCTCATGGCTATCATTGATCCCGAAAATATACCTTCAAGAAAAATATTGATAAACAATGGTTTCCATTCTAAAGAGTTTAAAGATTTTGACGGACTAGCAGGAGAAATTTTGCTGTTCAGTCTTTAAAATTAAACAGCGAGCCAAAGTTGTTCCTGCTTTTACATATTTGTTGAGTGCATTATGGATTTAGTATCACGTGTACAACGCTTACCCATAGGTAAATTTCACTATACCTTACTCTGGGTGATCGGACTGGGCTGGATGTTTGATGCCATGGATACAGGACTGATCTCCTTTATTCTCACCAAAATGGCAGAAGAATGGCAAATGACCCCTACTGAAAAAGGCTGGGTAGTCTCCATTGGCTTTGTGGGTATGGCAATTGGTGCTGTATTTTCAGGTGGTTTGGCTGATCGAATTGGTCGTAGAACAGTCTTTGCGATTACTTTGGTGACCTATAGCATTGCAACCGCGTTATGTGCTTTTGCGCCGAATCTGACTTGGTTATTGCTGTTCCGTTTTATTGTCGGCTTAGGGCTGGGTGGGCAACTTCCTGTGGCTGTGACTTTGGTCAGTGAATATATCCCTGCTCAAGTACGTGGTCGATTTATCGTACTTTTAGAAAGTTTCTGGGGACTTGGCTGGCTTGTTGCTGCGCTTATTTCTTATTTTGTGATTCCTGATTATGGTTGGCATATTGCATTTTTGATTGGTGGTTTACCTGCAATTTATGTTTTTATGATTCTCAAAAAAGTGCCTGAATCGGTTCCTTATTTGATTAATCGTGGACGAATTGAAGAAGCCCATGCACTGGTACAGAAACTGGAACGGCAGTGTGGTGTAGAAGTGATTGAAACCATTGAAGTCAAACCTGTTTCAGCAAAACAAACGATTTCATTTTCACAGCTTTGGTCAGGTGCTTTTGCCCGTCGTACTTTGATGCTGTGGTTGATTTGGTTTGGCATCGTCTATTCTTATTATGGCATTTTTACTTGGTTACCAAGTCTGCTGGTCAAGCAGGGCTATACCATTGTGCAGTCTTTTGAATATGTACTCGGGATGATTTTGGCACAATTACCTGGTTATGTGGCTGCGGCTTGGTTGGTGGAAAAGCTTGGACGTAAAGCAACCCTCGCTGGTTTTATTGGTCTGTGTGCGCTTTCTGCTTACTTCTTTGGTCAAGCGACCTCAGTCAATATGATTATGTTGTGGGGATGCTTAATGTCGTTCTTTAATTTGGGTGCATGGGGGGTTTTATATACTTATACGCCTGAACAATATCCAACCAATATTCGTGCTTTTGGCTCAGGCTGGGCATCTGCAATCGGTCGTATGGGGGGGATTGTCGCACCGTTGGTGGTGACCCATATGATGGTGGCAAGTGATGGGTTTAGTTCAGTCTTTATGATGTTTACGATTGTACTTTTCGCTGTTGCCGCTGTGGTTTTGATCTTGGGTGAAGAAACCAAAGGTAAGACCTTAGAAGAGATTGGATTGTGATTGTGAAGGTTGTGCAGAATAAATTTAGATATTAATTAGATCTCTTATCAAAGTAAGCTTTTAAATGATTTCTAAACGAGATTAACCCTGATCAATCATGGCTGATTATTCCATAGAAATGAATTTGTATGATTCTAAAACTTACAATGCCACCCTTTACATTTAAAGTTTAAATTCCTTTGCGTAGGCGATGCCTCACTTTTCAGAGATGAAAAGATGACAAAAATCTTCTGTTGGGTGAGAGGTACGTCCTGTACCCCCACCCAACGGAGCGACATCCATGTCGCCACACGATAGAACAACCATGTCTAATTCATGAATATAAAAAAGCAGACGAATGAATATAATTGTTATTGCACATATAGAGTATTAAAGGCTCATTTTTTAATGATGCAAGAAGCCTACAGTTTCAAGTGATTGATTTTCTTGTTTTTGAGAAAATGTAATTTGTAATTTGTAATTTTTAGAAAAAAGATTATTAAATAGTTATGTTCTTATCAAAAAGTCTTTTGAGACTAATATATCTAGAACATTTTTTGAATCGAAATTTATGCCTTGATTCGTATGAGAACTTTAACATTATTCAATAAAATCAGAAGGAAATAGTTATGTCAGCTAAAACCATTCAAGATATCAATAAACAGTATAGTTATAAAGATGAAAATCCAGGTGGAAAAGGGGATGACTCCCTTGTTTCTTGTGCGCAATGTGAGGAATATAATGAATAATGAATTAAAATATATTTACGATAAGAAGCTTCAACCATTCATTGAGGATGGTGAATTTACTAAACAAGAAGCAATTACAGCATTAGAAGAAACTTGCAAAGAATTAAAGAATCCAAGAAACAGGGCTGATTTTTATAAAAAATTATCAGATAAATTGAGTGTGGAAATTAAATAATCCTTTGTTTTTTATATTTATAAATCAAGACCTCAATTCTTATCAAATCGAGGTCTTTCTATTTTATCTATAAGAGCATTTTGTTTTGATAAGAATTGTTGTGTATTTGACTTTTAATATTTTAGATTTGAAATAAAAGTTGCTCATTTCTTAAAAAATGGATAATTTTACGTCATTAGAAAGATCTTAAGACGCAATTTGTCGTTGTAGGGTACACTGGCACTTGTGTAGTCAGACCCTGCGACTTAGCATAAGAACGTAGATACAAAACATTTATTTAGAACGCACTTATTTAGGATAAAAGGTTGTTATGACAAGCCTTGCGCATCATGCGACAGAAAATCGTTCCGTAGCAGAATTTACTGAACAAGCTTACCTCAACTATGCCATGTACGTGATTATGGATCGTGCATTGCCACACATTAGTGATGGTTTAAAACCTGTACAACGCCGTATCGTTTATGCGATGAGCGAATTGGGCTTAAAACCAAGCGGTAAGCCGAAAAAGTCTGCACGTACAGTCGGTGATGTATTGGGTAAATACCATCCGCATGGTGACTCAGCCTGTTATGAGGCCATGGTGTTGATGGCACAGCCATTTAGTTACCGTTACCCATTTATTGAAGGGCAAGGGAACTGGGGTTCGCCTGATGATCCTAAATCATTTGCAGCTATGCGTTATACCGAAGCCAAACTTTCTCCTTATAGTGATTTGTTACTTTCTGAATTAGGTCAAGGGACCTGTGATTGGCAAGATAACTTTGATGGTTCAATGAAAGAGCCAGTCAATTTACCAGCGCGTGTACCAAATATTTTACTCAATGGTACCACTGGTATTGCAGTGGGAATGGCAACGGATATTCCGCCACACAATTTACGTGAAGTGGTTAAAGGTACGATTGCTTTAATCCGTAATCCAAACTTAACAGATGAAAAAATTGCAGAATATATTCCTGCACCCGACTTACCGACCAAAGCAGAAATTATTACACCACGTGATGAATTATTAAAAATTCAAATGACTGGACGTGGTAGCTATCGTACCCGTGCAGTATATACCATTGAAAAAAATGAAATTATCATCACTGAGCTGCCATATCAAGTTTCTGGCTCGAAAGTCATCACGCAAATTGCAGATCAAATGCAAGCCAAAAAACTGCCATTGGTCAGTGACTTACGTGATGAATCAGACCATAAAAACCCAACACGTTTGGTGATTGTATTACGTTCAAATCGTATCGATGCCGATGCAGTCATGAGTCATTTGTTTGCGACAACCGATTTAGAGTCGAGCTATCGTGTCAATATGAACATGATCGGTGCTGATGGTCGTCCACAAGTCAAATCAATCCGTCGCATTTTATTAGAATGGATTGAAATTCGTAAGAGTACTGTCACACGTCGTCTGCAATATCATCTGAATAAAATTGAAAAGCGCCTACATATTCTTGGTGGTTTGATCATTGCGTATTTGAACATTGATGAAGTGATCAAAATTATTCGTGAAGAAGATCAACCTAAACCCGTGTTGATGATGCGTTTCAATATTGATGAAGTTCAGGCAGAAGCAATTTTAGAGCTTAAGTTACGCCATTTGGCAAAACTTGAAGAAATGGAAATGCGCCGTGAGCAAGAAGAACTTGAGGCCAGAGCAGCGGTGATTCGTGAACAACTTGCAAATCCAGAGTCATTAAAATCTTTGATTATCGAAGAACTTAAAGATGATGCGAAGAAGTTTGGTGATGATCGTCGTTCACCGATTGTGCAACGTGAAGAATCACAGGCCATTAGTGAACAAGATTTAATGCCTGCTGAAGCGGTAACGGTGATCCTTTCTGAGGCGGGTTGGGTTCGTGCAGCCAAAGGTCATGATATTGATGTTGAAAAATTAAATTTCCGTGCCGGTGACCAGTACTTAAGTTCAGCACAAGGTAAGTCGAATCAGAAAGTATATATTTTAGATGAAACTGGACGAAGTTATGCTTTGGCCATCAATAGTTTGCCATCGGCGCGTGGTTTAGGAGAACCGTTGAGTTCAAAACTTTCTCCAGCCAATGGTGTGGGCTTTATGCAAGTCCTAATTGACGATGAAGAAAAAGAAATAGTTGCTGTAAGTTCAAAAGGTTATGGCTTTAAATCGCAAGCTAAACAATTGGATACCAATGCCAAAGCAGGTAAAACATTCCTGACTGTTGCTGAAAATGCGACAGCAATGCCAATCGAAGTCGTTGAAAACCATACTCATTTGGCTATACTCAGCTCAGCAGGACGCCTACTTTTAATTGAATTATCTGACTTGCCAACGCTCAATAAAGGTAAAGGAAATAAGTTGATACAACTTGAAACTAATGAGTCTGTTCAGTTTATGTTAACTTTGAATTTAGATGAAGTAATACAAGTGCTTGCAGGGCAGCAACAATTAAAATTAAAAGGGGAAGATTTACAGAAATATATCGGTAAACGCGCATCAAAAGGTCAGCTGTTGCCGCGCGGATATCAAAAAGCAAATAAACTGTTGATTCAAAGATAAAACTAGCATCCTTGGATTGAAATACGTTATATATGCAAAGTGTTCGTGAAAATGGATGCAATATTGAGCACAAAGAAGCCAAAAAATTATGTTCAATATTGAGAAAAACAGTTTAAAACTAAGGATTACTGATTGGAGATTATGGCATTATGGAAAAAGTTTGGTTCGCTGAATATCAAAAAACTGGGATTCCAGAAACAGTAGAATTGCCACAGGAAAATAGCTCTCTTATTGATATTTTTGAGCGTAATTTCCAAAAATTTGGTTCACGTGATGCCTTTATCTTCATGGATAAAGTGATGTCATTCAGTGATCTTGAATTGGCAAGCCGTAAATTTGCAACCTATTTGCAAAGTTTAGGTTTGGCAAAAGGTTCACGTGTTGCAGTGATGATGCCTAACGTCCTTCAGTATCCAGTTGTCGCTTTAGGTGTACTCCGTGCAGGTTTGGTACTTGTGAATGTGAATCCACTTTATACAGCACGTGAATTAGAACACCAACTTAATGATTCAGGCGCTGAAGCGTTGGTCATTGTTGAAAACTTTGCGACTGTTTATCAAGCGATTATTGGTAAAACACCAGTAAAACATGTTGTCATTGCTTCGGTTGGCGATATGTTAGGTACCTTAAAAGGTACTTTGGTAAATTTTGTTTTACGTAAAGTGCGTAAACAAATTCCAGATTGGAATATTCCAGGACATACTAAGTTTAATGCCGCATTGGCAAAAGTAAGTCCAAGTAATTATAAACGTCCAACCATGACACTCAGTGATACTGCTGTACTTCAGTACACAGGCGGTACTACGGGTGTTTCCAAAGGAGCGGAACTTACCCACCGTAACTTAGTTGCAAACTTGTTGCAATGTGACGGTATTTTCCAAAGTAAATTTGGCCAAGGTGATGGTGCTAAAGATGATCGTATCTTCTGTGCTTTACCGCTTTATCACATCTTCGCATTTATGGTTTGTGCGATGTATGGTATGTATAAAGGTCAGGCAAATATTCTGATTCCAAATCCACGTGATTTACCTGCAGTGATTAAAGAATTACGTAAATACCAACCAGGTTTCTTCCCTGCGGTAAATACTTTGTTTAATGCGCTGGTGCATAATGAAGAATTTAGACAGCTCGACTTTAGTAAGTTAAAAATGGCGATGGGCGGTGGTATGGCCGTGTTACCGTCAACTGCTGAAGAATGGAAAAAAGTTACAGGAACCATCATTATTGAAGGTTATGGTTTATCTGAAACTTCTCCAGTCGCAACTGCAAACCCACCTGCAACGACTGAGTTTAGTGGCACAATTGGTATTCCTTTACCACTGACGGATGTTGCGATCTTAGATGATGATGGCAATCATTTATCACAAGGCGAGCAGGGTGAAATCTCGATTCGTGGTCCTCAAGTCATGAAAGGCTATTGGAATCGTCCAGATGAAACTGCAAAAGTCATGACAGCGGACGGTTATTTCCGTACAGGTGATATTGGGATCATGGATACCCGTGGTTATTTCAAAATTGTCGATCGTAAGAAAGACATGATTTTAGTATCTGGCTTCAATGTCTATCCTTCTGAAATTGAAGAAGTGATTGCGCAACATCCTAAAGTGCTTGAAGTGGCTGCAATTGGTGTGCCTGATGAAAAATCTGGTGAAGTGCCAAAACTATTTGTAGTGAAAAAAGATCCATCTTTAACCACTGAAGAAGTTCTTGAATATGCAAAAGAAAACTTAACGGGTTATAAACGTCCGCGTTATGTTGAGTTTATGGATGATTTACCAAAATCAAATGTAGGTAAAATCCTACGTAAAGATTTACGTAAATAATTGAAAAATTAAAGATAAAAAGCGCCAATAGTGGCGCTTTTTTATCTTCGATGTAAAGTAATCGATCGCTTTATGCGGTGATTTCAACATTTATTTTTTGTGAGAACGAATATACCAACCATCAATATAGGGGCGGCTTAAGCCAACAATTGCTGTAAAGGTTAGCATAGTGCCCATTTGACGCCCTAGTGCAGAAGGATGAATACTGCCATAGCTAAAATAAATATCGATTAAACAGTATACGACAATAATAGCTAACCAAAAGTATAGATTCATACGCTTTATACCAACGGCAAAAAAAGCCACCACCAAAACAATGAGCGTTCCCAAGGTGGATTGCCAATTGTAATTTGCACAAATCACGCACAAGAGAAAAGCCAAAATTGGCAATACAATTTTAAGAATACGATCAATCTCCGCTTGTTGATGGCGCTGCTTTTCTAAAACCTCAAACAATTCATTTTGATCTGGTTGCACGTTATTGTCCTCACTACACAATTTTGCAAAACTCTGCATTTAACAAAAAATATTCTGTTCATGCCATGCTATGATAACTCGCATTAACACTTCATGAGAAAAAATCATGTCTGGGATAGATGGCATCATATATTTAATTCTAATTGCCTGTTTACTTCCTTATGTTTTTACCATTATTGCAAAAGCGTCTGGTGGTTTTAAAGCTGCTGATAATCAGAATCCCCGTGAATTTTTAGCCAAAACCACAGGTTTGGCTGCACGTGCCAATGCAGTACAACAGAATAGTTTTGAGAGCTTACCTTTATTTATTGCTGCGATTTTAATGGCAGAGTATATGGTGGTATCACAACATCTGATTATGATGTTAGGCATCGCGTATATTGTGTTACGCATTATTTATGGAATTTGCTATCTGGCCAATATTTCAGCGCTACGTACCATTATTTGGGCTTTGTCCTTAGCTTGCCCAATTATTTTATTGTTATTGGTTATTCGAATCGTCTAAACAGTTTTCGATGAAATTCATTCATTTTGATGATGCAAAATGTATAATCCGCATCTGTTTGCGCAATTTAGCGTTATAATCGACAAGATTTTAAATAAGACCTCACTTGAAAGAGTATCCTATGAGCTATAGCAATATTCCTGCTGGTAAAGATGCACCAAATGACATCTACGTAATTATCGAAATCCCAGCAAATGCTGCACCGATTAAATATGAAGTAGATAAAGATTCAGATGCTTTATTTGTAGATCGTTTCATGGGTACAGCGATGTTCTACCCAGCGAACTATGGTTATGTACCAAATACATTGTCTGAAGATGGTGACCCATTAGACGTATTGGTTGTAACTCCACACCCATTGGTACATGGTTCAGTGATTCGTTGTCGTCCTGTTGGTAAATTAAACATGGAAGATGATGGTGGTATCGATGCGAAACTGATCGCAGTTCCACATGACAAATTGACTCCGCTTTATAAAGATGTGAAAGAGTATTCAGATCTTCCTGCTTTATTATTGAATCAAATTGAACATTTCTTTGCACATTACAAAGACTTAGAGCCTGGTAAATGGGTTAAATTAACAGGTTGGGAAAGTTCAGAAGTTGCAAAAGCTGAAGTCTTAAAAGCAATCGAAGCTGCAAAATAAGCCAGATTAAAACGTGGTTTGAAGATTGAAAAATGTTCAAACCCATAAAAAAACCTGCATGATTAAATGCAGGTTTTTTTGTTTCTGTGGATTTATTCTAAATTAGAAAAATTTCACAGGAATATCTAAGAAAATACGCCATTCATTGGTATCACCAATGTAGACAGGATTATACGCTTCACTTGCACGGTAGTAAGAGTGACGTAGACGTAAGCTCGCATCTTTTGCAAAACCACTTTGCATGGTGTATTTCACCTGATTAAAGAATTCACGTTCTTGTGCATCATCAGTTACATTGCGGACTTTAATATCCCAACCATAGACAAATGCTGTGGTCCAATTTAAGCCAGCAACACCATAATTGCTAAAGTCTAGGTTATATTGAACTTGTGCTGATTTTTCATGGTTACCAATAAAATCAGACATATAAGAGTTTGGTAGATAAATACTTTGGAAACCGTCAGCATTTTGACCATAGTCATAACCCACATCACCTGTATTTTGTTGGTAAGCCAACATCACAGTGTGCGGACCTTGATTATAAGTAGAAGACAATGCCCAGATATTATTGGTTTTTTCTACGCCTGCTTTACCTGTATTTGCATAATCCGCATCAACAGGACCTGTTGCAGAATAGGTATTGGCATTTTTATCAAACTTGGTGTGATAACCACTGAAATCAAAAGTTAAAGAACTTTGATTTGCCAATGGGTATTTATAATTTGCATTGATATAATGACGTTCTAACGCATTTTTAGAATCTAAACCATAATAAGACGCGCTAAGCTGGTCATCAAATTTGTATTTAGCACCCCAAACAATCGCATCATCTAATTTATTACCATCAGTCTTGATCTGATCAGACATTTGGTCTTTGGTGAATTTACCCGCAACAAGTTCTAAGTTTTTAATTTCATGGCTGGTTAATAACGTACCTGTAAAATATTCAGGAACAAGACGCGTTGTATTACTTGCAAGTACAGGTAAGTCGAGAACTTGCGTACCATAACGTACAGTCGTATTTGAGAAACGAGCTTTTACGTTTGCGCCACCACGTGCCCAATGATCATATGGATCAACTCGTCCATTTGCGTCTCTTGCACCATTATTTTTGAGTGCAATCATATTATTGCCAGCATGGGTGTTTGGACCGATTTTAAAAGAACCATCACCAACTACACCAACACCGAAACCGACGATACCTTGAGTGAAGCCAGAATCTAAGTCAACAATTGCAGTTTGTGCAAATGAGCTTTGATCGTCAATACCATGTTTTTTATCACGAAGAATATAACCTGTACGAAACAATACAGAACCTTTGGCATCTTCAACGAACCCTTTTGCATCACTTTGTTCGCTAGCAAATGTAGGGGATATTAGAACCGCGTTAATTAATACAGCTAAAGTAAGTTTTGGAGCATTCAACATGAATTGCCTCGTGAACGAGAATAGATTGCACTGACTGATCGAATTCAGAACAGATTGTGGATGAATTGTATATTTAATCTATAAAAAGGGAATCTCTTTTGCTTAAAAATATTACATTTCTGTAATGTTTTACACAATATTAATTTCTTTTCTTATGAAAAAAAGTTCTAAAGAATTGTTAAAATGCTGATTTTATGTGAAATATGAAATAAATTGAAAAATATGCCGAATTTATGTCCATGTTTTTTACCAAAAATTTAAAAACACAGTAAAATTCGCCTTTATTTATACGCCCACCCGTTTGTCATCATGAACTCACTTATTTCTAAACTGTTATGGGCAATGCCTATTTGTATCGCGTCGTGCCCGGCATTTGCTGAAGAAGCAAATGTCTTGGTTGAAAATGGTACGATCTCTGGAAATGTGGGACTGGTATCCAAGTACATTTATCGAGGTGGAGTTGAAAATGATGATGTCGCTGTGCAAGGCGGTTTAAGTTATGCACATAAAAGTGGCATCACGGTGGGGTATTGGGGTTCTACACTGAGCTACAACCCTGCAGATGATACGCAAGATCATGGTTTTGAAAATAATTTTTATTTAGCTTATGCTCAAGAAATTGCGCAAAATTGGAGCTATAACTTAAAAACCACTGCATATGTTTATCATAAAGGCGGTACTGTTTATGCTGATCAAGCAGATCATCGTAAAACCACCTATACAGATCTATCCGCTGAGCTGAGTTATAAAAATTTAACCGCAGGTGCTTCAGTGATGTTAGCCGATGCATCCTCTGCCAATGCGGGTGATGTTTATCTAAGCATCGCGTATCGTCATGCTTTGGTTAAAGATTTTATTTTCAACACTTCTATTGGTGCATCTTTATATAACAGTCATCATGATGACAGTATTGTGCAGACAGAACAGGATTTTGCGTTAAGTGAAATGCGCTTGGGGCTCAGTAAAGTCATTGCCAATACAGGTGTTTCAGCTTCATTAGACTATGTAATTGGTGGTAAAGACCGTTTAGGTGAAGATTATAAGGATAATTTGGTATTTGGTTTGACTTATAGTTTTTAAGATTAACTTATAGTTTTTAAGATGAATATGAGTGAGTTATTTTACTTACCTATTTTATCGAAGTGTATGACCGAAGATAGGACATGCACTTTTTTTAGGCATTTTTTAAAATGTGTGCTTTTTTTGAGCAAAAATAATATGCACCATTAAAATCATCTTACATGAAAAGCTTAAAGCAATATTTATACGCTTTTTATGACAACAATAAAGCACGTTATAGAAAATTTACGCTTAGATTTTTCATACTACTTTGCATTAAAACCATGCTTAAAGTAGGTCAGTATGAATCAGTTCCATCAAGTGATGCTTGAAATAGCATATGTTCAACAACTGAAGAATAAAAAAAATTATCCACAATTTTTTACTTCTAATATATTGATTATAAATAGATTGCAACATATTTCTGAGTTTTATAAACAGCTTGAGTTTCATCTTGGCATGGCAATTGCTAATTGCTTAGGGAGTTCATCAAATTTTAGCATAACAAATAAACATCATATGATGGGGGAGCACTCAAGATGAAATTCTCAACTAAAGCACTAACATTGGCAGTTCTATCGTCTACAGCAACAATAGCAATGGCGGAGGATACGACGCTTTCACAATTAGGTTTAAGTTTTTCAGGCAGTGCTGCTTTAACGAGTGACTACCGTTTTCGTGGTGTTACTCAAGCTCAAAATGATCCAGCTGTGCAAGCCACTTTTGCATTGACACATTCTTCTGGTTTGTATGCGGGTGTATTTGGTTCAAATGTGAATTTTGGCGGTCCAGATCCACATTTAGAGCTTGACCCTTATATTGGTTATTCTACAGCACTTGAAGGTTTTGCGAGCAAGCCAGTTCTAGATGTCGGTCTTTGGTATTATAACTACCCAAGTGCAAGTGATTTAAATTGGTTAGAACTGTACGGTAAATTAACCTTTAAAAATGCATTTACGGAAGGTGATAGCATTCTTACCAATATTAACTATACCAATGATTATGCTGGCGCAGATGCGAGTAGCTGGAATGTGAATGCAGGCTATTCAGTACCATTTGGTTCTACAGGTTTTGGTGGTGTTGCGAATGTCGGTTATACCGTTGTTACAGATGACGATAAATATAACTTCAATGGCGATGATAATTATGTGGACTGGAAAGTAGGCGTAACTTATGTACCAAAATCAATTCCAAGTCTGACAGCAGAACTTGCTGCGATTGGTACAAATACGGATACAGACGGTTTAACTAATGTAGCAAAACGAGCTGTTGAAACAGGTGCAGTGTTTACTTTAACTAAAGCGTTCTAAGCGCAAATTAAAATCTATAAAGGTGACCATGAGTCACCTTTATTTTTTGCGATTTTGAACTCAAATTAGGCTTTCACTTCAAATGCTGGATGATATTTTACCGTTCCTTGTGGAATGCTTTGGTTAAATGTAAGGGCTTGAAAATATTCAGCAGGCACACCTTCAAGGATCAAACGGTCATGAGGCTGAAAGCCAAATTTGGAATAATAGGCAGGATCTCCAAGCACAACACATCCTGCGGCATTGAATTGTTGTAACTGCTGTAATGCGTGTTGGATTAAAGCTTTGCCAACACCTTGGTGTTGATATTCTGGTGCAACTGAAATTGGACCTAAACCATACCAATGTTGTGCACCAGAAGAAATCTCCACAGGTGAAATTGCCACATGTCCAATAATCTGTTGATCTAATTCAGCAACAATGGAAATGGTTAATTGATTTGCCTCTCTGAGTGCATTGACGATCAAGTGTTCAGTATGGTCGGTATGCGCTGCATTTAGAAAAGCCAGTTGAGTGAGATTGAAAATATTTTCAATGTCGTCTGCATGTTCGTTGCGTAAGGTTAAATTTAGCATGTTATTTATCTTCTATACGTCATAGCTTGGATTCTAAGATTGAGTTCCCCGATATGACAAGGCTTCGGTTAAATGGGCACTTTGGATTTGCTCACTTTGAGCTAAATCTGCAATGGTCCTTGAAACACGTAAAATTCGATGATATGCCCGCGCAGATAAATTCAAACGTTGTTGTGCCATTTCGAGCATTTGCTTGGATGTTTCATCTAAAATCACATATTTTTCTAAGTCTTTTGGCGATAAGTTATGATTTAAATAGCCTTGTCTTTGGATTTGAAAATCGCACGCATCAATCACCCGTTCCCGCACAGTTGCTGAATCTTCGACAGGCGTTTGATCCTGTAATTCTTGGGCTTTTAATGGTGGCACATCGATATGTAAATCAATGCGATCCAATAATGGACCTGAAATTCGATTTTGATACCGCTTAATTGCTTCGGCAGAACATTGGCAGCGACTGTCTTGGTTAAACGCATAACCACAAGGGCAGGGGTTCATTGCTGCAATCAATTGAAAGTTTGCAGGAAATGTAATTTGGCGTGATGCTCTAGAGATAACGATTTCTTTAGATTCAAGTGGTTGCCTTAAAACTTCGAGCACTTTTTTGTCAAACTCAGGCAATTCATCTAAAAATAGTACACCTAGGTGTGCCAGCGTAATCTCTCCGGGTTTTGGATTTGAACCGCCACCGACAAGAGCGATTGCAGACGCGGTATGGTGCGGGGCGCGAAATGGGCGCTGTCCAAAATGGTGTTTAGTCTTGGCAATTGAATAAATGCTGGCAACTTCAAGATTTTCTTGTGGATTTAAGGCTGGCAAAATACTCGGTAAGCGAGAAGCTAACAGGGTTTTACCTGTACCTGGTGGGCCTTTAAATAAAAGGGAATGTCCACCTGCTGCTGAAATTTCTAAAGCGCGTCGTGGGCGTAGTTGTCCTTTGACATCTGCCAAATCAAATTTATAGGCATTGTCTTGCTGTACTTTTTGCCGAACAGTTACATCAATTTTTTGTAGGTTTAAGAAATGCTCACAGACTTGTTTTAAGTGCTGTGCAGCAAACACCTGAAACTCAGGCAATTGCGCTGCTTCTGCGGCATTTTCCTGTGGCAACATCAATTGATGCTTGGCCATTTGACATGCCATTGCAATGGTTAAGGTTCCTGTGCTGGGCCTTAAGTGCCCATCCAGTGCCAACTCACCAATAAACTCAAAATGATCTGTGACATTTTCGGGAAGTTGCCCTGTGGCAATCAAGATACCAAGTGCAATGGGCAGATCTAAACGAGAGCCATCTTTGGGCAGATCCGCAGGTGCGAGATTGATGGTTAGGCGTTTGCTTGGGAATTGATAACCACTGTTAATGATGGCAGATCGAACGCGATCTTTACTTTCACGAACTGCAGCTTCAGCTAAGCCAACAATTGTTAAAGAAGGAAGCCCTGCACTAACATGGACCTCAACTTCAATTAAAGGTGCATGTAGCCCGAGCAAGCCTCGGGTATAAATTTTTGCTAAAGACATTGTTGTTTTCCACTTGTGCTTTATTTTTAATCATTATTATATTTTTTGCACCAATAATGTGCAAATTTAGTTTACTTTTTATCCTGAATCAGTATCTCAAGTGCTTTGACCTGTTCTTGTAAATCGGTCAATCGTAAATTGGCATTATTTAGTGCAGTCTTTTGGCGTTCAATTTCGTCTTTTGAAACGATATCCATTTTAGAAATGGCTTCATTCAGCAAGGCGCGTAAATTATGTTCTATGTCTTTTTTAGGCTGATCGACCTGTTCTAAAATTGCTTGTAATAATGTTTCAATCATGAGGAATCCAAATGAGTAATGTTCTTTGCCTAGTGTAACATCGCGTATTCATTTTATTTAAGTAATTTTTTATCCGATGCTTAAAGCATGATGTCTCTTATAATTTAGCAGTGAAATCTAAAAAAACACGCAATATTATGTGTTTTTTAAAGTTGCAACTTCACCTAAGTATATACAATAGGTTATAAAGGCAATGCATGTTGATTGAATTAATCACCCCAACCATTAATAAGATTGGCATGAAAATTGAACATAAAACCTTACTGGTGAAATAAGCCGAAGGAAAACAATATGAAGCTCGTAACTGCAATTGTAAAACCGTTTAAATTAGATGACGTGCGTGAAGCACTGTCTGATATAGGCGTTCAAGGGATTACCGTAACTGAAGTTAAAGGTTTTGGTCGTCAAAAGGGGCATACTGAACTTTATCGTGGCGCTGAGTATGTTGTTGATTTTCTGCCTAAAGTGAAAATCGAAATCGCAATCAGTGATGACATGGTAGATTCAGTGATTGAATCTATTACACGCGTTGCTAGCACTGGCAAAATTGGTGATGGAAAAATTTTCGTGACTAATTTAGAGCAAGTAATTCGTATTCGTACAGGTGAAACAGGTCCAGACGCTGTTTAATTTGGCACGAAGATTGCTGGTTATGTATATCAATACATAACTCACAAAATTAGGTTGGGGGATACGAATGAAAAAAATGCTATTAGCGCTCAGCCTGTCTGGCGCACTTCTTGGCGGATCAGTTGCGTGGGCAGAAGAAAACGTAGCTGAGCCTGCATCTACAGCTGTTGCAACGGCAAGTGATGTGACTGCAACAGTCGCCGATACATCGGCAACCGTTGCGCCTGAAACGGTGACTGCCGCAGCTGCTCCAGCAGAGGCAGAAAAACCAACTTTAAATACAGGTGATACAGCGTGGATTCTTGTATCTACAGCACTTGTATTACTGATGACAATTCCCGGTTTAGCATTATTCTACGGCGGTATGGTTCGTAAGAAAAATGTGCTTGCCACCATGGCGCAAAGCTTTACTGCCGCAGCAGTAGTCAGCATCGTATGGGTGGTCATTGGTTATTCACTTGCATTTGGTTCTGGTAACGCTTTTATTGGTGGTTTCGATAAAATCATGTTATCTGGAATTACAACAGATGCGCTGAGTGGCACAATTCCAGAAATTCTTTTCGTTATTTTCCAAATGACTTTTGCGATTATTACCGTTGCCATTATCAGTGGTTCTGTGGCTGATCGTATGAAATTCAGTGCTTGGATCACATTTATTACGATTTGGGTCATTATTGTTTATGCACCGATTGCACACTGGGTATGGGGTGGTGGCTGGTTAATGAATGATGGCGCGCTTGATTTTGCTGGTGGTACTGTTGTTCATATTAACTCGGGTGTTGCTGGTCTAGTTGCTGCGTATTTACTGGGTAAACGTATGGGCTTAGGCAAAGAATCTATGGCACCACATAACTTAACTTTAACTGTATTGGGTGCAAGCTTGGTATGGGTCGGTTGGTTTGGTTTCAATGGTGGTTCTGCTTTAGGTGCCAATGGTTCAGCAGCGTATGCTTTGGTCACAACTCAAATCGCAGCCGCAGCGGCAGCAATTGCTTGGTTAGTGGTTGAAAAAATTGTTCGTGGTAAAGGTTCAGTATTGGGTGCAGCATCTGGTGCAGTTGCTGGTCTGGTTGTGATTACGCCAGCAGCAGGTTTTGTGACGGTAAGTGGTGCGTTGATCATGGGCTTAATCGGTGGTGTGGTGTGCTTCTGGGGGATCTCTGGTCTTAAACGCATCCTTAAAGCAGATGACTCATTGGATGCATTTGGTTTACATGGTGTAGGCGGTATTGTTGGTGCGATTTTAACAGCTGTATTTGCCAGCTCATTCATTATGGGCGACAAAGCACCGACAGATGTTATGCATCAATTATGGGTACAAGTTGAAGGTGTGTTAGCAACAATCGCATACTCAGCAGTTGTGACCTTTATCCTACTTAAAATTATCGATGTGGTGATTGGGATCCGTGTTGAATCTGATGATGAGCGTATGGGGCTTGATTTAAGCCAACATGGCGAACGTATCGAATAATCAATCTAATTAGAATAATAACTATATATAGTATAAAACAGTCCGTAAGGGCTGTTTTTTTTCCATATCTTGCGAAAGGCTCAACAAAATCAGGTTTTTTTGCTACACTAGATGAAATCATGAATTTTGTTCAATAAAACCACTATGCATTGTCCATTTTGCAACGCTGCAGATAGTAAAGTAATCGACTCTCGTTTGGCCGCTGAAGGTAGCCAGATTCGTCGACGTCGTGAATGTATCAGTTGTGGCGAACGTTTTACGACATTTGAGAGTTATGAAGTGGTCATGCCACGCGTGACCAAGTCAGATGGTAAAAATGAACCGTTTGACGAAGCAAAATTACGACGTTCTTTAATGCACGCCTTACAAAAAAGACCCGTGACTCAAGAACAGATTGAAACCGTCATTAGTGATATTCAATTGCAAATTCGCCGCCTCGGTGAACGTGATGTACGTTCACGCACCATTGGTGAAATTGTCATGAAATCGTTGTTTGCATTGGATCATGTGGCTTATGTGCGTTTTGCGTCGGTGTATCAAGATTTCCAAGATATTGATGCGTTTCGTCATCAAATTGAACAAATGCAAGATCGTGGGCAAGACCACTAATTTTATTTTTGAACGTTATTGATTAGGAATTTTATGTCTGAGTTTGATTCAAATTCTAAACCCGAAGATTATGTAAACATAGATCAGGTTTGGATGCAGAAAGCAATTGAGCTCGCGAAGCTTGGACAATATTCCACACGACCAAACCCGAACGTCGGTTGTGTCATTGTAAAAGATGGGCAATGGGTGGGAGAGGGTTTTCATCCTAGAGCTGGTCAACCTCACGCCGAAGTTTTTGCCATGCGTCAAGCAGGCGAGTCTGCCAAGGGCGCAACCGCGTATGTCACTTTGGAACCTTGTGCGCATTATGGCCGTACACCACCTTGTGCTAAAGGCTTGGTTGAAGCGGGTGTCAGCAAAGTTGTTATTGCATGTGCTGATCCAAATCCTTTGGTGGCGGGAAAAGGCGTGGATATTTTACGCCAGGCAGGGATTGAGGTTGAAACAGGGGTTTGTGAGCAACAAGCGGCTCAACTCAATCAAGGCTTTTTAAAAGCAATGGCAACGGGTGTGCCTTATGTGCGGTTAAAGGTTGCGTCAAGTTTAGATGGCCGTACAGCAATGGCGTCTGGTGAGTCTAAATGGATCACTGGGGCTGAATCACGTCAAGATGTTCAGCATTGGCGGGCTATTTCAGGTGCAGTGATTACCGGGATCGATACCATTTTGGCAGATGACCCTCAATTAAATGTGCGTTCATTGGGTGATATTGATATTGCAACGATTGTCCAGCCTAAGCGGGTGATTTTAGACCGACAAGGGCGTTTGCCACTCAATGCTCAAATTCTTAGCGCGCCTGAAACAGTGATGGTCATGGGACCATTTCGTCAAGAACTTGCCAAGCTGGGCGTGGTACAATTAGAAGTACAATCTTTAAAAGATTTGCTTACGACTTTAAAAGATTTCCAAATTTACGATGTGTTGGTTGAAGCAGGTGCGACATTATCCACTGCATTTTTGCAGGAAAAGCTGGTGGATGAATTAATCAGTTATGTTGCGCCAACCTTTTTAGGACAATCAGCACGTGCCATGTTCAATGCCGAATTTGAAACGATGGCACAACAATTACGTTTTAAGTTACAAGATGTTCATCAGTTTGGTGATGACATTCGCTTAAGACTTATCCCTTCACAAGAGTCAGTATGAATCCAGAGTCAACATCATCGGTTTACCATAAACGTCGTCATGCTGCGCGTACAACAGATGAATATCTTTTTCATCAGTTGGTTCCCTATCTGGGAAACAAACGTCGTTTGTTGCATCTGATTCTTGAAGCGCTTGAAATCACAGGTACTTTGAATCCTAAGGGTAAACGCGCCCCGATTTTTGCCGATTTTTTTGCAGGCAGTGGGGTGGTTTCACGTTTAGCACGTCAAAATGGCTATCGGGTGATTGCCAATGATTGGGAACCGTATAGCCATGCATTAAATCATGCCATTTTGGCATGCACAGATGCACCTGCATTTAAAGAATTGGGTGGGTATCAAAAAGCCATCGATTATTTAAACCGCTTGCCTGAAGTGAAAGGATGGGTTACGCATAACCTTTGTCCGCGGAATGATGAAATTTATGACCCTGCACGAGACCGTTTGTTTTTTAAACGCCGTAATGGGATGCGTATAGATGCAATTCGCCAGCAAATTGCCACTTGGCAAGCACAGGGTGCAATTGACGATGTAGAAATGAGTGCCTTATTGGCACCTTTGCTCTATTCAGCAAGTTTTGTCAGTAATACCAGCGGTGTATTTAAAAGCTTCCATCATGGTTGGGGCGGTAAGACCCAAACTGCGTTGGAACGGATTGAGTCGTTATTGTGGCTTACACCGAGTCGCTTTAGTGAAGTCGGGCAAAATAAGCAGAAAACACCGATGGCAGAAGTGTGGTGTGTAGATGCACAGCACTTGGCAAATCAAATGAGTGGTTTTGAAGTCGATGTGGCTTATCTAGATCCACCGTATAACCAACATGCCTATAGTAGTAATTATCATGTACTCAACTCGCTAACACTGTGGGATCAAGTTGATTTACCGACACCGGATACCAAAGGTTTTAAAAGTGGGATTGACCGTGCATGGCGTAAAGAACGCCCAAGTCCTTATAATTCTTCTAAGCATGCACAAGAAGCTTATGAGAATTTGTTGGAAACGATTAATGCGCGTTATATTCTCACCAGTTACTCAACCGATGGAAATATTGAGGCCAAAGACTTATTGGCGGCCAATCTGAAACGTGGCAAAGTCACCTTATTGACTCAGGATGTGCCTCGTTATCGTGTCAGTAAACAGCGTCAGTCTGAACGCGCACGTGTGCTTGAGTTTATTGTAATCACCGATACCCATGCTAAGTCTGGACCACCATTGCGTCAGCTGTTGGGTCAACTCTATCATTTTGCAGAATTGGGTGGTGTGGATACCTCAGGTGTAAGTACGCAACTGGCCTTATGGTAAGAATGCACCTTTGCCTTTAAAATATGGGCAAATGCAAAATAAACACGATTGAACTTCATCAGTTCCTCTCACTGCAGCAGTAGGTAGAATTATGTTCACAGGTATCATTGAAAGTTTGGGTAAAGTCGAAAGTTTACAAAATGTAGGCGGTGATGTGCGCTTACGTATTCAGACAGACTTGGATATGTCTGATGTACATTTGGGCGACTCTATTGCAACCAATGGGATTTGTTTAACTGTGATCGACTGGGGTGAAAACTGGTACGCTGCTGATGTGTCCCGTGAAAGCTTAAATCGTTCGACTTTAGCAAGTTGGAAAGCGGGGCAGGCGGTCAATGTAGAAAAAGCAATGTTGCCAACAACACGCTTCGGTGGACATATCGTTAGTGGACATGTCGATGCTGTGGGTGAAATCACCGTAGTGTGTTCAGATGCTCGCTCACTGTATTTCGAAGTCACTGCACCTGTTGAAATTGCTAAATATTTGGCTGAAAAAGGTTCTGTGACTGTAGATGGAATTAGCCTCACCATCAATCATTTACGTGGAAATATCTTAAGTTTAAATTTAATTCCACATACTGCTGAACGGACCAATATTGGAACGTGGAAAGTGGGCTCTCAAGTGAATTTAGAAGTCGATGTATTGGCACGTTATATAGAAAGATTGTTACTTGGTGATAAAGCTGCTGAGCCAAAAGCAGAGTCTAAACTCAGTATGGAATTTCTGGCAGCCAATGGTTTTTTAAAATAAATAAAAACCAAAACCGATTAAAAAAAGCCTAATTTATTTAGGCCTTTTAATATATACATGATTAAATTAGGCTAATATATCGTGAATTCTTCTGTAAGAGAGTTGAGTATTGCTTGAATTTTTATTGCATTTAGAACAATTATTGCCCACTTTTTTAGAAAATTACGGGCTGTGGATTTATGCCATTTTGTTTCTAATTATTTTTGCAGAAACTGGCTCAGTCTTTATGTTTTTTCTCCCTGGCGATAGTTTATTGATCGCTGTCGGTGCTTTATGTTCTACCGCTGAATCTGTGCATTTGCACTATATGGGTGTGTTGCTGATTATTGCTTCAATTTTGGGGTATATGGTGAACTATTATACGGGACGTGCGCTGGGTTTTAAATTTTTCCACGCGCATTCACGTTGGTTTAAGCCTGAATATATTAAAAAGACTAACCATTATTTTGAAAAGCATGGCGGGAAAACCATTCTGGTTGCCCGTTTTGTGCCTTTTGTTCGTTCTTTTGCTCCTTTTGCAGCGGGTGCAGGGCATATGAAAATGCCTGTATTCATGTTGTATAACATTTTAGGCGGATGGATTTGGATTGCGCTGTTACTTGGTGCGGGTTATGGCGCGGGTAATTTATTATCTTTACTGCTCGATTCATTTTAATCAGATTCAAACCGTCGTAAACTGCCCCGATGAATAAGCCGAATGCTGATCCTCAACATTCGGCTTATTCATATTGAGAATAGAATAAAAACGCGAGTGGTTTTATTTAAGAAATCAGCTGTATTTATTAAAATAATCTGCTGCTATTTTTACGCACTGACACAAAAAAATATCCAGAAAGTGCAAACAGAAAAAGCTTTCAAATCGCCAAAGTGCTAACATTTTGCAAGTTTTAAAATCTTAATGCTGGTGAGCAAAAATGTTAATACAACGTGGTGGGTTAAAAGTTGTGGCTGGGCTTGGAATTTCAGGCGTTTCAGCCGTAAATTTTCTTCATGAAAATGGCTACCGTGTTGCAGTCACAGATTCTCGTGAAGTTCCACCAGGACATGAGCAAATTCCAGCAGCAGTTCAAACCAGCTTTGGTCAACTCGATCAAGATTTACTTTTACAAGCTGAAGAGATTGTCATTAGTCCGGGGTTAGATCCTCAGTTGCCAGCAATTCAAGCTGCGATTGCAAAAGGCATTCCCGTCATCAGTGAAATTCAAATTCTCCGCCGTGCTACAGATAAACCGATTGTGGCGATTACTGGCTCAAATGCAAAAAGTACCGTGACCACTTTGATTGGTTTAATGGCACAAGATGCAGGGGTTAAGGTTGCAGTAGGGGGTAACTTGGGGCGTCCTGCTTTGGATTTAACCCATGATGATCCAGATGTTTATATCCTTGAGCTTTCCAGCTTTCAATTGGAAGCAACCTCGAGTTTAAATGCCGAAGTAGCTGTGGTCTTGAACATGAGTGAAGACCACTTGGACCGTCATGGGGATATGGCAGGTTACCATGCGGCAAAACATCGTATTTTCCAAGGTGTGAAAAAAGTCGTATATAACCGTGACGATTCATTAACTCGCCCATTGGTACCAGATGTCACACCGATGCAAAGCTTTGGGCTCAATGCACCTGATTTAAAACAATACGGTATCCTAAGAGAAGATAACGGTACGATTTGGTTAGCGCGAGGTCGTGAACGTCTACTCAAAAGTTCAGAGATGTATATTCAAGGGACACATAATGTTGCCAATGCTTTGGCATGTTTAGCTTTGGGTGAAGCGATTGGTTTACCAATGGATAAAATGCTTGAAACCTTAAAAACCTTTAAAGGTTTAGAGCACCGTTGCGAATTCGTTAAAGAAGTGAATGGCGTTCGTTATTATAATGATTCTAAAGGTACCAATATCGGTGCAACTTTAGCGGCATTGGATGGCTTAGGTGCTGCAATTGAAGCCCAAGGTGGTCAGGTTGCTATTATTTTGGGTGGTCAGGGCAAAGGGCAGGACTTTACTGCACTACGTGAGTCTCTGCAAAAATATGCCAAAGTTGCGGTACTGATGGGTGAAGATCGCTCAATCATTGAAAATGCCATTGCAGGGACAACAACGCTGCTACATGCAGCATCTTTGCAACAAGCTGTAGAACTTTGTCAACAACATACGCATGCGCAAGATGTAGTGCTATTATCACCTGCATGTGCAAGCTTTGATATGTTTACAGGCTATCCTGAGCGTGGTCATCGCTTTGTTGAATATGTAAATGCTCTAAACTAAAAAGAATCATAAGGAAATAAAGTATGGCTGGGTTAGCTCAGACGACTATAAGTAAGATTCACCAAGTGTATGATCGCTGGATGCCAAAATTGCCGGCAGAGATTACACCGCGTAATGTACTGATATTTTGCGTCATTTCATTGTTGTGTATTGGTACGGTGATGGTGGCTTCGGCTTCAATGCCTTATGCCGAACGGATGCATGAAAACGAATTTCACTATGTGATTCGTCATGCAATTTCGATCGTGGTGGCTTTTGTTGCGGCGGCAATTACCTATCGAGTTTCACTCAACCTTTGGTTTAAAAATACCTTTCCATTGTGGTTGATCACCATTGCTTTATTACTCGCCGTCTTGGTGGTGGGTACAGAAGTCAATGGTTCAACACGCTGGATTCGTGTAGGTGGATTTACCTTGCAGGCAACCGAAGTCGCCAAGGTGATGATGGCCATATTTACCGCAGACTATGTGGTTCGTCGTGCTGAAGAGGTCCGTAATAATATTAAGGGCTTGGTACGTCTAGGTGTGGTGATGTTGCTGACGGTCGGACTAATTATTGCAGAGCCTGACTTAGGGGCAACAGTGGTGATTGCTGTTTCGATGCTGGGTGTGTTCTTCTTGGCTGGTGCACCCATGATCCAGTTCGGCTTTGCATTTGGTGCGATTCTGGTGGCATTTGTATCCTTAATCGTGTTTGAACCATATCGTTATGAACGCTTAATGTCATTCTCAAACCCTTGGGCTGATCCTTTGGGCTCTGGTTATCAATTGTCGAATGCCTTGATGGCCTTTGGTCGTGGTGAATGGTTTGGGGTAGGCTTAGGACATAGTATTCAAAAAATGTCTTATTTGCCTGAAGCACATACTGACTTTATGTTGGCAATTTTAGGTGAAGAATTCGGTTTCTTTGGTATTTCGACCGTTTTGCTGCTCTCATTTGTGATGTTGATTTGCTGTATTCGTATCGGTCAGCGTGCGCTCAATCATCAATATTTGCGCGCAGGTTACTTGGCTTACGGGATCAGTATTATTTTCTTATTACAGATCTTGGTGAATGCTGGTATGAATATGGGCATGTTGCCGACCAAAGGGCTAACGCTTCCATTTATTAGTTATGGTGGTTCATCTTTAATTATGTGTGCGGTGATGATCAGTTTAATTCTCAAAATTGATGCAACCACCAAGGATGCCAATCCAGCGCGAGAAGAGTCTAGTTTTTAATTTTTTATTGAACTTAAATAGACAAGCCATTTGATCACAAATGGCTTTTTTTATGGGTGATTTAGTTTGGATTTTGCGTATTGCAATATTTTAATGCCGATTGGGTGGTTTTAAATTTTACCCAATCCCAAGTTTGATAACCGGACTCACTCAGTCGTAATACATCTATCGCTGTTGGGGAATAATAAAACGAAGTTTCCAATACATCATTGGCATAAATCTTGATCTGATGTTTTCCAGAGGTATTTGCAAGTTTAAGTTTGATTGGGGTTTTGTGATCGACCTTGATGATTGCAGAGCGATCGACTTGAACTGAATAAGTTGGTAATGGTTTACCCCATTGTTCACGTGGTGCGCCACTCATTTCATCAACAACAGCAGTTTTAGAAATCGGGGAAATACATAAAATTGCCATTTGTGCATAGACCTGTGTAAGGCCTGTGATCATGAGAAAACTCAGCGTTATTAGATTTTTTAAAAGGTTCATCTCAATCCTGAATGATGTTGGTATTCTTATGTTGGTATTGTTGCTTAATCTGGGATTACTGATAAATGGATTGTAGCGTTGTCCCTTGAGGAATGCGAGAAATATCCCATTGAGCGACAGCTTGAGCCAACATGAGATCTGGCTGATCTAGGTCTACTGGAGCTTGTCCAAGTGCTATAATTGCTTGTAACAGCAATTCAGGTGCATGTTTGAGATCAAGCGCTTGCGCAAGGTTTTGTTTTGAGAGTTTCTGCCCCAAATGATTCATGGCGAGGGGTAAGTGCATATATTCAAGAGCGGGATAACCCAAAAGCTGTCCTAGCCAAATTTGACGTTCAGTATTATCCAATAAATCCGCACCACGCACGACATGGCTGATTTCTTGTAAATAATCATCGACAACGACTGCCAGTTGATAATTGATAATGCCATCACGACGCTTTAGTACAAAGTCACCCAAATCGCGTTGTAAGTTCGCGCAATGTTGTCCTTGTAAGCGGTCATTGAAACAAATGTTTTGATCAGAAACTTTTACACGAATGGCTTGGTCTTGAAAGTCGAGCTGTTTGTCTCGGCAGGTGCCAGCATAGATATGATTTGAGCCTAATATTTTACGGGTACATTCACAGGCATAAACGAAATGTTTTTGTTTGAGTTGTTCGATTACAGATTGATAAATGTCTAAGCGATGTTGTTGATAAATGATTTCAGCATCGGATTGGAAGCCAAAAGCATCTAGGCACTTTAAAATATGCTGTTCACTATCTGGGTAAATACGTGGAATATCCGTATCTTCGATGCGGACGATCCATTGCCCATGATGCGCTTTAGCGTCGCAATAACTCGCGACAGCGGTCACTAAGGAACCAAAATGTAATGGCCCTGTGGGGGACGGTGCAAACCGACCTTTGTAGGCAGTACTCTTCCTCCCTCCCTTTGGAAAAGAGAGGGTTGGGGAGGAATTTGACACAGTATTAACCGTTATTTTGCTTCTCTTTGATCTCTGCAAGGGTTTTACAGTCGATACATAAAGTTGCAGTTGGTCGTGCTTCTAAACGGCGTAAACCAATTTCGATACCGCAAGTTTCACAGAAACCATAGTCATCATTTTTAATCGCTTCAATAGATTGCTCTATTTTACGAATAAGTTTACGTTCACGGTCACGAGTACGTAATTCAATGGCAAACTCTTCTTCTTGCGTCGCACGGTCATTTACATCAGGTAAAGAAGAAGATTCATCTTGCATTGTATTTAGGGTGCGATCCACTTCCGACATCAATTCTGCTTTCCATGCCAGCAAAATTTTACGAAAATGTTCGAGTTGCCCCTCAGACATGTATTCTTCATTTTTCTTTGGCTGATAAGGCTCGATACCGAATAGACTTGCTGTAGTACCGTTTTCATTGGTCTTCGGCTTGGTTTTACGCACTCGCTTTACAGACTTGTCATCTGCAATTGCTGTTTGTTCTTCCAAGACTTGATTTTGGTTGTCATTCGCCATAAAGGGCATTCCTCATCATATACGTATTATCTATACGCAAAAAATATGGTGATATGCAAGTATTTTTATCACTACCAACAGAATGAATCTATCGGGGGCGTCATCATATAGATTTTTTTACCAAGATGAAAGTCACCTAACCCTGAATTCGACTTTCTGCATATCTCGTTGGACGAATAACTTAATAGAAAAAAACCAAAATGAAAAGCTAGTAACCTGAAATTTCTTCATTAATTGTAACTTTGAAGTGATCCAAGCGGTGTACAGCGGTCTCAAATTCACCATTGGCTTTTAAATGTAAGCAACGGTAACCAGGCGCAATTGGATCAAATGAAAACTCTTGGCTGAGGGGTTTAAATTGTACACACGTCGCAGGAGTAGAAATAAACTGTATTCCATTCCATACATTATAGGATTCTTGATGAACATGACCATGTAACACGGCTTTGATGTTATCAAAGGGTTCGAGTACGGCTTTTAATTCATCGGCATTTTTGAGCTTATGTTGATCGAGCCATTTGGAATGCATATCAAAAGGATTGTGATGACAGGCGATAAGGATAAATTTGTCACGCAATTGTTCCAATAGCCGTTTTAGATGGACCAATTGTTCCGTTTGAATGTTTCCATCAGTACGTCCACCCACAGCACTATTCAGCAAAATGATACGCCATTGATCTAACTCAATCACTGCTGGAATAGGTTCTGGCGAATGGAACGGGAACAAGTTGATATTGTCGTGATTTCCCGGAATTTGATAAAAATCGACACCAAAACGCTGCATATATTCTAAATAGCGCGCATAAGTTTCTGGAAATGCAGCTTGAGCCAAATCACCAGTATGTAAAATCAGATCGATATTTTTATAGCGTTGCTGAATATCATCCATGACGGCATGAAAGCTTTCTTCAGGATTAATCCCGACAAACTCTGCATCAGGTTTATCCATCAGGTGTGTATCTGTGATTTGGATAATCACTCTATCTTTATCTGTTTGCGGCAATATCTCTGATTGCATGCCTTTCCCCTAGACATCTTCAAATGCATGCAAGTGCTGTTGTAGCCATTGCAAAGCCATAATCACAGGTGCATTTTTTAAACGATTACTTTTTAATAATAGACTCAAATCTGAATAATCAATGATATGAAGTTGGATATTTTCACCTTCATCTGGCATACCAAACACACCACCTTCAGCAGGTAATGCGGCTTGCGCAACATAGAGATGAAAGATTTCATCACATGCCCCAGCAGATGGATAGAAGCTAAACAGGTGTTTGATTTGGTTTAATTCACATCCAGATTCTTCGATGCTTTCCCGTCGAATGCAACTTTCTGGAGATTCATCTCCATCAAGTACGCCTGCAATGATTTCGAGTTGCCAAGGTGAAATTTCATCATCAATTGCCCCCACACGAAACTGTTCAATCAATGCAAATTTTTGTTGTTGATCATTATAAATCAGTACACCAGCAGCTTCTTTACGGCGAATTAATTCACGTTGAATGGCTGAGGTATATTCAGTTTGATTAAATAATCGGTGTCGCAAGCTCACTTTTTCGACTTGAACAAAACCTTTAAAGGCATATTCACGAGATTGTATTTCTACATCATTATGGGTGTAGGTTGCTTGCTGAATGATGTTCATGTGCACAGTTAGGATGAAACATATTCACTTCATCCTAACTGAGAAATAGTGAAAGACAAAAGTTTTTTTTAATCTTTACACTTTATGGTACAACTTTTGCCCTTGTTCCTGATAAACGGATTTCATGGTTTTGAGACCATCTTCTATAAGCGTTTCGCTATTTACAGGGTGGGCTGCATTTTGTTGATTTTGTGCATAATCTCGCACGTTTTGGGTGATTTTCATCGAACAGAACTTAGGTCCGCACATTGAACAGAAGTGTGCTGACTTATGTGCTTCTTTAGGCATGGTTTCATCATGCATTGATCTTGCAGTATCAGGATCTAAGCTGAGATTGAATTGATCTTCCCAACGGAACTCAAAGCGTGCTTTAGATAAAGCATTGTCACGAACTTGTGCGCCCGGATGACCTTTGGCTAAATCCGCCGCATGGGCTGCGATTTTATAGGTGATAATCCCGTCTTTAACATCTTTCTTATTGGGCAGACCCAAATGCTCTTTAGGGGTCACATAACACAACATTGCAGTGCCGTACCAACCAATCATCGCTGCACCAATCGCAGAGGTAATATGGTCATAGCCCGGAGCAATATCGGTGGTGAGGGGCCCAAGAGTATAGAAAGGTGCTTCCTGACAAACTTCAAGTTGCAAGTCCATATTTTCTTTGACCATATGCATTGGAACATGGCCTGGTCCTTCGATCATGACCTGAACATCATGTTTCCATGCCCGATGGGTCAGTTCACCTAAAGTGCGTAATTCTGAAAATTGTGCTTCATCATTGGCATCCTGAATACAGCCCGGACGTAAACCATCGCCTAAGCTGAAAGACACATCATAGGCTTTCATGATTTCGCAGATTTCATCAAAATGCGTATAGAGGAAGTTTTCTTCATGATGCGCCAAACACCATTGCGCCATGATCGAACCACCGCGTGATACGATCCCCGTTAAACGATTGGCTGTCATCGGCACATAACGTAATAAGACCCCGGCATGGATGGTGAAATAATCAACACCTTGTTCAGCTTGTTCAATCAGAGTGTCTTTAAAGATTTCCCATGTCAGGTCTTCAGCAACACCATCGACTTTCTCAAGTGCTTGATAAATTGGTACCGTACCAATTGGAACTGGTGAGTTGCGGATAATCCATTCACGGGTTTCATGGATATTTTTACCCGTCGATAAGTCCATGATGGTGTCAGCACCCCAACGGGTTGCCCAGGTCATTTTCGACACTTCTTCATCAATCGATGAACCCAAAGCTGAGTTGCCAATATTGGCATTGATTTTTACCAAGAAATTACGCCCAATGATCATGGGTTCGCATTCAGGATGGTTAATATTGGCGGGAATAATGGCACGACCTTCAGCGACTTCTTTACGCACAAATTCAGGGGTAATCTCCATGAGGTTGTGTGCACCAAAATTTTGTCCTGCATGCTGGCGCATATCAACACCTTCATGCTGGCGCTGATTTTCACGAATCGCAATGTATTCCATTTCAGGCGTGATGATGCCTTGTTTGGCATAATGCATTTGTGTGACATTGTTGCCTGTTTTTGCACGACGTGGTTTTTGAATATGGGCAAAACGGATTTCAGCAGTACGAATATCTTTCAGACGTTCTTGGCCAAATTTAGAGGTTAAGCTGGCTAAATGCTCAGTATCGGCACGTTCTTCAATCCAAGTTTCACGGACATTGGGTAAGCCTTTATTCAAATCAATGTGTACGTTGGGATCGGTATAAACACCTGAAGTATCGTAGACCATAATCGGTGGGTTTTTTTCACCCCCAAGGCCTGTCGGTGTATCCGTGAGTTCAATTTCACGCATCGGTACTTGAATATCTGGGCGTGAACCTTGAATATAAACTTTTTTAGATGCGGGTAAAATTCGAGTCAGATCTTTGGCTTCTTGCTCGTGTTGAGCCAATTGATCAGCAGGGGATAGATTCGTTAATTGGTTCATTACAATGATCCTTATGAATGACATCAACGAATCAAGCACGACCAAAAACGGTGGCAAATTTAGTCTATTTTATCTGCTAAATTCATCATCAGAATAAAGCGCTATTGCGACAAAAATAGATAAACTATGGGCTGTCAGTTTTTAGATGCTTGATTCCTACGCAGGTCTTAACCTGATCAGGTTCAACGGTACTTTAGTTTAAGTTTTGGCAAGGAGATGCAAAACTGACTAAATCTCAGCGAGGAATTACTCGCGCTCCGTCAAGCGATGTTTAAATCTTAGCATGTTCTCATTAAAAATATGCTGGCATACAGATATCAATTTCAATTATTTTTTTGAGCCAGAATTTCCTCGACAGATTTTCTAATTTTTTGTTCAAATGCTTCACGTTGTGCCCGGATCTCTTGCTGCTCAGGTGAGTTATCTTCAGGATACTGTCTAGATGGTTTTGGCATTTGTTGCCAAAGCGTTTCACTTGTATTGATTAAAT
This sequence comes from Acinetobacter sp. Root1280, assembly GCF_001425285.1. Taxonomy (NCBI): domain Bacteria; kingdom Pseudomonadati; phylum Pseudomonadota; class Gammaproteobacteria; order Moraxellales; family Moraxellaceae; genus Acinetobacter; species Acinetobacter sp. Root1280. Next base: position 152,783 of record NZ_LMED01000027.1, on the reverse strand, counting down.
TCACAAATTTCTGTGCAATTTGGCTACTTGCAGTTTTACTTTTTGCAATTTTTTCAATCGCTTTGATTGCTTGTTCATCTGCAATTTTATCGTCATCGAACCAGAGCGTGCGGGTGTTGTCCTCGCCTTGAAAAAGTGCACTACGGTATTGTTCAATGTTCTCTACGACTTGAGGTTTAAAATGGTTGTTGGGGTAGTCTTTATTGAATTTTTCCCAATATAACAGTCGATTGGCCACTTCATCAAAACTAATTGCTAGCCCTGCATCCATAATATAGTTGGCACCTGTATACTCTTTACGGATCTGTTTAAAGTAAACCTGATCTGATTTTTCTAAATAGGGGGCAAAAATATCCAGATCATATTGTGGATGCTGTACAAAGGTGTATTCACCTTCACCGATATAAAATTTTACTAAATATAAGTCCTTTGCATGATCAACTAAATATTTCTCACGCGGTTTTAACTTTTTATACAGTTCTTGTTTTTGTTGAGCTGTCATAGACTGACCGTCTGCAAGTGTATCGGTCATATATTGAAAGACTTCAGGTGAGGCATCCGCGATGAGTTTTTGATAAATGTTTTCAATTTTTGCTTGCCATTGATAACGTGTTTTTAACGGTGCAGATGCGAGGCATTTTTTTAGTAATTGATTGAGGTCATTTAAATCTTCAACGATGACCGTTTTTTCTAATTTTTTGATGCTTGTATCTATCTCGTTACAGTCTTGTGGAAGTGCTGGTATTTCAGCTGTACTGGTCTGAGTCGCTTTAGAAGCTGCTTTAGTTGTCTCAATTGTTTGATTGTTCTCGTGCTTTTGGCAAGCGCTGAATAGGGTACACAGGCAGAGTGTTGTGAGTGATAGATGTTGTTTTAAAGCTTTCATAGTATGACTGTTGTTGTGTATTTTTGAATGTCACAAGGATAATAAAAATTGAGCTAAAATAACATCTAACTGTTAGAACAAATCGCATCACTAAAGCAATCTTTTTTAACATGCTTAAAGTCGATCGGGCTTAAATTTAGATATTGATTGAGCTGGGACAGCGCCAATAATTGAGGGATATTTTCCAGTTTAGTGCGTTCTTTTTCACTAATTTGAATTTTTTGCTGTCTTTGCTCTTTGCTCATCGCTAAAAAATGAACAAACTTCTTGGCCTGAGCTGAAAGCTCACCATCATTGGATTTTGCTAAGCGTTCAATCACCAACCAGCTGGCTGCATCAATATCAGTTTGATTTTCAAATGTAATCGAAATAGGCGCTTCTTCAGTGCCTAAAAACAATAGACTGCTATATGCATTTTTTAAGAACTGTGCATCATGTAAAAAAGGGCTAGTGGGATAAGTTTGTAGATATTCTTGCCAAAACTTAGCTCTTTTTGCAATTTCTTCAGCATCAATATCGGGTTTATGGTTTTTAAAAAGCGGTTGGGTATTTTGTTCTGCAAGATTTTCGATAAAAACTTGTTCAGGTGCAGTCAGATATGGGGCGAAAACTTTGGCTAAATATTGCGGGCTTCTCCGATAGACAATTTTATCATCTGTTTGTTCGCTCAGCTCAATATAAGCTTGGCCTTTGTGACGTAATAAATATTGGTCACGTAGATTAAGTTGTTCAAATTTACTCTGTTGAATAGTGGGGTATACAGCTTGATCTAAAGCATAGTTTTCAAATGCTTGCTGTTGTTCTGACGTGCGCTCAATCTGTAAAAATTGTTGATACATACGTTTCGACTGATGCATCAATTCCATTTGTTCCGCGGGTTTCATCAAAGGTAAACACATACGAATATCTTGATTGACTTGTTCTATCGCAAGCGTGGTTCTTTTTGCATTGATTGCCAGCATCTCATTTTTGAGATTTTGGCAAATTTGGGTTAAATCAGGAATTGGATTTTCTTTTTGCGGCGCTTCTTTGGATTCTTTGACAATGTCGGTTGTGGGTTTTTGACACGCGATAACCACCATGCAACTCAAGATAACGAGTATGCCTGAAATGAGAAAATGAAGGATATTGCGAGGAAATTTCATTCGACCAGCATTTAAAAGAAGCTCAGTTTTGTTCGATGCCATTGTCGCTGAATCGAGGCTAAATAAATGAAATATTTTGTAGTTTTGTGATAATGAAACGTTACTTTTTGCAAGAAACTGAGTCATGTGTCTGATTTAAGATCTGCAAAAATTAACCTGAGTACAGCATCGTGAATTTGCGATAAATGGATGCTCACAGCAAAGTTACATATGTAAATTCAGCAAATTGTAGTAGTATCTTTACTCTAAATTGCTTTGATCAGAAGTGAAATGAGCGATATTGAGAAATTAATTTGAAAGAAAAATACTTGTCATAAAACATTCATAATGAATATGCTTTAATATTAACCCATAAAAATAGTTTTTGTTGCGTGTGGAGCATCTGACCTTGAGCCCAAGTAATCCTGTATTAAACCATCATATATCTTCTCAATTTAATGAGGACTTACAGGATGTGAATACCAAATTTATGACCATGGGCGGTTTGGTAGAACAACAAGTCGCAAATGCAGTGCATGCGTTATTGGACACCAATGCCAATATGGCCATTGATGTTCAATTCCAAGACAATACAGTTAATCGTTATGAACGAGAAATTGATGAAGCACTGACTTTGATTTTGGCGCGTCGTCATCCAGCTGCAATTGACTTACGTATGGTGATTGCCATGAGTAAAGCCAATACCGATTTAGAGCGTATTGGTGATGAAGCTGCAAAAATTGCCCGTATTGCGCAGACTTTATGTGAAGAGGGCGAATCGCCGCGTGGCTATATGGAAACACGGCATATTGGCAATCAAGTGCGTGTCATGATTCATGATGCTTTAGATGCTTTTGCGCGTGTGGATGCAGAACAAGCATTAAAAGTTTTGTTGGCCGATGCCGATATTGACCGTGAATATCAATCCGCGACGCGTACACTGATGACCTATATGATCGAAGATCCACGTCATATTAGTCGTGTCATCAATGTGATGTGGGTATTGCGTTCACTCGAGCGAATTGGTGACCATGCCCGTAATATCTCAGAACAAGTGATTTATATGGCAAAAGGTTTTGATGCGCGACATACCAGTGTTGAAGAGATTGAACAAAAAGTTCAAGGTAAATAATTGAATTTATAAATAAAAAGACCTGAATGATTCAGGTCTTTTTATTTGGAAAACTTAAGATCACAAAAAGAAAATTACACTTGAGCAAGTGCTTGTTCTAAGTCTGCAATCAAGTCATCAATATGTTCAATCCCCACAGATAAACGCACCATATCAATACTCACGCCTGCTGCTTTTAACTCTGTTTCATTCAGTTGACGATGCGTGGTAGTTGCTGGATGACAGGCTAAACTTTTTGCATCGCCAATATTCACTAGGCGAGTAAACAGCTGTAATGCATCGATAAAACGGGTGCCACCTTCACGACCATCTTCAACACCAAAAGACAGAATTGCAGACGGTTTACCTTTGACGTACTTTTGTGCCAAAGCATGTTGTGGGTGATCTTTTAAACCAGCATAGTTGACCCATTTTACTTTTGGATGTGCCTGTAAATATTCAGCAACTTTTTGTGCATTTTCAGTATGGCGTTCCATACGCAAATTCAGTGTTTCTAGGCCTTGTAAAATTAAGAATACACTAAGCGGGCTGATTGCTGCGCCTGTATTTCTTAATGGAACAACACGTGCACGGGCGATATATGCCGCAGCACCCAAAGCTTCTACATAGTTCACCCCATGATAACTTGGATCGGGGGTATTTAAGACTTTGAAGCGCTCGGGATATTTGCCCCAAGGGAATTTGCCACTATCGACAATCGCACCACCAATCGAATTACCATGACCGCCAATATACTTGGTCAATGAATGCACCACGATATCTGCACCATGTTCAAAAGGTTTCAGTAGGGCAGGTGTTGCAACAGTATTATCCACAATCACGGGTACACCATATTCATGTGCGATTTTAGCAATGGCATCTAGGTCAATAATATTACCCAGCGGATTGCCAATCGACTCAACGAAAACCAATTTGGTTTTTTCATCAATTAAGCCGCGCAATGCTTCAGGATCTTGGTAATCAAAGAAACGCACTTCAATGCCTTGTTTTGGCAAAGTGTGGGCAAATAAATTATATGTTCCACCATAGAGTGTTGAAACCGATGCAATATTGTCACCCGCTTCTGCAATGGTCTGGATAGAATAGGTGATCGCAGACATACCCGAAGCCAATGCTAAAGCACCAATACCACCTTCAAGCGCACTCAGACGTTGCTCAAGCACAGCGGTCGTTGGGTTCATGATTCGTGTATAAATATTACCCTGAACTTTCAGGTCAAATAGATCCGCACCATGTTGGGTATTATCAAAAGCATAAGAGGTGGTCTGATAAATTGGAACGGCTACCGCTTTAGTGGTTGCTTCTGGTTCATAGCCTGCATGTATGGCAAGAGTTTCGTCTTTATATGTCATGTTCTTCCGTCAACTTTTTATTAAATTTCAATAGAGTGTAACAAATAAATATATGAAGTAAACAAGGGTTTATATATTTTAAAATCATAAAAACAGATAAAGCCAACAATGCAGCCCGAGATAAATTGAGTTTCGACGAGGAAAAATAGACCGAATATCGCTGAGTTTGTGAGCTGTCATTGTGGTGTCATTTGCTGAAATTAGCATAAGTAATTCCATAAATTCAGTTATTAAAAATACAATGAAAAAAGCAGCAATAAATAAACTGACCCGCCATAAAAGCACTTTAACTTTAGTCCTCTGTAGTTTACTGGGTTTGACCGCATGTTCTGATGATGATCAAGATTCAACAACACAGAAGACCTTAACCCAAAATATAACATTAGCGTTTGGTGATGAAGCCTGTGTAATGGGGGGAACACGTATTCAGAGCGGTTTAGATCGCAATGGAAATGGCAAACTTGAAACCAGTGAAATCACTAAAACAGAAAACAGTTGTAAGCCCAATTTGTTTGCGCAAGGTGTAGCATTACCGTTTAATGTATTGGGACGTTACTCTGCGAATGGTACGACCATTGATAGCTCGTTTGATATTCGTCAGGGTGGTTTTGGTTCTGATGTTGCTGCGCATCCAAGCAATAAAAAACAATTCTATGCATTGACCGATCGGGGGCCAAATGCAGACTTTACTGATAAATTATATGGTGCTGGTAAGGTTTTCGCCATTCCAGACTATGTGCCGAAAATTGGTTTATTTGAAGTCCAAGACAATGGCACTGTGAAATTAATTAAAACCATCAATTTAAAAGATCGCGATGGAAAAGACATCACTGGATTACCCAACACTTCTGCTTTAGGCGGCACAGGGGAAACACCGTATGATGTCAATGGGAAAGTGATTACTGTAGATCCAACCAAGCCTTACGATGTGGTGAATAATCCAATTCGATTGGATGATTATGGCTTGGATAGTGAAGGGCTCACTGCACTTAACGATGGTACGTTCTGGGTCAGCGATGAATATGGACCGCATATTGTGCATTATGATGCCAATGGTAAAGAAATAGGGCGTATCAATCCATTTAAGGCTGATAAACGCAACAATTGGACTTTGCCGAATGAGTTTAGCTATCGCCGTGCCAATCGAGGGATGGAGGGCTTAACCATTAGCCCAGACCAAAAAACTTTGGTTGGGATTATGCAATCGACCATGAGTTTACCGAATAAAAATGTCAATAAATCAACGTTGACGCGTATTGTGACGATTAATCTTGAAACAGGCAAAGTCGCACAATATTTATATCAGCAAGAGATAGCTGAAAATTCAAACTCTGCCATTATTGCCCTCAGTGCAACACAATTTCTGGTTTTAGAACGAGATGGATTGTTTTATAAAGATACGCCCAATGTGATGAAAAATGTCTATCGTATTGATTTAAGCAAAGCCACCAATTTAGAAGATATTCAAACACAAAATGATGTCAAACAAGATGAAAAGCTTGGTTTAACCATTGCGGGCAAGACCTTAGAAGAATACCAATTGGATAAAGGCTGGGACGGTTTAAAAGCATTTAATATTGTTCCAGCACCTAAAACATTGGTACTGGATATGGGGAAAGCGGTTAAATATCCACATGATAAAATGGAAGGTCTGTGGTTGATCAATAGTACGACACTTGGGATTTTAAATGATGACGATATGGGGCTTTGGAATAATGCCAAAGGCATGGAGCCAAAGTATCTGGATGCGGCACGTACACGTATTGATATCAATACCTTATACATCATGGATAAATTGAATTTAAAAGGTCAATAATTGCATAACAACAGCCGCCCAAGGGGCGGCTTTTTCTATCAGCATCATTTAAAAATAATAGGTTCCTCAATGAAAAAAATAGCCATTCTCACCGTTCTAACAAGTTTAATCACTACAACTGCTTGGGCTGTACCGCAAGTGACATCGCGTGAATATAAATTGTTGTTACAGCCAGACAAATTTAGCTATGCCAATGAGTCCGCTAACGTAAATAGCTATATGCAACAAGCCAAAACGGTTATTGCACAACAAATTAACCGTACAGTTTCAGGAACGATGTTCTTAGACAAGCAACGCCAAATACGTTTTTATGATTCACCCAGCAGTTGCCTACTCAATAATATGGGCTATAGCTTTCGAGAACGGATTGAAAACGGAGCATCTGAAGTAACGCTTAAATTTAGAAGCTATGATCATTATCTGTCTGATTTTGCCGATTTGAGTAGCTCAACTGCGGGAGCCAAAACCAAGCTTGAAGATGATATCACGGAAACAGCAACACAAGGATTTTTGGTGGGTTCTAGTAAATCCACCACAGTGGCAAATACACGGACAATCAATAAGTTTTTAGACATCCATACGCATTTTCCAAAATTTAAAGAAACTTTTGCTATCAGTGATAATCAGCTGTTGTCATCTGTAGGTGGACTCACTATTTATGAACGAAGTTATCGTGGGGTCAGCATTGATTTAGGCGAGTTTGATGCAGAGGTAGATATGAGTTTATGGTATACCCAAGCACCTTATGCAGGATTAAAACCAGCTGTAGTTGAAGTCTCATTTAAGTACCAAGACCCAAATGCAAATTACACCAATAAGGTTGTACAACGTGCTGCCATTAGTTTTTCTGCTTTGAAATCATTGTCAAACTACAATGCACCAAGTTCAACTCAAACCAAGACGCAATTTGTATATCAGTATCAGCCGAATTTTTGTTCGTGATCATGTGTGAGGTCGCGATTTGATTACGTGTATTGGTGTGGAAAAATGTTTTCTTGATGCTTTTAAAATATCTCAATCAATTGGACAAATCTGAACAAAAATAGATAAATTCAGCGTATAATTGACGGTATTTATTTATTCGCATTTTGCGAATTTCTATTCATTATAGAGGAGTCCTACGTGGCCCAATATATTTACACGATGAACCGTGTGTCGAAGATGGTTCCGCCTAAGCGCGAAATCCTAAAAGACATCTCTTTATCATTTTTCCCAGGTGCAAAAATTGGTGTACTTGGTTTAAACGGTGCAGGTAAATCTACCCTACTCCGTATTATGGCTGGCGTAGATAAAGATTTCTCAGGTGAAGCTCGTGCGCAACCAGGTATTAAAATCGGTTATCTAGAGCAAGAACCACCATTAGATCCAAATAAAGATGTACGTGGAAACGTTGAAGATGGTTTACGTGAACCATTAGATGCATTGGCACGTTTAGATGAAGTTTTTGCTGAATATGCAGCTGAAGATGCTGACTTTGATGCACTTGCAAAAGAGCAAGAGAAATTAGAAGCAATTATTCATGCTTGGGATGCACACAACCTTAGCAACCAAATGGATCAAGCTGCAGCAGCATTGAATCTTCCAGCATGGGATTCTGACGTAAGCTTACTTTCAGGTGGTGAACGTCGTCGTGTAGCATTGTGTCGTTTGTTATTGTCTAAACCAGACATGTTATTGCTTGACGAACCAACCAACCATTTGGATGCAGAATCTGTATCTTGGTTAGAACGTTTCTTAAAAGACTTTGCTGGTACAATCGTTGCGATTACCCATGACCGTTATTTCTTGGATAACGTTGCAGAGTGGATTCTTGAGCTTGACCGTGGACATGGTATTCCTTATCAAGGTAACTATTCTTCTTGGTTGGAACAAAAGAATGCACGTTTAGAGCAGGAAAATAAACAAGAAGAATCTTTTGCTAAAGCATTGAAAAAAGAATTGGAATGGGTTCGTTCAAATGCTAAAGGTCAGCAAAAGAAAAACAAAGCACGTATGGAGCGCTTTGAAGAGCTTAACTCACGTGAGTTCCAACAACGTAATGAAACCTCTGAAATCTATATTCCACCTGGTCCACGCCTAGGGAATAAGGTTGTAGAAGTTGAAGGCATCAGCAAATCGTTTGATGGCCGTCTACTTTATGAAAACTTATCGTTCACAGTGCCACCAACTGCGATTGTTGGTATCGTTGGTCCAAACGGTGCGGGTAAAACCACTTTATTCCGTATGATGACAGGCGAACAGCAACCAGATACTGGTACAGTTGTATTGGGTGAGTCTGTAAAAGTTGCTTATGTTGGTCAGATTCGTGACACTTTAGATAACAATAAAACAGTTTGGGAAGAAGTTTCTGGCGGTTTAGATATCTTAAGAATTGGCGAATACGAGATCGCATCTCGTGCCTATATCGGTCGCTTTAACTTTAAAGGTCAAGATCAGCAAAAACGTGTTGGTGAATTGTCAGGGGGTGAACGTAACCGTTTACAACTTGCGAAGATCCTTCAGATGGGCGCCAACGTAATCTTACTGGATGAGCCATCAAACGACTTGGATATTGAAACTTTACGTGCGCTAGAGGATGCAATTCTTGTATTCCCTGGTACTGTCATGGTGGTATCGCATGACCGTTGGTTCCTTGACCGTATTGCTACACATATCTTGTCATTTGAAAATGAACAGCCAGAATTCTACGAAGGCAACTATGCTGAATATGAAGCATATCGTTTAGCGCGTTTGGGTGATGCTGCTGTGCAAAAACGTACCAAATACAAAAAAATTGGTGGTTAATCACTAATTTGGTAGATCAAAAAACCAGCTTTCGAGCTGGTTTTTTTATTGTAAATAAAGCCGATAAAGTTGGTGTTGTGCTTCGAGATGACCTTGATTGGCGGCAAGCAACAACCATTTGTATGCATTCTTTTTATCTGGTGATAGGCCGAGTTGGCCTTGTAGGTAAATCATGCCCAATTTATATTGGGCCGTGCTATATCCTTTAAGTGCTGAATGTAAAAAATACCAAATCGCGTTGCGTTGATATTTTTGGATTTTTTCATTTAATCGCTGATCTAAATCAAGAGGGTCACGCTGGTTAAGCGCCAGATGTTCATAACTGGTTGCACGGTGGTAAGTATGCATTGATTCAGACATTTTAAATGCATGATAGGAACTGGAATAATGGTATTTATAGCGGATGATTTGCTTGAGTTTCCGTATTATTTTTATTAAATCCATAATGACTCGCACTTATTTTTATGAAATTTTCACTATAAGATTAAAGGAAATAACCAGAATAAGTAATCCCATTAACCATGATTTTTTTTCATATAAAAGTATTGCTAAAGTGGTTCGAGATAAATCATTTGATCTCTTTCATAAATCAAAAAGTGATTATGTTGAGTGAGTCATATGGGTATTAAACTGCTTATATTAGTCGAAAAATGAGCATTGTATACTTTTAAATATTGATGAAACATAGACGGTCTTTCTATCGTGAGGCGACATGGATGTCGCCATGTTGGGTGGGGGTATAGGACGTACCCCTCACCCAACGGAAGATTTTTGTCATCTTTTCATCTCTGAAAAGTGAGGATCGCCTACGCAAAGCAATTTAAACTTTAAATATAAAGCGGGGCATTGCAAACTTGATTTTCATAGAGTTAATTTCTATGCAATGGTAAAAGTTTTATGGTTGATAAAGCTTAACTATATTTAAAAATCATATGGATTGTTTATCAGTTTTATCTTGGTGTTTTAATTCTCGGTATTTTAATTTTTGCTATTTGAATCAGGCTAAATCAATTGCATATATAAAAGAATGCCAAAATAACATTCTTCTATATATGTGCGCTCACAATCAATTAGAGGCGCATTTCAATCCCTTGTTCAGCAAGGTATTGTTTTGCTTCAGGAATAGAGTATTGACCAAAATGGAATATAGAGGCTGCCAATACAGCATCGGCACCACCTTTTAAAATACCATCTGCTAAATGTTGTAAATTACCCACACCACCTGACGCAATGGTTGGAATGGTGACACGATCATTGATTTGACGCATTAAGCCAATGTCATAGCCCGCTTTAGTCCCATCTGCATCCATAGAGGTAACCAATAATTCACCTGCACCGAATTCTGCCATTTTGACCGCCCATTCAATCGCATCTATGCCTGTTGGTTTACGACCACCATGGGTGAAAATTTCCCATTTATTTTCACCGGTTCTTTTCGCATCGATTGCTACAACAATACATTGTGCACCAAAGCGCTGAGACGCTTCTTGAACGAACTCAGGATTAAATACCGCAGCAGAGTTGATGCTGACTTTATCTGCGCCTGCATTTAATAACAAACGAATATCTTCAACTTTACGAACACCGCCACCGACTGTAAGTGGAACAAACACACTTTCAGCCATACGTTCAACCGTACGGTAAGTGGTATCTCGGCCATTTGATGTTGCGGTAATGTCTAAAAAGGTGATTTCATCTGCACCTTGCTCATTATAACGACGGGCAACTTCTACAGGATCTCCTGCATCACGGATATCCAGAAACTGGACACCTTTCACCACACGACCATTATCTACGTCCAGGCAAGGAATAATACGTTTAGCGAGCATAATTTTTTCCAAAAATAACAGGCGATTATGAAAGTTCGTGACTTAGGTGCTACACCTCGATAGTCGAAGCGGTTATTCTATCAAACTTATGTAAGTTTTTTCGCAGGTTTTCTATGTCGGTTTATACCACTTTGAGTTTAAAAGAAGTTCAACACTTTGCAGCACCTTATGGATTAGAGGTGGTTGAACTTAAACCAATTCAAGGCGGTGTGCAAAATACCAACTATTTTATCATTTGTGCTGATGGAACACAGTTTGTATTAACATTATTTGAAAATATGGATGCACAAGCAGCAGGGGAGTTAATTCCTGTCTTAGAACACTTGGGGCAACAAGGTTTGGCAGTTCCTGTTCCGTTAAAACATAGCGGTCAGTCGATTCATAGCTTAAAAGATAAACCTGCACAAATTGCGCCACGGATGTCAGGTAAACATCCGATGCCTTCTACAATCGCTCAAGTTGAGCAAATTGCTGTAGCACAGGCCAAAATGCATGTGGCGTTACAAGACTTCCCATTACAGCGTCAAGTGGCGCGTGATCATGCCTATTGGTATAACGTTGCTCAACAAATTAAACCGACTTTGGATGTGGCGGATAGCGCTTTGCTGAATAACCTTTTAGGTTTATATGAAGCACTGACCATGATGTATCCAAATCGACCTAAAGGTTTTATTCATTCAGATTTGTTCCGTGACAATACTTTGTTTGAAGGCGATGAGTTAAAAGGCATTCTTGATTTTTATGAAATGAATCAAGATGAATTACTTTTTGATATTGCGATTACCTTAAATGACTTTTGTACAGAATATCCAAGTGTTCGCTTGAATGAAGCCAAAGCAACGGCTTTCTTAAATGCATATACCTCGATTCGTCCCCTGACTGAAGATGAAAGAGCTTGTTTAGAGTTATATTTGGCTATGGCCGCAGGTCGCTTTTGGATGATGCGTTTACAAATCGCTCAGATGAATGCCGCTGAAGCACGCACTGGTGACGATATTTTGCAGAAAAATCCGCAAGAAATGCGTAATATGTTGATTGAAAGATTAAAGTTCGTGACTGCTTAATAGCTTTTTGTGGGAAATAAAATGCGTGATCAAGGTCGTTTAGTTGAATGGTTCGATGATAAAGGCTATGGCTTTATTCAACCAAATGATGGTGTAAAAGATCGCGTATTTTTACACATCAAAGATTTTGCACAAAAAGGGCCACGCCCAATCGTGGGCTGTGCCCTTGAATATGTGGTGCAATTAGACGGCCAAGGGCGTTATAAAGCAAAACAAGTCACATATTTAAAAGCCACACAAATGGCGAAAGTCACAAGCCAGCAAGCGGCTAAAGCCAAGCAGTTACATGCAGCAAAGCAGGCTAAATTACAGCCGATGCAAATTTTGTGCGCTGTTTATATTATTGCTTTGGCAATTTTGACCATAAGCGGTTTGCTCAATGGCATGTTTATTCTTTTTGTCAGTATTATCAATGTGATGACCTATTGGTTTTATGCACAAGATAAAGAAGCTGCGCAGAGCAATCAGCGTCGTGTTCCTGAAAATACCCTGCATATTTTAGCTTTTTTAGGTGGTTGGCCTGCAGCTTGGTTAGCACAGCAACGCTTACGACATAAAACACAAAAACAACCCTTTAAAAAGATTTATTTGTGTACCATATTCTTTAATATTTTATTGATTTTATGGTTAATTTCGCCTTTGAATATGTTTAAGATTTAAACGGGCGTTAGCAAATTTAAAAGGGCTTACAATGAATAATTATGTTGATCCAAATAATAGTAAATCTCTGACTTTAATTTTATATATCCTTTATATTGTTGCAATTTTTTCTGCGGGAATTCTTGCAATCATTGCATTGATTATCAATTATGTAAAATTGAATTCGGTCCGTGGTACGATTTTCGAAAGTCATTTTAGATGGCAAATTCGCACTTTTTGGTGGTATTTAGTCTGGACGGTAATTGCATTTATTCCGTTTATTTTTCTATTTTTCACCATGGATAATGTCAATGCCTTTGCGGGTGTTGCCGTGGGTGCTACGATTTTTTGTGCTGCCACCTTATTTATTTCTTGGATATGGATTGTCTATCGCGCCATTCGAGGCATTATTGCGCTGAATGATGATCAAGCCTTACCGATATAACTGAATAAATCACCCTTGATGGATCTTGTTCCCGAGCAATACAGCTTGATCAAAGCGTAATTTTAGTGAAAACAGCGTTCTAATTAAGAACGCTGTTTTTCTATCTCAGTTGAATTTTCTTTAAGCTGTCGTGTGTATAAAAATTTGGGTCTCCATTCACTGATGATCACCCCCAATACCACAAGTAAACCACCAAAAAGAGCCAGCAAAGGTAAGCGTTCACCTGCAATTCTTCCAAATAAAGCTGCCCAAACTGGTTCGCCAGCATAAATCACGGCAGCTTGAGAAGGATCGACAGAGCGTTGTGCCCAATTCATCGTCAATTGTAATAAAGCACTGGTTAAGCCCAGTCCAACAGCAAGCATCACCAATTGCCACGAAAAGGCTGGAATATCCAGCTCACCCACAAAAGGCATACTGGCAAATGAAATCAATGAAGCAAAAGCAAGCTGAATCACCGTTACACGCTGAATATTGACCTTCCCTGCAAAATGCCCGATGAGAATAATCTCCATAGCAATTGCAAATGAGCCAACTAATGTAATGATTTGCCCCGTATTTAAATCAATGTGATGAAAACCATTTCCTGTCAAAAAAATTAAACCGATAAACGCCAGTAAAACACCGAGCCAAGTCATGATATGTGGTCTTTTGCGAAAAATCACCCAGATAAGAATCGGTACAAGGGGCACATATAATGCTGTTAAAAATGCAGACTCACTACTGCTGATGGTTTGCATACCGACAGTTTGCGAGCCATAACCTGTGGCAATCATGCCACCAATCAGCGCACCAGCGATGAGTTCTTTTAAATTGATACCTTTTAGATATTTATAAGACAGTAATCCAACAGCAATGGTCGCTGCAGCAAAACGACAACCGACAAAAAACATAGGGGAACTATAGTTTAGGGCATAGTGTACAATGACAAATGTACCACCCCAAATCATGGTCATCAGGATCAGTGCAATTTGAGGCGTTCTGGACTTTAAAAATAAAGCGAGGGGAGAGGAAGACATAAAATAAAGTAATGTAGAAGAGCAGGGCTATTTTACGCGAAAGCACAGTATTGTGCAGATGTTAAGCTGAGTAATCGGGTATTTAAATCACTCAATTGTCATGCAGTCGTGCTAGCATATTGAATTAAAATTTTGATAAAGAGAAATAAATCATGGTGATCGAACAGGCTTTATTTCATATTGTTGATGGTCAACAAATGGCTTTTGAAAAGAAATTTTATGAATTATCAGACACCTTCCGGAATGCCCAAGGTTGTGAAAAATTTAAATTAATCCGTGGTATAGAAGACAATCAAAAATACATACTACAAATTCACTGGATTGATCTTAAAACCCATACAGATGTTTTTATGAAAACAGATGAGTTTAAACAGTGGTTTACGGCAATGAAGCCCTTTTTAGCAAGTAAAATTGAAATGCAACATTTTGAAAATACATTGGTTTAAATCTGGATGTAGTGATTTAAATACCTTCTTTAACACATAAAAAAGAGAACAGCTCGGTTCTCTTTTTTAATCCAATCTATACTGGGAACTTAAAAGCCTTGTTCATCCAATAACAGCTGCGCTTCACGTAGGTTTAATGTGCCTTCGTAAATTGCACGTCCTGTGATCGCACCTAAAATACCCGGTTTACCTTTTAAATTACGCACATCATCCAGATTGGTTACACCGCCTGAGGCGATCACTGGAAGACCTGAGTATTGTGCGAGATTTACCGTCTGTTCAACATTGACACCCTGCATCATACCATCACGTGCGATATCGGTATAAACAATGCTAGACACACCGGCATCCGCAAAACGTTTTGCAAGATCAGTGGCTTTTACATCAGTGACATTTGCCCAGCCATCAGTTGCAACCATACCATTGATCGCATCAATACCGACAATAATGTGTCCCGCAAACTTCTTACAGGCTTCTTCAACAAATTCAGGATTTTGAACTGCTTTGGTGCCGATGATGACAAAAGAAACGCCCGCATCTAAATAATGTTCGATTGTTTCCAAAGAGCGAATACCACCGCCAATCTGGATTGGCAGTTCAGGCTGTGCTTTTGCAATTGCTTCAACGACAGGTTTATGAATTGGTGTTCCAGCAAAAGCCCCATTCAAATCAACCAAATGCAAACGACGAGCGCCTTCATTTACCCAATGCTGTGCTGTTGCAACAGGATCATCAGAAAATACGGTATCGTCTTCCATACGACCTTGTTTTAAACGAACACATTTACCATCTTTCAGGTCAATTGCCGGGATGATCAGCATGCTTTCGCTCCTTGCTTAATCTCAATGAAGAATTTATTGATCATCATCTTAGCAAAAACTTGATCAATTTCTAAGTGTCAGTTTAGGCTTTTATTGGCGCGAATGCTCAATTTAAGCTGAGTATGTGCAATCGTGTCAGGTATTAAGTCTAAATCCAGTAAGGCTTCGAAAATTAAAAGTGCAGCATAGGCATCGGCTGCTGCATATTCAATTTGTGGTGTTGTGAGAATTTTACGTGCCCAATTTGAGGTGCTAATAGATTTACTTTTAGGGAAATTGACTTGGAATAGTAATGCCATGGCATTTTTAATTCCTAAAGGATTATTGAAGCCAAACCTCGAAAAGCATTTTGAAAGTTCGATGACACTGTTGAGTTGCATGCCTTTTTTACGGAATAAATGTGCATCATTTTTTAAGCCAAAACCAACTTTAATCTGATCAGGATTTTCAAAAAAGGTCGCTAGAAAAGCCAAAATATCTGGGGAAACTTGAAATAAATAGGCTTTTTCAAATGTCGCCAATTGAATAAGATGTGGGCCAGTTTGAATTTCACCTTTATTAAAGGTAGGTTTGGACTCAGTATCGAAACCAAAAATGTGCGCCGTTTTTAATTCTGCTTCAATCGCTTGGCATTGTTGCAAGCTATTGACTACAACAATGTTACTCAAAGGCAAATTTTGAAAACGGGGAAAGCTCTGAATTTGTTCTTTACTAGGAAGTTGCTGAGTTTGAATATTCACAAATTTAAGCTCACAAATTTTAGTCGACCAGTTTAAGCATTAAAAATATTAACCATATTGTGTTATAACAAACTTTGAATAAAAGATGATAGTTTTGTGGGTCAAAAACACAGGAATAAATTGTATGGTTGAAAAAGATGATGATCTTTTTATAGAAGGCGCCAAGCGTTTAAAGCAATTAATTCAGGATAAAAATATAAAAGCCAGTGATATTGTTAACGTACTGGAAACTTCAAAAGGAACCATGACCAAATGGTTGCAAAACTCAACACCGTCGAGTGCGCAAAGCTTAATTGAATTGGCGCGTTTAGTTGGGATGACTGAACGCTGGAATATGGAATCTAAACAGCAAGATAAAGCAGATCTGGTGACCAAAGCATATGCTGAGTCTGAATTGGATTTAAGTCATGTCACCATGGAACAATTGATTAACGAAATTAAAGACCGTTACGCAGCTTTAAATTTAAAGGCAGATATCAAGATCAGTGTAGAGCCATTAGAAGGTGGTTTTGTCACCAAAGAGTAAAATAACCACCTTATAAAAATAGGGTGGTTATTTCGGCTGACTTATTCAGATTGATTGATTTGTTGTTGATATTGCTGAAATTGTTGCGCTTGGTCAAGGTAACTTTGATATGCTGGGATTGCTGTAACTGCAAGGATTAGAATACTAATCGGGAAGATCACAATATAAATCCAAGCCAATACTTTTTCCCAACCACGAGTAATTCGAGGTGCGCCATAGTTATTTGTCCCAGCATCTCCTTTTGCACAGCTTAAATAAACAAAAAAGAATAAATTCACCAAAGGTAAAAGCATAAGAAGAGATAACCAGCCACTTTGGTTTTTGTCATGTAAGCGACGGATTGTAAAAATAAAACTGAAGTAGATCACCGCGATATAAATAATAATCGCAACTGCGCCGAGTATAAAGATGAGCGTATTTGAAGGTGAGTTACTTAAAGCAGGGATGAATAATGCAGCGATAATACCCAGTACAAACATGGATAGACCCAACAGCATATTCCAGCCTAAATAGGATAATCGACCAAAACGGCCACTGGCACTTAAAGCTGAATCATAGGTTTGAAAATTAGAAGACATTGTTATGTTCCTAGAATGAATTAAGGTTTTTAAATCAATTTTTAAAATCAATTGTTGGATTTTTATTCAATTTGGTTGAATCATAATAAACAGACGATAAAAAATAAAGTCCAAATAAAATAAAAAAATCAAGCCAATTGCAATTGACTTGATTTTTAGAGATATAAATCGGGATGAAATTGACCTGAATGAATCAGATTTTCCATTCCACAAAGTTTTTCAGTAACTGTAAACCTGCTGTATGGCTCTTTTCAGGATGGAACTGTGTCGCAAATAAATTTTC
Organism: Acinetobacter sp. Root1280; assembly: GCF_001425285.1. Classification (NCBI taxonomy): domain Bacteria; kingdom Pseudomonadati; phylum Pseudomonadota; class Gammaproteobacteria; order Moraxellales; family Moraxellaceae; genus Acinetobacter; species Acinetobacter sp. Root1280. The sequence goes on along the minus strand of NZ_LMED01000027.1, from coordinate 135,299 downwards.
TTTATGAATAGCCGTACAGAACTGCAAACCATAATCACATGTTGCAGCAACAAGAGACGGGTCTTTGGGTTCGACATAATAGCTATGTACAAAGTAAAAACGGCTATCTTGATCAATATCTTTCCACATTGGGTGATTTGGATCTGTCTGATGGACTTGGTTCCAGCCCATATGAGGGACTTTTAAGCCGTCCATATCTGGAAAATGTTTTACCACACCTTCAAAAATACCCAGCGCTTGAGTACCCGCATTTTCCTCTGATGATTCAAGCAAAGCTTGCATGCCGACACAAATGGCAAGTACCGGTTTATTAAACGCAGCATGGCGCACAACCTCATCAATACCTGCTTCATGCATCCCCTGCATACAATCACGCATTGCACCTACACCGGGAAATACGATTTTATCTGCCTGAGCAATTAATTTTGGATCATTTGTGACATCTACAGTTGCGCCAACATGTTCGAGTGCTTTGGCTGCTGAATGAAGATTTCCCATGCCATAGTCAAGAAGGGCAATACGGGTCATTACAAGGTTCCTTTCGTCGATGCAACAGTATTTTCTGCACGCGGATCAACTTCACACGCCATGCGAAGCGCACGTGCAAATGCTTTAAAAACACTTTCAATTTGGTGATGGCTATTTTTGCCTTTTAAATTGTCAATGTGCAAAGTCATTAAAGCGTGATTTACAAAGCCTTGGAAAAACTCGGAAAATAAATCTACATCAAAACTGCCGATACGGGCACGTGTAAATGGGATATCCATCCATAAACCTGGACGACCTGATAAATCAACCACGACACGGCTTAAAGCTTCATCAAGTGGTGCATAGAAATGGCCATAACGTTTTAAGCCTTTTTTATCACCGAGTGCTTGCGCAAATGCTTGGCCTAGTGTGATTCCACAGTCTTCTACAGTATGATGATCATCGATTTCTAAGTCGCCATCACAATGAATATCGATGTCAAATAAACCATGACGCTTGATTTGATCAACCATATGGTCTAAAAAGGGAACACCTGTATTGAGCGTGCCTTGACCAGTACCATCAAGATTCACACGAACTCGAATTTTAGTTTCGTTGGTGTTTCTTACCACTTCACTGATACGTTGCGCCATAGACACGTTCCTCAAAAAACGTCAAAAATTAAAAGTTTGATGTAAAGATATTTCGCTGTGACGAAAGTGACAGCATATTAGATTGCTCAGGAGGGTTAATCAATGCCTATTACCGTACATGCTAAAACTTCACTAGAAAATGAAGAAGTTCGCGATCAGCTTGAGCGATTATATGACACCAGTCCCGAGTTTGGGGATGGTCATGATGCCATAGAACAACTTGAGCAAAACTTGGCTCATTATACCTTACTTTATGTCGCAGAATTTAATACAAAGATTATTGGTGCGTTATGGTGTACTGGACAAGGTGAAAGTCGGACTTTGGAAAATATTGTGGTGCATCCTGCTAACCGCGGACGCGGCGTTGCAGAACGTTTGGTCGAAGAAGTTTGTCGTATCGAGGAAGAAAAGGGCATTAAAAACTTTGAGCCGGGCTGTGGAGCAATCCATCGTTGTTTAGCTCACTTAGGTAAAATCTAAGATCATCTTGGATCTTTGACCAATTTAAGCAACCTGATCAGGTTGCTTTTTTATTTGGCTATTTTTCAGAACTATAAGTTTGAGCTGATCTCAGCAGCATATTGCAGTCACGACCAGAACACTTTGGGAAAAATTAAATTGAGTTTGCAAAACTTAAAGCGAGGAAGAGTACCTTGGTTCAGCAAATTAAGCGTGCCAAAATTTGCCCTCTAAAGCTGAAAAACGCATAAAAAACAGCCTTATTTAGAATAAATAGGCGGTTTTTGTTGTAAAAATAAACTATTGAATGATTTTAGTGATTTCAATGCTTGACGACTAAACCATTAAATTGTTTAATACGCCCCATCGGCGTGATAGCTCAGTAGGTAGAGCAACGGATTGAAAATCCGTGTGTCCCCAGTTCGATCCTGGGTCTCGCCACCATATTTAAAAATCTTTGAGATTTCAATCCCTGATCCCATCAGGGATTTTTTTTGGGTAAAAAATATTCGGTTGAATAAAAAAGTCATGATTTTTATTGACTATTGAACTGAGATACGGCTTAATACACCGCATCGGCGTGATAGCTCAGTAGGTAGAGCAACGGATTGAAAATCCGTGTGTCCCCAGTTCGATCCTGGGTCTCGCCACCATATTTGAAAAACCTCAAACATTGTTTGGGGTTTTTTATTGCCTGCTTTTTATCATCAATTAAAAAATAGATGCTCATCATTAAAAACAGCATGCTATTGAGAATGCGTAAATTGAACTCATTGTCTTACAAAATATCTTGCTATGGACTATAAATATCGTAAGATAAACCTTTGGTAAGTGAAATAGATTGTTATAAGAACAATGAAAGATTTATTTTCATCAGGTAGCCAGCTTTATCAGCAAGCTCGACCGAGTTATCCGCAAGAAGTGGTTCAGGAAATTTTAAATCATGTTCCAGAGCGCGGTTTTGCTTGGGATTGTGGTGCGGGTTCAGGTCAATTTACTCAATTGCTTAGCCCTTATTTCGATCATGTTGTTGCAACAGATATGAGCGAAAAACAATTAAACCTTGCGCCTTATTTCGACAATGTCAGCTATCAAGTCCAATCTGCTGAACAGACTTCATTTACAGCACAGAGTTTTGATTTGATTTCAGTGGCTCAGGCCATTCATTGGTTTGATTTTGATGGCTTTTATAAAGAAGTTGAACGCACATTAAAACCACAAGGTATTCTTGCTGTGATCGGTTACGGCTTAATTCATGTCGAAAATGCAGCCATCAATACCATGATTCAAAGCTTATATGCTGAAAAACTAGATGGTTATTGGGATGCGGAGCGCCGTTATATCGATGAAGAATATAAAACCATTCCCTTTCCTTTTGATGAAATAAACGTTGCTGAGTTTAAGATGCAGTATCAGTGGTCCTCTGCACAACTGTTAAAGTATTTATCTACTTGGTCTGCAATTAAACACTATTGTGAAAGAAATCAGGATCATCCATTACTTGATCTAGCTGAAGCATTAACCAGAGAGCTTGCAGATCTAACCATCACATTCCCAGTTTTTTTAAGAGTGGGCAAAATTAAAAAATCAAAGAAAAAATGCTTTATGCACAAATAAAATAAGGATCGCATTTTATCTTTGATTACAACAGATATAGCTAACAATATACTTACTTATATATTATTTAAAAGTAAGATAAATCATGAAAGCTCCAATTAAAATATTATCCATTGCTGTATGGTTATCGGTATTCAGTTCTACCGCTTTTGCAACGACAGGCTATTTTATGCATGGCTATGGGGTAAAAGCCCAAGGCAATGCAGGGACTTCAATCGCTCAATTTCAAGATGCATTAACGATTGCCAATAACCCAGCAGGCTTAAGCTGGATTGGTGATCGTATTGATGTGGGTGCAACCGTGTTTTCACCTGATCGCTCAGCTGAGATTACAGCGAATCAAATGCCACAAGCTTATCCCAACGCCAATGGTCAATATGATGGCAATGGACGCAAATATTTTGTACTCCCAGAGCTTGCATTCAACCATCAAATCAATGACCAAGTTGCTTTAGGTTTAGCAATATATGGGAATGGTGGAATGAATACGGGATATAACAATAATCCATTTGCAGCATTTGGCAACAGTGGAACAGCAGGAGTGGATTTAACCCAAGTTTTCATTACTCCAGCAGTCGCTTGGAAATATTCAGAAAATCAATCTATCGGCATTGCAACCAATATTCTCTATCAACGTTTTGAAGCACGGGGAATTGCTGGGTTTAGTGGCTTTTCAGCTGATGGTTCAAATTTAAGCAATCGTGGTAAGGATTCTGCGACTGGCATTGGTGCACGTATTGGTTGGGCTGGAAAATTCTTTGATCAACGTTTAACCTTAGGCGCAAATTATTCTTCAAAAATTAATGCAGATCGCTTTGATCGATATCGTGGGTTGTTTGCTGAACGAGGTGACTTTGATGTTCCTGAAAGTTATGGTGTGGGTGTAGCTGTCAACATCACACCTCAATTAACAGTGGCTGCGGATATACAACGAATTAACTATTCGGATGTGAAATCGGTAGGAAATCCTTTTGATCTTGCACAATTACAACAAGGTCATGCTTTTGGTACACCACAAGGGCCAGGATTTGGCTGGAATGATATCAATATCTATAAACTGGGTGTGTCTTATCAAGCCCATCCAAAACTCACACTAAGAGCTGGTTATAGTCATAATGATCAACCGATTCCAGACAGTGAAGTGTTTTTAAATATTCTTGCTCCTGGGGTAATTCAAGACCACCTCAGCGTGGGTGCAACTTGGAATCTCGATCAACATCAAGAAATCAGTATTGCCTATACATATGCCTTGGAAGATGAAGTAAAAGGCAAAATTTCCCCTGCGTTTGGTGGGGGTGAAGCGAAACTCAAAATGAGTCAGGACATTTTAGGGTTGTCGTATGGCTATAAATTCTAAGTTTTTCTGTCAATCGCCATGAAAGCAGATGGATTCGACAGATTTTTAATCTGAAATAAGACGTTTACCCAAACACACGACTTCGATTTCTTCATAACCGAGTTGCTCATAAAAGCTTTGTACATCAATATTATCCTTACGGATTAACAGTTGCAGTTTGGGGCAACCTAATGCAACTAAACGCTTTTCAAGTTGTTGTATCAATGCAGTTGCAACACCATTACGTTGATCATGAGGATGGACAGCAAGATAATTGACCCAGCCCCGATGCCCATCATAGCCCCCCATAACCGTAGCGATCAATTGTTCATCTTTGACCGCCAATAGAAACAATCCGTCTTTTTGTGCGACTTTACGGAAGATATCAATTTCTGGGTTGTTCCAAGGACGGGTTAAATCGCAGACTTCCCACAGTGCGATGACTTCGTCTAAATCGGTTTCCTGAAACTGTCTGATAATAAACATAGAATTTTTATCTCTTGTTTTTTAAAACAATCTTTACAGCAGATTAATATAAAAAACCGCAGTTGATAAGTTTATTTTTTAGACAATGCGTAAATACTTTTTGCTGAGTTTGTTAACTTATAAAAACGTTATAGGCTGAGAATAGTGATTTTTTATTGATTGAAAGTGTGCATAATAATGGAGGCATAATTTAAAACAAAAAAGGAACTTCACGTGAATAAACAGGAATTTGATTATATTATTATCGGTGGTGGAAGCTCAGGCTGTGTGTTGGCTGGGCGTTTATCAGAAAACCCGCAAGTTTCTGTTTGTCTACTTGAAGCGGGAGGGGCTGGAGAGGGCTGGAAAGTAGAAGTTCCTTGTGCAGCAGTGATTAGCATTCCAACCAAGATCAATAACTGGGCCTTTGAAACTGTACCTCAAAAGGGCTTAAATGGTCGTAAAGGTTATCAGCCTCGTGGAAAATGCTTAGGTGGTTCGTCGGCAATTAATGCCATGGTGTATATCCGTGGACATCGACAAGATTATGATGATTGGGCAGCCTTAGGCAATACCGGTTGGTCATATGATGAGGTCTTGCCTTATTTTATTAAGTCTGAAAATAACCAAAGAATTAAAAATCAATATCACGGTAATGCTGGTCCACTTTCAGTTATTGATTTACGTAGTGATAATCCCTTACAGCAAAAATATATCGCAGCTGCCAAAGAGCAGGGTTATCGAATTCTGGATGACTTCAATGGAGAAGAGCAGGAAGGTTTAGGCGTTTATCAAGTGACCCATATCAATGGGGAGCGTTGTAGTTCCGCGCGGGCTTATTTATTTCCACATCGAGATCGTAAAAATTTAACGGTCGAAACCCATGCACAGACTCAGCGAATCTTGATTGAAAATGGCGTGGCTGTTGGGGTGGAATACAAGCAAGGCGGTCAGCTGAAACAAATCTTTGCACGTCGAGAAGTGTTATTGAGTGCGGGAGCGATGCAGTCGCCACAGATTCTGATGTTGTCAGGTGTTGGCGACCAACAAGAACTTGCGCAACATGGCATTGAGGTAAAACAACACTTGCCTGGTGTGGGTAAAAATTTTCACGATCATCCTGATTTTATTTTTGGTTATAAAGTCAGTGAAATTCAAGGCACCTTTGGCTTATCTATTCCAGGTTCAATTGATCTATTTAAACAAATTGGACGTTATCGTAAAGAACGCCGTGGTTTGTTGACCACGAATTTTGCTGAATGTGGCGGCTTTATTAAAAGTTCAAATGAGCAAAGTCTACCGAATTTACAATTACATTTTGTGATTGCACTGGTGGATAACCATGCACGAACGATGCACACAGGGCATGGTATTTCCTGTCATGTCTGCCTTTTAAATCCAGTCAGTCGTGGTTCGATTAAGATAAGTGGGCCAAGTATCGATGATCCTTTATTGATTGATCCGAATTTTTATGGTGAAGAATCTGATTTAGAAGAAATGGTTAAAGGCTTTAAACTCACTCAGAAATTAATGCAATCTGATGCTTTTAAAAGCATGATTAAAGAAGATTTATTTACAGCCGCGGTAAAAACAGATGAGGACATTCGCCAAGTTTTAAGAGATCGCTCAGATACCGTTTATCACCCTGTGGGAAGTTGTAAAATGGGGGTAGACGATATGGCTGTGGTTGATCCACGGTTACGGGTTTATGGTATTCAAAACCTGCGTGTGGTCGATGCGTCAATCATGCCAAAAGTGGTGAATGGCAATACCAATGCCCCCGCAATTATGATTGCTGAGAAAGCGGTTGAGATGATTAATCAGGACCAAGCTGGTGTGGCGTTTATTGAAAAGAAAGATAAAGTGCGTGTTGCAATCTGAGTCTTTAGATATTTAAAAAATCAGTGGGTGGGCGTTTAAACCCAAATAAGTCCATAAAAAAACGCCCTGAAGGGCGTTTTTACTTTTTACATCAGATTTAAAATCTTATGCAGATTTTTTAGCTTGATCTTCTAAAGAAGCAAGCATATGGCCTGTTTCTTCAAAGTTATAGTGCCAAGAAAGTGCTTCGCGAAGAATATGCGGTGTTTGACCACCTTTTTCACATGCACGATCAAAGTAATCATTCAATGCATCACGATACATTGGGTGAGCACAGTTGTTGATGACTGCACGAGCACGTTCACGAGGCGCTAAACCACGTAAGTCAGCAAGACCTTGTTCAGTCACAAGAATATCAACATCATGCTCAGCATGGTCGATATGTGAAGCAAATGGAACAACAGAAGAGATGTCGCCACCTTTTGCAATTGATTTGGTCACGAAGATTGCTAAATGTGCATTACGTGCGAAATCACCTGAACCACCAATACCATTCATCATCTTGGTACCGCACACATGGGTCGAGTTGACGTTGCCGTAAATATCGAACTCAAGTGCAGTATTGATCCCGATGATGCCTAAGCGGCGAACCAATTCAGGATGGTTTGAAATCTCTTGTGGACGTAGAACCAGTTTGTCTTTGTATTGTTCTAGGTTGTTAAATACTTTTTCGCCATATTTAGCAGAAAGGGTAATTGATGAACCTGAAGCAAACTTCATTTTACCCGCATCAATCAATTCGAAAGTACAGTCTTGCAGTACTTCTGAATACATCACCAAATCTTCAAAGTTAGAATCTTTAAGACCGGTTAATACCGCATTGGCAATCGAACCGATGCCCGCTTGTAAAGGACCAAGATTCGAAGGTAAACGACCTTCTTCAACTTCTTTTTCAAAGAATGCGATTAAGTGGTTGGCAATACCTTGAGTTTCATCATCTGGTAGTGTCACTGTTGATGGAGAGTCATGATATTCGTTGTTAATTACGATACCCACGATTTTTGCAGGATCAATATTGATTGCAGGTGTACCAATACGTTGATCAACATGCGTCAAAGGAATTGCTTGACGTGTTGGACGGTAAGTTGGGATATAAATATCGTGTAAGCCTTCAAAAGCAGGGCTTAAGTTGGTGTTGATTTCAACAATCACTTTTTCAGCAAAAATTGCAAAGCTTGCAGAGTTACCCACAGATGTTGTTGGAATGATGCCACCATCTTCAGTAATCGCAATCGCTTCAATCACCGCAACATCAGGTTTTTTCAACTGAAGGTTACGCATTTGCTCAACAGTTTCAGACAAATGCTGATCGATGAACATCACTTCACCGTTGTTGATAGCTTTACGTAAAGTGTTATCGACTTGGAATGGTAAACGACGCGCAAGTACACCAGCTTCAGTTAATTGTTTGTCTAGGTCATTACCTAAACTTGCACCTGTGATTAAAGTAATCTTCAACGGATTCACTTTGGCTTGTTTTACCAGCGCTAAAGGTACAGCTTTTGCTTCACCTGCACGAGTAAATCCACTCATCCCCACAGTCATCCCATCTTGGATAAAAGTTGCAGCTTGTTCTGCGCTCATGACTTTGTCATGGAGAGATGCTAAACGAATACGATCTAAAGACATGGTTTACGCTCAATTCTTGTTCAAAACTAGACGGATTGTACCGCCCTCAAACTGAATTGTGCATGCCTCTAATGCTAAGGTCTAATTTTTTCAATAAATGCAGGTATAAATTCTGGTGATGGTTTTTAAGTTATTATTTATTAATAAAATAATGATAGCTGTTTGTTAAATAAACAAAGTTAAGTGTTGGTTTATTGAGCAATCACTAAAAGTGATCACTCAAGCTTTGTTTGATTTTTTGAATCGGATTTGTAGGTGTCGGTTCTTCCTCAACTTTTATTGAAGTTGGTAGTGAAATGATGGCTTGTAGCCCGCCTTCAGGACGGTTGGAAATCAACAGTTCACCTTGATGAATATCCACAATTCGTTTGACAATGGCCAAACCTAAACCACTCCCTTGTACTGTACGTGCAGCATCACCACGTACAAAAGGTTGCATAAGCCCTTCAATTTGGTCTTCGGGAATTCCTTCACCATTGTCTGCTACACAGATTTTAATATGCTCATTTTCAACAAAAGCACTGAGTTCAATTGGTTCTGCCCCATAGCGTTTTGAGTTGTTGATGAGATTACCAATCAAGCGTTTTAACGACAGTGAGCGTGCAGTAATGATCGGTAATTCTTGCGGCGTAAACTGAATATCTAAGGGTTTAAACTGAATGATCAGTTCTTGTAGCAAAGCGTTGATATTGGTGTCTTGAAGCTCTTCATCTGAGCCATCACGCATATAGGAAATAAACTGGCTTAAAATGGCATCCATATCATCGACATCATAAATCAAACCTTCTTTTAAAAAGTCATCATCAGACATCATCTCTGCACTTAAACGGATCCGTGTCAGCGGTGTTCTTAAATCATGAGAAATACCCGCCAACATGATTTGGCGATCACGTTCAGTTTGTTCAAGTGTATACACCATTTGGTTAAAAGCTTGGTTCACCTCACGAATTTCTTGTGGTCCGTGATTGGTTTCCAAGTAGGGTGCCTTTCCTGTTTTACTGTAGTTATTTGCTGCATGTTGTAAGCGACGTAACGGGCGGTTGAGCTGTCTGACCAGTGTCAGGATGATCGCTGCGGCAATCAAAGGAATACCCAATAACCAGGCTAAAATCAGTTCGGGGCTATAGTTGGCATAGGTATTGAGAGGTTCACGGACCCAATTGCCATTCATTTCAGGGGTTTGAACCCAAATGCGTGGACTGGGTTTAAACTGGAAATAAACCGTTACATCTTTGATTTTTAATTCTTCTGCAAGCTGGTTCTCAATACGATTGGTAAAGAAATCCGCAATAATTTTGTCTTTTACATTTGGGTATTCTTTGGGATTTGTAACATATTCGACTCCAACCCGTTGCTTTAACCATTCGTCAATATCGAGTTGTATCTCGTCATGGTAAATCTGTAAGCGCGGATTATTAACCATTTCCAGCTCAACCGCCAAAAATCGTGCATGTTGTTGAATTTCAGGTAAATAAAGCGTTTTCCAGAAAAACCACAGAGACATAAATAGGCTAAAGAACACCACGAATACCACCAATACTGTGGTGCGCATTGCCGCTGAACGAGGCTTGACTTTATCGAGGAAGCGTTCCCAAGGTGTACGTTTGCGTTCTTTGTAGGTGACAAAGTCGGTAAATTCTTGTGGGTCTATGGGTTCTAATTTCACAGGAGCATTCCAATCTGTGCGATATTCTTAATCTATGGATTTCAGTTTAAAGGATGGCAGATTTATCGCAATATTAAAAATGTTAGGTTACTCGGTTTTAACTTATTTATTGTTATAAATACTCAGATTTAAAATATCTAAACTTAATGAAATAAGAGATGCATTACATTGAGATTACACCGTTTTTGTAGAATTGCCCAATATACTTATATTTAAAATACCAGTGAAATCATAAGTAAATAAGTGTAGCTCTAGGGCAAAGCCATCAAGACTATTATTTAGGATGAATAAATATGGATAAAAAAATACTGGACACATGCAAAACCAAGTATGTGACCAGTACTTTTGAAACTGATTCATGCTATCGAATCAAGATCTATTTATTCCGCACCATCTGGAACGAACACATAACCTACGCCCCAAACTGTTTGAATATAACGTGCGCGTGCAGGGTTTTCTTCAATCAAACGACGTAACCGAGAAACTTGAACATCGATTGAACGTTCCATTGCACCCCATTCACGACCACGTGCAAGATTCATCAACTTGTCACGTGTTAATGGTTCACGTGGATGCTGAACTAATGCCTTCAAGACCGCAAACTCACCTGTGGTTAATGTGACCACTTGCCCTTCACGCGTCAGGGTACGTGTTGATAAATCTAAAGACCAAGGGCCGAAAGACACAACTTCTACGTTTTGACTTGGTGCACCTGGAACTTCACGGACTTGACGACGTAATACGGCACGAATACGTGCTAATAACTCATTTGGATTAAATGGTTTAGGCAAATAATCATCCGCACCAGCTTCTAAGCCAGCAATACGGTCAGAGTCACTGCCTCGTGCGGTCAGCATGATGACAGGTGTATCTATATTTGATGAGCGTAAACGTCTACAAATGCTTAAACCATCTTCTACAGGAAGCATAAAGTCTAAAACGATGAGTGAAAATAACTCACGTTGTAATAGGCGATCCATCTGCGTTGCGTCGTGGGCCGTTTTTACCACAAAGCCTTTATCTTCAAGGAAACGCTGTAAAAGGGTACGTAAACGCACATCATCATCGACTACTAAAATGCGTTCGACGCGGTCAGTTTCGTTATGTACGATATCTGTATTTTCAGCAGGTACAACCAAACTCATGATGTACTCCCTTAATGTTGTAAATTATAAATATTCGTCAATCTCAGTATACTGCCTAAGCTCTTGTTAAGACTATGTATCAAATTGCTCAAAAATACAATTTTCAGGCTGTTTTGAAACCAAAAAACAACATCTATAACGATTTAAGATGATTCTATGTTTATAAATAAAAAGATATACCATATGCAAATGAAAGTTTTATGTATTTTGGCAATAAGTTTTGCTTTAAGTGCATGTATTAGCCGACTTTCCAGACCTGAAATCTCAGGACAAGTGATTGACCAATTTGACCAACCGATTGATCAGGTTCAAGTTGGTGAAACGCAAACAGATGTGCAGGGTAAATTTCGACTCAAGGAGCGACGCTATGCTGCATTTTTGCTGAAAGAAATCATGTATATGGAAGCACCACCAATATTTGTACAAGAGCGTCTAAGTAAACAGGGTTATCAGCCGTGTGATTTGCAATATTTCAATTCTCATGGCGGTGGACAGCGCAAAGGTGCACAGTGGAAAGTTGGAAAAATTATTTTACAAAGCAATTTAAATGTAGCAAAGCAGGATGAAATACCCGATTGCACTGTAAAAACTCAAGAAAAATGATCTTTTATCACTTTTTTCACTGCTAATTTGCAAAACAATTGTGGATTTTATGGTCTTGGTCTTTATAATCACTAACTTTTAGTCCTTATCCTTGTGGAATTAAACACGATGACTGACTTAGTTCAGCAGTTGGCAAGTGAACTTGCCGTACGTCCAAACCAAGTAGAAGCTGCCATTAAACTGATAGATGAAGGCTCTAGTGTTCCATTTATTGCACGTTACCGTAAAGAAGTAACGCAAGGCTTAGACGACATCCAATTACGCCAACTTGATACACGCCTTGTTTATCTACGTGATTTATTTGAACGCCGTGAAAAAGTAATCGAATCATTAAAAGAACAAAATAAGCTCTCTGATGACTTACTTGCTCGGGTAAATGGCGCTGAAACAAAAAATGCATTAGAAGAACTTTACGCACCGTACCGTCCAAAACGTACCAGTAAATCATTCAAAGCGAGAGAAGCAGGATTAGGGGAATTTGCTGAGAAAATTATCGCAGAGCAAATTGATCCGGCTGAAGCTTTGGCTGGTTTTAGCCATGAAGAATACCCAGATGTTGAAAGCCAATTAGATGCGATTCAACACATCATCATTGATGACTGGGCACAAAATATTTCATTAACCACAGAACTTAAATCAACATTTGCCAAAACAGCGGTGTTAAAAAGTTTGGTGGCATCTGATGAGAAAAAAGAAGTTGGTAAGAAATTCCGTGATTACTTTGATTTCTCTGAAAATTTAAATAAAGTTCCTTCGCATCGTTTATTGGCAATGCTACGCGGCCGCCAAGAAAATGTATTGGGTCTTAAAGTTGATGGTGATGATCATGCACCACTTGCACGTATTGAAACTGAATACGCGCTTGAAAGTGTTCAGCCACAAGCACGTCAAGATTTCTTAAAGCAAATTGCAAAACTGTTTTGGTTAGGTAAAATTCGCCCAACGATTGAGCATTCTTTGTTGACTGAAAAGCGCCTTGCAGCTGAATCAGAAGCAATGGACGTGTTTGCAGAAAACTTACGTCATTTATTGCTTTCTGCACCAGCAGGTTCGCGCACAACTTTAGGTGTTGACCCTGGTATTCGTACAGGGGTAAAACTGGCGGTTGTTTCAAATTCAGGTGATGTGCTTGCACATAGCACGATTTACCCATTTGCACCAAAAGAAGATAAAGCAGGCTCGATTGCTGAACTTGCACGTCTTTGCCGTGAATTTAATGTAGATTTAATCGCGATTGGCAATGGTACTGCGAGTCGTGAAACTGAAGCTGTTGTTGCTGAAATGATGGCTGAAAATGCGGATCTTACATTAACGCGGGTTTCAGTAAGTGAAGCGGGTGCATCTGTTTACTCAGCATCAGAATTGGCTTCTGCTGAACTGCCTGAGCTTGATGTTGCGATTCGTGGTGCTGTTTCAATTGCACGTCGTTTACAAGACCCATTGGCTGAACTGGTAAAAATTGACCCTAAATCTATTGGTGTAGGTCAATATCAGCATGATGTGAATCAAACCAATTTGGCAAAAACATTAGATGCTGTGGTTGAAGACTGTGTGAATGCGGTGGGTGTAGATGTAAATACAGCATCTCCAGCAATCTTGGGCTATATCGCAGGTTTAAATAAAGCCATTGCACAGCAAATTGTAGATTACCGTAAAGAAAATGGTCGTTTTGACAATCGTCAAGCATTGAAAAATGTACCACGTTTAGGCGAGCGCACATTTGAGCAAGCTGCTGGTTTCTTACGTATTCAAGATGGCTCAGAACCTTTAGATGCATCATCTGTTCACCCTGAATCGTATGGTTTGGTCAACAAAATTGTTGAAGCGAAAGCGACCACAGTGAAAGATATCATTGGTAATACTGAAATTATTCGTCAAGTGAAAGCAGAAGATTTTGCTGACGACAAATTTGGTCTACCGACGATTCAAGATGTGTTAAGCGAGTTGGAAAAACCAGGTCGTGACCCTCGTCCAGAATTCCGTACAGCAAAATTCCGTGAAGATATCACTGAAGTCAGTCAATTGACTGAAGGGATGCAGCTTGAGGGTGTGATTACCAATGTGACTAACTTCGGTGCATTCGTCGATGTTGGTGTGCATCAAGATGGTCTAATACATATTTCAGAACTTGCCAATGAATTTGTTTCTGATCCACATAAAGTGGTGAAACCAGGGCAAATCGTACAAGTACGTGTATTGACTGTAGATGCTGAGCGAAATCGTGTGAATTTATCGATGCGCCCAGAAGGTTCGGAAGCACCAGCTAAAGCACCACGTCAAAAGCGTGAGTTCAATAACAATGAACAACGTGGTGAGCGTAAGCCTCAGGGTAAACGTCCACAGCAAGGTCGCCCAAACCATGACAATAAAGACAAAGCACCACGTCATGACAAGAAACCACAAGCAGCTAAACCTCAAGAAAACAAAATTGGTGGTTTAGGTGCGTTGTTATTACAAGCAGGGATTAAAGGATCTAAATAAGCCTTAATTTCTCAAAAAAGAACCGCCGTAAGGCGGTTTTTTTATGGATTAGACAATTGCGGAAAGATCACAATCTTTTTTAAATGGACATGCTTCCCCGACCACAAGATTTTCAAGTAGATTTTGAATATTTTGTAATTGGAGAATTTTTTCACCAATGACACTGAGCTTGTCTTTTAAAATCATATGAAATTGTTCTGCTGGAATTTCATTGACGTTGACCAAGTCTAAAATCTGTTTAATTTCAGCCAAAGTAAAACCTAAATTTTTAGCGACTTGAATCAGTTGTAATTGCTGTAAGTCTTGTTTTGAATAATCCTTATAACCATTATTTCGTGTCAATGGGCGGATAAGATCAAGCTTTTCATAAAAACGAATGGTATCCCGACTGAGATTTAATTGCTCTGATAATTCACCGATTAACATCACTTGCTCCAAAATTTTATGTATTTGCAAGAAACACTTGACTGTGGAGTGTACTCCATCCTTTAGCTTAAGTGTGAGCATATAAAAGGTGTATACAGTGATGCAAAATAATCAAAGTGTAGGAAAAGTTGCCTTGGTGGTTGGGGCAACAGGATTTATTGGTAAATTTCTTGTAGCACGATTACTTCAAAGCAATGAACAAGTTTTTGCCTTGTGTCGTCGTCTCGATCAGCAAGAGCCGAGTTTGAGAACGTGGCTGGAAAAACAAGGAATAGGTCATCAAAAATTATTCTGTATACAAGGCGATGTTACCTTGCCTGATTTGGGTATTTCAGCTGAAGATTGGAAACGGCTTGCTGAGGTAAATTATTTATTTAATACCAGTGCATTATTTGCATGGAATCTTTCGATACAACATGCAAGGGAAGTCAATGTTAGAGGCTTAATCAATTTACTTGAATGCGTAAACGAGCATTGCCAATTGAAACGGGCAATTCATCTTTCTGGCTATATGTTGACACTCACTCAGCACTTACAAGATGCTGGAGTCTGTTTAGAAAATATCGAGAGTACGAATTGGAGGCGGGTGTACCAAAAACTGGGTGCTTATGAGGCTTCTAAAATTGAAGCTCATTTTGCTTGGGTAAAATGCGCTCAACAGTTGAAAATTGACTGGACAGTGATTCATCCTGCAACAGTGGTAGGGGATGAAAATTCTGGTGAAATTGCAGAAAACCAACCAATTGCTCACCTGATTACCCAGCTTAAACAGGGTAAAATGACCGCAATTCCTGCAACCCCTCAGCATTATTTACCTTTGGTTTCAGTGACCATGTTGGTCAATGCGATATTCAAAGCATCACAGGATCAACTCACAATTCACCAAGATATATTGATTGCCAATCCTACTCAGATTTCTTTGCAAGCTCTTATTGACAATGCGGCTCACAGATTAAATCTAAAAGCACCGCAATATTTTGTTTCGCTACACATCTTAAAATTGATTTTAAGATGGAAGTGGCTTGCTCAAAAGCTGGATCTATCTGCTGAGATGTTGAACTTCATCCGAACTGAGCAATTAAATATGGATCAGTTTTTAACATTAAATAAGAAATGGCAAATACTAGAAACCAATCTTAAACAGACCATTGCACTGACTGCAGAATGGGTGGATCGGAATCATCAGTTCTAGTAATAAATTGCCCATTTCAATAAATGGGCAGTTTATTATTAACGTGTTGTATAACCACCATTGGCAAAAATAGTTTGACCTGTAATCCACCAACCCTCTGTCACTAAAAAGCGTACCAAAGGTTCAATATCTTCAATCTTGGTTAGACCACCCAGTGCAGAGGCAGATTTATGATAGGCCACTGCTTCAGGCGCTTCTTGACCATAGAAAAATGGTGTATCCATTGGACCCGGTGCAACAGCAGTGACGGAAATACCACGATCGCCGTACTCTTTCGATGCTGCACGTGTATAGTGCTCCACAGGTGCTTTTAAGCCTTCATAGGTTGAATATAATCCTGTGTAGGCTGCTAAAAGACTGGTCACGATAGAACAAATTTTTCCACCATTGTTAAGATGTTTACCCGCAGATTGGATGAAGAAATAGGCAATTTTATTGTTAATGTCATTCATTGAATCAAACTCTTGTTCTGTTGTTTCAATCAATGGTTTTTTAAGTACTCGCCCTACGGTATTAATCGCGATATCGACACCACCGAAGATTTCTTTGGCTTTGATGAACAATGTTTCGATATTTTGAATATTAGAGAGGTCTGCTTGTATCAATGTTGCATTAACACCAAGTTGTTCAACGGCTTTGAGTGTTTCTTCTGCATCTTTTTGGGTTTCTAGGCTGTTGTAGTGAATAACAAGATTTGCACCTTGTTCTGCAAATTTACGTGCGATCAGACCACCTAGATTTTTAGCGCCACCCGTAATAATCACTGTTTTATCTTTTAAGCTATGCTGCATCATTTTTATTCTCCAATTTTGATAAATGATGCTGAAATTCTAAAAGCTATTTTTTGTTCTAAATAGTGATTAGAATCGAATAGATTGTTTGAAAAAGTTGAATAATAAATGGATAAAATTGACCGGCTAAAAATTTTTTGCTTAGTTGCGGAAAAGCATTCATTTGCCCAAGTCGCTAAAACGCTGGATTTACCACGTTCAACAATTACCTATGCAATACAAGGCTTAGAAAAAGAATATCAAGTATTGTTATTTAATCGAACCACACGAAAAGTTAACTTAACCAATGATGGGGTTCAGTTTCTTAAAGAAGTTCAACAATTGATTTTTCAGGCTGAAGGGCTAAATAAGTTTAAATTAAAAAACCGTCAATATAAGGGACAAGTTAAAATTGGCTTACCGTTAAGAATTTCAACGCAATATCTTCTTCCTTATCTGCATGAATTCTATGCAAAGTATCCGAATATTAAAGTCTCAATTTATAGCCACGATCATTATTCAGATTTAATTGAACAACGATTGGATTGTGTGCTTCGTGTTGGAAATGTGATGAATGAAAATCTAATTGTGAGGCCTATCACAGAGGTTGATTTATATACGGTGGCTGCTCCAGAATACTTAAATACATTGGAGAATGCTTTAGAAACAGAACCGTTAAATCAGCATATTATGATCGGTTATCAAATGAAAAATATGGATTCAGATTTTGGAAGTCTGGTTTTTAAAGATACCCAGATCAAACTTCCTTATCAACTTTCAGTTGAGGATACCGAAAGTTATTTACATGCGGGCTTGCAGGGGTTGGGGATTATCCAGATTCCAGCTTTTGATGCAATCCCGTTTATCGAGACCAAAAGATTAACCCGAATATTTGAGCAAGAAGCGTGCTTAAAAATACCCATCAATTTTCTTTTTTTAGAAAGAAAGTATCGACCAGTATATTTTCAATTCTTTATTGATTGGTTAGAGAATTTATTGAAACAGAAGCTTGCGAATCATACTGAGCTGTTGTCGTTTAAATCGTGAAAATTGTTGCTGAGTAAATAGCTTCGGTACTCAAGGTGGACTTAATAGATTGGTCAGGTAGTTTTGTTTAAGTGTTAATTGTTCAATGACCACTTGTTCTGAGTCATGATTATTTTTGAGTAATTCAATATCCGCAATCGTTTGAGACAACAAGGCTTGAAAATCATCTGCTTGTAATAAATGTTGGGAGAGGGTAATTGCATCTGTCTTAAAATCATAATTTAGACTAATTTTTTGCAGGAGGTTTAATGCAAAAGGCGGACAAAGTAGCGCATCGATGAAAAGATAGCTGAATTTTAAGTTGGACAAGTATAGTTGTTTTCGTCGAACAAAAATCCAAGTGATATTGATCAGGTTAAGCGCATAAATGCTCAGGATTAAAATTGCTAAATATAGATAACTGCTTTTATAAATCAACGCAATAGGTAATAAAACCAGTGTTAACACTGTATTTAAATAAATCATCAACTGCAACGGCTTTAAGATTTTTTGCAGATTTCGAATAGCCTTGATCTCGTCGCCAATAACTTGTTGGTGGTCTTGATGATGGGTCAGTTGCCAGCGAACTTTAAAGCATAAATAATGTGGGCAAAATGGCTGAGGAATAATCAGAAATTTTTTTAAGACACTGACGTGATTGACCAGCATCTGTGACTTAAACTTTGTGGTAAAACCGTTGAGAAGATAAAACTCATTATAGAAACAAAGTTTAGCCGAATCATAGAGATAAAATCCGACTAAACCCAAAATAATAAGATATTCAAATGCGATCATTATTCTTTATTTCTTTTAAAAATCTTCCCGATAAAACCAATGCAAGCAGCAACCCCAACAAGGATAAACTTCCAAGTCGCTGCAAAGAAAGCAGCAATGACCGCCCAAAAACCTTTTTTAGTCGCAACGGCGGCAGCACCACCTACCACTAAAGCAGCAAGACCATATTCTGCGACTTTGTCGCCTGCTTGGAATTCGGTGTAACGTTCACCTGAATTATATTGGAAGCCTTTGATAGAGTTTTTAAATGCTTGAATATTTCTATCTAGATTTTCAGGATCAGATACCAAGGTTGCACTCATCACACCCGTACGCCCCAGCAGACGTACGGTATAGTTTATGGTTTCCATATTATCTTCACCACGGACTTTTAATGCCCATTCAAGATGTTTAGATGCAGGATCATATTTTGGAGGGACAGCCCAACTGTCTGTGTAAAGTTTATCAAGCCCTAAACGCACTCGTTCAGCATTGGCTGCTTCATCATAAGATTTTAATTCTTTTAACAATGCATCAGCATCAATTTTCTCATCATCTTTGACGTAACCTGACGGTTCAAAGTCAAATGTCGCCCACCATGAATCATCCTTTGCGACGAGTACATTAGTGCTGCCCGAAGTGAGATTACCTGTAAGCTCTAAAAATTTATCTGAATTTGAAATATCAAGAAAACCATCACCTTTAATTGTGTTTAGCGTGGCGACATCAGCAAGATTTTCCTTTTTGGGTCCAATTTGCCAATTCAGTTTGGAATACGGGCTTTCTTGCTGCGTTTGTGTACTTTGATCAGATGCCGTGCTTTGTTCTGTGGAGGTTGTTTCTGCATAACTATAAACAGGTATGAGTGTGCTCGTGCTTAAACTTAGACAAAGTAAAACGGCATGGGTAACAGGTTGAAGCTTTAAGTTAAATTGTTTTTTTAACATAGTGGTCTCATTTTCTAATTGGTTATGTTTCTGATTATTTGAATAGCTTCGTGTTGTTAAATTTAAAATCAATGATTTTTTCTTTAATATTGAATGCGTGAAGTTATTCTTAGTGCTTAGTTTTTCTAATATTATTTTATTTGTTCAAGATTTTCAATGTTTGTATTTGAACGGATAGTCTACTCAGTAAAATATCCGTTCAGTGGCTTAAATTACCAATGTTCACCAGGGAACAAACGAGCATATGCTCTTTGTACCAGATTTAATTTTTGTTGCTCACCTACAGATGCAGTCGAACTTGGGAACAAATTAAAGCCAATCGACATTAATTTATTATTGATTCCAGGTGCAATCGAATACGTAATAGAGGCTAAACGGCCTAAGTTTGTCGCAACTTTCTTCGGACGTTTCACAATCGCATAAGCCACTAAATCTGCTGCTTGTTCAGGCGAAAGTGTTGGTACATATTTATAAATTTTAGTCGGTGCAATCATCGGCGTGCGGACTAAAGGCATATAAACTGAAGTAATTGCAATTTTATGTGAATGTACTTCCGCAGATAAACAACGGCTAAATGCATCCAATGCTGCTTTTGATGCAACATAAGCAGAGAAGCGAGTTGCATTCGCCAAAACACCAATTGAACTGATATTGATAATTTGACCGTCTTTACGAACCATCATTTGCGGTAAAATATTCAAAACTAAACGAACTGCGCCAAAGTAATTCAGCTGCATCGTACGTTCAAAATCATGGAAACGGTCAACAGATTCATGTACCGCGCGACGAATCGAGCGTCCTGCGTTATTGATCAAAATATCAATATGATCAACAGAGGCAATGATTTGTTTAGACACTTCATCAATAGCATCCATATCATTTAGGTCACAAGGGAAAATATCAGCCTGTCCACCTTCAGCCTGAATTTCAGCTTGGACTTCTTTCAATGTTTCTTCAGTACGAGACACTAAAAGTACATGCGCGCCTGCTGCTGCGAGTTTTTTTGCAACCGTTAAACCGATACCACTAGATGCACCTGTGATTAGTGCAATTTTACCTTGAACCTTTTTTTGAAAAAGTTGCTCTAATTTTTGATTCATAGCTATTTTCCTGATTCTACTGGCATAAATATATGCTGTATTTTTTTGTTTCGGGTGATTGGGTCTTTGTTTAAAAGATGATCACTTTTGTTGGAAGGCAATAATATACAAAAAAAATAAAAATACTAGTATTAAGTGACTGAATTTATAAAATATTTTTAGAGTAAATACTCTATTATATTTTTACTTATTTCGTGATTTTTACCATATAAAAATGAGTATTAAAAGCAAAAAATCAATCTTATTGTATAAAACATAACCAAATAAATTCACTTGAAAATTTGAATATATTTTTAAGTAAACAGAGTTGATTTCAACTCTGTTTATAGATGGGTATATGTAATATTTTTATCATGATTTATGAAAAAGCAAGCTCATCATATGCTTTTTTTAATTGTTCTTTGGCGTGGGTATGACCTTGATGTGCAGCTTGTTCAAGCCACTTTTCTGCATGACTATAACTTCGGTCTAACCCAAGTTGTCCATTTAAGTAGCTGAGTCCCATTTTATACTGAGCTTCTTGATCTCCACGCAAAGCAGCTCTTAAATAGCACCACATAGCATTACGATTTGCGATTTCATCTAAACTTAGATTTTGATCTTCAAAATGATGTGCTTGCGCTTTTTCGAGAGCAGCTTCGGAAGCATTCTGTTCAAATGCTCGACGAGATGTTGAATCTCCTAAAAAACGGTTAAAAATATGTACCAACATATACAACCTCCTTGCTAATCCATTAACAAAGTAAAAGAGACTGCTAATCACAAAAAAATGATTAGATATAATTAATCTAGCTGATTTTTTACACTTTGCAAATAGTTAAATGTAATTTGTCAATTGCGATTTTTACACATTTGTTAAAAAATACATTATTTAACAAACCAACAATTTTTATTTAAAGTATTAAATCACGCACTGTAATTTTATTACATTGAGAAAATTTGCTATATTTAGGTTGTTTTTTGATTTCGGATAGAATCTGTGAAACGCTCAAGTGTTTTCATCACAGTCTTGCTTAGTTTGTTTATGTTCCAAAGTCTTTGGAATGTAGCGGCAGCTTTTTGTGATCATGAAAGCACTACACTTCCATCACAAAGTCTAATTAGTCAGCATTTTGGACACCATAATGCGCCTGATTGTACTCAGGATCAGCAGCAGCATCCGCAGCTATTGGATGTGTATGGGATAGATAAACCGATTTCTGATCAGTCCGCATCAAAACAATTATCAGCACACCAACATGATGTGCGCTCCAATGATTTCCTTAATCATATAAATGATGATCATCGTGACCATTTGCCTTCCTTTGCGCATTTTATTGTGGTTGATGATCAGCAACAAACAGCGCAGCCTAAGTTTATAGGCTACCCTGAATCCCGCTTTATTGGCTGGAATAATTTGTACCAGTCACCTGATCTATATTTGCCCAATCCTCCGCCTCTCTCATCCCCGCTATAAGGTGGGGTAGCCAAAAAGATTGCCCACCGCTAATGGTTTAATTTAGTGGGGCATTTTTATGTCAAAAGAAATACGTAATTTAGTACAAAAGCCTGTATTTGGTTTTAGGCCGTCTTTGCTCGGTGCACTGATGTTGAGTGTGATGTCATCTCTTAGTTGGGCAGACAACCCATCTCAAGCATTAACCTTACAACAGGCAATTGCAAAAACTGAGCAATATCAGCAAACGCAGAACGTCTGGCAAACACAGCAACAAATTGCAACTGCGAACATCAAACAAGCAAAACTGTGGACAAATCCAGAGTTATCCGTATCGCAAACGGGTTTTGGTTCCAATCAAGATCAAGAGCTTTCAATTGGTGTTTCTCAACGTTTGGATATTTTTGGTGAACGTAGGTCAGCACAGCGGTTGGCACAACTTTCAAAAGACCAAAGTGACTTAAATCAGCGAATTTATCAGGCACAACTCGAATTGGCTGTGAAATACCAATGGTCACAGCTTGCCATTTTTGAATTAGAACGCAACGTGGTTCAAGAGCAACTCAACGTCAGTGAAGAAAATCTGAATGCAATTCAGAAGCGCTATCAAGCGGGGAGTGTCGCTCAGGTTGATGTAGATCGTGCCAGACTGAGTCATGCAGAAAATGCTCGCTTATATCGTCAAGCCGATTTGCAGGTGCAAGTTGCCAAGCAGCAATTATCCAATCTTTGGGGGGACGCTGATAAATCCATTCGTATTGGTTTAAATCCTCAATCTTTATGGCCGTCTTCTACACACCAACAGGTACAAGAATATCTCGCGGACAATCTTTTTGAAAAATCACGTCAGTTACAGGTGTTGCAAGCAAAAGCGACAGTGGCGCAATTAAAAGCTTCGGCACGGCCTAATCCGACTGTGAATTTAGGCGTGAATCGTACTCGATCACCTGAAACCTCGACTGACAATGCTTTAGTTGTGGGGGTCTCTATCCCATTGAATATTTTCAACCGCCAGCAATATGGTGTGCAAATTGCGCAAGCAAAGCAGTATTTACTCAGTAGACAACAGGAATTTTATCTCCGCCAAAATGCTTTGCAGGTGGGAACATTGTTGACTGAATTGCAAGGACTGGAAGTACAGTTTAAAGCAGTCGATGAGTCTCAGATTCCGCTTGCAGCTCAGGTTCAACGTAAAACTTTGCAGGGGTTTACTGTCGGTAAATTTGCCGTTAACGATGTGCAACTCGCAACGTTACAGTTGCAAGAAGTGCGTTTGAGAAAAGTGCAATTATTGAAAGATGGCTGGCAACGTGCCATTGAAGCGGAAAGTCTGAGTCTCGGTATTGAACCAAGTCAAATCATGGCAAAAGACGCTTTAGCTCAGATCAATCAGAGTTTATGGCAGGAAACACAAGCTTTACCAATCGTGGGCGGGGGAAATTAATATGCTGAATCAATTTAAATCTTTTAAACTTCAGAAAGGCAAAATTTCTCAACGCCTACTGATCATCATTACTATTGTAATGACTGCTCTTATTGCCATGGGGTTGTTCTTTTCAACCAAAAAAGGCACGAGCAAAGAAGGCGGTGAAAAAGAAGCAGAACATGCTGAAGAAGGACATTCACATGATGAAAATGCTAAAGGAACCACCAAAGATGGTTCCGAAGAAGCGAAGCACAGTGAAGAAGAGGGTGGCGAGAAAGAGAATGCTGAAGCCATTAGTTTGACTGCTCAGCAGATCACTGAACAAGGGATTAAACTAGCTAAAGTAGAGATGGGTACTGTTACCAAATCAGCTTCTTATCCTGCAAAGGTTATGGTCAATACCGACCGTCAAGCACATGTATCACCTGCATTTAGTGGGCAGGTGGTTGCAGTCAATGTTGAGTTAGGCCAGCGTGTGCAAAAGGGGCAGGCATTGGCGACCTTGGTGGTGCCTGATTTGGTTGATCAGCAGGCGAATTTACAGGTCGCACAAACAAGCTTAGAGCTGGCACGTCAGGACTATGAACGAGAGCGTCAGTTATGGTCACAAGGTATTTCTGCCAAGCAGGATTATCAACGGGCTTACAATGCCTATAAGCAAGCACAGATTCAGGTACAAGCCACCAGATCTCGTTTATCTGCTTTTGGTGCCTCATCGAGCAGTAATGGTCGCTATGTTCTCACAGCACCAATTGCAGGCATTATCAGTAAAAAAGACTTGGTCATGGGTGAAAATGTACAGCTTGCCAGCCAGTTATTTATCATCGATCAACTGGATCAGTTATGGCTTGAATTTATTGTACCAAGTTCTGAATTCTCAGCGATTGCACCCAATCAACAGCTTGAATTTAAGTCGCTGCAAACGGGGAATACCTTTAAAGCGCAGATTCAAAGTTTAAATAGTGAAGCTGATGTGCAGACAGGGCGTTTACAAGTGCGTGCCAAAGTGTTGTCGAATGCGGCTGAATTGCGCCCGAATTTGATGGTCAATGTTCAGCTACAACAGCAAGGCACTGCTCAAGCATTGCGTGTACTGAAAAGTGCTATACAGAAAGTTGAAGGAAAAGACGTTGTTTTTGTTTCCAGTGAACATGATAAGAAAATCGAGTTTACTGCACAGCCTGTTGTACTGGGTCAGGTATCCGGTGATGGTCAGTGGGTTGAAGTGAAGTCTGGTCTGACTCAAGGTCAGCAATATGCAGGCCAGGGTAGCTTTTTGCTGAAATCTGAATTGGAAAAAGGAGAGGCGAGCCATGGGCATTAATGATTCTTCTGATTCTAAGTTAGATCTCGATGCGGATTCAGCATTACCTCAACCTGAAGGTTTATTTGATCGACTGATTCAATTTTCGATTAAAAATGCCATTTGGGTCATGCTGTTTATTGTGGCATGGATTGGCGTAGGGATTTACGGTTATCAAAAACTACCGATTGATGCTGTACCTGATATTACCAATACCCAAGTGCAAGTGAATACCCAAGCAGCTGGTTTTACCGCATTAGAAGTTGAACAAAGGATTACCTATCCCATCGAAACTGCGATGGCGGGTTTACCAAAGCTAGAGTTGACCCGTTCAATTTCCCGTTATGGTTTATCGCAAGTGACCATTATTTTTAAAGATGGGACGGATATTTATTGGGCACGACAACAGATTAATCAACGCTTACAAGAAGCCCAAACCGAACTACCAGATGATATTGCACCGACAATGTCCCCTGTATCGACAGGGCTGGGTGAGATTTATCAGTGGGTGATCAAGGCTGAGCCGAATGCGAAAAAACCTGATGGTACGCCCTATACAGCGATGGATTTACGTGAAATTCAGGACTGGATTGTACGACCGCAGTTACAACGTGTTCCTGGTGTTGCAGAGGTCAACTCCATTGGTGGCTTCAATAAAACCTATGTGGTCACGCCTGATTTAAATCGTTTGCAACAATTACAAATCCCTGTCAGCGATCTACAAAACGCTTTAACTGGAAACAATGAAAACCGTGGTGCTGGTTTTATTGAAACCAATGGGCAGCAATTGACAGTACGTGTCCCAGGAACCTTGAACAATATTGAAGATATTCAAAATGTAAGTATCGGCAATAAAAATGGTTTTCCGATCCGAGTTGCAGATGTAGCGACTGTTTCGATTGGACATGATCTACGTACAGGTGGTGCAACTTACAATGGCGAGGAAACAGTACTCGGTATCGCCATGATGATGATGGGTGAAAATAGCCGTACTGTGGCGAAATCAGTGGATGCCAAAATCAAGGAAGTTCAGCAGTCTTTACCGAAAGGTATTGTGATTCAAACCGTATATGACCGGACAGCTTTGGTCGAGCGTGCGATTAGTACGGTACAGAAGAATCTTGTAGAAGGGGCCATTCTGGTCATTGTTATTTTGTTCCTATTTCTTGGTAATTTCCGTGCAGCGTTAATTACTGCGTGTGTGATTCCGTTATCGATGCTGTTTACTTTGGCGGGTATGGCTGAGCAGAAAATTAGTGCCAATCTGATGAGCTTAGGCGCACTGGATTTCGGGATTATTGTGGATGGTGCGGTCGTTATTGTTGAAAACTGTATTCGGCGACTGGCAGAGGCACAGCATGCAAAAGGCAGATTACTCTCACGAGCAGAACGTTTTAAAGAAGTTTTTCTTGCGGCTAAACAGGCACGTCGCCCTTTAATCTTTGGTCAATTAATTATTCTGGTGGTGTACTTACCTATTTTTGCCCTGTCTGGTGTTGAAGCAAAACTCTTCCACCCAATGGCTATGACGGTGGTATTGGCATTGGTGGGCGCAATCATTCTTTCGGTTACTTTTGTCCCTGCTGCAGTGGCTTTATTTGTTAATGGTGAAGTTAAAGAAACAGAAAGTCGCTGGATGCTGTGGTTAAAGCAAAAATATGAAAAACTACTCAATTTAGCCTATAACTTTAGAATGTTAGTCGTCACTCTTGCGGTGAGTATTCTGTTTTTAACGGGCGTGCTTGCCACTCAAATTGGTAGTGAATTTGCACCCACCTTGAGTGAGGGCGATTTTGCAGTACAACAAATGCGTTCACCAAGTACTGGCCTAGAGCAGTCTTTACGTATGCAGGAGAATACTGAAAAGTTATTGCTCAAAGAGTTTCCTGAAATCAAAGCCATATTTGCCCGCACAGGGACGGCAGAAGTGGCAACAGATGTCATGCCGCCTAATATTTCCGATGCTGTGGTGTTGTTAAAGCCACGTGATGAATGGAAGAATCCAAAGCAAACAATTGATGAGCTACGTCAACGTATGATTGCATTTCTTGGTACATTACCCGGAAATAATAGTGAGTTTTCTCAACCGATTGAGCTGCGTTTCAACGAATTAATTTCTGGTGTGCGAAGTGATGTGGGGATCAAGATTTTTGGCGATGATATGGAGGTGTTGAATCAGCAAGCCACTAAGATTGCACAACAAATCAAAGGGATTACTGGCGCAACTGCCGTCAATGTGGAACAGACTTCCGGCCTACCACTTTTAAATGTTGAAGTGAACAAAGCCGCGGCAGCGCAGTATGGTTTGTCGGTGAGAGCGATTCAAGACTTGGTGGCAACCAGCGTCGGTGGGCAGAATGTTGGGCAAATCCTACAAGGTGACCGCCGTTTCGACTTTGTGATTCGTCTGGATGATGCTCAACGTACACCTGAGCATTTGGCTGTTTTACCTATTCAAACGCCAAACGGAGGTCTAATCCAACTTCAGGATGTGGCTAAAGTTGAAAATATCCTTGGTATTAATCAGGTCAGTCGTGAAAATGGTAAACGTCGTGTCGTTGTGACCGCCAATGTCGAAGGGCGCGATTTGGGCTCATTTGTCACAGAATTACAATCGACTTTGGCGAAGCAGGAAATGCCTGCGGGTTATTGGTTGAGTTATGGCGGACAGTTCGAAAACCTAACCTCTGCGAAGGCACGTATGCAGCTGGTCGTTCCACTGGCGTTGATAACTATTTTTGTGCTGTTGATGGCCGTTTTCCATAACTTTAAGGAAAGTTTGCTGGTATTTACTGGTGTGCCATTTGCACTGTGTGGTGGTTTGATTGCACTGTGGCTTCGAGGTATACCATTGTCGATGTCTGCAGGTGTGGGCTTTATCGCGCTCTCAGGTGTGGCAGTATTAAATGGTTTGGTGATGTTGACCTTTATTAAGGAATTACGTCAACAACTGGATGTTTATCAGGCCACATGGCAAGGTGCAATTTTACGTTTAAGGCCCGTATTGATGACGGCTTGTGTGGCATCGTTAGGTTTTGTGCCGATGGCGTTGGCTACAGGGACAGGTGCGGAAGTTCAGCGTCCACTGGCAACCGTGGTGATTGGCGGCATCATGTCATCCACCTTACTGACTTTGGTGATTTTACCGGTGATTTATCGCTGGATGAATGAACGTAAAGTTAAAGCACAAACGGATGGTTGATCGTTAATTTAAAAATAACCTCACCGTTCTTAGCCAAGAAGGGTGAGGCATTGAAACTGTATAGACAGTTTATTATTGGCTAACAGGCAATACACCTAAACTAATGATGGTGTAATTTTGATTTACAGGTTGAGTGGTTTTGTTAAATGCTTCACTGACTTCAAGCAAATATTGCCCTGAATAAGGAAAAGTGACTGTCGCTGAACCATCTTGAGCAACCGAAACTTTTTGTGCTTGTTTATCTGTTTGCCCTTGAGCACGGATGAGCAGTTCAGCGTTTTTGAGTGCTTGTCCTGATTTTTTAATCAAGATTTGTATAGGTTGCTGCGCAGTAATGCTGTTGGGATGGGTTTTAAATTCGACTTGTATTGCAGCATCAGTGTTGTTTTGAATAGGTGACGTTTTTTCTTTAGAAATGTAGCTTTGGATTGACCATTCTCGGTTAATGGTGATCGGTACAGGCGGTTTCTTAAAGTCAGCTGGAATCACATATTCACGTTCAGCGATCTTACCTGCTTTCTCAGCAGGGACATCAAAAAGCATTTTCCATTCTTTATTATATTGGACATATTTGAGTGGGAAAGATGCTTTACTGAACAGGTGATAGGTGCCTGCTTGTGGTAAGGCTAAGTCAAACACCGTAGCCGATTTTAAAGTGCTTGCAGCTTCAACTTGTAACTTGCTCTGATCTGGTTGAATCACGTTGAGCGCGGTTTGTTTCATGGCATGTTCTGCATTCAGTGCTTCTTCAGCATAGGATGCAATCACTGGGATTTGTGTATTTGTGGTGTTATAGCCCAGAGGTGCAACATAGGGTTCATGTGCATAACTATAAGAGCAAAGAAGTACAGAAAGGTAGAGGTATTTTTTCATTGTCGATATTCCATTAACAGGGGTATTTGAACTGTGGAAAATATAGTCGCCATTATATAGAAGAAACCTTATTATTGATAATAATAATTATTATCAATAATAAATAGAAAAAATATTCATTATTTTGATAAAACAAAATCAGAGGTATGAACATGAGTGAGCAACAAGGGCATGATCATAGTCATGCTGTCGTCACAGAAGGAAATGTAAAAAAACTAACCTTTGCATTGGCATTAACCAGTACCTTTCTAATTGTTGAAGTGATTGCGGGTTTCATGACGCAAAGCTTGGCCTTATTGTCCGATGCCGCACATATGTTTACTGATGCAGCAGCATTGGCAATTGCATTGGTTGCTATCAAAATTGGTAAATTACCCGCAGATGATAAACGGACCTTTGGCTATCAGCGTTTTGAAATTTTAGCAGCGCTATTTAATGCCATGATGCTGTTTGTGGTTGCAATTTATATTCTCTATGAGGCGTATCAGCGCTTTAGCCAACCCCCTGAAATTCAGAGTGTCGGTATGATGATTGTGGCAGTTATTGGGTTGGTGATTAACCTTATTTCAATGAAGATTTTATTCTCCAGTTCAAAGGAAAGCCTCAATATAAAAGGTGCTTATCTGGAAGTGTTAAGTGATGCACTGGGTTCTGTGGGGGTGATCATCGGGGGCGCAATTATTTATTTCACCGGCTGGATGTGGGTGGATACGATTATTGCTGTACTCATTGGCTTTTGGGTCTTACCAAGAACATGGGTTCTGCTAAAACAAAGTATCAATATCTTACTGGAAGGTGTGCCTGAGGAAATTGATATTGAGAAATTACGTAATGATCTTTTATCGGTTAAAGGTGTAGAAAGTATTCATCAACTTAAGGTTTGGGCTATTACATCTAAAAATGTGCATCTGACAGTACATTTATTTGCACCAGAAGCGGATCGGAATCAACTGTATCAACAGGTCATGGAAATGCTCAGCCATCAACATGGGATTACTGAGATGACGCTACAAATTGAAGACAATGAGTGTATGGTGCATTCGCATGAATCAGATGGGCATGATCACAGTAATGCTGATGATGACACACATACAGATGAAGCAAAAAACCATTCACATTAATTAAGGTGAATGGTTTGATTTGAACATGAGGCAAAGCTGAAGGATTAGATTTGCCACTCATGATTGCAGTCACGGCACTTCCAGCTTTTATTGGCTTGCATAAATGATTGCATTGATATTTTAAAATCAGGCAGATCACGCCAAAACATTACCCCTGCAATCACAGCTGCAATGAAGACCACGACTGTTGCAATTTGCAATGTTTGACCTGCACCGTTGCTGAAAATCCACATCACAATACTAATGACGACCAGTAACAACAAAATAAACAGTAACGGAATCAAAAATACCAAGCTTTTTGGAACAACAGGACGTACAGCAGGCGTATTTCCATGGGTAACAGGCAAGATTTTTCGACTTTGGCACTTTGGACATTGGTATTGCATGGTGGCTCCACATTTATAATCTAAGCATATTCTAATCGTTCTATTTTAGAATGCAAAAAAGACTGAATAGCAGCTTAAAATCAAAATTTAGGCAATAAAAAACCCAAGTCGCTATGCTTGGGTTTTTTACAAAGATGTCGCCATCTTGAATATGGCGTCCCTACGGGGATTCGAACCCCGGTTACCGCCGTGAAAGGGCGATGTCCTAGGCCTCTAGACGATAGGGACAAGTGAGGCAACACAGGTAAAACTTTTGGTGGAGTCAAGGAGGATCGAACTCCTGACCTCTACAATGCCATTGTAGCGCTCTACCAACTGAGCTATAACCCCCAGTCTGTGTGAGCGCAATATTAGGGATATTGCGCTCACACGTCAACAGAAAATTTAATTAAGCTTCATCAACTGCATTATTTTTCGGCAATTTAATGCTTTCGTTCAGTTTTTCCCAAACTTTTGCTTCTTTTTTGCTCGGGCCACCCACAATTTCAAGTGCATGACGTAAACGGGCAAAGGTTAAATCCGGGCCAATGGTGACCATCGATTGCATCACAGGAGTAGATGATGTTGAACCAGCAATTGCGATAAAGAATGCTGGCATGAAATCACGGAGTTTGATTTCCATTTGATTCGCCAAATCCATCAATGTTTGGCTCACAGTATCGTTGTTCCAGGTAAACAAGCTTTCTAAACGCCAAATTGCAAATTGTAAGCTTTGACGAACTTGTTCTTCAGTCAACTTTTTGCTGTCAAATTGCTCTTTGGTCAATGTTGGGAATTGATTGAAGTAAAAACCAGCCCAATTTACTGCTTCAGACAGTAAGTTAATACGTGGTTGAATGGCCGCAGCAATATCTTCTAAGGTTTGGCGATCAGATTTCCAAGCCAAAAGTGTATTTAACAGTTCAGCAGGGCTGAGTGCTTTGATCCATTGTCCATTGAGCCAGTTTAGTTTTTCAACATCAAAAATTGGACCACCCAAAGACACACGCTGAATATCAAAGTGTTCAATCATTTCAGCCAAAGAGAATTTTTCTTTTTCATCTGGCATTGACCAACCCATACGGCCTAAATAGTTCAGTAAGGCTTCAGGCAGCACACCGATGTCTTTGTAGTAGTTGATTGAGGTTGGATTTTTACGTTTAGACAATTTTGACTTGTCTGGGTTACGCAACAATGGCATATGGCACAATGTTGGCATGTCCCAACCAAAATATTGGTAGAGCAACTGATGTTTTGGTGCAGATGGAATCCATTCTTCGCCACGAATCACATGGGTGATTTCCATTAAATGGTCATCGACCACATTGGCTAAATGATAAGTTGGCAAACCATCTGTTTTGAGTAGGATTTGCATGTCGACTTGCGCCCAAGGGATCTCTACTTCACCACGAAGTAAGTCATTGAATTGGCAAACGCCTTCTTCAGGGACTTTCATACGGATCACATGGGCTTCACCCGCAGCTAAACGCTGTTGTACCTCTTCTGGGGAAAGTTTTAAGCCACGACCGTCATAACCAGGGGTTTCACCACGGGCTTGTTGTTCAGCACGCATTTGATCAAGCTCTTCCGCTGTTGCGAAACAGTAAAAGGCATGACCTTTTTCAACAAGTTCCAAAGCATATTGTTTATAGATTCCCATTCGCTCAGATTGGCGATAAGGAGCATGAGGTCCGCCGATATCAGGCCCTTCTGACCAATTTAAACCTAACCAACGCAGTGAATCTAAAATCATTTTTTCAGATTCAGGTGTTGAGCGGAGTTGGTCGGTATCTTCAATACGAAGAATAAATTCGCCACCATGTTGTTGTGCAAAGCATAAATTAAACAAGGCGATATAGGCAGTGCCTACATGCGGAAAACCAGTTGGAGAGGGTGCAATACGAGTACGGACTTTCATAACTAAATATTATTCAGAATGTAAATTGAAACTATTATAACGAAAAAGCCCAACTGCTTAAGGGTTAATTCACCAATAAACGATTGGGCTTCTAAATTCTTTTGAGGAGCGTAGAATTTATTTTTCTAAATCAAATTTTTACAAAGTATGCGGTTGGAATAAAGCTTGTACAAAACAAGAAAATTTTTGATGTTGTTCAGCTAAAAAGTTTTGTGAGGCTGTGGTTTTAATCGACGTTAAAACTTTAAGCTGATCTTTATCTGAGATCAGTTTATTCTCGCCACGCTTTTGTTGATTGAGCGCTTTTTCAATCGGTGATTGTTTATCTACCACAACAATTAATGATTGTATTGGCTTGGTCGTATCTTTAATTGCAGCAGTATGGCCTGTTTGTGCCATCACTGTGAGTCCTAGACTTAAGCCCAAGATCTTTAAATAAGAATCATTCATTCCATCGGCTCCCCTTGACGGTCAAATTTTTGTTCTTGAACATGTTTATTGTAGCAAAACAACTTACAAAAAGCATAACTACGTCACATTTTTTAATAATACTACACAAAAAATGTTTAAAAA
The DNA here is from genome assembly GCF_001425285.1 of Acinetobacter sp. Root1280. Lineage (NCBI taxonomy): Bacteria > Pseudomonadati > Pseudomonadota > Gammaproteobacteria > Moraxellales > Moraxellaceae > Acinetobacter > Acinetobacter sp. Root1280. The sequence continues at coordinate 102,445 of NZ_LMED01000027.1, read as the reverse complement.
ACAATCATTGAAACGAAATGTAATATTTTAATTGATAACATATAAATGTGGATGAATCGTGAAGAATTCAAGTTTAGGTTAATTTGTGTAAAAAATATACTCAATAATTTACATGAGTAATACACATTTTTAGATATCTTAAATTATGAATAAGATAGTTTAAATATTTATAAGTAATTGATTGTTAAATTAAAACAATAAAAATATAGTGCTTCTAAATCATTAGAAACCGAGAAAGAAATGAAAAAACTACTGCTTTTAAGTGCGATCAGTTTAATCGTCACAGGGAATGCCTATGCAGCGAAAGAATTTTTAAATGTATCTTACGATCCTACCCGTGAATTTTATCAAGAATATAACAAGAGTTTTGGTCAATTTTGGAAATCAAAAACAGGCCAAGATATTGAATTTAAGCAGTCTCATGGTGGTTCTGGTAAGCAAGCACGCTCAGTGGTAGATGGTTTGCAAGCAGATGTGGTGACACTGGCTTTGGCTAATGATATTGATGAAATTGTCAATGCGGGTCTGATTGAAAAAGGCTGGCAAAAAGAATTTCCGAATAATTCTGCACCCTACACATCTACCGTTGTTTTTTTAGTACGTAAAGGCAATCCCAAAGCAATTAAAGATTGGAATGATTTGGTAAAACCGGGGGTTGAAATTATCACACCAAACCCTAAAACAGGCGGTGCGCCGCGTTGGATTTATTTATCAGCGTGGGGCTATGCATTAAAACAACCGGGTGGTAATGATGCAAAAGCGCGTGAATTAGTCAAACAAATATATAAAAATGTCAAAGTGTTAGATTCAGGCGCACGTGGCTCACTCACAACATTTGCTGATCGTGGTATTGGCGATGTTTTGTTGTCTTGGGAAAATGAAGCAATTTTGGCGACGTCTGGTCCAGATAAAGATAAATATCAAATTATTTATCCATCCATTTCAATCCTAGCTGAGCCTTCAGTCGCAATCGTCGATAAAGTGGTTGATAAAGATGGTAATCGTAATTTAGCGAAAGGCTATTTAAATTATCTTTATTCACCTGTAGGGCAGGACTTGGCAGCAAAATATAATTTCCGTCCGCGTAATGCCAAAGCTGCGGGCAAATATGCGGCAAAATTTCCAAAAATTAAACTCTTTACCATAGATCAAGTTTTTGGTGGTTGGGCAAAAGCGCAAAAAACCCATTTTGCCAATGGGGGAATTTACGATCAATTTACGGCTGAAAAGTAATTTTAATCAAATACAAACAAGTCCTCTTTGATCAAAGGGGGCTTTTTTTAGCTTTATACATTTGTGATAAAGAAATAAATGAAACAAACAAAATATACGCCACAACGATGTTGAGCGCTTTCATCAATTAAAACCATAGATTGATTTTTAATCTGTTCTAAGTTTACGGGTATTTCGCTTTTTGATTGAAGTTTATTCGCTTATTTCATATATTTAGAATAATTTTAGCGATGTTAGCACTCATAATATGAAAACTAATTTTAAAGCACTGATGAGTGCTGTGGTTATTGCGACGGGATTAACTGTTGCAACGACAGCAAGTTATGCTGCTGACCGTGAATTTTTAAATGTGTCTTATGATGCAACGCGTGAGTTTTATGATGAGTTTAATAAATCATTTGGCGCTTACTGGAAATCTCGTACAGGTAAGACTGTTGATTTTAAACAATCGCATGGTGGTTCGGGAAAACAAGCACGAGCTGTGGTTGATGGCTTAAAAGGTGATGTAGTGACCTTAGCTTTGGCCAATGATATCAACGAAATTGTGAAATCAGGTCAAATTAATCCAGGTTGGGAAAAAGAATTTCCAAATAACTCAGCACCGTATACGTCTACCGTTGTGTTTTTAGTACGCAAAGGCAATCCCAAAGGTATCAAGGATTGGACAGATTTGACCAAACCTGGTGTACAAATCATTACCCCTAATCCTAAAACAGGCGGTTTACCACGCTGGATCTATCTCTCAGCTTGGGGCTATGCACTTAAACAACCGGGTGGTAATGATGCTAAAGCACGTGAGTTTGTTTCTAAGATGTACCATAATGTAAAAGTTATGGATCCAGCTGCACGTGCATCGATGACCACATTTGCTGAACGTGGGATTGGTGATGTTTTACTGACTTGGGAAAATGAAGCCATGGTGAGTAAGAAAGCATCTGGCAATAAATTTGATATTGTCTATCCATCGATGTCAATTTTGACTGAACCGTCAGTGGCAATTGTTGATAAAACAGTAGAGAAGAATGGCAATAAATGGTTAGCAACGGGTTATATTAACTATTTGTATTCTCCAATAGGTCAAGATATGGCAGCACGTCATTTCTATCGCCCGCGCAATGCAAAAATCTTAGCTAAATATTCCAATCAATTCCCTGAACTGAAAACATTTACCATTGATGAAGTCTTTGGTGGTTGGGCAAAAGCACAGCAGACGCACTTTGCCAATGGCGGTGTTTTCGATCAGATTTATAATAGCAAGCGCTGAGCATCAACTATTTTGATTGAAAAAACCTCCTTTTTCGGAGGTTTTTTCATTCTGTTATGAATCAGTTAGACTAATATCAAAGTGAGTAATCAATTTAAACTATGGATATTGTACTAAGGCTTGCGACTGAAAATGATATTGAGGTTATTTTTGATATACGAACGTCAGTCAAAGAAAACCATTTGTCAAAACAACAACTGACTGAACTGGGTATCACTGAGTTGGTAATATTGGATTTAATTCAAAATACTTCGACTGTCTGGCTTGCAGAGCTGCAGCATCAAGTGTGTGGTTTTTCGATCGTAGATTTAACCGACGGCAGCGTATTTGCCATGTTTGTCCACCCTGATTTTGAAGCCAAAGGTGTCGGAACTGCGCTTTTGAAAAAAGCAGAAGATTTATTATTTGAATCTTTTCAAGAAATTTGCTTGGAAACCGATCACAAAAGTCGTGCTTTTGAATTTTATCTCCGACAAGGTTGGCGTGTTTCAGCGTATTTTGACAATGGTGATGTAAAAATGCTCAAGACACGATAACGCTTTATCGTAGGATGGATGAGCTATTTTTTGTACTGAACTTTTATAAAAAGCACTTTAAAACGGTTTTCTCTATAAAAAGTAATATTTCCCTACAAAAAGTCGTTTGGAGCTTTGGCAAAACAAGGTAATAATGTGCAGTTACTTTTTTTGCTTAAACTGAAATCATAATTATGTCTCATATTTCTGTATTACTACATGAAACTGTCGATGCTTTACTTGCAGATCGCAATACAGGAATTTACGTGGATGGGACATTTGGACGTGGTGGACACACCCGTTTATTGTTGTCTAAATTAGATGAACATTCAAAAGTTTATGCTTTTGATAAAGATCCACAAGCGTTAGAAGTGGCATATCAGTTAGAAAAAGAAGATCCTCGTTTTAAAATTATTCATGCCAGTTTTGCAGATTTACAACAAGAATTAAATCAATTAGATATTTATCAAGTCGATGGGATTATGGCAGATTTAGGGGTGTCATCACCACAGCTAGATCAAGCAGATCGTGGTTTTAGTTTTATGAAAGATGGACCACTTGATATGCGTATGGATAATTCTCAAGGACAAACAGCCGCAGATTGGCTAGTGGATGTAGACGAAGAACATTTGGCCAATGTGATTTTTCAATATGGTGAGGAACGTTATAGTCGTCGTATTGCACGTGCGATTAAGCAAGCAGGTTATATTGAAACCACTGGAAAATTAGCGGAAATTGTGAAAGTTGCGCATCCTAAGTGGGAAAAGAATAAACATGCTGCAACACGGACGTTCCAAGCTATTCGTATTGAAATTAATAAAGAACTCGATGACGTACATACCTTTTTACCTCAAGCCGTAGATTTGTTAAAATCAAATGCACGTTTGGCCGTCATTAGTTTCCATTCACTTGAAGACCGGATTATTAAACAATTTATTCAAAAAGAATCAACGTTGCCAGAAGATAATGGTTGGGGATTGCCTCAAAAAGTACAAGATACTCGTCGACTGAAAAAAGTTGACAGAATTCGTGCCAGTGAGGAAGAAGTCAAAGCCAATCCTCGTTCACGTAGTGCTTGGCTTCGAGTTGCAGAACGCTTAGAACAAAAAGGCGCAGAATGAAACAAGAAATTATAGAAGAATCAAGTCATAAGCTGGCAATAAAAAAAGCGATTGTTTATGGCGTATTGGTTGTCGCAGTGTTGATCAGTGCCTTCATGGTGGTGTTGCAAGTCTTTGCTTATCGTCATGATTTTCGTGATTTAAATAGTTATATGCGTGAACGTGAAGATATCAATGCGGAATGGGGACGTTTGCTCATTGAACAACAAACATTTGGTGCAACTGCGCAAATTGGAACACGTGCAGTAACACAATTGAGAATGTATTCACCGCCAGCTGCGCAAACAGTTGTCATTTCATTACCAACTGAATCAGAGCAGAAGAAGTAAGGCATCTGTATGGCAGATAAGCAAACTAAACCGACTCGGCAGCCACGTAAAAAGCAGCCTTCCATTACCCAGAAAAGTACTGTATCGATAGATATGTGGCGTTTCTATTTAATGTGGGGCGTGGTGCTTTTATGTTTTGTCGGCTTGGTCGGACGTGCATTTTATGTGCAAGTGATTAATAAAGACTTTTTACAAAATAAAGCCAATGCCAATATTCTACGTTCTGAAACATTAAAAGCCATGCGTGGTGTGATTAGTGATCGTCATGGCGTACCTTTGGCAATCAGTTCTCCAATCATGAAAGTGGTGATTGATCCACGTGAATATTTTGAGACTAAAAAACAGTTTGATACCATTACGGCTGAATTACAGAAGACACCCAACAGTCGTAAACTCAAACGCCAATTGCCTGATGAAAATTTAAATTTAGATGAATTGGCAGATGCTGTTGGTCTTGATCGTGCAGACTTAAAAAAACGTTTAAATGAACGTCCACGTTCTCGTTATTTGGTACTTAAAAAAGAAGTTCCGCCACCACAAGCAGATTTTATTACCCAACATAAATTTGCTGGTGTTTATGCCGAAAAAACCTATAAACGTTATTATCCTCAGCCGCAGCCCAATGCGCAAATTATTGGTCTCACCAATAGTGAAGGGACGGGGATTGAAGGTTTAGAGATGCAGTTAAACTCCCGTCTGGCTGGTGAAGATGGTGAGCAAAAGATTTCTCGTGATAAACATGGTAACCGTATTACCACTCCTGAAGTTGTAAAAGAAGTGAAAGCAGGGGAGAACATCACCTTAAGTATCGACTCACGTTTGCAATATATTATGTATCGTGAGTTGACTGCGGTGGGTGTTGCCAATAATGCACGTTCTGCTTCTGCAATTGCTGTGGATGTAAAAACGGGCGAAATTCTGGCTATGGCGAGTTGGCCTTCTTATAATCCTAATGATAAAAATGGCTTAAGTAATAAAGATGCCATGCGTAACCGTGGGGCAATTGACATGTTTGAACCTGGTTCAACCATGAAACCTTTTACCATTGCAGCAGGCTTGGAAAGTGGCAAATATACCCCAAACTCGGTGATTAGTACCAGCCCGGGTTCGATGCGTTTAGGTTCACATACCATTCGTGATACGCATAACTATGGTTCGTTGACTGTCACTGGCGTGATTATCAAATCATCGAACGTCGGTTCGGCAAAAATTGCCTTGTCTTTACCAAAAGAAACCTTGCCAAGCTTCTTTAGAAAGGTCGGATTTGGTCAGCGTTCGGCGGTTAAATTCCCTGGTGAGAGTGGCGGTTTAGTGCTTCCACCTGAAAAGTTAAATTCGTCGCAAATTGGTACAATGGCTTATGGCTATGGTTTAAATGCGACGATTTTACAGTTGGCGCAAGGCTATGCAATGTTGGCCAATCATGGTGTGGAATATCCTTTAAGTCTCTATAAATTAAACGATCAGCCCAAAGGCAAACAGGTTTTAGCGCCTAAAATTGCTGATGAAGTTTTGTTGATGTTAGAGCAAGTCACGATGCCTGGTGGTACTGCAAAACAAGCCAATATTCCTGGTTATCGCGTGGGTGGTAAAACAGGTACAGCACACAAGTTGCGCCCTGACCATAGAGGTTATTCGAATACTGAATACCGTGCTTTATTTGCCGGTGTGGCACCGATTAGTGATCCTCGTTTGGCGGTTATTGTTGTAGTCGAAAATCCGCGTGGACAATACTATGGTGGTTTGGTTGCCGCTCCAGTGTTTGCCCGAATTATGCAAGAATCTTTACGTTTAATGAATGTGCCTTTAGATAAACCTCTTGAAACGGCTAAGGCCAAGCCATAGGTAAACTATAATGATTAATTTTCAAGATATTTATAAAGTTGATAATACAAAGGCTTGGATGTCTGAGTCATTTAATGGCTTTTCTCTAGATAGTCGTTATGTACAACAAGGGCAAATTTTTATTGCTTTGACCAGTTATTCGCAACCAGAAAAAACCACACAATTTGCTCAAATTGCTTTAGACAAAGGCGCATTGGGCATTATTAGTGAAACAGATTTAGGTTTTGAATCTGCATTGATCTGTCCAGATGTTCGTCAGTTGATGGGACAATGGCAAAAACAATATTTACAAGCAACATCCCCTGTAAAAGCTGCACGAATTCTTGCAGTCACGGGAACCAATGGTAAAACCACGATTTCACGCCTCATTGCTGAATTACTGGCATTACAAAATAAAAAATGTGCAGTGATGGGAACTACGGGGAACGGGATTCTACCAAACCTAGAAGCATCTTCGCATACCACTTTAGATGCGTTGCATTTACAAAATCTTCTGCATGATTTTGCTATGCAAGGTGCTGAATTCGCTTCAATTGAGGCAAGCTCGCATGGTTTGGAACAAGGTCGTTTAAATGGTTGTGATATTGAGATTGCTGCATATAGTAATCTGAGTCGAGATCATTTGGATTATCACGGGACGCTTGAAGCCTATGCTGAAGCGAAAGCGTTGCTGTTTAAATTTGCTGCGTTAAAAGTTGCAGTAATTAACATAGATGATGCGCATGCAGATCTAATGATGAATGCTGCAAGCAGCAATCTGTCACATCCGAAAGTATTGACTTATTCAACCTCTAAAGCGGCTGATTACCAAGTATTTGGGATTAAATATAGCCTAGATGGGGCAACATTCCATCTCAAAACAGCCAAAGCTGAATTTACCGTGAATAGCCCATTGCTTGGGCATTTTAATATTGAAAATTTGGTGGCCAGTTTAATTGTTGCTGAACAAGCAGGTTTTGATTTAAAACAACTGATCGCAACCGTACCTAACTTAAAAGGTGCACCAGGACGTATGCAGGTGATTCGTGATCAAGATCGTCTGTTTGTGGTGGATTATGCACATACACCAGACGCTTTAACTCAGGTTTTAAAAACCTTAAAACGTCATGTTGAAAATCAGCTTTGGGCCGTCTTTGGTTGTGGTGGTGATCGAGATCGCGGTAAACGCCCATTAATGACCAAAGCAGCTTTGGAACAAGCCAATCCTGTGATGATCACATCAGATAATCCACGTACAGAAAATCCTGAGCAAATTTTTGCCGATATGAAGCATGAAATTGATTTTAGCCAGCATGAGGTTCACGAAATCCGTGATCGCCGTGAAGCAATCAAATATGCAGTAAAGCATGCACAATCAGGTGATATTGTTGTGATTGCCGGAAAAGGGCATGAAAATTATCAAGAAATTGATGGTGTTCGTCATTGGTTTGACGATGTCGTTGAAGTGCAATCGGCAATAGATGCACAACACCATAAACCCAATTCAGCTTATCCAGCTCATTAGGAATAAGAGATGCACACCTCTACCACCAGTACTGTGCCTTTGGAGCCATGGTCAGCAGCACAACTTGCTGAAGCAACTCAAGGTTATTGGTATTTAGATCAAGCACCACAAGGTGAAATTAAACGTATTTTGACTGATTCACGTCATGCTGAATTAGGTGATGCTTTTTTGGCGCTCAAAGGTGAGCGTTTTGATGCACATGATTTTGTTGCCCAAGTGGCTGAGAATGGCTGTCAAATTGCCATCGTGAGCCAACCTGTTGATGTAAATATCTGTCAACTTGTCGTGGCAGATACACGTTTGGCATTGGGGCATTTAGGCGCGTATCGTCGTGCTCAACATCCACAATTAAAAGTGATTGCACTTACAGGCAGTAGTGGTAAGACCACCACCAAAGAGATGTTGGGGAGTATTCTTTCACGTCTAGCGCCGACCTTGATTACACGTGGCAATTTAAATAATGATCTTGGTGTGCCAATGATGCTATTGGAGCTGCGTTCAGAGCATCAATATGCGGTGATGGAACTTGGTGCAAGCCATCAAGGTGAAATTGATTACACCTCAAATCTTGTACAGCCACATGTTGCTGGTATTTTAAATATTGGAACTGCGCATTTAGGCGAATTTGGTGGACGTGATGGAATTTGCCGTGCCAAATCTGAAATTTACCGTCATATTGATCAAGCTGGAACAGCAATTGTTCCTGCTCATGATGATTTTACCGATACGATTCGCCAAGTGGTAGACACTGAGCAAGTGTTAAGTTTTGGACAGGGTGGCGAGGTCTTTGCAACAGATGTTCAGTTATACGCACAGTCTGCAATCTTTACCCTTAATACGCCTCAAGGTGCAAGAACCGTCAATCTTCCTTTTGCAGGTGAACATAATGTCCATAATGCAGAAGCAGCGGCAGCATTTGCCTTAGCGATTGGTGTTGGTTTAGACGATATTGTGATCGGCTTGGAGTCGGCACAAGGTGCAAAAGGGCGTTTGAATTTTATTCATAAGCACAAGCATTTATTTATTGATGATACCTATAATGCCAACCCGACTTCAATGCGTGCAGCAGCTGAAGTACTTGCGCAACAGCAAGGGATCAAAGTGATGGTGATTGGCGATATTGGTGAACTAGGCGATACTGCTGCGCAGCAACACTATATGTTGGGTCGTGATCTGGTTTCAATGGATGGGATTCAATTTGTTGTTGCAGTAGGTGAGTTTGCTCCTGCTACACAAGAAGGTGCGCGAAGCACTCAATATGGTAAAAAATTACAAGCTTTTCTTAGCCAAGAACAAGCTTTACCTTTATTGTTAAGTTTAATTGCAACACATCAACCACAGTCCATGAGTTTCCTGTTTAAAGGTTCTCGCTATACCCATATGGAAACGTTGATGGCTGATTTGATGGAGAAAGTTTAATGCTGTATTGGTTATTTCAACACTTGGCGGGTTATGAGAACGCGTTCCAAGTTGTTCGATACTTATCGTTACGAGCATTGCTCAGTGTATTGACTGCACTTGCGATTGGTTGGGCCTTGGGACCAGTAATGATCCGTAAATTACAAGCGCTCAAATATGGTCAGGCTGTTAGTTCATATGCACCTGAAAATCATGCAAAAAAAATGGGTACACCGACAATGGGCGGGATTTTAATTCTGCTTTCGATCGGGATCAGTACCTTGCTTTGGGCAGATTTATCCAATCCTTATGTATGGATTGTCTTGGCTGTTATGGTGATCTTTGGTGCTGTAGGTTGGGCAGATGATTGGATTAAAGTCCGTTATAAAGACAATGCAGGCTTACCTGCCAAGAAGAAATTCTTTTGGACTTCTGTTGGTTCCTTGGGGGCGGGTATTGCGTTATATGTCATTGCAACTCAGCAAGACAGCCCCGTACATACAGCGAATATGCTGGATTTGTTGATACCATTTTTTAAAAATCTGAGTATTCCATTGTCCTCAATTCCATTAGGTATTGGATTCATTATTTTTACCTATCTGGTAATCAATGGTGGATCAAATGCAGTGAATTTGACCGATGGTTTAGATGGTCTTGCGATCATGCCGATTGTTTTGGTTGCCGCAGGTTTAGGTGTTTTTGCATACTTGGCAGGTGATATACGCTTTGCCAATTATTTACATATTCCCTATGTAAAATATACCTCTGAGCTGGTGATTATTTGTGCTGCAATGATTGGAGCGGGTTTAGCATTTCTTTGGTACAACGCGCATCCTGCCCAAGTCTTTATGGGAGATGTTGGCGCATTATCATTGGGTGCAATGCTGGGCACTATCGCGGTAATGGTTCGTCAAGAGATCGTCTTTGCAATTATGGGCGGTGTCTTTGTTGTAGAAGCGATCTCGGTATTCTTGCAAATCGGATCATTACGTATGCGGAATAAACGTGTATTTCTTATGGCGCCGTTGCATCATCATTATGAGAAAAAAGGCTGGCGTGAGACTCAAGTGGTGATCCGTTTTTGGATTATCACAATTATGCTGGTAGTTTTAGGTCTAATGACATTAAAATTACGTTAAGCCAAAGTGATTTGAAAAGTCGGCATTAGCCGGCTTTTTTATGGCCTAAAAATATCTTTTGGAGAATACAATGAATTTGTTGATGTGCCCTGTATGTCGTGAGGCATTGAGCCTATCGGATCGGACTTGGCGCTGTGTAAATAATCATAGCTATGATGTGGCAAAACAAGGCTATGTGAATTTACATGTAGTACAACATAAGCATAGTAAAAATCCAGGGGATACGCCTGAATCTGTACAAGCACGCCGTGGATTTTTAAGTGGTGGATTTTATGCACCTTTACAGCAAGCCGTTGTTGAGAAAATTCGTGAGTTAGGTGTTGAAAACCTGTTGGATATCGGCTGTGGTGAAGGCTACTATACCGATGCAATGCAACATCAAGTGATGCAATGTATTGGGGTTGATATTGCAAAAAATGCAGTTCAGGTTGCTGCAAAACTCAATAAAGATGTGACATGGATTGTGGGAACAGGAGCGACTCTACCTGTTTTGGATCATTCGATTGATTTGTGTACCAGCTTATTTAGCCCGATCCCAGAAGAAGAAATACTCCGAGTACTTAAGCCGAAGGCTTATTTGATGGTGGTGACACCTGCGCCAGAGCATTTATATGGGATGCGTGAGGGCTTGTTTGATGAAGTTAAAGCCCATGAACCGCAAAAGTTTGTCACGCAATTACAGGCATCTTTTGAATTAATTGAACAGCCGATTATTGAAACAACGTTTGAGCTGGATCAAGCACAACTCAAAAACCTGATTGCGATGACCCCTTATGCTTATAAAGCAAAACCTGAAAAGCGGTTAGTTTTAGAAGCACAAGCTAAAACTACGTTAAAGGCAGCCTTTCAAATTTATATTTTTCAGAAAAAATAATAGAAATTTAAGCCATAAAAAATGCCATCAATTGATGACATTTTTTATTTGAGAAACTAATTATTGAACTTCATTAATCAAATTCTCAAGAGAATCACTTTCTCGTTTTGCACCGCCTTGATTCATTGCAGGCGGTGTTACTTTGTTCGGTTTTAGCGGTTGATCTGAACCTTCATCAGGTAAGTCTTCAAAGTCATTTGATGAATTACGTGATGGTGTAACAGGTGCAGGTTTAAAGATTGGACGGGCTAAAGGCGGTGATGAACCATTGCCTTCATTTTGAGTAGCACCTTCAACTTGAGTCTGATTACGTTCTTCACGAGAGATTGGTGCTTTGGCATTTTTATCAAAATGTACCCAAGCAGATGGCGTGTCTTTTAAGGCTTTACCCATAAAGCCGGTCCAAACTGGAAGCGCTGCGATCCCACCATATTCACGACGACCAAGTGTTGAAGGTTGGTCAAAACCGACCCAAGCAATCGCAACTAATTTGCCGTTGAAGCCTGCAAACCACGCATCTTTAGCATCATTGGTTGTTCCTGTTTTACCACCAATGTCATCGCGACCAATTTTAAGTGCTGCACGACCAGTACCATGCACAATCACATCACGAAGAATATTTGCCATATCAAAAGCAGATTGTGATTTTAAAATTCGTTGTGCTTGACGATATTTACTTTGTTCTTCTTTGCTTAATGGGGTCTGAACCTCATCCACTGTAAGGTTCGCACCTTCAATGACTTCATCATCCGGGGTGATGGCTTGGGTATCGGCTACCGTCTCTTTTTGATTGATACATGGAATACACGCATATTCAGGCGCTGCTTCATAAATGGTTTTGCCATAAGCATCTTCAATACGGCTGATGAAATGCGGTTGAATGCGATATCCACCATTGGCAATTGCGGCATAGCCAGTTGCCATTTGAACTGGAAGTACTTGTGGGGTACCGAGCGCAATCGTGAAGTTACGTGGGATTTGATCTTCTTGTAGACCAAAATCCATCAATAATTGGCGAGCACGTTCTACACCTACGCTTTGTAATAAACGTACAGATACCGTATTACGAGATAAGTACAATGCACGTCGTAAAGGAATCATACCCAAATAACGACCATCTGAGTTTCTTGGTGACCAACGACCAATGGTAATAGGGCTATCATTGACCATGGTATAAGGAGTCATACCGCGTTCAAGCGCCAGTGCATAGACGAATGGCTTAATGGTTGAACCTGGTTGACGCCAACCTTGTATTGCGCGGTTAAATTTAGATTGGTAAAAGTTGTATCCACCCACCACAGCTTCAATTGAACCATCATTCGGGTTGATTGCAATGAGTTGACCTTGTGCTTTCGGTGTTTGAACCAATGACCACGCGGTTTTATTTTCATTGGGACGTAAGCGAATAATATCTTTAACACTTACAATCTGCGAAGCGCGGCTTGGTGCCCCACCAACTGCATTGGCATTGATATATTTTCTTGCCCAAGACATACCTGACCAAGGCACAGTCACTGTTGAACCATCTTGCATTTTGGCATCAAAACTATTGCTGCCTACCTTGATGACTTCAGCAGGGTAGGTATTGGCATAAGCAATGAATTCTTTTAAAGGTTTATCATGTGCTTCAGCACCACGCCATCCATGCCGACGATCATAATCTTCCAAGCCTTTTTGTACTGCATCTTCTGCATATTGTTGGCGTTTGCTGTTGACTGTTGTATAAACTTTATAACCCGAATCAATTGCTTGTTCACCAAACTTTTCAACCAATTCTGAGCGAACCATTTCACCTACATAGGGAAATCGATTACTTAAGCCGCGATCAGGCATACTCAGATTAATCGGCTCAGCGACAGCTTTTTCGTATTCTGCTTGTTTAAGATAGCCAAGTTGTAACATGCGGCCAAGAATCCAGTTGCGACGTTCTAATGCGCGTTCAGGGTTAACCACAGGATTGTATTTTGATGGTGCTTTGGGTAAACCCGCAATCATTGCCATTTGTGCGACACTAAGTTGATCTAAGCTTTTGTCATAATAAATTTTTGCTGCAGCAGCAATACCATAGGCATTTTTACCCAAAAAGATTTTATTGACATATAAAGATAAAATTTCTTCTTTCGATAGATTTTGTTCTATTTTACGTGCCAAAAAAACTTCGGTAAGTTTGCGTTTGAGTGTTCGTTCAGGTGATAAATAATAATTTTTAGCCACCTGCATGGTAATTGTTGAGCCACCTGTTTGTACATTTGACCCAGTGACACTTTCACTCACTGCACGCCCTAAGCCTTTAAAGCTAATTCCGCTATGTTCGAAGAACGATGAATCTTCAGCAGCAAGGAAGGCATGAATGAAATGTGGTGGGATCTGATTGTACTCAACAGGCACCGAAAGCTTGCCACCATATTCAGCGATCAGCTGATTATCTGCTGAATAAACTTGCAAAGGTTTAAGCAATGGCGCCTTTTTTAAAGAGCTCATTTCTGGTAGTGATGGGGCAATATATAGATACATTCCATAAAAGCCCATCGGAATTGCGACTAAAATAATGATAATCAGCAAAAAAAAGGGATGAATATAACCTGAACAAGATAGCTTTTTCATAACAAGTAAGTTTTAATAATAGCTAATGGCAAACTAATTGCGTTCAGTATAGCTTCTCATGTGATGGATTGTTAGATGGGATATTGTATCTGTAAAAAATTAAGACCAAATGCAGTCGGTTTGTGTTATTTATTGGGGATAAAAAAATAATAGGAAATCAATCGTGCTTAGACTATATCGTAAGCCAAATAAGGGGTTAATAGGAGTAGATATTAGTTCTACTACTGTAAAGATTTTAGAGCTCTCTGTTAAGAACGGTCGTTACTGGGTTGAAAGTTATGGATTAAGTCCACTGCTCGATGGGAGTGTTGTTGAAAAAAATATTCTTAATCCTGAAGCAGTTGCTGATGCGTTGGAAAGGGCAGTCAATATTGGCAATCCTCAATCGCAAAATGTTGCGGTTGCTGTACCTACATCTATGGTGATTCACAAAATCATTGAAATGGATGCAGATATGTCGGATGAGGAAAGAGAAGTTCAGATCCGAATGGATGCTGAACAATATATCCCTTTCCCGCTGGATGAAGTCAGTTTAGATTTTGAAGTGTTAAAAGATAAGCTGGCAAATCCAAATCGAGTCAATGTGTTACTTGTTGCAACACGTGCAGAGAATATTGATTCTCGTGTTGAAGTTTTAGAAATCGCAGGCTTATCACCTAAAATTGCAGATGTAGAAAGTTATGCAATTGAGCGTGCTTTTGATGTCTTTTCCGATACCTTGCCAATCGGTGTAAATCTTGTGGGTATCTTGGATATCGGCCATACCATGACCACCTTGTCTGTGATGCAAAATGGCAAGATCATTTATACCCGAGAGCAAGTTTTTGGTGGCAAGCAGCTGACTCAAGATGTACAGAACCGCTATGGCTTGTCTTATGATGAAGCTGGTCGGGCCAAAAAAGATCGGACTTTACCTGACGATTTTGAAACAGAAGTCTTAATGCCGTTTTTAGAAGCAGTGGTACAACAAGCTGCTCGTTCATTACAGTTTTTCTTTTCATCTTCTCAGTTTAACGAGATCGACCATATTTTATTGGCGGGTGGTAACGCCAATATTCCTGGGTTGGCAAAATTATTACAACAAAAACTCGGTTATCGGGTCACGATTGCAAACCCTTTCTTGCAGATGGGGTTTTCACCACAAATTGACTTAAAAAAAATAGAAAATGATGCACCTTCTTTAATGGTTGCGTGTGGTTTGGCTTTGAGGAGTTTTGATTAATGGCAAAGATTAACTTACTCCCTTGGCGTGATGAGCTAAGAGAACAGAAGAAGAAGCAATTTGTTGCAATATGTGTTGGGGTTGCACTGATTGGCTTAGTTACAGTGTTATTGGCGTGGTTCTATTTTGATCATAAGTTAGAAGATCAGGAGCAAGCCAATCAATTGGTGACCAGTACCAATCAAAATTTAGATACGCAATTAAAAACTTTAGATGGTTTACAAGAACGTCGTAATGCCATTATTGAACGGATGAAACTGATCCAAGGTTTACAAGGTCAGCGTCCTGTGATTGTTCGCCTCGTTGATGAATTGGTTCGGATTGTCCCTGCACAAATGTACATCACAAAATTTAGTCGTGTGGGTGATAAATTTACAATTGAGGGCAAAGCTGAAAGTCCAAACACAGTTGCTGAATTGTTGCGTGGATTAGAGGCGTCTGAATGGTATCGAAATGCATTTATGAATTCATTCTTAGCTGCAGATGAAAATAAAAATAAAGGGCAGACTTCGGTGATTCCTCGTGTAGAAGAATCATATGGAAGTTTTGTGGTGACTGTGGATTTAGGTGAAATAGCATCTACTGCAGATGGGGACGCGACGAAGGTTGAACAAGTTTCAGCTGCTGGGGGTGCAAAATGAGTCGTGAAGATTTTGAGCAATTAGATTCATCTGTAAATGATGCTCCAAAAAAGAACAAGATGACTGTTGAGAAGTTTTTTCAACAGTTCAATACCTTGGATATGAATAACTATGGCAGTTGGCCTTTATCCGTTAAAGTCACCTGTTGGGTATTCTTGTTTTTTGTGGTGTGTGCAATTGGCTATTTTTTAGCAATTAAACCTAAATTAGATGCAATTGATCAAGCACGTACAATTGAACAAAACTTATTAAATGAGTTTAAAGAAAAAGATTCTAAATTAAGAAACTTGCAGCAATATCAAGCACAATTGCAACAAATGGAAGCGAATTTTAATCAGCAATTAGAACAGCTACCGAAAGAAACTGAAATTCCGAGTCTGGTTGAAGACATTAACGTGACAGGGGTAAGTTCTGGTTTGAAATTTAAAAATATCAAATTAGAACCAGAAGTGAAGCAGGAGTTCTTTATTGAGCAGCCGATCTCGATTGACGCAACAGGGGATTATCATTCATTTGGCAGTTTTGTAAGTAGTTTGGCAGCTTTACCACGTATTGTCACTTTGCATGATTTCACAATTACAGGAACGCCTAGTCAAGATAACAAATCTGATGTGCCAGTAATTGACTATACAATTAAAGCAAAAACCTATCGTTATATTGGTGCTGATGAGCAGAAAATAAATAAATTAGCGAATGCTGCTGCGCAGACAACAACACCTCAGCAAGGAGGGACGCCACAATGAAACAGCTCAGTAAAATAGTTTGTGGAATCTCATTTGCGATGCTGTTGGTGGGGTGCGATTCTAGAATTGATGCCGTTAATCAAGAAATGGCAAATATTAGAAATCAGCAACCATTGCCGATTGAACCTGCGCCAGTATTTAATCCAGTGCCTAGTTTTAATTATTCTGCTCAACAGTTACGCAGCCCATTTTTGCCAAACTCATTGGCAAATGAATTGAAAATCATGTCAGGCAAGCGCGTCTACCCGAATTTTTCAAGACAGCCACAGCCGCTTGAAAGCTATCCTTTGGAGTCATTAACACTGAAAGGAAGTATGAAAGGGGCCGTTGGTCAGACCGTGGGTTTGATCAAAACGCCAGATGGTGAGATTGAGCGGGTACAACTTGGCAATTACATGGGCATGAATCAGGGGCGAATTATTGAAATTACGCCGACCCGTATTGATTTATTGGAAATTGTTCCAGATGGTCGAGACGGTTATATAGAAAGACCACGGAGTCTAGTTCTAATCGGTCCAATAGATTAAAACGGAATAAAGGAATAAAAATGAAAAAGAGTTTGAAAAATATCTTTAACGGGGATGGTAAGTTTATGAATAGTCAACTTCGTCAATTTACTATGGCGGCAGTGTCAATTGCGATTATGCAGGTTGCAGCAGCGCAAACAACCATGACCAATATTGTACCGATGAAAATACCGGGGCAAGGTACAGAAATTCGAGTGATGTTTAATGGCTTACCGCCACAGCCTCAAGCCTATCAATTGGATAATCCATCTCGACTGATTTTGGATTTTGATCAGTCGAAGCAAACGATCAATCAGCCGTCTATTGCTGTGGCAAGTGAAGAAGCGTCGACGGTGGATATTGCGGCCGATGATCAACGTTCACGCTTAACGGTAAATTTAAAAAATAGTGGTTCTTTTACAACACGTGTTGAAGGGAATACCTTTATTTTAAAGATTAACAATGCCAATCAAGCTGCTGCTTTACCGACTTATGCCTCATCTGCATCTACGCTGAATAAGCAAAATCAAGGCATCGCAGATATCGGTTTTCAGCGTGGCAATGCTGGCGAGGGGCAGGTTATTGTAAATCTGTCAGGTGCAAATACACCTGTAGATGTACAGCAACAGGGCAGTAAAGTTGTTATTCGAACCTTAGGAAATAAAATTCCTGCACATTTAATTCGTCGCTTAAATGTCAATGATTTTGCAACCCCAGTTTCTTCTGTGGATGCTTATAATGATGGTTCAAATGGCGTGATTACCATTCAATCTGCTGGTAGCTATGAATATATGGCCTTCCAAGCGGAAAATAAACTGACCGTGAGTTTAAAACGTCCTATAGAAAATAAAGTAAATCGCCCAAGTTCAAGTCAGTCTTATACGGGTAAGAAAATCTCGCTTGATTTTCAAGATATTGAAGTACGCCGTGTGCTACAGCTGCTTGCTGATTTTACCAGTATTAATATGGTGGCTGCGGATTCGGTTCAAGGTAATATTACTTTACGTTTGAAAGATGTACCTTGGGATCAAGCCTTAGATATCATTTTAAAAACCAAGAATTTGGATAAGCGTCGTAATGGTAGTGTGATTTGGATTGCGCCAGTCACAGAGCTGATTAAAGCTGAAGAAGATGAAGCCAAAGCAATTGCACAAAGCATTAAGTTGGCACCGATTCAAACAGAATATATACAACTCAGCTATGCAAAAGTTGCAGATGTTCTAAAGTTACTCGAAGACTCTAGAAATTCTAAAAGTGCACAGGCGAATAATACCACGAACACAGATTCTTTGGCTTTAGAGAGTCTACTCAGCTCAAGAGGAAGTGCGGTTGCAGATATACGGACAAATACATTAATTATTAATGATACGGCTAATAATATTGATAAAGTTCGTAAAATGATTGATTTACTTGATATTTCGGTAAAACAGGTCATGGTTGAAGCTCGTATTGTTCGGGCAACAACAGATTTTACCAAAGAAATGGGGGTAAAGTGGGGGATTTTATCTCAAGGAATTACACGAAATAATGACTTGTTGGTTGGTGGTAGTGATACGACATTATGGGATTTAAAAACCCCGAGTGATGATGGGAAATATACCATTACTCGCCCTGACAATTTAAATGTCGATCTTGGTGTGACTACTGCGGGTGCAAGTAAAATTGCATTTGGTTTAATTAGTCTTTCTGATTTTATGTTGGACCTAGAGTTATCAGCTTTACAATCTGATGGTTATGGTGAAGTGATTTCAACGCCAAAAGTGATGACTGCTGATAAACAAAAAGCCAAAGTCGCATCTGGTCAACAAATTCCTTATCAAACAACATCAACTGCGGGTGGTACTGCTACAGCCACGACAGCATTTAAAGATGCCTTGCTCAGTTTAGATGTTACACCAAGTATTACCCCAGAAGGGAAAGTACAAATGCAGCTGAATATTACCAGTGATGCGCGTGGTGGGGTAGCACCGAATGGTGAAATTATTCTGAATAAAAATGAGATCAATACCAATGTGTTGGTTGATAATGGTGAAACGGTGGTGTTAGGTGGTATTTTTGAACAAGAAAATTCCACGAACCAAGTCAAAGTCCCATTTTTAGGCGATATTCCTTATTTAGGACGATTGTTCCGTAAAGATGCCAAAACAGAGAATAAACGAGAGTTACTAATCTTTGTGACACCAAGAATTGTTAATGACAGTCGTACCAGAAATCATTAATATACTTTCAATGAAAGCAATTCGATAGGTGACTCCTTGCCAAGCAAAGAGTTGGAAACCCTACCAAATATTTATTTGGTAGGGCCCATGGGAGCAGGAAAAACAACAGTTGGTCGGCATCTAGCGGAACTGTTAAGTCGTGAGTTTTTAGACAGCGATCATGAAATAGAAAGAAAAACTGGGGCATCTATTCCTTGGATTTTTGAAAAAGAAGGCGAACAAGGTTTCCGTACAAGAGAAACAATCGTGATTGATGAACTCACATCAAAAAAAAATTTAGTGGTTGCAACAGGTGGTGGTGCTGTTACTCAAGCCATGAATCGAGAATATCTTAAGCATAGAGGTATTGTGATTTATTTATATACCCCTGTAGAAATCCAATTATTACGTACACATCGAGATAAAAATCGTCCTTTATTACAAGTCGAGAATCCCGAGCAAAAGTTAAAGGATCTACTTAAAGCACGAGATCCACTGTATAGAGATGTTGCACATTATATTATTGAAACCAATCAGGGTGCTGCGCGAGATTTAGCGCTGAGAATATTGCAACTGATCGTTTCAAAAGAAATTATTTAGTCAGTAAATTATCATTCATTGTTATTTGGCAGAATCATGCAAACTTTACATGTTGAACTGGGTGAACGTCGTTATCCAATCTTTATTGGTAGTCATTTGAATCCTCAAGAATTGCTTGAACCTTATATTCAGGGGCATCAAGTGATGATTGTTACAAATACCACAGTTCAACCTTTGTATTTGTCGCACTATGTTGATGCAATTCAACAATTGGGTAAGCAGGTTACAACATGTGTTTTGCCTGATGGTGAAAAATATAAAGATATCCAGCACCTCAATTTGATTTTTGATGCTTTGCTTCAAGCTGGCTTTAATCGTGATTGTACGGTTTTGGCTTTAGGTGGTGGGGTGATTGGTGATATGGCAGGTTTTGCCTCCGCCTGTTTCCAGCGAGGCGTGTATTTTATCCAAGTTCCGACCACACTGTTGTCTCAAGTGGATTCGAGTGTTGGTGGGAAAACCGGAATTAATCACCCTTTAGGCAAGAATATGATTGGTGCATTTCAGCAACCTCAAGTGGTTTTGGCTGATATGGCACAACTCAAAACCTTGCCAGAACGTGAACTTTCAGCAGGTTTGGCTGAGGTGATTAAATATTCGTTACTGGGTGATTTAGACTTTTTAGCATGGTTAGAAGAGCATATGGATGGGCTGATTGCCCAAAATCCAGAATTATTGGCTGAAGCTGTTTATCGTTCTTGTGCGCATAAAGCAAGAATTGTGGCCAATGATGAGAAAGAGCAAGGTGAACGCGCTTTGTTAAATTTAGGACATACTTTTGGTCATGCCATTGAATCGTATCTCGGTTATGGGGTTTGGTTGCATGGTGAAGCAATTGCAACGGGTATGGTGATGGCTGCTGATTTGTCTCAGCGTATGGGATGGATTTCATCTGCTGATCTGGAACGTACAAAAAAAATCATACAACGTGCTCAATTACCTGTAGCATGTCCTAAAATTCCACTCGATGAATTTTTGGCATATATGTCACATGATAAAAAAGTATTAAATGGTCAACTTCGTTTAATATTGATAAAACAACTCGGCCAAGCCATCATTACTAAAGATTTTGATGTTGAGTTGATGAAACAAGCGATTCTCGCGAATCAGATATAGAAAAGGTTAGTTCCAAATGGCAGCAATTCGTACAAATTGGCAAAATATTCGACAATATATTTGGTTGGTTGGTGGATTAATCTGTCTTTTGGTGGCACTGGTTTTTTGGGCAGTGACCGACACCAAAGATCTGGTCACTGTGGTCAATCCGATAGAAGAGTCCCAAGTTCAAATTCAACCTGAAAAAGTTGCTGCGACATCGCATTTAGGCGCTTTGATGGATGAAGTACGTCCACTTGAAATGACCACACGTATTGTGACTGCGGGTAGCCATGATGCAGAATTTCGTGGTACAAAATTTTTTCAAGAAAATAAGAAAGCTTGGACCATAGAGCTATTTAAGACCTCAGATGAAGATGTCATCTTGGGCTTCTTACAGAAACAAGCGGATCGGAAAAATTTTATTTATTTCCGTTTAAGCGGTGAAGATCAAGCAGAGCAATATGTTTTAGCCTATGGTCTATTTAAAAGTGATGATCAGGCCAAAAGCCAGTTACAACAATTAAATTTAAAACTGCCTGCATCTATCCATCCACAAGCGATCCAGTTTGAAAAATATAGTGCTTTAGTCAATGATCTTGGCTCAGATGAAATGGCAAGTGCAAATAAACTCTATCAAGTGAAATTAAAATCAGCACCTTTACCTGTGGTTGATGAAACGCTATTGGCTCAAGCAAAATCGGCATTGTCCTCTTTAACGGGTTCAACTCCTGCAAACCAGACCACCAAAACCACAATTACCCGTCGTGATGCATCTGGCAATGTGGTAGATGTACAAAAGTCGCAATCTCGTGCACAGCCTTCAGGCAACAGCAAAGAGCCAACAGGTGCTGCTGCTGATAAAAAGCCAGCTGAGCATGAAGTCAGTGATCCATTTAATTAAAACTAGCTCTAAAATGAAGCAGAATTAATTATTTAATTTTATATTTGCACAAAAATGGTGCTATAAATGCCTTTATAAGACGCTTAGAATTTTAAAGAATATCTTTATTTCACTATCTTTTAGTGATTTGGTGAACAAAAATAAAATTTGGCATATTTTTTGCTTTATTGTTGCGCTAATTGAGTTGATTGTCCCTGTTTTGGAGCGAAATGATTCAGTTGGTGTGCGATTTAAGTCTGATTGAGTGCTTTATTTCAGTGCGGAAGTTGTAAAACAATCTTGCAATTAAAGTAAAAACAGACTGGTATTCGATTCTGACTCAGTGGTTTACTTGAGCTAAGAAAATACTTAAAAATCGTAATTGAGTGTTCGAATGTTTTTCGCCCTTTCATGGGCCTATGTAGAAAGAAGGGTACGCTATGCACATGCCATCGCCTAACACTGTAGCTCCCGCTCAAGGTTTATACCAACCGGATGAGTTTAAAGATAACTGTGGTTTCGGCTTGATTGCCCATATGCAGGGTGATGCGAGTCATGATTTAGTCAAGACCGCGATTCATAGTCTAAGCTGTATGACGCACCGTGGTGGTATTGCCGCAGATGGTAAGACCGGTGATGGTTGTGGCTTGCTCTTGGCTATGCCTAAAGCATTCTTCCGTGAAGAAGCAAAAAAGATCAGTGACATTACACTGAGTGAAATTTTTGCGGTCGGGACGATATTTTTAAATTTAGATCCAGCACTTGCGGCCCATGCAAAGCAAATTCTAACCCATGAAATTGAAGAAGAAGGTTGCCGAGTCATTGGTTGGCGTATCGTTCCAACCAATAATGATGCCTTGGGTTCAATCGCAATGCAGTCTTTACCTGCATTTGAACAAATTTTTGTAAATTGCCCAATGGGTGTGACTGAGGTTGAATTTAACCGTAAGTTACTTATGGCACGTCGTCGTGCAGAACAACAATTAACAGCTGATCCATATTTTTATGTGACTACACTGTGTTCTACAGTGATCACCTATAAAGGCTTAATGATGCCTGCATATATTGCAGAATTCTATACAGACCTTGCCGATGAACGTTTGGACTCACACATTGTTGTGTTCCATCAGCGTTTCTCGACCAATACTTTACCACGTTGGCCACTAGCACAGCCGTTCCGTTATTTGGCACATAATGGTGAAATCAACACCATTACTGCTAACCGTAACTGGGCAGTGGCACGCACCCCAAAATTTGAAAACCCATTATTGCCAGGCATTACTGAGCTGAATCCAATTGTAAACCGTACAGGCTCAGACTCATCAAGTATGGACAATATGCTTGAGCTGCTTGTGGGTGGCGGGATGGATTTATTCCGTGCATTACGTATGCTTGTTCCACCAGCGTGGCAAAACGTTGAAACATTAGATGCAGATTTACGTGCATTTTATGAATTCAACTCTAAGCATATGGAAGCTTGGGATGGCCCAGCGGGTCTAGTGATCCAAGATGGTCGTCATGCAATTTGTATGTTAGACCGTAATGGCTTACGCCCTGCACGTTGGGTAATCACTAAAAATGGTTATATCACTTTAGCATCAGAAATTGGTGTGTGGGGTTATGAACCTGAAGATGTGATCTCTAAAGGTCGTGTAGGTCCTGGTCAAATTCTTGTGATTGATACATTGACTGGAAAATTGCTCGATACCAAAGATGTGAGCAATCATCTGAAAAAAATGCGTCCTTACCGTGAATGGTTACGTGAAAACTCAGTTCGCTTGCAAGGTAGTCCGGAGCTTGAAGAGTATTTGTGTGATCAAGGCTTAAAAGGTGATGACCTTAAAGCGGCTCAAAAAATGTTTATGGTGACATTTGAAGAGCGTGATCAACTGCTTCGTCCAATCGCTGAAAGTGGACAGGAAGCTGTAGGTTCAATGGGTGATGATACACCAATGGCGGTATTGTCTCGCCAAGTGCGTCATGTGACGGATTATTTCCGTCAGCAATTTGCGCAAGTGACCAATCCACCGATTGACCCATTACGTGAATCAATTGTCATGTCATTGGAAACCTGTTTTGGCCGTGAGCAAAATGTATTTGAACAAGGTCCAGAGCATGCAGATCGTTTAATTGTATCGAGCCCTGTACTGTCAAATTCTAAAATGCATCAGATTCGTACCCTTGGTCGTAAAGGTTACGAAATTGCAGATATTGATTTGAATTATCCTGTAGTTGAAGGTCTTGAAGCCGCGATTTCACGTATTTGTGAAGAAGCTGCACAGGCGATTCGTGATGGTAAAACCTTATTGGTCATTTCAGATCGTAAAATCCGTGAAGGCTTTTTACCTGCAAATGCAGCAATGGTGACGGGTGCAATTCATCACTTCTTGATTAATGCAGGTTTACGTACCGATGCAAACATCATTGTTGAAACTGCACTTGCACGTGATGCACATCAGTTTGCCGTGATCTTAGGTTTTGGTGCAACTGCGATTTACCCATATTTGGCTTATGATGTGATCAACGATTTGATTGCAAAAGGTGAGTTACTGGGTGATCCAATTCATGCACAAGCGAATTTCCGCAAAGGTATTGATAAAGGGTTGCTTAAAGTCCTCTCAAAAATGGGGATTTCAACAGTCGCATCTTATCGTGGTGGACAGTTATTTGAAGCAGTCGGCTTATCTGAAGAAGTTGTTAGTAAGTGCTTTACAGGTGTGCCAAGCCGTATTAAAGGTGCAACATTCATTGACCTTGAAAATGACTTAAAAAAACTAGCAGATATTGCTTGGAAAGCACGTAAGCCAATTGAACAAGGTGGTTTGCTCAAGTTTGTCTTTGATAAGGAATACCACGCATTTAACCCTGATGTGATCAATGCGTTGCATAAATCAGTGCGTTCAGGGAATTATGCTGACTTTAAAGAATACGCAGAGTTGGTTAACACACGTCCAATTGCAACGATTCGTGACTTATTAAAACTCAAAACTGATCATTCTATTCCATTAGAAGCAGTTGAATCAGTAGAAGAAATTCTGCCACGTTTTGACTCCGCTGGCATGTCTTTAGGTGCATTATCACCAGAGGCACATGAAGCCATTGCGATCGCAATGAATACAATCGGTGGTCGTTCGAACTCGGGTGAGGGCGGTGAAGATCCTGCACGTTATGGCACTATTCGTAACTCTAAAATTAAGCAAATTGCTTCAGGTCGTTTTGGTGTAACACCTGCATATTTAACATCTGCTGAAGTGTTACAGATCAAAGTAGCGCAAGGTGCAAAACCAGGTGAAGGCGGTCAGTTACCGGGCGGTAAAGTGAATGGCTTAATTGCGCGTTTACGTTATTCGGTTCCAGGTGTGACTTTGATTTCACCACCACCACACCATGATATTTATTCTATTGAAGATTTATCACAGCTGATCTTTGACTTAAAGCAAGTTAATCCACAAGCCATGGTGTCTGTGAAGTTAGTATCAGAGCCAGGGGTGGGAACAATTGCAGCGGGTGTTGCAAAAGCCTATGCAGATTTTATTACCATTTCTGGATATGACGGCGGTACAGCTGCTTCACCTTTATCCTCTATTCACCATGCAGGTTCGCCATGGGAATTGGGTCTTTCAGAAGCGCATCAAGCACTTCGTGTCAATGACCTGCGTGGTAAAGTACGTGTACAAACTGATGGTGGTTTGAAAACAGGTCTAGATGTGGTTAAAGCTGCGATTTTAGGTGCGGAGAGCTTTGGTTTTGGTTCTACCCCAATGATCGCGCTTGGGTGTAAATACCTGCGTATTTGTCACTTAAATAACTGCGCAACAGGCGTGGCAACTCAGCAAGATCATTTACGTCAAGAGCATTATATTGGCGAGCCAGAAATGCTGATTAATTTCTTCCACTTTATCGCGGAAGAAACACGTGAATGGTTGGCTGCTTTAGGTGTTGCATCATTGAAAGATTTGATCGGTCGTACTGATCTACTTGAGATGTTGCCAGGTGAAACGGATAAACATGCACATTTAGATTTAAGTGCATTGTTAGAATCACACCCATCTGCGGAAGGCAAAGCGCAATATTGCCAAGTACAAGGCAATGAACCTTTTGATAAAGGTATTCTTGCTGAGAAAATGGTGGCAGAAATGTTGCCTGCGATTGAAGCAAGTACCGGTGGTGAATTCCATTTCACTGTGGGCAACTGTGACCGTTCAATTGGTGCACGTCTCTCAGGTGAAATTGCCAAACGTTATGGCAACCTCAGTATGGAAGCACATCCTGTTAAAGTGAATTTAAAAGGAACTGCGGGTCAATCATTGGGTGTTTGGAATGCGGGTGGTTTGCATATCAGCCTTGAAGGTGATGCAAACGACTATGTGGGCAAAGGTATGGCAGGTGGTCGAGTATCGATCTTCCCACCAAAAGGTTCACCATTCCAAACCCAAGAAACAGCAATTATCGGCAACACCTGTTTGTATGGTGCGACAGGCGGTAAATTATTTGCTGCGGGTACAGCGGGCGAGCGTTTTGCTGTGCGTAACTCTGGCGCGTTTGCGGTCATTGAAGGTGCAGGCGACCATTGCTGTGAATATATGACAGGCGGTATCGTGACTGTACTGGGTAAAGTTGGACACAACTTTGGTGCAGGTATGACTGGTGGTTTTGCTTATGTACTTGACTTAGATAACGACTTTGTTGATTACTACAACCACGAATTGATTGAATTAAACCGTATTTCTACAGAAGCGATGGAAGAACATCAAGAATTCTTACTTCGTATCTTAGATGAACACATTGCTGAAACAGGTAGTGCTTGGGCGTACAAGATTCGCAACGAGTTTGATTTCTATAGCCGTAAATTCTGGCTGGTGAAACCAAAAGCGGCTAATTTACAAACGCTTTTGAAAACAACTCAAGCAGATCCACAATAATTCCACTACTCAAATTTTAGGTAGGTGTGGATAACTTCGCAGATATACACAAGCGAATGAAGTTATCCACGCTCACCCACGGAGAGAGACATGGCTGAACGCCTGAATAATGACTTTCAATTTCTGGATGTAGCACGCCAAGATCCAGAGAAAAAAGATATTAATGTCCGCAAAGCAGAGTTTGTGGAAATTTATAAACCTTTTACAGCGGAAGTTGCAGCAAACCAAACCCACCGTTGTTTAGGCTGTGGTAATCCATATTGTGAATGGAAATGTCCAGTACATAACTATATTCCAAACTGGTTAAAACTGATCGCAGAAGGACGTATTTTCCAAGCGGCTGAGCTTTGCCATCAAACCAATACCTTGCCAGAAGTATGTGGTCGGGTATGCCCACAAGACCGTTTATGCGAGGGTGCTTGTACCCTGAATGATGGTTTTGGTGCTGTGACCATTGGTAATGCCGAAAAATATATCAACGATACCGCCTTTGCTTTGGGCTGGCGTCCAGATATGTCATCGGTAAAATGGACCAACAAAAAAGTTGCCATTATTGGTGCAGGTCCTGCAGGTTTAGGTTGTGCAGATATTTTAGTTCGTAACGGGGTAAAACCTGTTGTATTTGACAAGCGTCCTGAAATTGGTGGATTGCTTACATTTGGTATTCCAGAATTCAAAATGGAAAAAGATGTGATGAAACGCCGCCGTGAAATTTTCACAGGTATGGGTGTTGAATTCCGCTTAAATACTGAAATTGGTACAGATATCACCATCGATCAATTGCTTGCAGACTATGATGCTGTATTTATGGGTATGGGAACTTATACCTATATGAAAGGTGGCTTTGCAGGTGAAGATTTTGATGGTGTCTATGATGCACTGGATTTCTTGATTGCAAATGTTAACCGTACACAAGGTTGGGAAAAAGATCCATCTGAATACATTAGTGTTCAGGGCAAAAAAGTCATCGTTTTAGGCGGTGGTGATACTGCAATGGACTGTAACCGTACTTCAATCCGTCAGGGCGCAGAGTCGGTAACTTGTGCTTACCGTCGTGATGAAGAAAATATGCCAGGTTCACGTCGTGAAGTGAAAAATGCGCGTGAAGAAGGGGTGGACTTTCAGTTCAACCGTCAGCCAATCGAAATCGTTGGTGAAAACGGTAAAGTGACGGGTGTAAAAGTTGTGACTACCCAGCTGGGTGACCCTGATAGCCGTGGTCGCCGTAGTCCTGAACCGATTCCAGGCTCTGAAGAAGTTTTACCCGCAGATGCGGTATTACTGGCTTTTGGTTTCCGTACCAGCCCAGCAGAATGGTTTGCAGGTGCAAATATTGGGTTAGATGGTTCTGGCCGAGTCATTGCAGCTGAAAAACAACAATTCAAATTCCAAACCTCTAATCCAAAAATCTTTGCGGGCGGAGATATGGTACGTGGTTCTGATTTGGTGGTGACTGCAATCTGGGAAGGTCGTGAAGCTGCTGAAGGAATTTTGGATTATCTTGATGTTTAATTTTTAGACATTAAATAACATCTATTTAAGAGCCCGCAGTCATGCGGGCTTTTTAATGCAAAAAAAATCAAAAAATTAATCTGAGTCAATCGTTTGCAGATAATGACTTAGCTTTAAGCTATGTTGTTTTGCCCGAGTTCTGATTTCAGTATGTGTATGTCCTAAAACAGTTGAAATATCATATAAGAACACGGGTTTTAAATATTCCATTCCGGTATAAAGTGCTGATTTTTGAATTGGAGATAAAAAGTCCTCCAATAATGAATGCTGTTGTTCTGTACTAAAATTCTGCTCAGGTTGGCCAATGGTCATACTCAGCAAAAGCTTTTTATTTTTAAGCTTGTCTCCTTTGGAACCATAGGCGAATTGATAGGTAAATACTTGATCAAACCAAATTTTTAAAATGGCAGGTATACTGAACCAGTACATAGGACATTGTAAAATGATCAGCTCATGTCTTAATAGTGCACTTTGTTCTGCAGCAATATCGACTTGATAATCTGGATATAAATCATGAATATGGCGAATTTCTAAATCAGTTTGAGTTCTTGATAATTCATCGACAATGGTTTTATTTGCGACAGATTCAGTAAAACTGGGATGCGCTAAAATCAGTAATGCCATCTTGGTTTTTCCCACTATAAAAATTATAGTGAATATAAATATTATAGTTTTTATGTACAATAACTATCCATTTTGATAGCTGGCAGAAAAATGAATACTGAGCAAAACACCTGTGAAGTGACTTTTCACGATAAGACTTATCATTGTCCGATTAGTATGGTGATGGATTTAATCGGTGGGAAATGGAAAACAGTGATTCTTTATTATCTAAAGGAGGAGTCAAAACGCTTTAATCAACTTAAGCGTGATATGCCAGATATCACAGAAATGACCTTAAGTTTGCAACTCAAGCAACTGGAAAAGAATGGTTTTATTTCCAGAACCGTATTTGGTGACAAGCCTCCAGTCAAAGTGGTGTATGAATTAACTGCATTTGGTCAAACATTTATTCCTGTACTGGACGCTTTATCTGCTTGGGCACATGGCTTTTCAGAGCAAAACTGATTCAAAGTGGAGGCATTGAAATAAGTAGTTTTAATGGTTAAATCGGCTATGGAAAAGCGACGAAAAGTGCAATTTAGCAATAAAATTTGCCAATCACACTAAAGCAACAATTTGTTTTTTTAATAGAAAAAAGTTCCTAGACGAATCATATTTGTTTGGGTTCTATAAAACACATGCTTTTTTGTTGAATGTTTATATGACGTTGCAAGCATAAATATTTATAAATTGAGTTCTAATTTTGAATGGATCCTATGTGATTGTTTTAAAAATGAAAACACAACTCAACCTGATTGAAAAATGTCATTTAAGTCAATAAAAGCATGCTTATAAATCTCGATTTTAGGCTTTGTGTAAACGATAAAGCACTTTTTTGTGAATATAAGAAATATGTTTATTTTTAATAAGTTTAATTATATCAATAAATTATGTTTTTAATTTTTTTAGATTTTTAATTAAGCCATGTGTTTTTTTGAAAATGATATTTTAGGTCAACTGTGTGGATGATTCTGCAATATACAAATATTGAGATTGTGCCAATATAGCTTAAATTCAGACAAATGTAGGATTATCCTTATGTCAACAGTTCAAGCGACGGCAGAAAAATCATATTTAAATCGTCCTAAAGCTATTGGTATTAAAGTCCGTAAACCAAGCTTTAACCCAAAAGCAATTCGCAGACATTTTTTTGCGAATTCTCCTGTGATGTCACATTTATTGACTGCGCTTTCTTCAACATTTCCGATTGGTGAGCAGTTCTTTGTACATAGTGTGCGTAATGTACGTGACAAAATCACGGATGAAAAATTGCAAGCGCAAATTGCAGCATTTATTGGTCAAGAGGCCATGCACTCCAAAGCCCATACTGAATTTAATGATGCATGGCGCCGTGATGATTATAACTTAGACAGTTTTCAAGCATGGTTAGCACGTCGAGATGCACTGATTAAAAGTGTACATCCAAAATTACAACTTGCTGTTACCGCAGCTTTTGAGCATTTTACTGCATTATTGGGTGGCTATATTCTTCGTCATCCTGAAGTTTTAAGCACTCTGGATGATGATGCGGTTAAACTTTGGGTATGGCATGCAATCGAAGAAATTGAGCATCGTGCAGTGGCATTTGATGTATATCAGGCGATTTATAAAGATGATCGGACGCGTCGTACAGTGATGCGTAATGTGACTACGGGTTTTGCAAGTTTAACGTTTTATTCGGCTACCCGTTTGTTTATGCAAGACTGGAGAAAAAGTTTACCTAAAGTGCCGCAAAATATCTTTGGGGTATATATGATTTCTAAAATGTTGATTTCATTGATTCCTGAATATTTATCTTATTACAAATCTGACTTTCATCCTGATGAAATTGATTATTCGAAGATTGTGGCGTACTGGAAAGAAAAGCTGGCAGATGATTATGGAATGGAAAGTTTCCAAGATGAAGTGCACCTGCCGTTATATAGTTAAGACAATCTTTTAGATCAAAGGGCCAATTTAGAAAATTGGCTTTTAGTCTTCTTGCTGACGTTGATGGATACTTTCTAAAGTATCGACCATAGTGCGGGTCATTTGGTCAATTTCATAATTGAGTTTGCCACCAATTTGGACATGTTTAAATGTCGTCAAACGTAAGGTTTCGGGGATTAAATCCACTGAAATTTCATTGGTTTTCCGATCTACGCGATTGACCGTCAAGCTGCAACCTTGCAGTCCAATAAAGCCCTTTTTAAAGAAGTATTTGATATTGTCATCTGGAATAACGATATCAATGTGTAGCGTTTCACCGGTATGAACCACATCTTTAATGGTTGCCATACCTTCGATATGCCCAAAAATATTGTGCCCACCGTTTTCCATGCCTGCTTTGATAGATCTTTCGATATTGACTTCATCACCAATTTTTAAAAATTGTAATGTAGTGAGAGAAGTGGTCAGTGCTGAAACATCAAATGAGGCTATATTTGCAACAGCATCAAAACGTGTTGCGGTTAGGCATGTCCCATCGATTGCAACACTGGCACCAATAAAAACATCGTTAAAAAAGCCATTTTCATTGGAAATATAAAGGGTTGTAAAATTATCACCTTGTTGGATGTTTACAACTTTTTCTAAGCCTTGAACGATACCTGTATACATCGCTGATCTCTTTTATTTAGCTGATTTTTATTGTACAGATTTCATTGAAGAGGACTAGGGCTAAATTTTAGATTTATGTTGTATAGAAGAGTCTAACATCATACTTAGATGATTTTTTAAAAGAGAATGAATATAGCAGTAAGGTTTGCACAGGCTTATTTTATAGGGAAAAGTCTAAATCATTGATTATATAGTCAAATCACCTAAATCATTATACAGATCATTGATTATAAAT
This sequence comes from Acinetobacter sp. Root1280, assembly GCF_001425285.1. Classification (NCBI taxonomy): domain Bacteria; kingdom Pseudomonadati; phylum Pseudomonadota; class Gammaproteobacteria; order Moraxellales; family Moraxellaceae; genus Acinetobacter; species Acinetobacter sp. Root1280. The sequence goes on along the minus strand of NZ_LMED01000027.1, from coordinate 70,861 downwards.
AAATTTATATTTCTCATGAACCTTTAGAAACTATTCGTTATCAATTCGTTTTTTGTATTTTTGAATCTTAGATGGTTGTCCTACCGTGTGGCGACATGGATGTCGCCGTTGGGCGGGGGTACAGGACGTACCCCTCGCCAAACTGAAGATTTTTGTCATCTTTTCATCTCTGAAAAGTGAGGCATCGCCTACGCAACGGTATTTAAACTTTGAATGTAAGGTGTGGCATTGCAAACTTTTTTATAATCAAACAATTTATTTTTCCATACAATTGATTTAATTAGAAATATTAATCAAGAGAAATTATATTCTTGTGTATGCGTTTTTTAACAGGTTGACTATAGTTTGATGATAATGTATTTCAGACGATCTAAGCTTGATTGTGGCTTAAATCGGACTAAGTCAATATGCATTTACACTCAGTCCAATTCAATTTAGCCAATCAACCAATCAACCAATCAACCAATCAACCAATCAACCAATCAGTCATAAAATGAATTAAATCTTATCTTTAAACTGTTTTATGATTTTTTGACGTTGCCATGGTAAAGGACGATTAATCGCTTCAGGTACATCACCAGAGGTTGAACGCAGACGTAAATGAATTGCTGCCTGCGCAATTAAGTTTGCTGATACTGGGGCTGTAATAAAGGCAAGCAGGGTGATCAATAACTCTGCAAAACCTAAACGACTGTTAAACGCTGCGTAAATCATCCCCGCGATTAAAAAGCTGCCTAAGCCCAAGGTGCTGGATTTGGTCGGTGCATGTAGACGCATAAATAAGTCTGGTAATTTGACCATACCTATGCCACCCACCAAGGTAAAAAATGCACCGACAATCAAGAAGAATGAAACGATAATTTCCATGACTATTTGCATATTATTTTCCATGTACTTTCTCCTTAATCAACCACATGACCCGTTGTAAAATAACGAGCCAGTGCAGCAGTTGAAACAAAGCCAAGCATTGCAACCAATAATGCACCTTCAAACATTGAGGTGCTGGCCCAATAAATACCAAGAATGACAACTAAGCAGGTTGCATTTAAAAACAATGTATCCAGTGCCAATAATCGATCTACGATAGAAGGGCCCATCACCAAACGAATCAAACATAACAACATAGAGAGGGTCACAGCGAGCAGGCAAATGCCAAGTGCATAAGGTAAAATACTCATGAACGTGCTCCTCTTTGCAGGTCAAAGATTTCGATTAACGGAACTTCATAGCGGGTTTTAATGGCTTGAATTTCTGCATCTACATCATCACAACTTAGTGCATGAACCAAAATATCGCCACGTTCTTGATCAATTCCAGCACTGACTGTACCTGGTGTGGTGGTAATGATCATCGCCAGTAAAGTATTGACATGTTCATGGTCAGTTTCCAATGGAACTCGAAACCATTTTGGGGTGAGATTTTTGGTTGGGCCTAAGACTTGTTTAGCAACTTTAATATTGCTGACGATGATGTCCCATAGCACCACAAAAAATAATTGAATGGCGCTTTTCCAATGAATATTGGGTGTATGAATGATAAAGGGTTGAATCAGTTTAGGAATGATTAATCCCAAACTGATTGCCACAACAAAATCAAAGCTTTCAGCACTATGGTTCAACATGAGCCAACTCATTGCCACAATCACCGACACAAAAGGATGCGGTAAAATACGAGCGAATAATGATTTATTTTGCATTTATTGCTCCATAGGCTTGAGTTGAGCATTTTCAACATGTTGTTGCTGTTCTTGCCCCTGAATTTGGCGTTGCTTAAATTCAGAGATATGTTCGCCTTTTAGGGTTTCTGGGCTAATGATATAGGGAATATAGTGTGCATTTGGATCAACCATTTCACCATTGTATTTTGTTTCAGGTACATAGTGCGGATCGAAAGGTTGTACACTGATAGTTTCACCATGCCCATCCAATTTTAAAATACGCTGTTGATAAAGTGATGCATCAGAAACTTGCAGCGCTGTTTTTTCAACATAATTTAAAATTGGAGCAGCACAAACGACATAGACAATCAGTCCTACCAATAGCAGGTAAACACTTTTGTCATTGCGTGCAGGGGCTTGCTCGGGTAAGTCCTGATAGGCTGTATAAGCCTCTTCTTTCGGATTGTCCTCAGGTGTCGTCGCTCGCCAAAACAGGATAAATCCGACTCGTGTAAATGCCAGAATACTTAAAAAACTCACAATCAAGATAATCGCAATAATCCAGCCTTGTGCAGCCAAGTTTGCAGTTGCCTGTAAGATTAAGACTTTGCCTAAAAAACCACTAAATGGCGGCAAACCTGCCATCATCAAAGCGATAAGAAAGAACGTCATGGCAATGACTTTGTCTTGCTTCATCTTTGGTGCGACTTTGAGATGATCTTTCATTGCACCACGTTGTGAGGTAATCCAGCCACAGAGCAAATAGAACGAAGCGGCTATGATGGTACTATGAACGAGGTAGTACAACCCAGCAGCCCATGCTGGTGTGTTAAACATGGCAATGGCAACTAAAATCGTTCCGACTGAGGATAACACCATAAAGCCAACGAAGCGGCGTAAGCGTTCAGCTGCCAGTGCACCGATCACACCATATAATGATGTGATTAAACCAATTGGCAATAAGTAGTTGCTAAAGATCGTTTGCCCAAGCTGATCATTAAAGACAGTACCATTGACCCGTAAAATTGCATACACACCCACTTTGGTCATGATGGTGAAAATAGCAGCAACAGGTGTCGCGGCAACAGCATAGGTTTTTGGCAACCAGAAACCCACAGGTAACATGGCTGCTTTGATGCCAAATACAACAAATAGAAGCAAACCACCTGCTAGAGCAAGACGATGTTGATCATGTTCCAATGTTGGCAATAAACGACCGACATCGGCCATATTCAAACTGCCCACACTGCCATAAATCATACCTAAACCGATGAGGAATAGAGCAGAAGCCAGTAAGTTGATGGTGACGTAGTGAATGCCTAATTGGAAACGGGCTTTGCCTTGACCATGTAACAGCAAGACATAAGATGCCATCAGTAATATTTCAAAGAATACAAACAGGTTAAATAAGTCACCTGTTAAGAATGCACCAGTCAGACCCATTAAAAGAAGATGGAACATGGCATGAAAATAACGCCCACGTTCATCCCATTCTTTGCTGGCAAACCACAATATAGGCGCGGCAAGTGTGTAGGTGAGAACAAGCATTAACGCGGACAAACGATCCAGTACCAAGACAATCCCAAATGGTGCAGACCATTCAGCAAGTTGATAAACAAAAATTTTCCCGGTATTGGCTTGAATCAGGTAAGCAATTGCAGTGGCGAGTCCAAGGATAACCGAGATTAAGCTAATGCCACGGCGCCAAGGTTGTCGCCAATCATGTTTTAAAGCGCCTGAACCAGGATTACCTAATAAAATCAGCATAAAGCCTGTAAATGCAGGAATTAAAATACTCAGGATTGGAGAATGAGCATACCAAAAATCTAAAAAGCTGGTCATTATGGCTCATCCTCACGTGGGTCAAAATTACTCGGTTCCTCTTTGGTGTCTACATGGTCTGTCCCAGACTCATAACGACTGCGTAATGCCAATTGAACGATAAAAGCAGTCGTTGCAAAGCCAATGACAATTGCGGTTAGCACTAAAGCTTGAGGCAAAGGGTCAGTGACTTTACTGGCTTGGGTTAAAATCGCAGGTGAACTGATTTGTATTCTTCCCATCGAAAACAGGAAGATATTGACCGCATAGCCAATCATGGCTAATCCAAGAACGACTGGAAAGGTACGTGCACGAAGAATCAGATAAATTCCTGAGGCAACCAATAATCCAATCGCAGATGCAATTAAAAATTCTAAACTGATCATGCATTACTCCTTGGGTACTGGACCAGACATGCTTGAATGTCTAGAGTCGCCTAAAACAGAAATGAGTAACATTGCTGCACCAACAACCGTGACGTATACGCCAAGGTCAAATCCGGCAGCAGAGGCAAGATGGAATTTGCCAAATAGCCCTGATTCCACATAAATATGTGCACTGGTAAGAAACGGACGTGCCCAGAACCATGAAGCCAGACCTGAAAGCCCAGCAATGATCAGCCCTAAACCAATCCAGATTTCGTATAAACGACCAGATTGAGCACGCAGCATTTTTTCAGCCTGATCTTGTCCAATCGCAATATATTGAATCACCAATGCCATGGAGGTAATTAAGCCTGCAATAAAGCCGCCACCTGGATAATTATGTCCTCGTAGGAAAATATACAGACTTACCACAAGTGCGATCGGCAGTACCCATGAAGCCGTCATACGGAACATCAGCGGTGATGGATTGAAACGATAGCTCAGGCCTTGAGTGATCGTAGTGCCATGTGCACGCATCCCATCCATCATGCACAGTGCACCAATGGCTGCGATACCCAATACGGCAATTTCACCAAAGGTATCGAAACCACGGAAATCAACCAGAATGACATTGACAATGTTTGAGCCACCGCCTAACGGAATTGACTGCTGAACAAAGAACCATGAAATCGAGTTATGATCACGTGTCATGATTAACCAGGTAATCCAACCAATACCAATACCGCCACCAATTGCAATGACTGCATCACGCCAACGACGGGTTTGGCTGGATTCATAAGGGGTTAATTGAGGAAGCAGTGATAAACTCATCAATAGCAGAACTGTTGTGACAACATCCACGGTAATTTGTGTCAGTGCTAAGTCTGGCGCAGAGAGTGTGATGAAAATCATCGTCACGACCAAACCAATTGCACCACTAATCAGAACCGCTTTGATACGTTCATGGTGGAACCACAGCATCATCCAGCAGGCGGAGAATAATAAGAGCCATAACACGATTGCAGTAAAGGGTGCATGTGTGAGTTCACGTGTTCCTGTAGTTAAATTTTGGTTGATCAATGGCGTGGCAACCACGGCAATACTTAAGGCCAAAATCCACAATAAATAATTTTGTAATGAGCCAGTTTCAGTCTTTTTCTTAATTTTGCGTGAAATCAGCAAGAGATTTTTAAGGAAATCTTCAAATAATAATTTGCCTTGGAAACGACCTAAGCGTGGATCAAGATCAATTTCACGAATTCGCCCGCCTTTGGCCAAGGCGAAATAGAAAATTACACCACCAATTAAGGCAATTGCACTCATCAGTAACGGTAAATTAAAACCATGCCAGATGGCTAAATGAACCCCTTCAAAACTGGCAATTTGTGTTGATGCGCGTGTTCCCGCATTGACAATGTTTTCAACCAACAGTGCAGGAATGATCCCCACTAAAATACATAAAGTTGCCAATATGATTGCTGGAAATCGCATACCGATTGGCGGCTCATGGGCATTTTTATTGGGAACATTAGGCCCCACATCACCATCAAAAAATACGCCATGTACCAGACGAACCGAGTAAGCAACCGCAAATAAACCTGCCAATGTTGCAACAATCGCGGCTAACACAACATAGCCACCAGATAAGTTTGCCAATAGCTCAGTAAAGAACATTTCTTTCGAGATAAAGCCATTGGTCAAAGGTACACCCGCCATACTTGCAGCGGTAATCATGGTTAATGTTGCTGTGAATGGAAGAAGTTGCCAAAGCCCACTTAATTTTCTTAAATCCCGCGTACCAGATTCATGGTCAATAATCCCCGCGAGCATAAATAATGCCGCTTTAAAGGTTGCATGATTGATAATATGGAAAACTGCAGCAGCCACGGCTAAAGGTGAGCCTATACCCAAAAGGCACATGATCAAGCCTAAATGACTGATGGTTGAATAAGCCAGTAAGCCTTTTAAATCTTCTTTAAAGATGGCAAAAAATGCTGCCATACATAAGGTCAGCAGACCAATTGTGGTGACAAGATTATGGAACAGTGCCGAGCCAACAAAGATTGGCAATAAGCGTGCAACCAGAAAAATCCCTGCTTTTACCATGGTTGCTGAATGTAGATAGGCTGAGACAGGGGTTGGTGCTGCCATGGCATTAGGCAGCCAGAAATGGAAGGGGAATTGCGCACTTTTGGTAAATGCACCCAATAAAATCAACAATAAAGCGGGAACAAATAAACCACTATTTTGAATTGTACTCGCCATCATGGTGAGTTGGTCAATTTGATAGGTTCCTGCGATTTGACCAATCAGAATAAATCCACCCAGCATGGCTAAGCCACCCATACCTGTGATGGTGAGTGCCATCCGTGCACCACGTTGCGCGGCGTCGTAGTTACTCCAATAGCCTACTAACAAGAATGATGAAATACTGGTCAATTCCCAAAAAACCAATAAAATAATTAAATTATTCGATAAAGAAATACCCAACATTGCGGCCATAAACAGCATCAACAATGCATAGAGCTTACTCAGAGAATTTTTTGGGTTTAGATAATAATAGGCATAGATATAAATCAGTGTGCCGATCCCCGTGATCAGCAATGAAAAAATTAAACTTAACGCATCTAATCGGAAACTAAAATCAATACCAATTTGAGGTAGCCATTGCCACTGCTCTAAAACGGCTTGTCCACTTAATACTGTTTTCGCTTGAGTCAGCAGCAGGATAAAACTGCTTAAACTGACCCCGATTGCCCCTAAGGCTGTTACCCCGCGAGAGAATTGCTTCAGCCACAGAACAACGATAGTGCCAAGTATTAATGGTAAAAGAATAATAATCGGAAGCACACGCGTATCCATTGTCGTGAATAGGTCGTGAAACCTATGTGAATCTTATCTTTCAAGGATTTGAGGAATGCAAGGAACAGTCCAATAACTTAAATCTTGAAAGCCGAATTAAATTAGTAATTAAAAAATGAGTTGTGTTGCGCAACTTGAGAAAGCGATTAGAAAATCAATTTGCATTGAAAAATCTAATTTAAATTGATTTTTTCATCTTATTACATGAGTAGAATAACATCAATTTATTTTGTCGTTTTTTACGCAAACATTTGTAATTATACGCTTCATGTGACTTTTTGCTGCTTGAAAATCATGCGGTAACCATCAATCTAGTGCGTTTGGAATTTTATAGAACAATGAATATGAACGTGAATATATTCATGATTTGAGAATGGAGTATAAAAGACAGTGTTTCACAATTGATGATCATTCACTGTCTGCTATTGACGGGTTTAGCCTGAGGTTTTTTATAATAAGAACTTATGTGACGTTTGGTCATCACCAGACTGCATTAAACGTTTTAATTCGGTCTTTTGTTCTTCACTCAGGTGTTTAAACTGCTCAAAAAGCTGTTGAACATTTACTGGCAGATTGGGTTCGGGTTCAAGCAAGTCCTGTTCAGCGCTTTTGGGAACCTCTTTGAGCAAGTTTGCATAAATATCTTGGTATTCTTGCCATACTTTATTGTTCTGAATTTCATAAAGCTTTTTATTGTCCAGTTTAAAACATTGATATTCGTCGGCTTGCTCAAGCAGCTCTTCATGGCTGGCTGTGGCGATGATCTGTAAACGAGGAAAGGCTTGATTTAAACGATCGAGAATTAACTGTAGGCCAAATTGGTCTAAATCAACATCAATTTGATCAATCAGTAAGATGCCTTCACCTTCTTCACAAGGATAAAGACTTAAAGGATTGAGTATGCACATGCGACGTACCAAATCACCGACTAAGGCCAGCCAATTTTTAACCGTATTCGACAGTTGTGAGTAAGTCAGACTTTGATTTTTATAAGTGACCATCAATTGTAATTTGGGTTGATATTCTAAATAGAGATCTGTGACTTCAGGAAGAACGATACTTAAGCTTTGCTTTAAGGCTTTTAAGCTGGGTGCATGTAACTGAGAACGGGCTTGAAATAAAATACTTTGAAAATCCTCATCACTTTGATTTGAAGATTCTTTTTGTGCTAAAACACTTTGAAAAAGTTGCGCGATTTGCGCATTTTCGATATCACTGATTTCTCGAAACCATTCGAAAAATCGTGCAAAGGTGGTATATGGAATCGGTACTAATTCATAGGCATTGTGCGCTTGTAAAATAATAGGATTATTTTTATTGAGAATATTCACTTCATTTACAAATCGTTCAGTAGGGTAGTAGGCAATTAAAGGTAAGCCTTGAACAGGATCTTTTTTGAGCACTAGATTATAACGTTCTACCAATTGTTCGAGTTGTACTAAGTCAACTTTACTCAGACCAACACCAGAACTATTTAAGGTTTTATATAATTGCCAATGACAACTTTGTGGATCTTGTTCTGCTGTTGCAGTGCTTTCTGCGAGTTGACCAAACTCTATTGGGAAACTGATTTTAACATCTATTTTGGATTGCACTCGATCTTGCATAATGTCTTGGTCGAGCATTACCACACCAGGTGTGCGCAAATCTTTTAGACGTGCAGGAAACCAAGTCAAAGCTTGGTAAATATTTTTAATAATTGCCGTTTTTCCACTGGCTTGTTCGCCAACAATTAAACTGATTGGTTTGTTTTTATAATTAAAGTCTATTTTTAAATCAGCAAAATGGTATGTGTGGCGAAAATGAATTGCTGCTAGTCTCATAGGATACCTGAAAATTGACTGACAGCATAAAAGGCTGTTGATATTTTCACCTTGCGATTTTTTTCGCTGTGACAGATGAATTGGTCAAAAACTTTATGCTGTTGCTTTATTTTTAAATGGCGCTTTTACTTTCAATTGTTGCACGAGATCATAGATGTGATGAATATTTAAGCTGACCTTCGCCCGTGTACAGGCGACATATAACAGTCTTAATTCTTCATCGCTGATTTTATGTTCTAAACCGTTTATTTTAAATTGGTAATCATCTTCGATATGGACACGATTCCATTCTAGCCCTTTGGCCTTATGTGCTGTTGAAATCACATAATCAGCTTGCTCTATTGGGGTTATTTTAGCAAGTGCTTTTTTGAGTGGTTCCGTACCGTGATCGTCAACCAATTTGACTAAGGGTTTGATATCACTACCGTCATTGGTTTCACAGTATTCATGTACATCATGCCAAGAGTTAAACCAGGCCAGTTCAGGCACATCCACAACACGTTTGCCTTGTTTAAGCAAACTTGCCGCATCAACAAAACGGTTGAGTTTTGCATGATCGGCTTGTAGTCCAACTTTATCGCCTTGCACGAGACCAGAAAGAAGCAACTCCATTGCACGTGCATTGGTGCGACATAAAATCGCATCACGCATTTTAGTATGTGGTTTATTGACCACACTCGATTTCATTTCAGGATTGCCCAATAAAGGCACAGTTTCATCCAATGCACCGAGCAAATGATTGGCCACATCTGCAATCGCATCACCAAAACGGAATGAAGTGGTTAAACGAGATTCAGGAAGTGGCATTTGTTGCATGGCATTGACCGCACCACGCCATGCGTAAATTTGTTGATGTGCATCACCCACATAAATCACTTGAGTATTACGCTGACGCAATAAAATACCAAGCATTAATGGATCTGCATCTTGTGCTTCATCAAAGAGCACATAATCTGCCGGAATAAATGGATCTGATAATGCCCAGAGTTTTAAATAAATATCATGACCTATGCCTGCTTGATGATTGGTATCAATCGACTCTAACCAACGTCTTTCTACAGCAGGGTAAAGATGTTTTTGTAAAGACTCGATATCATCTGCATGCAGCCAACTTGGTGCTTGGATATGACGTGGTGCTGGATATTGTGAGCTGGTCGAGCAGAAATAGCTTACAGCATTGGCAACTAAACTCGCCAAACGGCTGGGCATTAGCACATATTTTTCATAACGCCCGCCCATTAAACGTCTAAGTGTGATCGGTTCGAGGCGATATTCTTTGGCAATAAAGCTGGGACTTAAACGCGGCAGGCGTAATTTATCGGTTACTCCACGCGACACACTACGAAAAGCCAAAGAGTGGAAGGTGCGGCAATCTACATTTTGATGAAATTTATTCTGTGCTTCTGTGGCAATTGCCTTATTAAAAGCCAAATACATCCCACGGCGCTCCGTCATCGCATCACTGATTAACTGCAAAGTCGTGGTTTTACCTGTGCCAGCATAGGCAATCACTTTAAATGATTGTCCTTTTTTCGCTTCTGCGATTGCAAAGCTTTGCTCAGATGTGGGTGTAAAAGAATAAGGCACAGTATTTATAAAATCTTATTAGCTTGAAAATTCAATATGGGACAGAGTATAGCAAAAATTGCTCAGCACTAGGGTGAAATCTAACAAGATGTTATTTAAACGACTATGCTAAGAATCTGCGGGGCGTATCCTGATCATTTTTATCATAATATGAGGTATTGGGGCTTTTGTCTTTAAAATGACTTAAAAGTGAAACTAGATTGTCATAACGGCTTTCTAAACTGAGCACGGGAAAATTCTAAAACATATTCGGATAAAGTTATGACAAATTCAGCCAGCCGACATACACGCCGTGAAGTGCTTACTTGGTTAGCCAGCATTCCATTTCTTCCACTTGGGGCAATGGCAACTTCAGCCACACTAGCAGGTTGTAACGATGATGATAAAAATACTGCAGTTAAACCGCCGATCAATCCAGCTAAATTAAAATCTGCAACATTTACGCCGATGGATGCACCAACATTGGCAAATGCAGCAGCAATGGCAACAACAACAGTTGCTTCTGGATTAGCTGTAACTTGGGATGACAATAGCAAGACTGACTACAAACTTGCCTATAAGACCTTCTTCCAAACAGGCGATATGATCAGTGATGGAAAAGGTGGGAAGATCTTGGCTGGTGGTTATTATGATATTAAAAACCAACCAATTATGGATAAATCTGTAGCTGGCAAAGAACGTCAATTCTTTTCAGATTGCCCAGATGGTACTTCATTATTGACGGTGAAAGATGCCAAGGTTGATGGTGTAAAAGGCAACCCAGTATTTGCGGTGGTGCAATTTGAATATACCACTCGTGATTTAGCTGGCAATGATATGTATGGTAAATTGCCATCACCAATTGGGGTAATTTCACTGGATCAAGACCTGAAAACAGGTCATTTAACTTTAGTTAAATATCATAATGTAGATATGTCTAAAGCACATGGTTTATGGATTACGTGTGGTGCAAGTTTATCGCCTTGGGGAACACACCTTTCAAGTGAAGAATACGAGCCAGATGCATTTGGTCAGGGCTTAGGCACTGATATGGCAACAATGAAAGCCTATAGTAAAAACGTCTATGGTGATGAAACCTCAGCAAAACCATACAACTATGGACATTTGCCTGAAATTACAGTGAACAAAGATGGTACAGGTACTGCAAAAAAACATTATTGTTTAGGTCGTATCTCACATGAACTGATCCAAGTTATGCCAGATAATCGTACTGCGTTAATGGGTGATGACTATACCAATGGTGGCTTGTTCATGTTTGTTGCAGATAAAGAAAAAGACTTATCTGCGGGAACATTGTATGTTGCGAAGTATTTGAATGAGTTGAATGAAACCTCAACGGCACAAATTCAATGGATTAAATTGGGTCATGCAACTAGCCAAGAAATTGAAGATTTGGTGAATGTTAGAAATATTCAACCAACAGAGATCATGGAAAGCTTGGACAAAGATCCACAAGATGCAAGCTATACTAAAATCATTCTACAAAAGAAAACCATTTGGGTGAAAGTTAAATCTGGAATGGAAAAAGCAGCAGCATTCTTAGAGACCCATCGTTACGCTGCTTTGATGGGCGGTAGTATGGCATTTACAAAAATGGAAGGCACAACAGTCAATGCCAAAGACAAAGTTGCTTATTCTGCTTTAGCCAATATTCAAGATTCAATGATCAAAGGCAATGCGGCTTGGGTCGATACGCATAACGTGTCATTCGCTAAGAAAATTTCAGCAGGTGGAATTGTTGCACATGATCTAGCAGGGTCTAAGAGTGATAAATCAGGTAGTCCAATCGTCAGTGAGTGGGTACCTTATCAATCGCATATGCTGTTAATCGGTAAGGATATTGATGCGGCTGCTGATCCACTAGGTATTGGTAACACTTCTGATCCAAACACGATTGCAAGTGCAGATAACTTAAAGTTCTCTGAAACATTCCGTACATTATTCATTGGTGAAGACAGTGGTAACCATGTGAATAACTACTTATGGGCGTATAACGTAGACACCAAGAAATTAGATCGTATTCTTTCTTGCCCAGCAGGTGCTGAATCTACAGGTTTACATGCAGTCGATTCAATCAATGGTTGGACTTATATTATGAGTAACTTCCAGCATCCAGGGGATTGGGGTTCTTTACATAGTAAGGTTCAAGCAACTTTGGATCCTTTGATTCGTGCGAATTATAAAGACCGTTTTGCAGCAGCAGTGGGTTATTTAACAGCAGACCCGATTGCCCCTTCGGTTGAGAAAAAATCTTCTTAATTTCGATTTTTGAATAAAAAAGGCAGCGAAATTTCGCTGCCTTTTTTATAAATCCCAAATTAATGATCTCGATTGGCTTTTTCAACTAAACCAGAAAGCCCTTGACGGCGTGCAAGCTCGTTGAGTACCAATTGCACATCCAACTCAAAATAGCCAAGCATCACAATGGTATGGAACCATAGATCTGCAACTTCATAGATCAGATCATTTTTATGATCTTCACACGCTTCAGATTTAAAATCTTTTGCGGCAATGATGGTTTCAATACTTTCCTCACCAATTTTCTCTAAGATTTTATTTAAACCTTTGTGGTAAAGCTTTGCCACATAAGAAGAATCTGGATCAGCTGCTTTACGTTCAGCCATCATTTTGCCTAAATAACCCAATACTTCGACCTGTTCAGCCTGCGCATTGGATGTATTCATGGCAATAGTATGCGAATTCGATGAAGGTTTTTCACCGTATATTGCATTTGGATCTTTTAATTGTGCATCGACAATTTCCCAACCAGTTGCAGTGAGCTTGCGATAGAAGCAAGACTCTCGACCTGTATGGCAGGCGATTCCACCATGCTGTTCGATTTGTAAGACGATGACATCTGCATCACAGTCTAAACGGATTTCGTAAACGGTTTGAAAATGGCCAGACTCTTCGCCTTTAAACCATAATTTATTTCGTGAACGAGAAAAATAAACGCCCTGCATTTTTTCAGCAGTCAGTTGTAATGCTTCACGGTTCATCCATGCCACCATCAAAATACGTCCAGTTTGATGATGTTGTGCAATAGCAGGAATAAGTCCTTGTTCGTTAAATTTTACTTCATCGAGCCATTGCAGATTGTTCATAGGATTTCACCAAGTTATAAAAAGAAAGAGCGCTACGTTGACATGGCAGCGGTTGTATAGTGTACGTTATTTCCAGCATTTTAGGAAAATATTGATTATGGATTGAGTCGAGATTGAAACGCTTGCTCACGTTTTAAAATTACAGAATTGGCAACTTGAGTGTGCATCATTTTTCTCTTGCCAAGGATGATCGAGCAATATCTTCATACTTCATTTGACTAAACATACCCGATTTTAATCCCGACACAGTGATTGCCATTTCTTTACGAAAATAAGGGATACGGTACATCCAAGAGAAGCTTAGATCTCGTAAACCGCCTGCCCACCAAAGATCAGACTGGTAAAGGGGCGTGAGTAAACGGCTTAAAAATTGATAGAATGCAGATGAGCTTTTGCGATGTTGGTGATAGCACTGCCATAGCTTTGCATAATCGATCGTTTGATTGTTTCGGGCAACTTGAACTGCTTGTCCCAAAGCCCATGCATCTAAAAGCGCCATATTTGCACCTTGTCCAAGCTGTGGGCTCATGGCATGTGCAGCGTCTCCAATGATACCGATGCGACCTTGCCCAAATTTAGAGAGCACTACATCGCGATAATGGGCAGAAAGCCATTGTTGTTTTTCTTCAGGATTAGCGATTACTTGCTCTAACCATTCAGCTGCGGGCTTCCAGCGTTTGGATAGCGTTTTTAACCACTCAGCACGGGCTTGTTGATGAGGCAAAAAATTTCCAAGCTGATCGGTTGGAAGACTCCAGAAGATGCTGGAAAGTCGTTGCTTGGGCTGAGTGGGAATTGCGCCTGTAGGTAGGATTCCCATCATGATCTTAGAGCGATCATAAAATTGGTGCAAAATTTGAGTATCAAGCTGCAAGCATTCAGGCACAATAGTCCATTTCGCGCCCCAAGGGTAAGCTTGATCGATTTTAACCCATTCGATCGGTCTTAACTGGCTTCGTGCACCATTGGCAACAATAACGCTATCAAAGACTTCATCAAAAGATTCACCATTGATCCTACCCAAAACTCGGATTTCATCTGCTGATTCTTTAAGTTTTTCAATATCGGCATTCATGTGCCAAGTGATCAGTTCAGGAAATTCATGGCATTTGTTTTGCAAAACATGACATAAGCTTGCTCGATGGATACCTAAACCATAAAAATCGGGATGGGCTTGGGCATAATGACTATCTACCAGTTTAAAACCATTGGCGAGTTGTCCCTCTAAGCCTGTGACCATTGCACCGAGTTTAACCGCATCATCAAGCACACCTAAGTGCTCAAAAACTGCAAGTCCAGACGGTTGAAGCAATAAGCCAGCACCGACAGGTTCAAGCTCAGATACTTTCTCAAAAATAGTAACCTGAATATTTTGTTGTGCGAGTAAAATTGCAGTAGCAAGCCCTGCTGTTCCTGCACCGACGATGGCAAATTTTGGCGTTTTAGTTTGATTCATTATTAGAGTAAGTGCTTTGAATGATTTAAATTTAACAAAAAGCAGGGAATTAACAAGCGCTAATTTGAATCAAGCTCTTTATTCCCTGATTGATCTTAGCCAAAAATCAACACATATAGACCAGGCCAGACACGGATTAAATTCAGTACAAAAATACATATGTAAAGTTTGAGCCATGACTGGCTGATGTTGCAGGCTGATATCTCAAGTCATCGAGAATGCAGGTGTGATGTATTTAAGTTGTTGAAAATCATATTTATTCGCAGCTGGATGAGGTGGTCAATGGGGGAGAATAATTATAAATCTAGCATCACTTCAGCAAAATTTTGTTTCTCCACCATTTCTAAAAATTCATCACCTAGTCGCTGACTTTCTGCCACAGACTGCTTCCACAATTGTTTTCGCTTCTGATCATCCAGACCTTTCATCACAAAATCTTTACGATCTGGTAAACGTCCTAAAGGCAAAGATTTTAAATAGTCTTGAGAAGGCGAGATCAGTAAAGTCCGTGCTTGGTTTGCAGGATTGGCGGTGCGAGATTTAAACATTTTATCAAACCAGCCTGGGATGATGCTGTCGGCAAAATGTGGATATAAAACAATCCCTTTACTCTCAAAAGGCAAATCGATGTGATAGTCGATCAAACCACCATCTCGATACGCGCCTTGTGGAGCATCGGCAATATTTTTTACCGCAGGTGTAACTGCAGGAATCGAACCTGAGGCCATCAACCAATCCGCAACATTGTGCTGATTAAAATTTAAATAATGAGTTTTAAAAGCGTCATCCTGAATTTTAAATTGTGGGAACTGTGCAGGCTGACAGATGACCCGTTGCATAAATTTATTCAGGTGATTTCTTGAAATTGCATTACTGCCGATAATACCGAGTAAGGAACTATACAGTGCAAGCTTTTGATCACTTTGAAATAAATGTTCTGCTTTGGCTGCGATAATCGTAAGGTGATATTCGGGATGTTCGACCAATTTTTGGCTGTGTTGGTCTAAAATGCTATACAACATCTCGCGAGATATTTTCTCAATCTCTGCAATGGTCATCTTTTTATGAAAGGGTAAGTTGATATATAACTCAGCCAAACGTTCAGGACCGACTTGTTCACCTTGCGCTAAAATTCCAGCAAAGCGCCATGCACCGACGGATGAACCAATTAAAAAACGTCGTTGTTTGGCGCGCTGTAGAAAATCACCGAAAATCGCCTGATCCAAGCCCATTAAACCAATGCCTTTAGGGCCACCAGCTGCGCCGGGAATCATATCGACTTGATGTGCAGATAAGCCTTCTTGTTGTATGTGTTGTTTGGCGAGTGAGCCTGCACGTAAGGTGATTGCTGCAGGGCGTTTTTGTAGAATTTGGGTCATGATTTCACTCACTCAAACGAATATTTTTTATTTTAGAGTGCGTGATAGATTGAACAATGGCGAGAGCTGTCACTCGGTGACTTAGCAGTCATAGACAAAAAAGCCTATTCATTGAATAGGCTGAATTACATTATTTGGCAATCCGCCAAACTGCTAAAACAGTGGTCAAGACAATCAAGACAATTGAAATATACCACGGTGCAATGATTGCAATAGAAAGCAAAATAGCCATGATACTGCCGAAAATCCAGCTACGTTTTTGTTGCTGTTCCACTTCTAAACGCATCATTTGCAGCTCATGTAGTTGTTTAGCATGCCATGCAGATTGATTTTTTAAACCATTTAAGCTGTCAACCATCAAGGTTGGAAAATCCTGTGCGCCTAAAAGTAAATCAGGAATTTTCTGTCCTAACTCTTTTAAGTTTTTCTGAGGATTCATTTGTGCTTTTACCCATTCGGTGAGAATCGGTTTTGCCAGTTTCCAAATGTCGAGTTCAGGATATAAATCGGTACCTAAACCTTCCACATGTACCAGTGTTTTGAGTAATAACATCAATTGTGGTGGAATTTCTAAATGGAAACGACGCGCAATGTCCATGACTTGAATCAAGATACCCGCAAAGTCCAATTCATGCATCGGTTTGGACACCATTGGTCCAACAGTGCGACGCATTTCACGGGATAGCGCATCTTGATCGGTACCCGGTGGAATCCAGCCCGCCTGATGCACAATTTGAATCAGTTGTAAGAAGTCGCTGTTCATGACCGCAAGCAACATACGTGCAACGGTCATCTGATCTTGTTTAGATAGCTCACCCATAATCGCACAGTCAAGGGCAATATAACGAGGGTGGCTTGGATTCAAGGTTTCAACAAACACGTTGCCGGGATGCATGTCTGCATGGAAGAAATTGTCACGAAATACTTGCGTAAAGAAAATCGTTAAACCCTTTTCAGCAAGATCTTTACGATCCATCCCGAGCTTTTCAAAGGTTTCAATATCCGAAATGGGAACGCCTGTGATTCGCTCAGCAACCATAACATCTTTGCTGTCCATATAGACTTCAGGCACATACATCATGCTTGAACCCGTGAAGTAATGACGCATACGGCGGGTATTGTCTGCTTCTAGTGTAAGATCCAGTTCATTTAAGATCACTTGACGATAATTCTGGATGATTTCAGACAAATGCACTGCACGAGCTGCTTCCAAACGTTTTTCTAAACTTGCTCCAAGCCATTGCAGAATTTCAAAATCCTGTAGAATCTGACTGCGGATATCTGGACGAGTGACTTTTACCACCACTTCACGACCATCATGTAGCGCAGCAGTATGGACTTGTGCAATAGATGCAGCAGCCAAAGGTTGCTCATCAAAACGGGCAAAAATTGTAGAAATATTGGCTTTCAGTGATTGCTCAATACGCTCTTTTGCAATATTGACCTCGAAGGGTTTAACCCGATCTTGTAATAAAACCAATTGTTGTAAAATTTCAGGTGGAATTAAATCACGACGCGTGGAAAGTAATTGCCCCAGCTTAATTGCTAAAGGCCCCATTTCTTCTAATGCTTCTTTAAGCTTGAGCGGGTTTTTACGTTCTTTACTTGACCATGCCGCAGGGTGTAAGCGAATTAAAGCTAAAGCATGCCGAGCTTTTTCAGGTAATTCTTCCGCAGGGACCAGTGTGTCGAGTCTATAGTGCGCGGCGATGCGCCAAAGTTCGAATAAACGGGCAATATGCGGAATCATATATTAAATTACCTGATCTTGATTTTGAGTAAAGTGAGATTGAAGTTGCTGAATTTTTGCTTCAAGTCGGTCAATATTTTGGTTAAGTTGACGGGTATCTTGTTGCAGATCATCCACTTGCCAACGCGGAGCCAATACACCAGTGTCTTCTTTTAAAAAGTCTTCTACAAAAAATAAATGACTTTGTAGTGAGCGTTTGAGATGCTTAGGCGCCAGTTGTATTTTGCCAATTTCATGTGCGAGTGCAGGACCAATCCACGGGCTAAGCTGGGCTGCCAAATCAGGCTCAAGCTGTTGGATAATATTTTGAATGTCCTGTAACAGGTGATAATCACCTTGTAGAGGAATATTGCCAATATCGTCCGCAACAAATAATTTAGCCAATTCAACAACATTCTTTACATGTAATGTTGCTGTCGCTTCTGCAATCGCAACATTTTTGTCAAAAGGACGTTGTTCAAAAATTGAAGGTGTTTCGCTTTTACCAGTCACAGTCGGTTCAAGACGGATTTTATTTTGATCAAAGTAAACATCGACAGAAAGCTGAGGCGTATCAATCACGACACGTAACAGTTTGCCTTGTAACTGATTAAATTGGATGCGAGTAATTGCATCCAAATTAATAAACTGATTGATTAATCGTTCAACTGCACCGAGTGCCAGAATTGACCACATAATTCAACCTTGCTTGTTATATCTTGGGGAAATTACAGTTTAAAGCCACGGTGTACCGCCACGATACCACCGGTTAAATTGTGGTAATCACAGTTTTGGAAACCGGCATTTTCCATCATACCTTTTAAGGTACGTTGGTCTGGATGCATACGAATAGATTCGGCCAAATACTTATAACTTTCTGCATCATTGGCAACAACTTTGCCCATAAATGGTAAAGCCGTGAAAGAATAGAAGTCATATAGCTTTGAAAATGGTTCAAATACTGGTTTTGAGAACTCAAGTATTAATAAACGACCACCTGGCTTTAATACACGATACATCGCTTGGAGTGCAGCATCTTTATCGGTCACGTTACGTAGACCAAAGCTGATGGTGAGCAAGTCAAAACTATTGTCTGCAAAGGGCTCTAAGGTTTCAGCATTGGCCAATACAAAATCAACATTGGTACAGCCAGCATCAATCAAACGATCACGACCAACATTCAACATTGACTCGTTAATATCAGATAAAACCACATGACCTGTTGGACCAACTTCACGGCTGAAAACTTTGGCTAAGTCACCTGTACCGCCTGCAATATCAAGTACGTGCTGACCACGACGTACACCTGACATATTGATCGCAAAACGTTTCCAGAGGCGGTGAATACCGAATGACATTAAATCATTCATAATGTCGTATTTGCTTGCGACAGAATGGAAGACTTCAGCAACTTTTTGCGCTTTTTCTTCACTGTTGACGGTTTTGTAGCCGAAATGCGTAGTTGCACCGACATTACCTGTATTGGCACCACGGGGTAGGTTGTATTTTGGCACAGTCCCAGAAACTGGCGTATCTACCAGTTGTTGCTGCAAGGACTGTTGTTGACCTTGTGGAGTACCTTGCGGTAATGGTTCTGTTAGAAATGGACTCACTTTGTCTGTATTCGTTGCCGTTTCAGCAGGGGCTGTAGGCTTTTGGTTTTCATTCGACATTTGAGTCACTCCTGAACACAAAAATGGGAAATTTTATATTGCTCTGCATAATGACAGATTCTGCATAATTTTGCAGTCCTCATCATGAAATTGTTATGAATAATATACAAAAACCGATCTTAGAGATCGGTTTGATAAAGCCAAAAATTAAATTAATCCTGAAATGGATTGGGATCTCCAGCATGCACTTTTTCGACAATATCACGTTCTTTTAGGGTAAATGCATGGATAAAATCAGCTGCGGATTTCATCGGTTTCATCGCAATAAAACCTTCGCCAATAAAGTCATACATCAATTCAAATTTATATTTGATTGCAGTACCTTTACACATTTTAAATGCAGTATGCATAATGAATGAACGCATGTATTTGTCTAGTGCACCACCCAAATCATCCAATAAACCCAGCTGTTGTTGACGGGCTTCTGCTTGATCTAGTTTCAGCAAGGTCAGTCGCATCATTTCATCATCAATCACTTGATCAACAGGGTAATCCTTAAGTAATTGTGCCGCGACCTGCTCATCAAGTTGCATGGCAAGTACCGCCAATCCAACGGATTTTAAACCGGTCTTAATGGCATTTTCAGGGAGAATTTTTTCTGCTTTGTGGGCATATTTTAATAAACGTTCAATCTGTATTGCCAAATCATCAAATTCAGGACCACCATATAAGCGGTTGATAAAATATTTTGCCATCAATTGATTTTCTTTTTGATTAAACAGCGCATGATGAGTCTTTTCAATACGCATTTTTAACCAGTCTTGTGCTTCATGCAGGCGTTTTTCTAGAATTGGGTCAGTGTGATAACTCAATTGTTGATATTGTTCTAAAAGCTGATCAAGTGCAGCAAGTTTTGACATACAAAAACTCTAGATTTCGTTTAGTAACAGCATAAAGGCAGTTGCTGCGTATCACTATGACAAAAGTTAAAAAACAATAGAGAAATATGGTCAGTGGCTTTTTAAATAGCCAATATCAAAGATTTTATACAGAAAAATAATATAACTCTATTTTAGGGAATGGGTATACTCAGTTGAAGTTTCAGACCATAGAGAAGCAGATGATTGAAGAACAATTAGCGTTTGCATTACGTGATGAAGAAGAGTTATCCGTTGATCTGATTGAGGCACAATATGCCTTAAAGAATTCTAAAGATAAAAATAATGCCAAAAGCTTGGTCATTTTAGTCAGTGGTATCGAGCTTGCGGGGAAAGGGGAAGCGGTTAAACAATTACGTGAATGGGTTGATCCTCGTTACTTACGAGTTAAAGCAGATCCACCGAGTTTATTTAGTAGCAAACAAAGTTTTTGGCAGCCTTATGCACGGCACATTCCATCAGAAGGGCAAATTCAGTTGTTCTTTGGCAATTGGTACAGTGACTTATTGTCTACAGCGATGCATGTTTCTAAACCCTTAGATGAAACTTTGTTCGATACCTATATCGAAAATATGCGTGCTTATGAACAAGACCTAAAAAATAATCATGTTGATGTGATCAAAATTTGGTTTGATTTGCCGTGGAAAAGCTTACAAAAGCGCTTAGATGCGATGGATGCATCTGAACAGCATTGGCATAAGTTAATGGGTTTGGATTGGCGGAATAAAAAACAATACGATATTGTGCAAAAATTACGTCAACGTTTTACCGATGATTGGTATGTGATTGATTGCGAAGATTGTGTTGCCCGAGATCAACAATTTGCTCAGTATATTCTGCAAGCGTTAAAGCAGTTGCCTCGACATAAAACAGCGGTGAGAACCAAGTGGAAACAGGCAACTGTACCTGAGTCGTTATTGCAACCTGCCACAGAAGAACTGGATAAAGACCAATACAAAGCTGAATTAAAGAAATTAACCAAAAAAGTGTCGGAAGCGCTACGCAATGATTCACGCAATGTCATTATTACTTTTGAAGGCATGGATGCAGCTGGTAAAGGTGGGGCAATCAAGCGGATTGTGAAAAATCTTGATCCACGTGAATACGAGATTTATACCATTGCTGCACCAGAGCAGTATGAATTGCGTCGACCCTATTTATGGCGGTTTTGGACCAAGATTCAACCCGAGGAAAAGATCAGTATTTTTGATCGTACTTGGTATGGTCGAGTATTGGTTGAACGTATTGAAGGCTTTGCCAAGCCTGCGGAATGGCAACGTGCCTATGATGAAATTAATCGCTTTGAAAAAGATTTAACGGATAATCAAACCGTGTTGGTTAAATTTTGGTTGGCAATCAGCAAAGATGAACAAGAAGCACGTTTTAAAGCACGTGAACAAACACCGCATAAACGCTTTAAAATTACCCCTGATGACTGGCGAAATCGTGGACACTGGGACGATTATTTAAATGCTGCTGCGGATATGTTTGAACGAACTGATACCGAGTATGCGCCGTGGCATGTGGTTGCGACCAATGATAAGTACACAGCACGTATTCAAATCCTTAAAACGATTTTAAAGCAGTTAAAGGCCGATTAACGACTTGCTGGCAACAGCTAAGTTGAGGTTATAAACAGTATCGCACTAAAGAAGAGACGGTCTTTTCTACGCTTTAGTGCGGTACAAATCTCAATGATCTATGCGGCAAAAGATTCTAATCTAATGGATGCCCCAAAATTTTTTTAAGTAAAAATTTTAAAGCAATTTTTTCGGCGGGATTTAATGCCGCTAGGGTTAAGTCACTAATACTTGCCGCAATTGGAATCGCTTGCGAAAGCTCTTGAATGCCCGATGCTGTAATATGAATCAGCACCTTGCGTTTGTCATGTTGATCAGGATCTTGTGAAATAAAAAGCTTGTCTTTTAATCGCTGGATAATGCCACGAATGGTTGCTTGGTCGATACCGGTTTCCTCAACCAGTTCTTTTTGTGAACATTCCTTTAATTTATTGATGGCATAGAGTACAGCGAACTGAACCGAAGTGAGGCGAGTTTCATCCAAACTTTGTTGAAAAATCGTTAAATGATGAAAGTAAGTCCGTCTAAGTAAATATCCCACTTGTTCTTCAATTACATATTCATCATTCATGTTTGACTTCTTTATCATGTGAGCAAAATTAGACCCGAAGATTTAAATTTTTGAAGATTTTTAAAAACTTTAGCGGTCTAGTATAAACGGATTGCATAAAAATAACGACC
Organism: Acinetobacter sp. Root1280; assembly: GCF_001425285.1. Taxonomy (NCBI): domain Bacteria; kingdom Pseudomonadati; phylum Pseudomonadota; class Gammaproteobacteria; order Moraxellales; family Moraxellaceae; genus Acinetobacter; species Acinetobacter sp. Root1280. Next base: position 48,266 of record NZ_LMED01000027.1, on the reverse strand, counting down.
ATGATGCTACTTGGTCGTTACTGTCTCATTGGGGGGTATATTTTAGCGTTAGCTGAGTTCTACAGGAACGCCTTGATCAACAACCACCAAATCATCGAGTTTTACTGTGCAGTTACGCAGTGGAATATCCATATGACATGGTGTTTTACGGCTACCACCTACTTCTGTGTTTGGTCCCGTTGAAAATAAAAAGTTACCATTAAAGGCACGTGCATCCATACACATTCCATCATTTTTATCATGCAAACCCATGGCTGTCCATTGTGCTCGAGGTTGTAAGCCCCAACCAATGTGCGAAATTCCATAAACCTCTGGATCATTAAAATATTTCATATAATCACGCAGATATTCTGCTTCAAATCCGCCATGGATTTGAGTAATTAAACCCTGTTCGATTTCTAAAGTGACTCTTTCACGTGCATAGGTTTTAAAGGGCAATAAAATATCGCCAATATCTAAAACCAAGGTGCCTTCCGCCATATTCTCATTGGGCCAAGTGAATAAGAAACCACTCGGCCAGTGATCCCAGCGCCCAACTTCGTCGGCAAAGCCATATTCAGTTACAGCAGGGTATTGCCCAAGCGGAGCATAAAAATCAGTACCTGCTTTTGAGCTCACATGCATACTTTTTGCTTTCTTTAAGTATTTTTCAGCAGTTTGAACCCGATGTTTGTCTTCTAATGTGGGCAGTATACGGGCGAGGATTTCTGGGGGTTCCACTGCTAGTAAAATCCGTGTTCCTGTTTTTAAGATTTGTTCCTGTTCTGGTGAGTGCAGCAACATCATGGTGTCGATGATGAGGTCGACAGATTCAAGTGCTTGTTGTGCAGCAAAATTACCCGTTAACGCAGTATCTCCACAATAAGCAGTCATATCATTTCCCATGGCTTTGGGATGATTGAACGAAGGTAATTCTAAAATAAATACTTTGGCTTTTAACCGACATGCTGCATCAAGTGCGGCTTGAACGGTTTGTTGATGTGAATAATGACTTTTTAAAATCGCCACACTTTGTGTTTCATCGACTTTGGATAAGGTTAAAACATGCTCAAACATTTGGGTCAGTTCAGTGCTATTTACAGGCATGATGGTGCTCCTTTTTCATCGCTGTTTTTTGTATTTTTAAAGAGTATACACTTTAATAATGTGGATTATATATTTATTACAACATTGTAATTTAAATTATATTTAATAATAAACAATCGTTTAATTGATTTTGTAGATTGAGATTTGTTTAAAAATTTAAAGTGTATAGACTTTAATATTCTCATGGAGTATATCTATTAAAACAAAAATTTGTTTGATGGAGTAAACAATGAGTAAAGCAAAAAAAATTGCGGTGATTGGTGCTGGCCTTGGCGGCGCTTCAATGGGGTTACTGTTACAGAGAGCGGGGTTTGATGTAGATGTTTATGAACAAGCAGCGGAATTTTCTCGTTTAGGTGCAGGTATTCATATTGGCCCAAACATTATGAAAATCTTTCGAGAAATGGGCTTAGAGCAAGATCTGGAAGACATGGGGTGTCATCCAACGCATTGGGTCAGCCGCGATGGAAATACCGCGGAATATATGTCCAATGTCGGTTTGACTGGATACGGGGCGACCTATATCACGATTCATCGTGGTGATATGCATGCTCGACAAATCGAAGCTTTACAGCAAGACAAATTACATTTTGGTAAGCGCTTAAGTGCTGTTGTTCAAAGGCTAGACGGTGTAACGCTAAGCTTCGAAGATGGCACAGTGAGTGATGTTGATATTGTGATTGGTGCTGATGGGATTAACTCAAAAATCCGAGAAATCATTCTCGGACCAGAAGCACCTTTATACAGTGGATGGGTTGCGCATCGCGCCATGATTAAAGGGGAACAGTTAGAAAAATTAAAGGAGCAATTTGATTTAGATGACTGTGTCAAATGGTGGTATGAAGATCGCCACATGATGGCCTATTACACCACTAAAGAACGTGATGAGTACTACTTTGTTACAGGTGTGCCTCATCCTGCATGGGATTTCCAAGGGCAAAGTTTTGTAGCATGTTCAAAACAAGAACTATTTGAAACATTTAAGGGTTTTCATCCAACCATCTTAGCCATGATTGAAGCCAGTGAAGACATTACCAAGTGGCCATTAAACAATCGTAATCCATTACCGATATGGAGCAATGGTCGAATGGTGTTGCTCGGTGATGCTTGCCACCCCATGAAACCGCATATGGCACAAGGTGCAGGTATGGCGATTGAAGATGCGGCAATGCTTACGCGCTGTTTGCTTCAAGCGGGGTTGGACAACTATCAAGAGGCGTTCAAATTATATGAACTAAATCGTAAACAACGTGCCAGTCGAGTACAAGAAGTTTCCAATGCCAATACTTTCTTAAAAGCCCAAGAAGATCCAGCTTGGGTGTATGGATATGATGTATACGCACAAGCATTAAACGAGGAGGAGACTGTATGAGTCGATTCCTGTATGGGTCAAATGTAGCGGCCAATCAAGTCCGCTTACATTATCTTCGTTATGGTGGGAAAGGGCATCCTTTGGTATTGATTCCCGGGATTACCAGTCCTGCCATTACCTGGGGATTTGTAGCGGAAAAGTTAGCACAATTTTTTGATGTATATGTCTTGGATATTCGAGGCAGAGGCCTGTCTTCTTCGGGGGAGCATCTCCAATATGATACTGATACCTGCGCACAAGATATTCTTGATTTTGTTAAAAAATTAGACTTGAAAGCTTATTATTTGGTTGGGCACTCGATGGGCGCGCGTTTTGCAATTCGCTGTGCTGCGTTTGAACCAAAAGGTTTGAATAAAATAGTGCTGATTGATCCACCTGTCTCAGGTCCTGGACGGCGTGCTTACCCGAGCCAATTATCCTGGTATGTCGATTCTATTCAACAAGCTATTCAAGGTATGAATGCTGAAGACATGAAGCAATATTGCCCGTCTTGGACTTTGGAGCAAAGACAATTGCGCGCAGAGTGGCTACATAGCTGTTATTTACCGGCCGTTATCAAGTCTTTTCATGATTTTCATCATGTTGATATTCATCAATATATTCCAAAAGTCAAAGTGCCAACTTTATTGATGGTGGCTGGCAAAGGCGATGTGATCTCGGCAGGCGATATTGCAGAAATCCAATTGCTTAATTCACGGATTTTGGTGAGCTGTGTGGAAAATGTAGGGCATATGATTCCTTGGGATGACTTAAATGGTTTCTTAGCTGGCTTTTCAGATTTTTTAGAACAGAGGCTCATTTAAGGAGGAATGCTCATGCAACGAATGTATAAAATTGGTCAAATCGTACCCAGCTCCAATACCACGATGGAAACTGAAATTCCAGCGATGTTGAAAGCACGTCAACTGATTCGTCCTGAAAAATTTACCTTTCATTCTAGCCGTATGCGGATGAAACATGTCAAGAAAGAAGAGCTTGCGGCAATGGATGCGCAGTCTGATCGTTGTGCTTTAGAACTTTCAGATGCCAAGGTGGATGTCTTGGGATATGCCTGTCTGGTTGCGATTATGTCCATGGGCATCGGTTATCACCGTGAGTCAGAAAAACGTCTACATCAAGTCACGGTTGATAATGATGCTGCAGCGCCTGTCGTCACCAGTGCGGGGGCTTTAGTTGATTGTTTAAAACTGATGAAGGCTAAAAAAATCGTTGTTGTTACGCCGTATATGAAACCCTTAACTGAATTGGTGGTGAATTACGTTCGTGAAGAGGGTTTTGAAATCTTAGATTATGTAGCCTTAGAAATCGCTGACAACATTGCTGTTGCACAACATGATCCTGCTCAGTTACCCAACATTGTGCAAAAGCTGAATTACCAAGATGCAGATGTGATTGTGCTTTCAGCATGTGTACAAATGCAGTCACTTCCTGCAGTCGCTAAAGTTGAGGCACTCACAGGTAAGCCAGTGATTTCAGCAGCAATCGCAACAACCTATCAGATGCTTAAAGCAATGGATTTAGAGCCGATTGTGCCGGGTGCTGGTGCACTGTTATCTGGTGCATATGCATAAGGAGCCTGTAATGAAGCAACAATCCCTGAATGATAATTATCAAGGTGTGTGGGGAAATCGAATTGGCTTTGGCAAGAAACCCGTGCTGTTGTTGGTCGATTTTATCCAGTCTTATATTACAGCATCTGAGCCTTTGTATGCGCCAGATGTGATTACCGCAGTTCAAGAAACTGAAGCGGTTTTAGCACTGGCACGTGAACAGAATATTTTAGTGATTCACACCAATATTCTTTATCACGCTAAAAATCAAATTGACGGAGGAATGTGGGTAAAAAAATCACCCGTGATGGCAGCGATGACGATAGATAATCCTGCCACTCACTTTTGCCTACAAGTTCAACCACTCGACACTGAACTGGTGATCACTAAAAATTATGCAAGTGCTTTTTTTGCAACAAGTTTGTCCTCAGTGTTAAACGCTGAGGCCATAGATACCGTGATTATTGTGGGCTGTTCGACCAGTGGGTGTGTTCGAGCAACAGCCGTGGATGCTGTGCAACATGGATTTAGAACCATTGTGATCCGTGACTGTGTTGGGGATCGTCATCGTGAACCACATGAAGCCAATCTGTTTGATATCGATAGTAAGTATGGAGATGTTGTATCAAAACAAGAGGTCTTGAATTATTTCACTCAAAACAAAAATTGATGATTGATACAACTAAAAAATTATGGACGTTAGGGTAATAAAAACCAAGGATAGAATGGTTTTTGGTGATGCATTAAAACAAAAGAGAATGTGCAGATCATCAGTGACATAAAAGCTTTGTTCATTTTGTTCTAAGTATTACAAGAAAAACAACTCGCCTGGTTTGTGATCTAAAGGAGTTAGATATGTCTACCAGTGTTGTAAAACCACAAGAAATTTACCCTGAACAAGAAGTTCAGGTTTATAAAAAAGTAATTTGGAAACTGATTCCATTCCTGTGTTTCTGTTATATCGCAGCCTATTTAGACCGAATTAATGTCGGGATTGCCAAATTGCACATGTTAAACGATGTGAATTTAAGTGAGGCGGCGTTTGGGTTGGGTGCGGGACTTTTCTTTGTAGGCTATATTATTTTTGAAGTACCCAGTAACTTGGTTCTGGAAAAGGTGGGCGCAAAAATTTGGATTGCGCGCATTATGATTACATGGGGAATTTTGTCTGGTTTAACCATGTTTGTAACCACACCGATGCAGTTTTATGCGCTGCGATTTCTGCTCGGTGCTGCGGAAGCAGGCTTTTTACCTGGGGTTTTGTATTATTTAACCACATGGTTCCCAACGTATTATCGCGCTAAGATCATTGCCTTATTTATGATTGGTTTGCCCTTGGCGGTGATTATTGGTAGTCCACTATCAGGGTGGATCATGACCACCTTTGATCAAGTTTATGGCTGGGCAGGTTGGCAATGGTTGTTCTTTTTAGAGGCACTTCCAAGCGTGATCTTGGGTATTTTGACATTTAAAATGTTACCGAATCACTTTTCCAAAGCCAAATGGCTTAATGATGCTGAAAAATCAATCATTGAAAAAAATCTCAATAAAGATTTAGAAGGCAATGACTCTGCCAAACAAAAGCATAGTTTTAGAGACGGGTTTTTTAATACCAATATCCTGAAACTCGGTGCCATCAATTTTTCGATGTTGCTGTGTACCTATTCTATGGGTTTTTGGCTGCCGACATTTATTAAAACTACTGGGGTCGCCAACTTATTAAATATCGGTTTACTTGTCGCCATTCCAAGTATTGTTGGCTTGATTGCAATGTTAGTCATTGGGCGAAGCTCTGATAAATATAGAGAGCGTCGTTGGCATATGGTCGTACCATTTATTTTTGGTGCAGTTGCACTGTTTTTAACCACAATGTTTAGTACCAATATTGTCATGACCTTGATTTTGTTCTCGATTGCCGCGATTGCGACCACAGGAACAATCCCCGTATTTTTTAGCCTTCCTGCAACTTTTTTATCAGGAACTGCAGCGGCGACAGGTTTTGCACTGGCATGTTCTATTGCCAATATTGCCGGCTTAGTCAGTAACACTTTGGTGGGCTATGCCATTCAGATTACGGGTAAACCAGAAGGCGCACTCATCGTGTTCTCAGCGTGTCTATTGTTGAGTTGCTTCATTGTGCTGTCTTTGCCTAAAACCTTAGTAAACAAATAAATTAAAAAAATTGAATAGGCAATGCGTTCGGGAGAACAAATTGCTGAGGAGGTTCTCATGTTAAAAATTAAATATCTAGGATTAATTGTATCGAGTTTGATGTCATTTCAAGCCTATGCCAATGCACAACCTTCACCGTTTCAATGGGAAACTGAAGATGGTTTAAAACAATTAAAATTAGGCGGTTTTGTCCGAACCAATTATCGTGATGAGCGATGGGAAAGCCCCAATAATGGCAAGTTTTTGTTTGATAATGCCCGTTTAAATATTAAGGGCAAATATGACCAATTTTATTTGGATGTAAGTTATGCCTTCCAAAGTGATCATAAGCGTTCTGTTGAACATGGTTTTGTCGGGTATAAGCCTGATGGCAATAATGATTTTCAGGCTGGAATTATTTATAAGCCTTTTGGAATTTATCCATTCCCAGAGCATGCCTGGACTTTCCCGATCCCATTTTTTTTGGGATTTGCCGACAGCGTAGCGCCGGGATTGAGTTGGAAAAATACCTCGCCAACACATGATTTTACCGTGGCGTATATGCCAATCATGAGCCCAGGCAATATTCGTTACTCGCCTGAGTCTGGTTCGGCGGATAAATTGGATAATGTGCTGCCTCACCAACAACAATATCTTAACGAAAAAAGAAATCAGCTCAATCTGCGTTATGCCCATAAAATGGATTTGGAATTTGGTAAACAGGAGTTTGGAGTCAGTGGGGCATATTCACAATTGCGTAATAAAGCGACGGATAAAAATGGCAATTATTATGCATTTGGAGTGCATGGCTTAAACAATTACGAAAAATGGAATGTGCAAACTTCAGCAATTCGTTATAAATATGATGCAAAAAACCCAGAGGGTTTAAATAATGATCAAATTTTAATGCAAGCGAATGGTATAACACCTGCTTATTTTGTCGCAGCTGAAGGGACGATTGGTTCTTTTAATATCGGTTATACCCAACCTGTGCAAACCAAGTATTTTCCGAATTTAAAAACTGTAAAATTCTATAATGATTATAGTGTGTTATGGAAAGACAAAGCCGGCTGGGATCGCTCGCAAATGGACACCTTTGGAGTGCAGTTTAATGCAATGCCTTTCTTAATTTGGGTAGACGGAAGTGTCGGGAAGAATGTCAATGTGTTGGGTGGTGCTAAAAACGCAACTGGCTATACCTCGACAAATTCGGACTATAGCAATGACTGGAAATTTAGGTGGAATATCAACGTCGGATATAACTTTTAGTCTTGACCTATGAGGGAATAAATGGAATTCACAGCCAATAATCTGGTTGAAGCAGTGATTTTAAATCGACATTCTGTACGTGCATTTACAGATCAGGCTGTAGATCCTGAGATCATTCAGGATCTGCTGCGAAAAGCCAGTTATGCACCCTCTGGAACCAATACGCAACCTTGGAAAGTCTATGTGGTTCAGGGCAATAGCAAATTGAGGATTAGCCAGCAAGTGATTGCAGCGGCGGATTCCATTTATTCTGGCCAAAGTTCAAGAAGTGAATTTACTGCCCCTTATCTTTATTATCCTAAGCAATGGTTTGAACCGTATATCAGCCGTAGACGGGAGAATGGTTGGGGGATGTATGCTGTACTGGGCATTAGCAAACAACAACGAGAGGAAATGCATCAACAACACCTTCGAAATTTTAAGTTTTTTGATGCGCCTATCGGCTTATTTTTTACCACACATCATCAATTAGAAGCAGGCGCAAAAATGGCGATCGCCATGTTGATGCAAAATATTATGTTACTTGCAAAAGCGCAGGGCTTAGACACCTGTCCCCAAGCATCATGGAATGATTATCACAAGATTATCATGCCAATTTTAGGTGCTACAGATGATGAACAATTGGTCTGTGGCATGTCTTTAGGCTATGCCGATGTGAATGAAAAAATTAATTCTTTTCATCCCTCACGACTCAGTCTTGAAGAATTTGCTGTATTTTTACAATGAACAAAAAACAAAGAGATATCAGATGATATCTCTTTGTTTTACTAAATATAGATCTTAAAGTATGGCAGCGCTTAGCTCACTAACTTTTGCGTTTGTTTATTTTGAATATTTTTGGCTAATTTATAACATTCATCTACATGCGCTTCAGCAACTTTTTTCATCACAATATAGCCTAAACTTGCTGCAATGATTGAGCCACCCAGAGGAATAAACTTGGTCACCTGTTTGGTAATGATTTTAGCCGCCATATTATTTAATGATGCCTTTACCGCGGTACGCGCAACCACTAAACCTGAAAACTCAAAACCACGTTTGCGTAATTCATTCCAATGAATTTTCTTGGTTGCAGGGTCATAAACACTGATTTGATCTGGTGCTAAACCAAAACGGGCATTGATTTCAGGAATCAGAAGCGACAGCATACCGACATCAATCACCACATCTAAAAAGGGAACAGGAATCACTGCGACACCAGCAGAGACATAAGAGCGCTTTTTCACTTGCTCCAAGCATTCATCACGAATCTGTTCTAGGTTTAAGCTTGGATCGATTGCGTCTGGAAGTTTATCAATTTTCATAAAACAATTACCTTTGTTTCAAGCTTTTGCTCATATTTTTGAAAACGCATGTTTAAGCTTGAAATTGTGAAGTTATTTCCAAATAATGTTTTAAAAATGCCATAGTATGGTGTTGTTGTATAGTGGCGAATGTTTATGTTTTGTGCATAAACGTAGACAATAGAAGATTGAAAGTTGAGGAATTATGGCCATTCATGTGATTCAAAGCCAACGCATTGATGTCTTGGTGCAGGGGCTTTTGCAAAATACCATTCGGCCATCCAAGAATCCTTTTGCAGTCTTGCAAACACAACATTTTATTGTCCCAAGTCCTGCGGTACAAGAATGGTTGAGCCAACGTATTGCTGAACAACAAGGCATCAGTGCCAACAGCCAATTTCATCAACGTATTCGTGGTTTTCAGTGGTTTGCTTATCAGCAAGTTTTAGACGACAAAGACAAAGTCCGTAAAGCCAATATTCCGCGTTTGATTATGAAGTGGCGAATTTATCAAACGTTGAAAAGTTTTATTGAGCAGGATGAAAATAGCTTAGCCCAAGATCATCCTTTGCATGGCATTATCCAACGTATTTATGATGCAGCCTCGCAACTGGAACAGGGTTTAGAGAAGCAACTCAAAAAACAAAGTATGTTGTATTGGGTCTCTGAACAAGTGTCAAAATTGTTCAGTCATTACATGTTGTATCGTGGGGACTGTCAACGCGGTTGCCAACAGAACAATGGACAAGCATGTAGTTGCCCAGGCAATTGGCTAGGGCAGTGGGGACGAGGTCAAGCACTTAACCTCGAACAGCAATTCTTTAAAACCAATCAACAAATTTCAGCATTTACTTTAAATCAGGCACAAGAGCTGGAAACTTGGCAACGTTGGTTATGGCAACATACATTTCATGACGATTTTATTGAAATGCAAAGTATTGATCATGATTTTTGGCAAATCATGGATGATGACGTACAACGTTCTCAAGCGTTAAAGAAATTACCTAGCCAGCTGATTATTTTTACTTTATTGGATTTACCACCGAGTCAATTACAGTTTTTAAGACGACTGGGACAATATTTGGATGTGGTGATTTTACATTACAACCCATCACAAGAATATTGGGCAGATAGTGTCGATCCAAACTGGAAAAAACAATATGATTTGCGGGTAAAGGCGCGTTTTGTCAGTAAATATCCCAAAGCGACCGATGCAGATATTCAAAAGTTTTTTGATGAATTTACTTTGAACTTTAATGCGGAAATTCGTGAATCACGACATCCATTATTAACCCGTTTTGGTAAACAAGCCCGTGACCACTTTTCGATCTTATCCAATCTGTCTTCAGGCGAAGAAGGGCAATGGGTGGATGCCTTTGTCGATGAAGAACCGATTCATTTATTAAGCAAATTACAATCGGATATTCTGTATTTGGTTGAGCCTGAACCGCATGCTTATCCAATTGCCAAAACGGATGACTCAATTCAAATCCATGTGTGTCATTCGTCTTTACGACAGCTTGAAGTGTTAAAAGACCAGTTGGTTGCTTGGCTGATGAAAAGCACTGCTGAACAGCCACATCGGCCAAGTGATGTTTTGGTGTTAGTGCCAGATTTAAAACAAATTGAACCACTTATTCGCAGTGTATTTCCACACACACCAAACCAAGACAGTATTTATCTGCCAGTGAAGATTGCTGGAGTAACGCAACTGGATGCCAATAACGCTTGGCGAGCCGTTTTAGGTCGTATTCAATTGGTGGAAGGTCGTTTTAGTGTTGAGGATTTTGCAGATTGGTTAAGTTTAAATGCCACGCAATTACGTTATGGTCTGGATATTTCAAATACAGAAAGAATGATTGAGTTATTGATCAATGCTGGGTTTAAACGTGGTCTAGATGCACAACATTTACGACGATCTTTAAGTCAGGATGATGAAGATTTCCGTTTTAGTTTTAAATTTGCTCTTGATCGTTTGGCTTTAGGTATTGCGATTCCAGAGCATACGATTTTTGAAAATACCCTAAGCTATGCCCAAATTTTGCAAAGTGATTTTGAGTTAGTGGCTAAGCTGATTCAGATTTATCAAGATTTTGATGTGCGCCGTGACTGGATGATTGCGCATGAGTTGGGAAAAAATACCGCTTTAAAATGCAATGTTGAGGCGTGGTTAAAACTGCTGATGCAAGACATTGTTGAGTTTGAACAAGCCGGTGTTGAGTCGTTAAAAGTCGTACGTGAAATTGTCAAAAAACAAGAGCGTATGCTGACTTTAGCCAGTTTTTATGATGAAGATGCGCAACCTATTCTTAAAAATATTTATTTACCATTGCCCTATCTATTGAATGAAATTCAAAATTTATTAGAAGGTCAAATCGATCAGGCTTTACCGACAGGTCAGATTACCTTTAGTCAAATTGGCCAGATTCGTCCTTTGCCTTATAAGTTGATCGTCCTGTTAAATTTGGATGGGGGTAAATTTCCAGATCGAAATGTGCATTTGCCCTTTGATTTAATGCAAATTCTCAAGCCGCAATTGGGGGATCGTTCCCGCCTAGATGATGATCAAGGCGCTTTCCTCGATGCTTTATTATTGGCGCAGGAAAATCTATGGTTATTCTATAATGGCTTTGATGTGAGTGATGGTGAAGTTCGTGAGCCATCCAGCGTGTTACAGGAATTGATCAACCATATTGCCCTGATTGCCCAATCTGAAACGGCATTATCTACGGACAATAAAGATATCAGTCCTGTTGATCACATGATTGAGCTGAAGGGGATTCAAGTCCCTGAACATTTACAGTGTTTATATCACATTCATACCTTACAACCTTTTGATCCAAATGGTTTTGAGGCAACAACACCGCTTCGTTTTCAAGATCAATGGTTCAATGTTGCACAACACATCCGTCAAGCTGAAATGCTTGCTAAACGTGAGGCTTGGGCAAATACACAATATCCTGTTGTTCAAGACGAGCTCACTGTTTTGGATGCGCGACAGTGGATTCAAGATGTCACTTTCCCAGCACAGTTATATTTAAAAACTTTAGGCGTAGAGAATCTGCGCGCAGAAGATATTCCCGCAATGAACGAACCCTTAATTCTGGATGGTTTGGCACGTTATCAGATTCGAGATTTCTTACAGAAACAATCGGCTCATTCTGCCGAAGATAATTGGTCTCAAGAGATTGGATTACTGCAGAATCAATTACCCATTGGCAAGGTTCAGCACAGTGCATGGCAAATCAGTTTGGCGGAGCAAGACAGTTTAAAAGAGCGTTTACAGCGTTATGCTGCTGATGTGACGTTGACAACGCAACGCCAGTGGCGAATTGACGCTGGTTTGGTTATGAATATCACAGTACCTCAGCAAGCAGGGCAGCATTGGGTGAGTTTGGATGCGTCAAGTGGTCGTGCTAAACGTCGTGCCAAAGTTTGGTTAGAATATTTACTTTGGTTAAGCTATTTAAATGTCGATGCTGAAAAGTCTAAAACGCTACAACGTATTGCGGTATTTAGTGATGTCACGATTATCATTACCGGGTTAAGTTCAGAACAGGCGAAAGCATATTTATTGCCGTGGTTTAAAGCATTTGCCTATGCCCAATCGGAACCTCTGGTTCTGCCTGCGGCTTTGTTATTAAAGCCCGCTGAAAATAATAAGCAGTTGCAATGGTCACTCGGGACTGTTGAAGGTGGCTTAGCTGAACATCGTTTAAATGGACATGGTTTAAATGCGGATACACAACATCATGTGGAAAGGATGTTGATCGATAACTTTGCAGATCTTTTAAATGAATGGAATAAAAGCGATGCGTTTCTACCTTATGATTTGACTGAAATGGAATGGAGTAAAAAGCATCGGGATTGGCAATTTATTTTGCAAGAGCAAGATGCGACCGCATTGTTAAAACATGCTTGTGATCATTTTGGCTATGCGTTGTATCAGCCGATTTATCAGCATCAATTTGTTGCGGAGGAATAAACATGACTTCCGTAAATTCACAGCTACCAGTAGCACAAAACGGCACAGCCAAAAAAGTTTCGATTCAGCCGATTGAAGATATGCAATTTGCCGGATTGCACTGGATCGAAGCTTCAGCAGGTACAGGTAAAACCTATACGCTCTCAAGCTTGATGGTGCGGATTTTTTTAGAAAAATACTTACCGAGCCAAGTCATTGCAACCACATTTACCCGTAAAGCTGCGGCAGAATTGAAAACACGTATTCGCTTACGATTGCAGGAAACATATCGCTATTTTGACTCATGTCGTGAATTAACCGAAGCGCAAGTCTTGACCAAAGCAGCCCAAGAGTCAGATCCATTATTTTCTAAAGTGTTAAAGATGTTTGCCTCACGGATTGCATATGCCTGTGAACGCTTGAAATTGGTGATTGATCAGCTGGATGAACTTTTTGTTGGGACTTTAGACAGTTTTAGTCAGAAATTACTGCGTGAGTTTGTTTTTGAAAGTGGCAAAATCGAGCGGGCTGAAATTACTGATGATGCGAAAAGTTATAGCCAGCAATTGATTCATGATGTACTTCGCGCATGGATTCAAAAACAGCCTCAAGATATTGTAGACAGCTTGATGTTTGCGGGCGAGTTACATGGTGTCGATTATTATGTTGCAACGGTGGAACAAAGCTTAAATTTTGCCTCGGCAAATTTTATTGAGCCTAAATTTTCCAATGCAGATGTTCAGCTATTTCAACAGGCGATTGAACAGCTTGCCAAGATTCAACTGGATCAATTGCTGACTTTGCAAAGTTATTATTTATTGGATGGTGAGTTTTATAAATTTGCGAATGGGACAAAATTTAGAAATGATCGATTGAATCGTATTTTTGCCAAGAGCTTGCCGCGAATTATTCAAACCCTACAACAGCATGACTATAAGCATTATCTAAGTTCAAAGCTGAGTGCTGAAAAGTCCGACTTTGCAACCTTGATTAAAGTGATTCGGGAGCAGCAAATTTTTAAAAAAGCGGCACCTGAAAATGTACAATCCGATTTTTATCAACACACGCTTATTCAACAATTACTCAGTATTTATGCGCAGATTGAGATATATGAAAATCAACTGCTTGGAACCAATACATTCTTAAAATACTATCTGGCAAAAGAAGTCAAAACACGTTTACCTCAAGTGTTACAGCAAAAGGGTGAAACCACCTTTGCACAACAAATTCGTACCCTTGCAGAGGCTTTGCAAGGTGAACAAGGCCAGCGTTTTGCGAGCTTTGTACATGCGCGTTATCCACTGATTCTGGTCGATGAATTTCAGGACACCAACCAAGATCAAGATGATATGTTGGCACAAATTTGGCGGCATCCCAATCGTGTCAAACAGGGTTGTATGATCATGGTCGGAGACCGTAAACAGGCGATTTATGGTTTCCGTGGTGGGGACATGTTGACCTTTTTAAAAGCGCATCAGGATGTGTTTGGCAAAGCAGGGCATGAATATAATCTGATTTTTAATCATCGCTCAGTCAAGCCTTTGGTTGAAGTGGTTGATGCCTTATTTCAACGCCAAATGGATTTTGGTGAACAGGTCTGGTATACCCCAGTACAAGCAGGTCCTCGTCCGCATCCCGATTTACTGGATCAAGGCCATGTCAATCCACAGCCTTTAAGGTGGATCAAGCTTGAAGATAAAAATCAAGAAGCTGAACAAGTGGCATGGAAAATTCGTGAGCTACTCAATCAGGGGATTCAAGGCAGTTTATATTTTATTGAAAAATCAGTACATCGTGCAGTAGATGAAAATGATATTGCCATCCTCTCCAAAAACCATGATGGCTTAGATAAAGCACAATCCGCGCTGGAATTTTTAGGGATTCGAACCAGCCGCCCCTCGAAAAAAAGTGTCTTTGAAAGTCAGATAGCAGGTGATGTTGGGGCTGTACTTGCTGCAATTTTGCATCCTTATCATGAAGCCAAAGTAAAACGGGCTTTGTTAAGCCGCCTGATCGGCTTTGATTTAAAAGCATTGATTGCCTTGGAACAGCATGCCGATGGTTTGAGTGTCTATATTGAACTGTTCGATCAGATTCGTGAGCTGTGGCTCAATCAAGGGGTTTTAACAGCTTGGCAATATCTGCTTAACCAATTTTCTGTCTGGACAAAATTGGTGGAAAAACACAGTCGTGACAATGAACGTGTGGTGGTGAATTTACGTCATTTAACAGAGTTATTGAGCCAGCACAGTGAAGACTATCAAGGTGCACAAAATCTTTATCATTGGTATTTAAAACAACTGACTTCGCCAATGGAACGAGAGTGGGAGATGGAGCGGAAACTGTCCAATGAGGCAGGGGTTCAGTTGATGACCATTCACCAATCCAAAGGGCTTGAATTTAAGTTTGTGTTTTTATTGGGCGCTGATAAAGACTTTAAAGAGATCAATAAAACGCTGAATTTCTCGACCGTTGAACAGCTGAATGTACGAACAGGACAGAATGAACAACAGCGTGTGGTGGCGATCAATGATGCCAATCTACTCGATAAAAAAGACATTGAGCAACATAATGAGCGTGCTTTAGCAGAACATCACCGGTTGTGGTATGTGGCATTGACCCGTGCCAGTTATCGGGTGTATGCGATGCTGAGTGATGTAAAGGAAAAATCTACAACAGGACTGGCATTTTGGCGTGGTCAGGGCGCAAATACGTTTCAGCATGCAGGAACAGCCATGCAAGCGTTATTGACCGAACGCCCACCGCGGTTAGAAAAACCCAAGAGCGACGTCCAATTGCCTTTACTTGCACAAGCCTTTCCTACCCAACGTTTTTATCCGCGGGGTAAAACCAGTTTTAGTGCTTTGGCTCAGCATTTAACTCGGCAACAAATTCAGGATGCTTTGGCCGTTTCTGAACAAAAACAGGATCGAGCAGAAGATGAAATTCAACAACCCATTGTTGAAATCATTACAGATGTCGTTCTTACTCAACCGCTTGCATGGATCAAAGCCAATTTCCCAATGGGTACAATTGCAGGAAATTTCCTGCATGAAATTTTTGAGCATATTGATTTTAAAGATACGCATTATTGGCGTTTGGAAATACGTCGTCGCTTTAAAAATGATTATTCAAGTTTATGGACGGAGTTACTGGAAAAATATCAGCAAGCGTTTCTCAACGATAATTTGAGTGAAGATATTTCTCAAACAGAACACGCTGTGGAAGAGACGCTGATTGACTGGATGGCTGAGTGGCTACAGGATGTTTTATCGACTCCGATTCTCAGTCATTTTAAAATGGGGCAACTTGAACCACATGAGCATTTAGCTGAGTTTCCATTTTATCTGGCTCTTTCAGATCGAGTTTTGGCAATTAAACGTATACATCAATTGTTTGATGAGCATGCCATTGCAATGCCTGAGTTTAAAGATGCCAATTCAGCACGTTATTTAAATGGGTCAATTGATTTGGTGTTTTTTGATGGTCAGCAATATCATATTGCCGATTATAAAAGTAATTTTTTGGGTGTAGATCAGCAAAGTTATTCCTTTGAAGCTGTTCAGGACAGCATGTCACATGCCAGTTATTGGCTACAGGCTTCTTTGTATTTGGTGGCATTGCATCGTTATTTGAAAATCCAGCTGGAAGATTATCAAATTGATCGTGATCTGGGAGGCGCAACCTATTTGTATTTACGTGGTATGAATGGTCAAAGTGGACAAGGTTACTACTTCTGGCGACCCACTACGGAATTTATTTTAAGACTTGATGCCATATTGGGCTATTTTACTGAGGATAAATCCAGTTGAATCGTGTGAATAGTTGCTTGAACATCTTTGCAAACAATAAGTTATTCTGTGGATAACTCTGTTGAAAACCTTGTAGATAACTCTGAGGATAACCGTGTGGAAAATAAACAGGATTTAGAAAGCCAAGTCCCGCAATGGATTGAGACATGGAGTAAATACATTTTAGCGCAGTATTCCACAGCTTCAGGATTAGATGAACAGACACTTGAATTAGTACAAGAAATTTTATTGGCGACCACACAAGGGGATAGCTGTATCTCCGCAGAGGCGCAAAACACCGCTTTATTAAAGCCATTGATTGTAGCGCATGATATTGAAGAACCTGATATTGTAGAACATAGTTTAGCTGAAACAGTGGTTGCACCATTTGTGCAACAACATGGATTGATTTATCTATATCGTTATTGGCAACTTGAGCGCCGTTTGGCGATACAAGTGACACGGTTAAAACAGCAGAATATTCAACATGTTGATGTTGTTGCATTTGATCAGCTTCTCACCGATCCACATCAAAAAGCTGCCTTAACTATGGTGGCAGGCAATGCTTTTAATATTATTACTGGCGGACCAGGTACAGGTAAAACCTATACTTTGGCCAGAATCATTGCAGTATTGCAGCAAACCCTTCCTGATATTCGTATTGCAATGGCTGCGCCCACAGGCAAAGCCGCACAAAGAATGGGGGAAGCACTACAAAAATCATTGAGTGATCCAAAACTACACAGTTTTGGACTGAACCAACATCAATTTAACCCCATGACCTTACATCGGTTATTGGGCTTGGGAAATCAGCATATTCCTCGTTTTAATCTGCGACAGCCATTGCCTTATGATGTGGTCGTGGTTGATGAAGCATCGATGCTAGATTTAAATTTAGCCACGATGTTATTTGAAGCCATTCCTGAACATTGCCGTTTAATTCTTTTGGGTGATGCCAATCAGTTGGCTTCTGTAGATGTCGGTTCGGTGTTGGCAGATTTACAGAATATACAATCATTACAGCACAATCAGGTCAATCTACAGACCAGTCAACGCTTTAAAGATGGTGCTTTAATTGGAAAAATGGCGCAGTTTATTCAATCACAGAAAAATCAAAGTATAGACCGTGCAGAATTATTGGCGAATTTTGAGCAAGAGATTGTTGAGGCGAGTGTACTTAAACCAGTTGAACTCAAAGCAAATATGCAAGATGTGATTCAGCTTGAATATCTGCCTGAAAAGATTTTGCCAGCAGATCTAACGCAGTATTACCAAAAACTCAGTTTAGGTTTTCAAGCCTATTTTCAAAGTTTAAACAGCTATCTGATGGCCGAAGAGCCTTATCATCAGATTGAAGCGGTGACACAAGCGTTTGACCTCTATCGTATTTTAACGGCTGTTCGGCACGGCACATTGGGATTGAATAGCTTAAACCATGAAATGGAAAAAGCATTATTTGAATATCTTCCAACATTGGCTCGTTATGGTGATTGGTATGTTGGGCGTCCTGTGATGATGAGCTATAACGATTATCAACTTGGTCTTTCCAATGGAGATATCGGAATTTGTCTAAAACATCGCCAGCATGCTGATCAATTTGAAGTCTATTTCCCCAGTTTAGACAAATGGATTGCTGCAACGCGTTTGCCTAAATCGATGCAAACCGCTTTTGTTTTAACCATTCATAAATCTCAGGGCTCAGAATTCACCCATACCGCCGTGGTTTTGGATGTTGCAGCAACACGCTTGTTGAGCCAAGAGTTGATTTATACCGCCATCACACGGGCCAAATCAGTGGTGAGTTTACTGGTTGATCGACAAGCATTTATCCACGCTTTAGACACTACCACAACCAGAATGAGTGGATTGGTTAGCATGATTAACACGGTATAGTTATTTTGTAGTTTTTATTGATAATTTATCTCTATGTACGAAATTGCTTACATGAATTCGAGAGATTTGCGCATAGAGCTTCTTGTTACTTTTTGAGATGATGAAGCCATAAAGAACTCAGCAAGGATCGTTGAGTAAAATCGCAAAATAATAACAATTTAAAGTCGTGAGACTGCGAACTTACATGAAAGTAAGTGATAAGAGGAAACTTACAGCCGCTAAGCCTTGTAGTTTTGGGAGAGACTACAGGGCTTTTTTATTGAAATTAAATTCTGAATTTTTTACTTCAAAGAGAATAAAATTATTTAAATTTAGTAGGTTTTTTAAAACGCTACAGTCATTGCCTCTATGTACGTTATTTCTCACATAATCTTGCGGTAAATGCGACTTCTGTTCAATGTCTGTCACAGGCATAATAAGTCACATAAGGACATAATTAGTCACATGGTTGTGAAATAAGTGTCATGTACAAAAACAAAAACTGCTTAGGGTACAAGCAAATACTATAAATAAGATAAGCACAATAACTAAACAAGAAACCACAGCGCAAAGGAAAAGCCCTAAGAGTAATCTTAGGGCTTTTTCATATTTTATCTGTTGCGTTTAAACCAAAATTGCTGTTTAAACTGACAATTTAAACCAATTCGGTTTCTGTTCGATCTGTGCCAAATAATGCTCGACGTTGTGTTTTAGGGATTTTAGGGCACTGGCTAGAAATTTGATAAAGCGTTTGCGCCAGAGCAGGAATATGTGTTCCAACTACAGCTTTGCCTGTATTTAAAATACTGACACTAATATCACGCTCAGGATCAGCCCAGCAGAGAATGTTGGAAAAGCCTAAATGACCAAAGGCTTGCCCCGTCATTGGCCCAAATATACCCACTGGGTTACTGCCGAGCATAGGCCCCAAAGCATAGCGCATCGGTGCAAGTAAGGTTCGGTCGATGTTGGTGGTTGAGGTGGGTAAAGTTGCACGAAATACCGTTTCAGGACTCATGATTTGCTTGCCGTTATATTGACCGCCATTCAATAACATCTCAAAGAAGCGATTGGCTTGTTCAGCACTGGTGTAAATATTGCCCGCAGGGCATACCGTATCCATAAAACGTGGATCATTGGTCACATCGACAGCAAGTTGTAAGCCACCACCGAGCACATGATTTAAATATAAGTCTGTACCGAGTTTAGGGTGTACACCAGTCGGGTAATTTAAAGCAACTTGATCTCTATATTCTGGTTTTAAGCCATAGTTAAAAAACTGCATATCCATCGGTTTTTCAATATGTTCATGTAAAAACTGACGAATATCTTGTCCTGTTACCCGCTCAATCAATTCACCTAAAATATAGCCTGCAGTAACAGCGTGATAAGCCAAATGCGTACCAGCAGGTGAAATGGGTTGTGCAGCGTAAAGGTGTTGTAAAATTTGATCTTTGTCAAAAAGCAGTTCTGGGGTAACTTCCATTTCTATCCGTGGAATTCCACCACGGTGGGACAATAAATGGAAAATTGTGGCACGGCGCTTGCCATTTTGTGCATATTCAGGAATGTAATAACTGATCGGATCTAATAGATTGATTGCACCTGTTTCATCTAACATGTGAATCAACATTGCTGTAATTATTTTTGATGCTGAAAATAGGCAAATCGGGGTGTCTGGATTGGCAAGCACTGCATCTGAAGCCAGACCATCGGCAGAATTACCTGACGCATAACCCAGACTACGATTGAGAATAATCTCGCCTTTGCGTCTTAAGCACATGGTGATCAGGGGATGGTTGCCTGTTTGATACAGGTTTTCAATACTTTGCCAAATCTTTTCAATTTGTTGTTGGGTCATCCCTCCCAGTTCTGGAGAAACTTCATTTGTGCGCTGCGTGATACTGCTTAAGTCCTTGGGTACATAGCAGGTATTGGTTGAAAACAATTTCACAATCTTTTTCCATGATTATTTTTATTCCACGGCAGTGTGAACTGAGTTGAGCATGATGTCAGTGTCCCAATTGCCATGCGATTTGTAAAAAAAATGCAATAGTTTTGTAATTAAGCCTTATGGCGTATGGTTGTACGATATTTTTGCAATCTCACCCCACTTCCTTTAAAATAGGCGACTGCTGTAGTGATGCACGGCAGTTAAATTGATTTTGAAGAATCAATTTGATTTGTATCAAATATTTAAATTAAGCATCTCGGAGAAATCGAATGGCTTTAACAAACGCAGATCGCGCAGAGATCGTTGCAAAATTCGCTCGTGCTGAAAATGACACTGGTTCACCTGAAGTACAAGTTGCTTTATTGACTGCTCAAATCAATGATTTGCAAGGTCACTTTAAAGAACACAAACACGACCATCATAGCCGTCGTGGTTTGATCCGTATGGTTAACCAACGTCGTAAGCTTCTTGACTATCTTAAAGGTAAAGATGCTACTCGTTACAGCGATTTGATTGCTGCTTTAGGTTTACGTCGTTAATTCGATTTAAACTTTTATTTTCGGATTATTGCATGCTGAATGCTGTACTGATGAAAACTAAAGTCTATCCAGTATTTACTGGATAAAAGGGAAGGGGCGAATATTCGCTCCTTCTTCGTGTTTAAAATTAGTCTAACTAAAGATTTATTGTCTAGTGAGGTCGGCTTCTAAGCTTTGTCATTTATGCGGTTGATGTGAATGCCAAACCTTAGGGGTCTCCACTAGAATAAAATTAGGAAACAAAAATACATGTCAATGTTTAATGTTATTCGTAAAGAATTTCAATATGGTCAACATCAAGTTGTACTAGAAACAGGTCGTGTTGCTCGTCAAGCAAACACGGTTCTAATTACAATGGGTGGCGTAACAGTACTGGTTGCTGTTGTTGCACAACCTACTGCTAAAGCGGGTCAAGACTTCTTCCCACTTACAGTTAACTATCAAGAAAAACAATATGCTGCGGGTCGTATCCCAGGTGGTTATGGTAAGCGTGAAGGCCGTGCTTCAGAAGCAGAAACTTTAATTTCTCGTTTAATTGACCGTCCAATTCGTCCGTTGTTCCCAGAAGGCTATTACAACGAGATCCAAGTTACTGCAACAGTTGTGTCTTCAGACAAAACTATGGACGCTGATATTGCTGCAATGTTAGGTACATCTGCTGCACTTGCAATCGCTGGTACACCTTTCCGTGGTCCAATCGGTGGTGCACGTGTTGGTTTGATCAATGGCGAATATGTACTTAACCCAAATTTAGAACAACTTGCTCAATCTGACCTTGACCTTGTAGTTGCAGGTACAGAATCTGCAGTATTGATGGTTGAGTCTGAAGCAAAAGAACTTTCAGAAGACCAAATGTTAGGCGCTGTGCTTTTCGGTCATGACGAAATGCAAATTGCGATCCAAGCGATTAAAGAGTTTGCTGCTGCCGCTGGTGCAACAGAATCAACTTGGACTGCTCCAGTTAAAAACGAAGATCTTCGTGCAAAATTAAAAGATGCATTTGAAGCTAAAATCTCTGAAGCGTATACCATTGCTGTTAAGCATGACCGTTATGCTGCTTTAGATGCACTTCAAGCTGAAGCAACTGCTCAATTCGTTCCTGAAAATGACGAAGCTGGTATTGCAGATGACTTAAACGAATTATTTGAAGATCTTAAATACCGTACTGTACGTGATAACATCCTTTCAGGAAAACCACGTATCGATGGTCGTGATACTAAAACTGTTCGTGGATTAGACGTACAAGTGGGTGTGTTAGATCGTGCTCATGGTTCATCATTATTTACACGTGGTGAGACTCAGGCGTTGGTTACAACGACTTTGGGTAATACTCGTGATGCGTTGATGGTTGATACCTTGTCTGGTACAAAAACTGACAACTTCATGTTGCATTACAACTTCCCTGCATATTCTGTAGGTGAAACAGGTCGTGAATCTGGTCCTAAGCGTCGTGAAATTGGTCATGGTCGTTTAGCACGTCGTGGTGTACAGGCTGTTCTTCCACCAGCTGATCGCTTCCCGTATGTGATTCGTATTGTATCTGACATTACTGAATCAAATGGTTCATCTTCAATGGCTTCTGTATGTGGTGCTTCATTATCACTTATGGATGCAGGTGTTCCTCTTAAAGCGCCAGTTGCGGGTATCGCAATGGGTCTAGTAAAAGAAGGCGAGCGTTTTGCTGTTCTTTCTGACATCTTAGGTGATGAAGATCACTTAGGTGATATGGACTTTAAAGTTGCTGGTTCTGCAAATGGTATTACTGCGCTTCAAATGGATATCAAAATCGAAGGTATCACAGAAGAAATTATGGAAGTTGCGTTGAATCAAGCGTATGCAGGTCGTATGCATATTCTTAATGCAATGAACCAAGTGATTTCACGTGCACGTCCTGAAATTTCTATGCATGCGCCAACATTCCAAGTGATCAATATCAATCCTGATAAGATCCGTGATGTGATTGGTAAAGGTGGTGCGACAATCCGTCAAATCACAGAAGAAACAAAAGCAGCGATTGATATCGAAGATAACGGTACTGTACGTGTATTTGGTGAAACGAAAGCGGCTGCTCAAGCTGCGATTGCAAAAATCCAAGCGCTTACTGCTGAAGTTGAACCAGGTAAAATCTATGCTGGTCGCGTGATTCGTATTGTTGAATTTGGTGCGTTTGTAAATATCATGCCAGGTACAGATGGTTTACTTCACATCTCGCAAATTTCAAACGAACGCGTTGCAAACGTGACTGATATCTTGGCTGAAGGTCAAGACGTTAAAGTTCAAGTTGCTGACGTAGACAACCGTGGTCGTATTAAATTAACCATGAAAGATGTAGACCAAGCATAATATTTGCAAGGTTTAAATCCTTTAGGGTTTGATTAAAATTTAATACAGAAAAGACTGCCTTGTGCTTCGCCAAAGTTACAACTTTGGCTTGCTCAGGGCTTTTTTTATGGCATGATGCATAACAATAAAGACCAAAAATATCGTGAATATGCAAAGCTTTTATTTTTTTCAACACACAGATGAACCTTATACCTGTATACAAAAAGAACCTGTTTTTAATGCAGAGCAACAATTTGTCTGGGTGGATTGTACCCGTGAAGATGTGGTCAATCGTGCTGAGCTATGGCAAAAAGAAATCTATAATGCGACCGAAATTCATCTCAATGAATACCATATTCGAGATATTTTAAATATCGAACATCCATGCGCATTTGATGCAATGGAAGATTATGATTTATTGATTTTTCGTAAATTAATTACCCCAGATGATCAAATCGATAGTGGCGAAGATGCCCTTGAACAGCATGATCGTGTTTTTGGTTTGGCGTCCTCGCCAGTCAGTTTTATTATTACTTCACAAGCTTTAATCACCATTCATGAAAAGGGCAACCATGCCTTTGAAAGTTATCTTGCACGTATTTTCAATATCATGAATAAGAGTTTAGAAGAACAAAATAAACCACGTAAATTACCGACTACGCCTTTAGATTTAGCACTACGCTTGCTGAATAGTATGATTGATGGCTATTTGGATTTACGTAATCCTCTGTCTCGTCGGGTTGAATTCTGGCAACAAGAACTTTTGCAAGGCAATCGCCGCTTTACCAAGTGGCATCAACTGTTTCAGGAAAATCTGGTTTTTCAACAAATTGAAAATTTGTGCGAAGAACAAATAGATTCCCTACAGGAACTTCGAGATGAAATTGTTGAAAATTATGCGCATTTAAAAGGTAAAAAACGCACTGAGAAGCAGGATATTATGCTGGTTCGCGTGGATGATCTGGTTAGCCATGTTGAGCGTATTCAAAAATATACAGTACGTCTAAGTACCGCAATTCAAACTGCGATTGATTTACATTTTTCTGCAATTGCCAATCAAACCAATGAGAATATGCGAATTCTTGCGATTATTACTGCGGTGTTTGCGCCATTAACCTTATTAACAGGGGTATATGGAATGAATTTTGAATTCATTCCAGGTCTACGTAGCCCGATAGGTTTCTGGGTGATGCTGGGTGTGATGTTGGGCTGTACGATTGGGCTGTTAATCTATTTTTACCGACGTCATTTGGTTGGACGTGGTGAAAGAAGTGTGATTGATATGTTGGCACAACAACATAAAAATCAGCACGTCAATTTACTCTGGTTTTTAGATTATGAACCGATCAAACAAACCATGAAAGAAGTCGAAAAAATCACAAAACTGAAATAATTAAGCATTATTCTAGTTGAGGATTTATCTGAGCTGTCTTTTGTAAAATTAAGTAGAGTTGATCTTTTAATCTTAATTTTTTCCGCTTGAGCTGCTCAATATTTTCATGAATATGATTGAGTGGATCAAGCTCAAGGTGACTGATTTCACGATCAAGTTCATCGTGGTCAATCAAAAGTTTAGCAAAATGCGGATCTTCTTGTTTTAAACTACACATGAGATCGCGGTGTTCTGGGAACATGTGTTTCAACTTTTTATTCATTACTTTCGAATTCATCAGAGCTCATTAACCTCTTTGTCAGAAAATTCTAAACGAAAAAACAAAAACGGAGAGACAAGTTCTCCATCATGACAGGTTAAATATTAACCTGTCACTAGGCATTAACATTTTGAAATGAATTAATGAGTATGAAGGTGAAGATGTTTGACTTGTTTACGCAATTGTTGAACTTCATCAAGTAAATCCATCATCATTGCAACGGCAGATAAACTGGCTTCAAAGTCACGTTGTAAACGATAAGCACGACGTGCGCGTGAGATGTCTTCTCCAAAAAATTGATGAATACGGTCTTCAGGACGTGCAGGTAAAATTTCATATTCAAGCAATTGCAAAATCCAATCCGGACTTTGACCGCATGCCTCAGCAAAGTGCTTGAGATCTAGATTTAGGTTTTCATCCACGATTTCTGCATCATGGAAACCGTCATAGACAATTTCACGATATTGAATAGTTGTCATGATTGCTCTCCTTTAGCAAGGCTATGTTGGTATCTATAAAATTATGAACGAGGATTAAAGTCAGTAAAAGCATCAGCAAATTGTTGATAGGCTTTTTGCTGTGTTTCGCTGGTTGCTTTGGGATAAACAATATTGATCACCAAATAAAGATGACCTGGGGTTTTATGCGGTATCCCTTTGTCTTTTAAACGGAGTTGCTGATTGGGTTTGGCATTTTGTGGCACAGTAACTTTTACTTTACCTGCTGGGGTATCAATTTCAATACTTTGACCAAGTGCTGCTTCCCAAGGTGTGACATCAACCGTGTAATAGACATCAGCACCTTCAACACGGATACGGTCAGTGTCTTGGTATTGGATCTCAATATAAAGATCGCCATTTTCACCACCGTTAATTCCAGCTTGCCCTTGTTTTGCAAGGCGAATTTGCTGACCTTCTTTCATGCCTTTGGGGATTTTAACTTGGAGGGTTTTCCGTTGTACCTCGGGTTCACCATAGGCGTTATAGGTTGGGATTTGTAAGGTGATACTCTGGGTTGCGCCTTCATAACCAATGCTTACAGGAATTTCAATACTGGCATGTTGGTCTTCACCTTTATAGCTGCGTTGTTGCTGAGAGCCGCGTTGCCCAAAATCTTGTTGATGTCCACCGCCAAAACCACCACCGAAACGTCCAAATAGATCTTCAAAACCACTAAAATCTTGTCCACCACTGCTACTGTACGAACGATGGAATTGGCTACCATCAAAACCACTTTGACCTGTAGATTGCCCACCAAACCCACCTGTATTGGCATAGGGGTTATCGAGTTCAAAATCGTATTGCTTTTTCTTTTCTTCATTACTTAAGGTGTCGTAGGCGACATTGATGGTCTGCATTTTTGCTTCAGCATCGGCTTCTTTACTCACGTCAGGATGATATTTACGTGCGAGTTTTCGATAAGCTTTCTTAATTTCGTCTGGTGTCGCATTTCTAGAAACACCCAAATCTTCATAATAATTTTTTGCCATACTTAAGGTCATTATTTTGTTTAACTTTATTCTAGTTTTATGCCTTTTTGGCTGAAGATGGAAGAGCAACTTAGTGTGGTTATTGTTTCAAAACTTATCTAGCGCAAAAGCCCGCTTATGCTGATAAAGGTGGTGTTTCATGTTCTATGGGCTTTGTGTGTTCAGGTTGGTGCTTTGGTGAAGTAAATGACGATTCTAAATAGCTATTCAACCTTTTAATTTATAAAACTTGTTGATTATGCTTTGAATTTTAATTGAAAAAAAAGAGCAAACTGAATTTGCTCTTTTCTTGGTAAAAATCGATAGTTAAATTTCTGCAAATTTAAACCATTCAGATCTTAATAGATTAACTCAAATGCTCACCAAACAGATTCAAAGCTTCTTTTGCAGTGAACTGATATTTTTTATTGCAAAATTGGCAATCCATTTCAATTGGATTTTGAATTTCTAGGGTTTCTTTGACCGCATCTAGACCAATCTGGATCAATGCATTTTTGCATTTATCGCGTGAACAGGTGCAATTGAATTGAAGCTGTTCAACGTCTGGCAGACGAACTTCTTCTTCATTGTATAAACGGTAAAGAATTTCTTGTGCGGTTAAATCCGTCAATTCTTCAGGCTTTAAGGTCTGCGTCAACATAATCAAACGTGGCCATAAATCTTCATCTACACGTTGTTGTTCTTCTTCATTATTACGAGGTAATAACTGAATCAGTAAGCCGCCTGCATTGTGATGGGTGCTTGCCAAGACAATACGTGTTGGAATTTGTGCAGAAAGGTCATAATACTGCATTAAACAAGCCGCAAGCGTTGGTTGATCAAGTGGCACAATCCCTTGATAACGCTCACCAAATTCAGGTTCAATATTGATAAATAACACAGGTTGTTGCAAAGTGCTGAGCACAGTACTGCTGTCTTCACTCAACATAAAATGCGGATCTTCTTCATAGTCTGCAAGTGCACGTACATCACCTAAATGGTTGCATTCAGCCATCGCCCATTTGAATGTACCTTGTGCTTGAATTTGTAAGCTAATACGTCCTTTAATTTTTAATGTACTTGCAAGTAATGCTGTTGCACTCAACATTTCACCCAATAAAATGCGCACAGCAGGCGCATAATTACGCTGCGATAGAATCGTTTGTAGTGCTGTATCTAAATGTACAATTTCACCACGTACAGGGCTATCTTCAATATAAAAACGTTGACGTAAATCAGACATAAAATTCTCCAAATCCCTGTTTAGATGGTGGCGATATTATAAATCACAAGTTTATTTCACCTGAAAAACGGTGCATCTTAAAGTTAATTTTCGTCATCACGCATAATATTAATACGATCATGCTTGGCATGTGTGGTTTGAGCTTTTGCTGTGGGTCTTTCTAAGCCTGATTCATCCAAATCTGGAACATCTTTGTATTGTTCAGGATTGTGGTTTTCAACTTGCGCATCGCTTTCAAACAGGTGCTCAAGCTCCGAAATAAAGTCCCGATAGCTTTCAAAAAGCTTTTGCTCATCGGTATAAATACGCTGTTGACGTGTTAACAGTTCTTCATCGTAGTTTCTAAATAGCTCAACACTATCATAAGCCTCTTGTTTACTCATGCCCAGTTCACACAATGCTCGATAACCCATCCCCAATGAAGTCAAATAGGTTTCACGCCAAATATGTTTAACTCCGACATCACGCAGGAGGTGCATGTGATAACGATCTCGTGCTCGAACCAATAAGGTAAGGTTTGGATAATTGAGCAAAATATGTCGCGCAACATTCATTGAATCTTCAACATTATCAATTGCCAATACAAAAACCTTGGCCTGCTCCATTCCGGCTGCACGGAGTAAATCGGGTTGAGTCACATCGCCATAATACAAAGTACCACCATAGCGTCGAACAAAATCAATTTTTTGTAAATTATTATCAATGGCGGTAAAGGTAAAATGACGGATACGCGCCAAACGAGCAACAATTTGCCCTACACGACCAAAACCAGCGACAATAAGAGCAGGGTGTTCGTTGGGAATCTCATCGTATTTGGGTGCACTGTCTTTATTGATTAATGGCAATACTTGTGTACTTACCAACCAGAAGAAGATTGGGGTCAGTACCATGGATAAGGTCACAATTAAGGTGATGGGCTCCATGATTGCTTCAGCCAGTACTTTTTCGCTTTTTGCCACGTTTAATACCACAAAGGCAAACTCACCCCCTTGGGCCAAACAGGTTGCGACCATTAAACTGTTGGTCCAACTCATTTTTTTATAACGTGCAATGGCTACCATCGCGATCATTTTGATTAGAATTAAGCTGACTGCGCCACCAATAATCAGTAATGGCATATCTGCAATTAACGAGATTTGTGTGGTCATTCCTACCGTCATAAAAAATAAACCAAGCAATAAACCTTTAAAGGGCGCAATACTGGCTTCAAGCTCATGACGGAATTCAGAGTCAGCCAGAAGTACACCTGTTAAAAAAGCGCCTAAGGTTGTGCTGATCCCGAGTGTATCCATCAATAACACCACGCCCAGCACAATAAATAGGCCAACAGCTGTGATCAGTTCTGTTGCACCACTTTTTGCCACAAAGCGGAAAAATGGTCGCATCACATAACGGCTAAACAGAAATAAACCTGTGAACGTGGCGATAATCGCAGCAAAGTAAGCAACGCCATGATGACTCGATTCGCTGCCCGCTAAGAGAGGGATGATGGCAAGTAATGGAATCGCAGCAATATCCTGAAACAGTAAAATCGAAAAGGATTGCTGACCATGGGTGGTATTGAGTTGTTGTTTTTCTTCCAAAAGCTGTAAAACAAAGGCGGTTGAAGAAAGTGCTAAGGCAAAACCAATCACAAAACTTGCAGGGAGTGATTGTTGAAAGATTAAATAGATGGTTCCCATCAATACCAACCCAGTAACCCCCACCTGTAAACTTCCCATCACAAAAATGGATTGGCGCATTTCCCATAAACGCTGTGGTCGAAGTTCTAAACCAATCAGGAACATCAGTAAAATCACCCCAAATTCTGCAAGGTGCATGATTTCCTCTGGATCATTGGCGATGTTAAATGCGCTTGGACCCAGAAGTATTCCTGTAAATAAGTAACCCAGTACGGTGGCGATACCAAGTTTTTTCCCTAGAGGAACCAGAATTAATGCTGCACCAAGGAAGATGGTGATTTGGAGTAACAGTGACATTCACTTGCCTTAAGTTTTTTTCTTTCTTTAGAAATTGTAGCGTGATTTTGTGATTGACTTGGAGATATTTATTGAGAAATTGTCTTTTTACCCAATAAAAATTTAAAAGTGATTAGCGAGGTAAAAACGAGAACTGATGTGTAAATAAAGACGTGATAATAAATTGTATTGAAAATCCATTGCTTTATATGGCAGTGGATTTTTGCATTTTTCTAAATGATCTCTTTTATGCTGATGATCATGGGCTTAAATGGAATACTATATTTTTCAATTTATTTAGAAAATCTTAATGGATAATAAATTTTATTTAAAAAATCAATTGAGAATGATTATCATTTGTAGAATGGATGTGTTACTTTATCTTATAGTTCTATATTTGCTGAGAATAGTAGAACTACAATTTTTTCCAATCAAAACATTTGCTTCCTCTTTGGATAAATGCCAAACGGAATATGTAGCATGTAAGAGTGTTGGCGGATCTGATTGTAATGGATGGGCACGAATAAAGTCACAGTGGGAAAATAGTTTTGGAAGAAGTTTATTTCCAGATTCTAGTGGAAATGGTAGCTCTGGTTTTGGTGATGTACCTAATTCAACACAAAGTTAAGAGCGAAAAGGATAAAAATATAAATCAATTCAAAACTACTTTGAATTTTTTAAATAGACCTAATATAGAGGCTGAATAATGAGTAAAATATTTAGAATTATATTTTTCATTCTAGCATCATTTTTATATACAGAATCTAAAGCTGATCATTCATCATTAAATCAATTGCCAACTATTGTTGTAAATGCTAATTCTAATAAATTTAATTATAGACCTATATGTGAAACTTGTTTAAATCCATTTAGGGAATATGATGCTGGATATGATAGAACCGGCACTACTATACCATGGGTATTACCACAAGATATGCTTCCTGTAATTGGGAATATACCAGTGACTGGAAATAATATTAATTCTTGTAATAAAACAGCTAACCCTATTACTATAAGCAATGGTCAAAAAACACAAAGAGAAGTTGATTTTAATGTAAAAGGGGAGCAATCATTTGAATTTATTCGTTATTATAATTCTAATAATTCTGGAAATTCGGATTTTTCAAGTAATGGTAAATGGCGGCATAGTTTTGATTATAGATTGGTTAGTGATAATAAAGGAAATATCTATAGGTATACACCAGAGGGAGAAATGGAGCTATTAAAAGATCAAAATAATAATCTATCTAAAAATATAGAATCTTTTGAAACGGATTGGGAGTTTGAGGAATTTTATGGGGTGCAACTAGTTGTTATATTCCATAGAATCAAAATGGTTGATGGTGGTTTAGAAAAATACGGATTGAATGGACAGATTATAGAAAAAATAGACCAAAATGGTTTAGGATGGAAAATAAAATTCATATCTTCTACATCTTTGGAGGACAAAATCAATGAGCTTATGAATATTGTTTTTACAAATGGAAGGAAAATAGAGTTTAATTTTTGGAATGATAGAATTATAAATCTTAAAGATCCTAATGGTGAAAGATATAATTATGAATATGATGGAAATAATAATTTAATAAAAGTTACTTATCCGATTCGAAGCGATAGTGTAAGTTACCATTACGGAGAAAATGGAGCTGACGCTCATACGTTGAGTGGGATATCAATAGATGGCAAGCGCTATAATAGCTATTATTTTAATGGCGATAAGGCGATTCAAAGTGGGCGTAGTGATGGTACACAAGTTGATAGGTTAACTTTTGGTGATAATTATACAATTGTTACCAATCCTTTAGGTGCAGTTTTTAAATATTTTTACACCGACAAGCAAAAAAATAAAGTCTCTGACATAGAAAGAAGTGGGGTGAGTAATTGCCCATATAGTTATGTAAGTATGACTTATGATAACAATGGAGATGTGATTTCCAAGAAAGATTGGATGAATGGTGCTGCTGAGACACAATATCAGCGGGACAGTTTTGGTAGGGTCACTCAAGAAACTGTAGGTGTCCAATGGGGTAACCTTTCTAATGCGTATATCAAAAAATATAGTTACCTTGGACAAACCAATTTAATCACTCAAATTCAAATACTTGATGGATCTAATCGTTTAATTCGAGAGGAAACCTATAGTTATTATGCTGCTAATGAATCCGCTAAAAACCGCCTTAAAAGCCAAACGATCTGTAGCAAAACAGGAACAACCACCTGTAGCATAATTGCTTATGGTTATAGTTTGTATGCGAATGGAATGCTGAGTGCTGTAGTGATAAATAGCAATGGTAAAAATACAGTTTATCAATATGATTCTGAAGGGAATTTGACTCAAAATACCAATGCATTAGGGCATGTTACCACTTATTCACAATACGATAGACTTGGATTAGTGGGGAAAGTGGTTTACCCAAATGGTTCTTATGAACATTATAGTTATGATGCACGTGGTCGAATTAAAACGATTTCAAAAAAAGTACTTGATAGTAGAACGAATTCTCGTTTTAAAAGGTTTGAATATGATTCATTGGGACTAACTCAGATTCAGAGAAGTGGAGCAAATGGGCCAAGCTCTACTTACAAGCAGATCATAGAGTCTATTGATTACAATGATAATGGCACAATTGCTCAAATTACTCACTCTAGATTTGGTCAAGTTTTAAGTAGCCAAGAATATCAATATTCAAATCTTGGACAACTCCTCAGTGTTCGCTTTAAAGAAAACGGCTCGGTCCGTTATTCTAAAAGTAATCAACATAATCAATTGGGATGGATAACGGCAGATCTAGGGAACAATGGACAAAACCAGCGTTATGAATACGATACCAATGGAAATGTTATTAAAGAAACAGACTCTTTGGGTAAAATCACCACATATGCTTATGATATACATGGCAATCTGAACAAGGAAAGTCGTAGTGATGGTTCGACTATTCTATATAACTATAACGCTATTGGACAATTGATCAGTGTTAAAGATGCTAAAGGCAATACAACGATATATAGCTATGATGGGTTCGGTCAACTGTTATCAACCCATAGTCCAGATACAGGGTTAACCCAATATCAATATGATCCAGATGGTAATCTGATTCGTTTAACACGTGCAAATAATATCAGCACAACATATAGCTATGATGCGTTAAATCGCCGAACTAGAGCGCAGACAGGCGATCAGATTCAAACATGGATTTATGACAATTGCAGCAATGGCGTTGGGCAGTTGTGTGCAACAGCCGATGGAGTCACTTCTACAGGTTATGGATATATTGGAGATGGTCAACTTGCTGTACAAATTAAAAATATAGCTGGGGTTACTTACTCAACCTATTGGCGTTATGACGGTTTGGGTAATTTACTTGAAGAAAGTTATGGAAATGAAAACAACAAAGTCATTTATGAATATGACGGATTAAATCGAGTCAAAGCGATTAAATTTAAAACAGCAACCTCAACACAGACGGTTGTCAGTAATGTCACTTATGAACCCTATGGCGGAATTAAAAATTGGACCTATGGCAATGGTCTATCACGACAAACCAGCTATGATCAGGATTATCGTCTAATTGGTATTACTGCTGCGGGAGTGCAAAACCTTAGTCATCAATATAATGCCAATAATTGGATCACTCAGATCAATAATGGCTTAGATAATAAAAAAACAACCAGTTATAACTATGATCTACTCGGGCAATTAAACCTCGCTTCTTCAGCTCAATATACCGAACGCTGGCAACAAGATAGCAATTACAATCGGACTAATCGCGAAGGCAATACGAGTGCCGTAACCAACTATGTACTTGGTCAGGGAAATCGTTTAACCAGTACAACAGGCGCTGAAGCGAAAAACTTTAGTTATGATGTGTTGGGTAACCTAACCCAAAAGACAGGCTATGCTGGAACGGTTAATTACACTTATGATGGCTTTAATCGTCTAAAAAGCGTAAATACAGGCGCTACCGTAAGTTATGATTATGATGTCTTTAATCTTCGGAGTCGTAAATCTGGCAGTGGCGGAACCGTTAATTATATCTATGCACCGGATGGTCAATTACTTGCGGAGAGCCCTTTATCTAGCTCACAAAACGGCAGTTTAGCAAAGAGCTATATTTGGTTAGGTGGTCAACCGATTGCTGTGCTAAGCAACAATCAATTTTACTATATTCATAATGATCACTTAGGTCGTCCAGAAATCATTACTGACTCAAATCAAGCTGTGGTGTGGAAAGCTCAACTGAGCAGTTATGACAGTGCAGTGGTACAAAGTAGTATTGGGGACTTTAACCTTGGTTTTCCTGGGCAATACTATGATGCAGAGAGTACGCTTTGGTATAACTGGAACCGTTATTACGATGCCAGTATAGGGCGTTATACCCAGAGTGATCCGATTGGCTTGGCGGGTGGTTTAAATACCTATGCTTATGTAGAAAACAATCCAATTAGTTCCATAGATTTTGATGGAATGAGAAAAATAATTTTATTAAAGGAGGGTGATCCTAGTTATAAAGCGGCTTTAAACGCACCTGATATAGAAGGAACATGTTATGTTATTTCTCACGGTTCCCCAACATCTGTAAATAAGTTAGATGCAAGTCAACTGAACAAAAGATTGACTGAAGAAGGGTGCTTAAAGGATGAACCTGTTCGACTTGATGCATGTAGAACTGGATTTGGTAAAAACTCTATAGCCCAACAGCTTTCTAAAATTAGAGGTACTCAAGTAATCGCTCCAACACAATATAGTTGGACCACACCTTGGAATAGTAGTCTAAAAAATTCTTACGGTAAATTAGGAAATAAAAAGCCATTCGACAGTATTCCCAATTTTGCTAAGCCAGGTGAATGGAGAGAGTTTAATAATGGTAAAGAATAAATGGCTTAAATCATCATTAGGCTTATTTGTGATTCTAAGCTCTTCAGCTTGTAATAGGGCTCAGAATCTAGAGAATACATTTACATTGGGAACAGGAGTAGAAATTGTTGCCGAAGAAAATAAATGCGATGGAGCATATGAGAAAATTAAACCAACCATTTTAAAATTAAATAATGAAAAGGCTTATTTAGTTTCATTGACGGATTTCTTTTCATGTGCTGAGCGTGAAGATGCTTATTTGACATTAAATTCCTTCAAAAAATCCACTTTAGTTATTTATGGTGAAAATAAAAATAGGTGCGAATGTGTTAAATCTTTAAAAGTAAAAATTGATGCTAAAAGAATTGACACTGGCGATGTACTCTATATTGTAAGTGATAATGAGGTAATTGATCACCTCATAGTTCCTTAAAATTAAAATAAATAGAATTTGAGGAGAAAAATTGTTAACTAAAAATAAATTACGTTTATTCTTGTTTTCTTTAATGATTGGTCTTCTTTTAATAGGATGTGTTTATTTAATTTCTATATTTCATAAGTTACATTTTGTAGAGTCTAATCTATTAAAATTTAAAGTTGTGAATATATGTATGAGGTTGCCTAGTGAAAAAATACCGACTTATTTATGGACCTCTATCGACTATGAGATTAAAGAAAATCAAGGTCTAGAACAGAATGAAAGAGTAGATTTTTATACTGCTCTTTTGGTCACTTGTGGTGATAAAATCTCAAGAAATCATGATCAAAGCTTAATTTTTTATGAAAGTGTAAAGTTAGAAGATACTGAATTATTAATCAATGACTTAAAAGAATTTATCAGTAGACATAGATCTAAAAACGTATCTGGAGATGAAATCCAAATGTTGGAAAATTGGGTAGAATATTTTGATGTTAAGCTAAAAGAGAGAAGTTATGATAAAGGAAAATAGTTTTAATTATCTTAGATAGTGTTGAGAATTTAAGATTTAGTTTTCTCCAAAAGAAATATTATAAAAGATGTTGGGATTTAATCCATGAGGTTACGACTTGTATTTGTTTATAGGCTCCACAGGGGCTGTTTTATAGTTTTCTATTCTTGTTGTTAATGTAAGGTTATAAATATGAAAAATTTAAAAATATTTCTATTTGCTATAATTTACCTCTTATTGGTTATCACAGCTTTCTATTTAGGAAGTGTACTAAACTCTTTTAGCTTAAACCTATGCTATTCAGAAGCAATGGCTTCTCTCTCTAGTCAATCCAAATCAATGATCAATTCAAATGATCAAAAAAAGAAGCAGCAATTTGAATCGATGTTAAATAGTTTACCACTTAATGGATATGAAACAGACTGTGAAAAGATTAGAAGGATTATTCACTAATAGATTGAAATTATTTTAACAGTTAGAGAGTGATATTTATTTATATAATCTAATTTGTGGAGCAATAGGTAGGGGGGATAAGTGTAATTAAAAGGAGAAAGTTTTGAAAAATGATGAATTGATACAAACAGCCCGCGAGCTAGTAAAACAAGATATTCCAGATTACGAACAAGCTTATAAGCTATTAGACCTTGCATATAAACGAGGATCTCCAGAAGCAACTTACGCAATTGCAACATGGTATTTACATGGTGGTCATTTTTTGGAACAAGATTATGTCAAAGGAACTGAATATCTAAAAAAAGCAGCAGAAATGAAATGGCCTGATGCAATGTATGATTTGGCTGTTAGTTATGAAAGAGGAGTATATGTTTCTAAAAATCAAAAAAAAGCGTTTTTATTATATTTACAATCAGCTTTAAGAGGCTCATCTGAAGCGGTTTATGAAGTTTCTAGATGCTATTATTTTGGTATCGGTACTAGAAAGAATAAAGTTCTTGGAGCTATTTGGTATGATCGAGCAGAAGAGTTAGGATGTGTCCGAAATGATGATTAACTCTTAATATTGAAACTTCTACTTGATACTAAATATTAACTATTCAACTTTTTTTAGTTTTCTATGGCTAGGTTGAAGAAATAGGAGGGAGGTTACTAATGGATAGTAAAATTAATCCTATTTGGGCAGACATAATAGGTAGTAGAAATATTTTACTAAATAGAAGGATAAATGAGTGTGTTGCCCCTTCCCTTCGAGATGCAATAGATAATTTGTCATCTATTCCAGTTGAAAGTACGCGGAGGATATTTGATTTTTGTTTAAGAGAAGTACTATTGCAAATACAATCCTCAGATTTCTATAGTGCAGGTATGATTTTGAATTTGATACATAATCTACCTCTAACTATGGAAAAAGCAAAATCATGGGATGTTGATTACTTTTTATCTATTGAATTAAGTACTTTTTTGGAAAACTTCGAAATAATCATATCTGCTAGAAAAATAGTATTTTTTATCTGTGGAGAGCTAAGTCCTAAATATATTGAATAAAAAGTATTGAATTGGAATCAGCACCATGAAATTGATAAAAATACTGATAATTACAATTTACTTAATGGAAGGAAGTGGTTGTAATACATCAATATTCGTTTATGCAAGCAATTGAATCAAGATATGAGGATATTCAACATACAACAACAAACTCAACTCAACTCTTGCGGATCAACATCTATGGTGACTTTCATCGTAGAGGGTTTGCTATGTAACAGCTGTTGCCACCATTGGCGAATATAAAAATGCATTTTTGCCCGATCTTGAGAAAGCAAAACCACATGGGCTTGGTAACGCCCTGCTTTACGCTCCATTGGCGCTGGAATAGGTCCCCAAATATCAATTAAATTCTCTTCGGCAGTTTGTCTAAGGAGCTGCGTCATTTCAGTCAGAAACTTTAAATTTTCTTCCTGATGTTTTGAATCACAACGGATCAAAGCTGTATAACGAAAGGGTGGAAGTAGCGCGGCTTGGCGATCTTTTAAGGTTTGTTTGGCAAAGGTCCGATAGTCATTATGAATCAAGGTGTTTAATAACGGATGATCAGGTCTTAGGGTTTGTAAATAGACCTCACCTTTCATTTCACCACGACCCGCACGACCTGCAACTTGAATAATTAATTGCGCAGTACGTTCTGTAGCACGGAAATCCACACTCAACAAACCTGCATCAATATCCAAAATTGCCACTAAGGTGACATAAGGAAAGTGATGTCCTTTTGCCAGCATTTGAGTACCAAGTAAAATGGTCGGTTCACTTTTCTGGATTTGATCATAAATCTTTTGCCAACTGCCAACCCGACTGGTTGAGTCACGGTCTACGCGTAGAACGGGAAAATGAGGGAACAACTCATTCAAAGTTTCTTCAACTTTGGCGGTTCCCATGCCGATAGGCTTTAATTGTTGTTGATTGCATTGAGGGCAAGCATCAGGCATACGATTAATCGTACCACAATGGTGACAATGTAAATGCTGATAAGGCTTTAAATGCAGGGTAAAGTGAGCATCGCAGTTGGGGCAATTGGCCTGCCAACCACAGCTTTCACAGATAAGCACGGGGGCGTAACCGCGGCGATTTAAAAAAATCAGAACTTGTTCTTTTTTCTCTAAACGTTTTTTGATTTCAGCAATCAAAACATCACTTAAGCCATGCTGTTTTTTTGCCACTTTTAAATCAATCAAATGCATTTTCGGCATGATTGCGGCACCAGCACGTTGATTTAACTCAATCCGTGTCAGCTTTTCTTGGCGAGCAAGATAATAACTGTCGATGCTTGGTGTGGCCGAACCTAAAATAATCGGGCAATTTTCTAAATGTGCACGATACATGGCCACA
Organism: Acinetobacter sp. Root1280; assembly: GCF_001425285.1. Classification (NCBI taxonomy): domain Bacteria; kingdom Pseudomonadati; phylum Pseudomonadota; class Gammaproteobacteria; order Moraxellales; family Moraxellaceae; genus Acinetobacter; species Acinetobacter sp. Root1280. The sequence goes on along the minus strand of NZ_LMED01000027.1, from coordinate 10,173 downwards.
TCGCGAGCATGATAGCGGAAGCCTTCTTGTTGTTTAAACGAAAGATCATGCTCTTCATCTAAAATAATCAAACCCAAATGTGGCAAAGGCGTATAAATTGCAGAACGTGTACCTAAAATAATAGAGGCTTTGCCCGTTTGCGCATGCTGCCATGCTTGTAAACGTTTAGTGTCATTTAAGCCTGAGTGCAGTAAGGCAATATTGCAATGAAAACGTGATTGAAAACGACTGATGGTTTGTGGGGTTAAGCCGATTTCAGGCACTAAAACCAAGACTTGTTTGCCTTGTTTAAGTACTTCATGCATTACTTGCAAATAAACTTCGGTTTTACCACTCCCAGTTAAACCATCCAATAGAAATGCTTGATATTTTTTTTGCGCTTTTAAAATCGCTTGAATAGCTTTCTTCTGATCGTCATTTGGCGTGAGGGGCATCTGTGCCAATTGCACAGGTTCTGGCGTGACATTTTGTGGTTCCAAATCACAACGCACAATGTCTTTTTTCTCAAGGATTTTGAGTGTGGCTGTTTCAACACCACTTAGATTAAGAATATTTTCCTGTGTCCCTTTCGGGTGTAGCTTTAAAATTTTATACGCTTCTTGTTGTTTTTCAGAGCGTTTAACTTTGTCTTCGGCATGTAAGTCTAAAAGTTTCCAGATACGTGCCAATAAATTATAAGGTTTACCTTGGCGTAATAAGGTAGGTAACGCCGTTTGAATCACTTCACCGATAGGAAATTGATAATATTGTGATGACCATGTCAATAAACTTAAAACTTTACTGTCTAGAATGGCCTGTTCATCTAACAGTTCAGTAATGGCTTTGAGTTTAAAATGAGAATCCACAGGTTCATCAATCGGTACTTTTTTGACAATAACACCAATCAGATTTTGTCTACCAAAAGACACCGCAACACGCGCACCGACTTCAGCTTGCGCATATTGTTCAGCGGTGACTTGGTAATCAAAGCAGTCATTCAAATAGACTGGAACAGCAACTTGAATACGATAAATCGTCTGTGGCGTAGCAAGGGTATTCGACATTTTTAATTTAGTGACTCATTAATTTAGTGAGGCTGTGATGAAATTGTTTCATGTCCAGATTCGGCTTGTGTTAGAGTGTAACAGTCATCTATAAACATGAATATGAATGATTTATAGGGTATGACGCAACAGCGTAATCAAAAAATTTTGGAAAACTAGAGCATAATAATGCCAGCATATCAATTTACTGCAATTGATGCTTCAGGAAAGCAGCAAAAAGGCGTGTTAGAAGGAGATTCCGCACGCCAGATTCGACAACAACTACGGGACAAGGAATTGATTCCTGTCACGGTGGATGCTGTTGAACAAAAAGATAAAAATAAAAGTTCAGGATTTTTTCAACGTAAATTCTCGGCTTATGATCTGGCCTTAATGACACGTCAACTTTCTGTTTTGGTCGCTGCTGCAATTCCTTTAGAGGAAGCCTTACGAGCAGTTGCCAAACAAAGTGAAAAAGTGCATGTACAAAATCTTTTACTTTCGGCACGTTCAAAAGTGCTTGAAGGGCACTCTTTGGCTCAAGCGATGCAACAAACAGGACGCTTTCCAGATTTGTATATTGCGACTGTTGCTGCAGGTGAACGTTCAGGGCATTTGGATTTAATTTTAGATCAATTATCTGATTACACCGAAAACCGCTTTGCCATGCAAAAGAAAATTCAAGGTGCGATGATCTATCCAATCATCTTGATGTTTATGTCTTTTGCGATTGTGATGGGGTTAATGACGTATGTTGTTCCAGACATTGTTAAAACCTTTGACCAAAGTAAGCAAGCCTTGCCATGGATTACTGTGGCGTTAATGAAAGCCAGTGAGATTATTCGGCAGGCTTGGCCCTTTATGCTGGTGTTTAGTGTGGTTGGGATCTTTTTATTGATTCGGTTCCTACGAACTTCTGCTGGGCACTATGCTTTTGATCGTTTAACACTCAGATTGCCATTATTTGGTAAATTATCTCGTGGTATAAATGCAGCGCGTTTTGCCAGTACCTTATCTATTCTTACCCAATCAGGCGTGCCATTGGTCGATGCTTTGAAAATTGGAGCAGCGGTGAGTAGCAATTGGGTGATACGAGATGCAGTTAATATTGCAGCAGAGAAAGTCACAGAAGGTGGAAATCTTGCAACACAATTGGAGCGTTGTGGTTATTTCCCACCGATGATGGTACAAATGATTAAAAGCGGTGAAGCTTCGGGTGAGTTAGATCGAATGTTAAGCCGTGCATCAGATATGCAGGATCGAGAAGTATCCTCATTTATTTCAACATTATTGGCTTTACTGGAACCCTTAATGTTGGTGTTTATGGCTGGTATTGTTTTGGTTATTGTGATTGCAGTCATGTTGCCAATCGTCAATATGAACAATATGATTTAAGCCAATTATTTTTATAAAGAATATATAGAGAGTAAGCAGATGCAACGAAAGATGAATAGGACTCGTCAGTCAGGTTTTACCTTAATTGAAGTGATGGTCGTGATTGTTATTTTAGGCGTACTTGCAGCATTGATCGTACCCAATGTGATGGGACGTGGTGAAAAAGCCAAAGTTGACACCACTAAAATTGCATTAAAAGGTGTAGCGGGTGCTTTAGACCAGTATAAACTGGACAATGGGCGTTATCCGACAAGCCAAGAAGGTGGTTTAGACGCGCTTGTAAATCAACCTGCAACGGCTAAAAACTGGTTACCTGGTGGTTATGTTAAAGGTGGTTATCCGAAAGACAGTTGGGAAAATGATATTCAATATGTAATCCCTGGTTCTGAAGGTCGTAAATTTGATTTATATTCTTTTGGTGCCGATGGTAAACAAGGTGGTGAAGGAAATGATGCAGATATTTATTACCAACCTTAATTGAAGATTATTTAAGTTATTATTTATGGGATTAATCACTTCATTTAATCGAGTTAATAAATCTTGAGTGAAGTGATAATCTTTCTTGTTTGCTAAAGTGTATTTAATTTATTGAAATATAACAGCTATTTAAAATAACGATGTTTGAGAGTTATAATAAGAATTATTCCCATATTTAATAGTTACAAGAAAGTTAAATTGTGTATAAAAATAGACTTTTTATTTAATTAAAAGCTTGCATAATAGTTCTCAGGGCAATCTGAATTGCTTAGGAGGATGAGATGAAAGCATTATTATTACCAGATGAAATCAGCCAGTTTCATTGGACTATGCTCAAATCTGTTCTTTTAATTTTGAGCCTATTACCGATTAGCCAGTTTTTTCTCAATATTTGGCAAGTTGCCGATGCCAATAGCCAGATCATGATTGGTTTTATGGCGATTAGCGTATTTAGTGCATTATCTATTATTAGTTTTTATAATGCCTTAAATTTGACAGTATTTCAGTTAAAAACTGAATTCTCATCATTATTAGAACAATATTTAGTACGTTCATATCGTTATGTGCCAATGTTATTTTTAGCTGCAATGATGTCTTATTTGGTGACTCAACTTTAGTTGAAATATCATGGAAAACCGAGGGTATAATCCTCGGTTTTTTTGCACTACAATTTAATGATTCAGGTTTATTCAACTAAGTCGGCTGAACCAGGCTCATGGTGATTTTGCGCACAATCGGTAAGATAAAAAGTAATACTGGAAAGGCAATCAGCCAAGAAATCCCCCAAGCTGAAAGCCATGTGTATAGCGAAAAATTCTCAAAACCCATGCTTCTGAATGTACTGATACATGAAACAATAAATGTCATGATAATAGACAGTAACAAAGGTAAAACAATCGCTACATAGCGATGTGGAATCTTTTTAAAATTAAAATAAGACGATTTAGAGTTTTGCATTTTTTACTCCGTAAACCAACAAACGCCAGTGCCGCACCAAAATATTAAAATTTTGATTAAAAATAGCCCCAAGCCTTGTTGGAGATATGTTGGCACGTTGATTGACGTAAACGTTTACGGCTTTATGATCAGCGAAAATAATTTAGCATAAACTTGAAAAAAATATAATAAAAAATGCGCCGAAAATATTTTCAATTTCGTTTTGATAGGGCTTGGATTGAGTCTGGATTGAACATGATTGTCTTTTTAACAGGATCATTTGTCTGTTTTGTATAAGGTTGATCGCTTTAAATTTATCTAAAATGATTTTATCTCTTGAGATGAACCGATAAAAATACGAGGACTCAGCAATGCAACAAATAGAATGGAATGACTTTCTTAAAGTAGAGTTACGGGTAGGAAGAATTATTCAAGCAGAAGTGTTTGAGAAAGCGCGTAAGCCTGCTTATATTTTGCATGTTGATTTTGGCGAAGTGCTCGGTGTAAAGAAATCGAGTGCGCAAATTACCAACCTGTATCAACCTGAAGATTTAATTGGGAAGCTTGTGGTTGCTGTTGTGAATTTTCCAAAAAAACAAATTGGACCGATTCAGTCAGAGTGTTTAGTGACGGGTTTCCATAATCAAGATGGGCATGTGACGTTGTGTGTGCCTGATGCAAATGTACCATTGGGAACAAAGTTACTTTAATGATTGAATCAAGCGCTTTGTTGAAGCTGACCTCATCTCCTTAAACCAGAGATGAGGGATTCAAGCATTAACGTCTAGATTTAAAGCTAATATCGACTGCTTTAGGTCGATAGACCCAGCCTAAAATTAATAATAAGAGGGATAGCAATAAAATAGGGTAATCGCTAAAGCGGGTGTACCAAGTTTCACCTTGCATGGCTGGTAAATCACCACGAAGCACAGCTTTTTGATCTACAGGGGCTTGTTTTACAATATGCCCATTGTGGTCAATAAATGCTGTTACGCCTGTATTGGTAGCACGAATAAACCAACGTCCATTTTCCTTGGCACGCATTTGCACCATTTGAAGATGTTGTAATGGGCCTGCTGTACCGGTGAACCATGCATCATTAGAAACAGTCACTAAAAAGTCACTATTAATCGCATTACGTCGAGTGAGATTCGGATAGGCCACTTCATAACAAATGGCTGCAGCTAAATCATGTCCTTTAATATTAAAAGGTTTCTGATTGGATGCACCTTGGGAAAATCCACTCATGGATGGATCATTTTGTAGCGCAGGTAACACCCAAGCCAATAATCCTGAAAGTGGAATATATTCACCAAAAGGCACCAGACGTTGTTTTTTATATAAGCCTGAAGAATCTGCGCCAGAAGCCATCATACTGTTGTAGTACATTGGATAGCCATTTTTCTGCGATTCTTTTAAGTCCCAATAAGGAATACCCGTTACCCATGCTGTGCCTGAACTTTTGGCTTGTTGATCCATCATATCCAAGAATTGTTGAATATCTGTTTGGAACAATGGAATCGAGGATTCTGGCCAAACAATCAGATCACGCCCCCATTCAGTACGGCTTAAATTGACGTAAATTTCTAAGGTTTTAACCTGATATTCAGTTAACCATTTTAAATCTTGCGGAATATTGCCTTGAATCAAAGAAGCGGAGAGCGGCTTTTCTGCTTTCGGTTGTACGAAAGTGATAAACGATGCGCCCCATGCACCAAGGATTAAAATGATTGCAGGAAAGATCCAAAAGACTTTTCTATTTAAAATTTCAACCAATGCACAAGCAAGGATAATCACAACAAAAGATACTGCAAACACACCAAAGAGTGGAGCATAGCCATCTAAGAGTCGTTCAGTGAATGCGTAACCTGCAAATAACCATGGAAAACCAGTAAAGACCCAAGTCTTCGACCATTCAAAAATAACCCACAAAGGAGCGAAAGTTAATGGCGTTTCAGGAAAGAATCTACGATATACCCAAGTCTGAATCGCGGTAAAAAGCCCCATGACAATGGCCATGATGGCGATCATCAAGACACTTAATACAGCATTGGTATCTCCATACACATGAATCGATGTATAGAGCCAGAATGCGCCAACAAACCATAGGCCAAAGCCATAGCTTAAGCCAATCGCAAATGCTTGGCGTGGTGTACGGCCTTTTAAGCAAGCATATAGCAAGGCAGGCGATAAAATTGCCAACCACCACCAATAATAAGGCGCCAGTGCTAAACTGAACACTGCGCCTGACATTAACGAAATCAATAATGGGAAAATGAAGGGCAGCTGTTTTTGTTGTTGTGATGAATTTAACAGCTTGTCAAAGTATGCTCTCATTTATGTACAGCTCGAATCAGATGAATAGTGCGTGCATCTGCTTCAATAATTGTAAATTCCCAATCCTCAAGCTCAACCACTTGGCCTTGAAGATCACTCACTAGACCAATTTCTTGAAGCAGTAATCCGCCCATAGTCTCTACTTCATCGTCAGGAAATTCAGCATCTAAAACATTGTTAAAATGTTCGATTGGTGTAAGTGCTTGCACAATCCATGTATTGGCTGTGGTATGGGCTGTATCTGGAATGATAAATTGCGCTTCTTCGTCAACGTTATCATGTTCATCTTCAATTTCGCCGACAATCTCTTCTAGAATATCTTCTAAAGTGACCAGACCTGCTGTTGAACCATATTCATCAATTACAATGGCAATATGGGTTTGAGTGTTTTTTAACATTCTCAAAACTTGGTCGGAACGTGCACTTTCTGGAACAAATAATGGCTGACGCATTAATGCATGCACATCGACAACAGATGAACGATCAGTTAAAAAGGGTAAAAGATCTTTAGCAAGTAAAATACCCACCACGTTTTCAGGCTGATCAGAAGAGAAAACAGGGAAACGTGAATGTGCAGATTCAATAAGAATATCTAAAATATCAAGAAGTTGATCATCTTCTTGCAAACTGACCATCGCTGTGCGCGGAGTCATGACTTCACGGATTTTTGTTGCTGGAAGGTCTAATACGCCTTCTAACATTGCAACAGTATCGGGTTCTAAAAAACGACGTGAATCTTGTACTAATTTTAGCAGTTCATCACGGGTTTCTGGCGCTGTTCCTAACCATTTGCGTAAGCCACGCATTCCCCACGATGGGCCTGATTCCTCGTGCATGATCTTTCCTAAAGACGCTTAATATCTAGTAAATGTTTTTTTATCATACCGAAGAAAACACAGATGTCTATCTATTAAATAAGGTAAATAGATGAATGTATGTGTCATATTATAGATATATTGCAAGCCTTATTCATTATTTGAGTTTGTGTTAAAATTATTGATTGATTTCGCTTCTTTTTGAGAATAGATAATGTCTGAACCGATGCCTACAGCAAGCATTCAATTAAACACGCGTGGACTACGTTGTCCTGAGCCTGTAATGATGTTGCATCAAGCAATTCGTAAGTCTAAATCAGGTGATGTCGTTGAAGTATTTGCAACTGATAATTCAACCTCTTGGGACATTCCTAAATTTTGTATGCATCTCGGTCATGAGCTGATTTTACAAGAAGAAGTACTTGATGATGCCGGAAACAAGGAATTTCACTATTTAGTGAAGAAAGGTTAAAAGATCATGGTGGGTGGAAATCAGTCTATGTCATATGTGATGATTTCCCTTTTATTAATTTAAGAATATTGAAATTTATTTAGCCTGTTTTAATGGCTAATAAATTTATGTTATATGTAATTTATTGAATTTTAATAATTATATTGTAGATATTAAATTGTTTTACAAAATTAAAAATGACAGAATTTTGACTTATGATTATAATCTAAACATATTTTTTAATAATAATTAACTCATTCAAATGAACAGCTTAGTAAATAGCATTTATAAAATATTGGATCAGCTTGGACTAAACGCACAAAAACGAGCCTTGCATATCCAATTTAGCAATACAGACTTAAACAACCAAGTCTTCTNATAGCATTTATAAAATATTGGATCAGCTTGGACTAAACGCACAAAAACGAGCCTTGCATATCCAATTTAGCAATACAGACTTAAACAACCAAGTCTTCTTACAACGTATCGATGGACAACATGGTTTAAACCAAGGTGTGTCTGTTGAACTGATTTGCCTTGCCACTTCAGCTGTGATTCCCCTTAAACAATTCATCGGTAGCCAAGTGGCCATTGATCAAGTCACAGATCATGGACAATTGTTTCGTAGCACAGGAGTGATTACTGAGGCCGCACAAGGGCAGAGTGATGGTGCACTCACGCTATATAAACTCAAACTCGAAGATGCCACTTCACTGTGGCATAAACGCCGTAACAGCCGAGTGTTTATGAATAAGTCGGTTGTGCAAGTCATAGAAACCCTCTTTAAAGAATGGCAAGAAAAAAGCCCACTGTTTGCCTCCAGTCTAAGCCTCGATAAAAGTGGACTGAAAAAAGACTACGATATCCGACCATTTATCATGCAGAGCAACGAAAGTGACTATGCATTTTTAASCCGCTTGATGCGCAGTGACATGCAGAGCAACGAAAGTGACTATGCATTTTTAASCCGCTTGATGCGCAGTGAAGGGATCAACTGGYTGATTGATGAAGCACAATTGATTGTGCCTAGTTCTGCGACTCAAATTCAGCCGCAAAAACTGCGCTTGGTGGATGACAATAGTGAATACAAAGCGCTAGAACGAAGAAAGATCCGCTTCCATCGTAGCAGTGCCACAGAACAACAAGACAGCATCACCAGCTTTATCGGACAACGCAGCTTACAACCCACTGCTGTCCATGTACAACGCTGGCAAGCCGATGTGTTAGAGCAAGAAGAGGGTGCAGGCAGTGTTCAAAGCAAACACCAACACAGTCAAAACCAGAATAATGCCAGCCTCGCTTTAGAACAGGCTTGGCATATTAGTCCAGCATGGATTCAAGACCTAAATGGTGAAGACCAAGCAACCGCTTCAAATAACAATCAGATTGAAAAGATCAACCAAAACCTCAGCCATTATTACGATGCTCAATCCAAACAATTCATTGCTAACTCCACTGTACGCGATGCTCAAGTGGGGTATTGGTTTGAGTTAAACGAACACCCAGAAATAGACCAACACAGTGGCTCAGACAAAGAGTTTCTGATCACATCAAAGACATTTTATAACCAGAACAACTTACCCAAAGATCTGAATGAACAAATCAATCGCTTGCTCCAACAAAGCAAYTGGGTCAATTCAAATGTAGACTCAAACAACCCAGAACGCCAAGCCAATCAATTGGTACTACAACGCCGTAATATCACCACTGTTCCGGAATACCACCCACTACAACACCGTCCAAGTACCCATCCACAACGAGCCAAAGTGGTTGGGCCAAGTGGAGAGGAAATCCATGTCGATGAATGGGGACGTATTAAAGTTCGCTTCCTATTTACCCGCAATGAAGATCATAGTCATGATGGTGGAGCAGGGAGCAATGACAACGACACTGATTCAGCTTGGGTGGATGTACTGACCCCATGGGCAGGNTGGGTCAATTCAAATGTAGACTCAAACAACCCAGAACGCCAAGCCAATCAATTGGTACTACAACGCCGTAATATCACCACTGTTCCGGAATACCACCCACTACAACACCGTCCAAGTACCCATCCACAACGTGCCAAAGTGGTTGGGCCAAGTGGAGAAGAAATCCATGTCGATGAATGGGGACGTATTAAAGTTCGCTTCCTGTTTACCCGCAATGAAGATCATAGTCATGATGGTGGAGCAGGGAGCAATGACAACGACACTGATTCAGCTTGGGTGGATGTACTGACCCCATGGGCAGGTGAAGGCTATGGTGCGCGGTTCTTACCGAGGATCGGCGAGATTGTCGTGATAGATTTCTTTGATGGCAATATCGATCGACCATTTGTGGTGGGACGTATCCATGAAGCACAACGTAGCCCAACGAAATTTGATGACAAAGGCCAATTGCCTGATACAAAAAAACTAGTAGGGATCAAAAGTCGGGAAGTTAAAGGCAGTGGCTATGGCCAGCTTAGATTTGACGATACCACTGACCAAATTAGCAGTCAGCTACAAAGCAGTCACGGTGCGAGTCAACTTAACCTCGGTAACCTGAGTCATCCTAAAGAAACCGAGACCAGTGAAGGACGAGGCGAAGGTTTTGAACTAAGAACAGACCAATGGGGAGCGTTACGAGCTGGGCAAGGCCTACTATTGAGTACCTATGTTCAAGACTCAGCTTCAGGCAATCATCTTGATGCAACTGCAGCGAAAAGTCAGTTAGAAAGCAGTCTAAATAACTCTAAAGCCTTAAGTGAAGTTGCCAA
>NZ_LMED01000026.1:0-241445 GCF_001425285.1 Acinetobacter sp. Root1280 | reverse complement strand
TGCAATTGCAGCAGTTAAAGTTGTTTTACCATGGTCGACGTGACCAATTGTACCCACGTTTACGTGTGGCTTATTACGTTCAAACTTAGCCTTAGCCATTTGCTCTTCCTCGTTTATGTCGAACACGAGTTAAACAACTCAGCATCGACAATCGTCTAAAAAACTAGACACCTAATACTTGAAAAGCAGACTAATAAGCCTGCTTTTGAGAAACTGGTGTAGAATAATCTACCAAATTGTATCTGGAGCTCTTATCGAGATTTGAACTCGAGACCTCTCCCTTACCAAGGGAGTGCTCTACCACTGAGCTATAAGAGCATCATCTTCGATGGAGCGGGAGACGAGGGTCGAACTCGCGACATGTAGCTTGGAAGGCTACCGCTCTACCAACTGAGCTACTCCCGCTTAATGTTGGTAATTACCACTTATCGAAGTAATGGTGGTGAGAGAAGGATTCGAACCTTCGAAACTTTCGTGGCAGAGTTACAGTCTGCTCCCTTTGACCGCTCGGGAATCTCACCTTTACACTTACTTTCAGTGTCGTTCTTCAACATTATAACACAAAACCTTAAGATGGTGCCGGCACACGGATTCGAACTGTGGACCTACTGATTACAAGTCAGTTGCTCTACCAACTGAGCTATGCCGGCGTTTCTTAGTGTTTCGTACGTTTCGTATCGGAACGGTGTGCAGTTTAGCAAAACTCAGAATCCTTGCAAGTGTTTTTTGCAAAAAAAACCTCAAAAACTCATAAAATCAATCCGTTTGACGATAATTCAACCGCTTTGATCACTGCGCGAGCTTTTATTTGGGTTTCATTCCACTCTGATTCAGGATTTGAGTCGACAACCAACCCAGCACCAGCCTGTACATAGACCTTATTTTCACGAATAACACAGGTTCTGATCGCAATCGACATGTCCATTTCGCCATGCCAGCCCAAATAACCCACTGCGCCACCAAAAATTCCACGTTTTACCGGCTCAACTTCGTCAATAATTTCCATTGCACGAATCTTTGGGGCACCTGAAAGCGTGCCTGCTGGAAAAGTTGCCTTAAAAACATCCAAAGCATCGACATCATCCAACACTTCACCTTGTACATTGGAAACAATATGCATGACATGTGAATAACGTTCGATCACCATTTGATCAGTCACTTGCACTTTACCGATTTTCGAGACACGCCCCACATCATTACGGCCTAAATCAATCAGCATTAAATGTTCCGCAATCTCTTTTTCATCAGAAAGCAAATCTTTTTCAAGCGCCAAATCTTCTTCTTTGGTTTTTCCTCGCGGACGTGTACCTGCAAGCGGACGTACAGTCGCGATCCCATTTTCAAGTCGAGAAAGAATTTCCGGTGAAGACCCTACGATATGGAACGGCTTTTGATCTAAAAGGGTCTGCCCTTGCACCAAAAATAAATACGGTGATGGATTGAGATGTCGTAATGCGCGATAAACCTGTAAAGGCTCACCATCAAAATCCGACACCATACGATGCCCAGGAACAACCTGCATCACATCACCAGCACGGATGTATTCTTTAACTTTCTCAATTGACTCAAGGAATTTGTCATGCCCAGTCAGTGACTCAAAATGCGGAGCGGTATGTTTTTTAGCAACCAAGCTGATTGGCATAGCCAATAATGCCTCAATCTCATCCAGCTGTTGCTGAGCCTTGGCATAAGCCTCTGTATCATTAACATCTGCATGTACGATTAAAAACAAAGTATCTTTTAAATTATCAAATACAATGACGGTTTTAGACAACATCATCCATAAGTCTGGCAGTCCAACGGGATCCGCCTCAGGCACATTCTTTAACCGTGGCTCAATATAACGTACTGCGTCATAACCAAAGTAACCCACCAAGCCGCCAGTAAAATTAGGCAGCGCGGGTAAATCTTGCTGGGTGGGTACTTTAAACTGCGCTTGAAAATCACGGATATATTGAAAGGGATCTGCACATGGCTGGGTATCTATCGAGCCATCTACCGATTTGATCGTGAGCTGTCCTGCATTACAGGAAAATACGATTGATTCACCCAGTCCAATAATTGAATATCTTGCCCAGTTTTCGCCACCTTCGACAGATTCAAAAAGATAAGCTTGTTGATGCTGTTTTAAACGCGCAAATACAGACAATGGCGTATCTGTATCGGCTAAGCGTTGGCGATATACAGGGATAAGGTTATAACCCGCTGATTTTAGTTGTTCAAATTGCGCTAAGGTTGTCATCAGGAATTCTCTCTATTTTCGATAATACTAAGTATGGATGTCTCTGCATTTCACTTAGTGACGCCATCGAAAAGTGCGTTTGCTATTCATTCCTCTTCCCTTTTTCCGCAACAATTTAAATATACAGGTGTTAAGCCAAAAGCTCTGTTAAATCATCCACCACTTGTTGTGGCTGACAGAGTTGAATATCTTCACCGTGATTATAACCATAGCTGACCACAATACAATCAACCTCTGCACGGCGTGCAGCCTCGACATCATTACTTGAATCGCCAATCATCAAGGTTTTGTCCGTTGATGACTGATAAGTTTCAACACAATACAACAATGGTTTTGGATGAGGTTTGCGCACTTCAAAACGATCACCACCTATTACATCGACAAAATAGTGATCCATTTGCAATTCTTCTAGAATTTTTCGTGCAGGCTGTTCTGGTTTATTGGTCACACAAATCAATTTCTTATTGTTTTCAATTCCCCATTCTAAAAACTCTAAAATTCCAGAAAATGGCTTGGTATCAACACAAGGCTCTGCATTGTAAATTTCCAAGAATGTATCCAAAAGCTGTTGATGCAGTACAGGATCAACTTCACCTTTTAAATACTTCAATGTACTTTCACAAAATAATGAGGTGCCTTTACCAATCCAAACCCGAACCTGTTGTTCAGTGACTTGGGGTAAGTTCAAACGCGCTAGACTTAAGTTCATGGCACGATATAAATCAAATGCTGAATCAACCAAGGTCCCATCCAAATCAAATAAAATCAGTTCGCGTTGGTCTAGCTTTGCCACATTCATGATTTACACCTAAATCGAGTTTTAATTTTTAAAAACGAAAATACAAAAAACAAAGGCATGCGATTGCATGCCTTGAGTGTAGCGCATTCGCAAATTATTTAAACAATAGCCATGCAATAATTGCCAAAATGATCAAAATCACCAGTGTTGCCAAACCTAACTTTGCATTTTTCTGGGTTTCGACATGTTCTTCTGTAACAAGTTCAGGTGCTTTGACCTGCTCTACTTTTGGCTGTGTAGCTGCATGAATATCCACACCTTCTGGAATTGGCGCAGGTTTAGGGATTGCCACACCAGACGGCATACCTTCACGGTTGATTTGCACACTGCTATCTCGTTCTGAAAGCTCAGGCATACCCTGTTCATTCATCTGATCTGCCACTGTACGTTCTACTGGGGCAGCTGGTTTAATTTCAGCAGTCGCCACAGCCTCAGCAGGTTGTTGAACTGGCGTTTCTACTGGAACTACAACAGGTTGAACTTCGACCTCAGGCGCTGCCTGTTCAGTTTGCAAAACAACAGGTTTTACCGGTGCAAGTACATTAAATTTAACACTGGCAAATTGAACAATATCACCATCCATCAACAGTTTATCTTGATCGATACGGATATCATTCACAAAGGTACCATTGGATGACTTTAGATCTTGAACCCAAAGCGCATCTTCTTTTAATAAGAATGCAGCATGGCGACGTGAAATTTCCGCAGCTTGTAATAACAGGTCTGCATCTTGATGGCGTCCAACCAGCATATCACGGTCAATCGTGACTTCCTGCCCTTCTAACTCACCTGTAATTGCTTGTAATTTCCAAGTCATGATTATCTTCCCATTCTAATTCAAGTCTATCTTAGCATGACATTTCTACAGTGCTAAATCAGCGCAAAACTAAGCTTTATGTTGTCCACGCCACAACAGGACACACCACAATACTTTAACAAGCTATTTTAAATATCAAATAAAGCATGCGATTAGAAGCACTTGTTACGCGAAGCCCACAATGCTACTGCTTACGGATATCATTTGGTTCCTCTGCAACGGGTGTAGTCACTACATTGCCTTGTACTGCACTTGTCTTGGCACCTGTAGGCACTTTTTGATACTGACTTGATGGTTGTGCTGTCGGTTGTGGTTGTACCAACTTAGGCTGCGAACTTGGTGTGGAGCTAAACGGCAGTCGTTGCTGAAAAACATCATCCACATTGGCTGGGAGTTTGGCAAAGTTACCATCTTTATCCATCGCCAATTGCAGACTATACAGCTGATCATAACGTTGTTGAGATACACGGCGTATATCAGCGTTATCACCAATTATCGTTGGATGGATAAACACCAATAAGTTACGTTTAGCATTCGATTTGCCTTCCGCTCTAAATAAACGGCCTAAGCCCGGGATATCACCCAAGAAGGGTACAGACTGACGCGTATGAGCTGTATCATCTGAAATCAATCCACCTAACACCACAGTTTGCCCATGATCTGCAAGCACAGAGGTCTTGATCGAGCGTTTACTGGTGACCAAATCCGTTGCCTGTCCTTTATTTTCAGCAACTGCAGAGACTTCTTGCTCTACCTCTAAGCGAATCGAACCACCCTCACCAATATGCGGAATTACCTTTAAGGTCACCCCCACATCCTTACGTTCAATTGAGGTATATGGATTGACGGTGCCACCTGTCCCAGTACTGACTGAGCCTGTAACAAATGGAACGTTTTGACCAACGACAATATAGGCTTCTTCATTATCCATTGTGACAATCGATGGCGTAGATAATAAATTTGACTTGGTATTGGCTTTTAAAGCCTGAATCACTGCACCATATAGTCTACGTGAACCATCAGCACCTTCTTTATAATCTCCTAAAACAAGAGAGGCACCTGGACCGACAGCACCACCTAAACCAGCCGCACCACCTGATAGATAGCCTGCTGCCAATTTAGCTAAACTTGTACCCACTTTATCAAAGTTAATTAAACCCACACCACTACTTAGATCACCCATTGCCCATTGCACACCGAGTTGATCAGTATCATTACCCTCAACCTCAATAATCGTCGCTTCAATCAATACTTGTTGACGACGGACATCAAGCTGTTGGATCGCCGCTTCTATTTCGCGCATCAGTTGTGGCTCAGCTTTAACCACCAACGCATTTTGAGCACCATCTGCAATAATGCTCACACCATTAGCATTAAAACTGGTGATATTATTTTGATTATTGTTATTTGAGTTGCTGTTTAAATTAATTGCTGGTGTTGAAATACTGCTTCCAGTGCTTGAGCCGGTATTAGATGATGAATTGTTATTATTAAAACTGTTGCTATTGCTGTTGTTAGAACTACTATTAGAAGAATTATTTGAACTAGAATTGACTGCCTGACCTGTGACTAAGCCTTGTAAAATTTCAGATAAATTCTTTGCACTGGCATATTTTAATTTAAAGACTTTAAGACCACCTAAACGATCCGCAGAAGGTACATCCAACATTTCAATCATATTGCGGATACGTTTACGCGTACCTGTATCCCCTTTAATCAAAATACGGTTGGTCCGTGCATCAGCAATAATACGAACCCTTGCCCCAGCAAAGTCTTTCGATGCGCCTGTCGAACTCATGGCATCCAATTGCTTAATGATCTCTTCAGCTTGACTCTGTTGTAAAGGAACAGCTTCAATATCATTTTGCCCAGTACCATCTAAGTTGCGAATAATGGTTTCAAGTTGATAAATATTCGCTGCACGATCAGACACAATTAACGCATTGGTGCCTTGTATTGCCGCCAAATGCGCAAATTGTGGCATTAAAGGACGTAATGCTGGGATCAAATCATTGGGGTTGGTATTTTCCAACCAGATCACCCGTGTTACAACCTGATCACCACGTGCATTATTGCGTGGGTCATAAGGTACACCCGAGTTTTTTACATTACTGTCTGGTACTAAGCGAATGGTATTCCCCGATGGAATAGCCACCACACCATTGACATTCAGCACCCCTAAAAATAGGTCATAAACTTCATTTTTATTTAGAGGTTTATTTGAAATAACCGTGACATTGCCACGTACACGGGGATCGACTGCAAAATTTTTGCCCGTAATATCTGCAACTTCGTTGATAAAAGCCGTGAGATCAGCATCGCGTAAGTTAATTTTCCACGTCTGTGCATGTGCTGCTGTACTGACCGCAACCATCATTGGTGCCGCTGCAACTAAAGCCCAAAGTGGTCGATTGTGATTCAAAAAAGCCATAACTTATTATCTATCCTAATTTTATTTGTAGTCCTAGCCACTTACAAACTTTGCTGAATGGTCATCACCTGATCACCACGCTTAATTTCAATTTTTACTTTGCCATCACGCTTTGCTTGTTCTAGCAGCTGAACATCACTCTGTCCTTGACCTACTGATTGTCCATTGAGTGAAAGAATACGATCTCCAGATCTTAGTCCCAGTTTATTTCGGAGCGCTGCGGGGGTCTGATCTGTCACTTCATAGCCTTGACCGCCACTTGCGTTAACCCCCATGTTCTTTAGGTATTCGTCCCGATTTTCATTCATCTTCTCAATCGCCTGCCCTAAAGCATTTTGGCTTGAATTTTGTTGTGGCGATGGCACAGGATTACTTGCTGGCGGGCTGGTATTTTGATCTGTAGATTGCCCTGGCATAGGCTGATACAAACTATCCAGCCCGGTAAAACGCAACTCTTTACTGTTATTTCCATTTTGACTTAAAACAATATGATCCCAATATACTTCGGATAACTGATAACTGGTACCCTCAATTGGATCACCCACCGCATAACGATCTGCTGTTTCTTTGACTTTAATCACCGCTGAAGAGAAACGCGCAGGATAACTCACGACTACACCTTGCAAGACCATCGGAATACTGTCATCTGCAGTCGCACTAGAACCCACTTCCTCAAACAATGAAAAGCTTGAAATATTGGGCACTTGGATTTGTTGTGAACCTAGACTCACTTGCTCTGGTTGCATGACTTGTGGCGGTGCAACCACCCACCAAAAAATCGAAGCCAGTTTCCAGCACAATGCTAAAATTAAAAGAAATAAAACAACAGGTGCAAGGTGCTCTGTTTTTTTCCAAGAAATATTTTCAAAGCGTTCTTTTATATTCATTAGAAACCACCTTGAATGAGTGGTTGTCTAGAACTAATCACAAAAGTATCTAAACCAGCCTTTCCATCATAGGAAGGCACATTGAGTAACATGCGTTGGGTTAATTGCACATCTAACATCATGGTTGGATCTATGCTGATATTGGCCATCTTCTGGCTACGTTGATCTTGTATATCCAAAATCAGTTTACCCGCCTCATCTTTAAGTTGTGCATTTAAAGACGGGATATTCATTTGATCTTGACGCTGTCCAAAAGTATAACGAAGTTCGCCACCACCCCAGTGCAATTGACCATCTACATCACTAAATCCAGTGTCTTTTTTAAAACGTAGGGTCATATCTGAAATTTGAATTGCATTCGCTGGCCACTGCCAATTTGCAATATTCTTTAAAGTTTCTGGTGCAATCTGACCTTGCATCTGATTAATAATTATTTTTTTACCAATACCATAGCCGACAACCCCATTGAGCTGAGTTTGCCCACTATGCACTTCAACATTTGCGCCCACACGTAATAAAATCAGATCCCACGGGCGTGTTCTCCACGAAACGGAACCACGTAAATTACCCTTGCGCCAATCTGCTTGCCCTTGCCAAATATTTCCACTGACATTTTGTAAGGTTTGATTGTTCTTATAAAATTTAGAAATCAGCCATGTTGCAGGGACTTGCAAAAGTACAAAAATTAAAAAAGCGACAACTCCAGTAATCCACCACGTGATCTGTTTTGATTTTTTATTCATTCATCTTTACCATCATTCATTTATTCTTCCATGCAAGATGATGCCCTCTTGTTTATACATTATGCATAATTTTTGCATAACGCCAATTCACTCGTATAAAAAAACCAAGCAGATTTGCTTGGTTCTTTGATTTTAAGGTCTTTGAATGACACTTAGATGAAGATTAGATCAAGAAATCTTCTAATTTTGCACCTTTTTCGATTTCTGCAACCAACCAACGAGGTTGTTTACCGCGTCCAGTCCAAGTTTCAGAAGTATCTTTTTTATTGCGGTAACGCGGCTCAACAGCTTTACGCGTTGTCTTTTTACGCTTTTGCGCGCCGTATTCAATAAACTGTTCTAAAGTTAAACCAGCAGATTGCGCAATTTCAATAATTTTATTATAGGCATCTTCAACTGCTTGGTCTTTTTTACTTTCAATTAAAGCTTCTGCTTCAGCTGTTAACTTTCTTAACTCTTCAACCGATAAATTACTAATATCAGGCATCATTAACTCTCCACGTAAATTTCTTAATACTTATTTAAAATAACTTCATAGCAATAGTATTTTCATTTATTCCAATAAGCAATACATATATTCCCCAATAAACACATAAAACAACAAAAAGATTATTATAATTACCTCAAAGCGCTTATTTTTAACATCAAAATAAAGCGAATGCAAAAGAATATGCTGTCTTATGTTTTAAATATAATGATGATAATTGAGGCATTTTTATGTATTTTTCAAATCATTATGCACTGTAGCTTCTAAATCAATTATAATTTTTCGTAACTGTTGGGGAATTAATGCTTTTTTCATCGCTACTTTATCGACAAAAACAATAACTGCTTCTCCGTCCGCCACAATCTGCTGTTGTTGCTGGCTGAATAATACATAATGCATGCGTATAGCACTATTTCTCATTTCTTCTACCCGCGCACCAATATGTAGCACATCAGGATAAAATACAGGTTTTAAATATTTGCATTGACTTGAGGCAACCACAGTTAAAACATCTTGGTCAAACACATTTAAACGATCAAAATATTCAATACGTGCACTCTCAATATAACGATAATACATCACATTATTTACATGACCAAAAGCGTCCATATCACCCCATGCAACCTTTTGCTCATAAACGATCGGGAATTGTGTCAATGGATTCATGCTGGGTTCTCAAATTTTAAATTGAATATAATTGCTATCTTTTTCAAAAATTGAATTCAATTGTTGAATTAATTCATCATTTCCATTTAAAGTGGACTTGATTCTTAAATAATTCATTAGAATATCATTTGGATATAATGACAGAAGTTGATCTGCTTCATATTCCCGCTGTGTTGCAATATATATATGCCATTTAGCAAAGCAAAAAACAGGAATGTTCATATATTTAGATTCAAGATTTATAATCTGTTGCTCTAAATACTCATAATCTGGATTCTGTCTAAGCAACTGTTGCTGGAACCATAAGTGGAACACATCTTGGTCAAATTTTTCATTAAGTATTTGAATCACCAGCTGCTGTTGTTGCTGAGCAAGTTCGGGTAAGCGGGTAATAATTTTTAGCCAAAGCACTTTTGTCTCATAAGGCATTTGATCGAGTTGTGGTTCTATCTCTAAAAATTTTTGCTGTAATAGTTCAGTATCTTCAAAACTTGCTTGGTCATAACAACCCAAAAGCTGTATTAACCACTGCTGTTTAGTCGCAGTTTCTAATTGTCCAAATTGAGTTGAGTGTAAATATTGCCATGGATATTGCAGGGCAAATTGTCCCCATAATTTTTGCACGGACAATTTATAACTTTCTGAAAGCTGATTCAGCCACGGCGAAAGTTCATGTCCATTTAAAAACTCTAAATGGGTCAGCGCTTGTTGACTGTCCTGTTGGGCCAAATAAATTTCGATACGTAAAATTTCCGCCAATTCAAAAGCGGATGGAGAGCTGTGTTCTAAAGCGTTTAATGCTTCTGAATAATGCAGTTGTTTGAGTAATAAACGGGATTGCACAATCGGCTTTAATAAACCAGATTGATCAAAAATCGTTTGAATCACCTGCTCTTGTTCATCTTCACCATCTAATAACCACAATACACCAAACTGTTCAAATGGGTGCAACGTGCTAAAACTCAGTACTTGTTCTAATTTTCTTTTTTCTCTACGAATATAACGATTGAGGAAATACCATGCCACATGCATCAAAAAACTGATGCCAACGCCAGCAAATGTTAAGAACCATAAATTGGTTTGAACTTGAATATTGTGCCAGAGCACATAGACATAACCTGACCCTGCGGTATAACTCAATACACTCAGTACAGCCAGAATAATCAGGCTAATAAAGGCATAGATCAGAAAAATATGTTTCATCGATCTACCCCAAAACAGCCAAGCTATTCAGCTTAGGAATCGGCGGCTGCGATGTTTGCTTCATTTTTAATATTTTTTGCTTAATCTTCTGACTAGCAGCATCGGGTAATATATCCAATTGTTGAATCATTTGATTCAGCATCTCTTGGTATTCAGCAGTTTGCCCTTTGACTAATAATTGTTGCGCCAGTAATAATCTTAATTGGACTTCTTTTAAAATAAATTTACGGTTTGCCAATGCAGGCGTGTTTGTTTCAACAATATCGACTTGAAACCATTTTTCCCAAAAGTATTGCGACTGATCTTGATCTGGTTTCAGTTGATTATTTTTCAATTCAGTGATGAGTGCTTGATCAACTTGTTTAAGTAAAGCCTCTAGTTGATCTCGCTGGGCATTTCGTTCAATCACAAAGTGTTGAATACTCTGTATATCTTGCGCAATGGTTTGATGTAGGCTTTGTTTTACTGCATCTGCCAACGCATAATGATCTAAAGATTGATTTAACTGAGTAAGATGCTCAAGTGCATACACAAACTGTTGTTGTTGCATAGCAAATTGCACCAACTCTAGTTGCTGTTTAACCACTACACTAGGATGAATACCAGCAATAGGCGTTTGAATCGAAGCGGTTTTCTTTGCCACCTCTTGAGTCGGTTCATCTGTTTGTCGTTTTACTGCCACCAATTGATCATTCAAACTGGCATTCTTTTGTTCACTTTTATGCAGTGTTTGTTGAATATCATTGAGCTGTTGTGAAACATGATAGAAGTTATAACTCAACTTAATGAGCCATCCTAAAGCGATCAACAATAAGACATAAATAAACTTCTTCATAACTTCCTTTGCAACTGCACTATGGTTTGTAGAATGGTTTCTGGCGCTAAATTTGAAATTTGAGTGCTATTCAAACAGGTCTGAGCTGCATTTTTACCATGTCTTAATAATTGATACAAACGCTCACCCAAAACTAAATAATGACAAGCACTCACGATCTCTTGATGATCTCGGGTCAAAGCCAGCCAATTGTGCCAACTGGCTTCACTGCTGATACAACTCCAATAGGGCTTTTCAAATTGCTCAATTTTGGTCACAAAATCTAAAAATTGTGCCTGAGTTTGTTGAGGAAATACGCGGTCATATAAAACAAAGTTTAAAACATCAATATGACGCGCTTGGCATTGTTGCATCATAAATTGACGCCCACCTTCACCACGCCAAAACGCAATTCTCTTGAGCTCTTTTACCTGATTAAACAGCGCTAAGCTTAGCATGCCTTCGGATGTTTCCACCGCAGGAACATGGCTTTCTATCCCATAATCTAAGAGTCGTTGCGCAGTTTTTTTACCTACAGCAATCCACTGAATATGCTGGATCTGTGCAAGCGACAAACCCGATTGCTGAAGATATTGCATACCAATCTGTACAGCTGTAGGACTGACCACAACAATAATTTGAGTCAATAACAGCTGTAAATAAAGTTGTTGTAATGTGTTGTTATATGGACGTGGTGTTAATGCCAATAATGGCAGATCAACCACGTCAAAACCTGACTGGCGCAGACATTGGGTTAATGGCTGAGCCCGTTCGATGGGACGCGTATTAATAAATAGCATTGAAGCCTAAAAACTAAGCTTGATAAAGTGCTTTGAGTATTTCTCCAGCACCTTGTTGAAGTAGCTTTTGTGCAAGTTGCACACCTAACTGCTCTGCTTGATCTGGCGTACCACTGACTTGGCTACATAATAGCGTTTGGCCGTCCGCACTCCCCACACGTCCTTCCAAAGACAGTGTTTGATCGTTCAAGGTAGCAAAGCCTGCGATAGGCACTTGGCAGCCACCTTCTAGATAAGCATTAAAAGCACGTTCAGCACGAACACAGGCATTGGTTTCAACATGCATTAACGGCATGATTAAATCCAAAATCTCTTGATCAGCTGAGCGGCACTCTAAACCCAATGCGCCTTGACCTACCGCAGGTAAGCTAATTTCTGCTGGCAGCGTATGACGAATACGATCTGAGAGTTCTAAGCGTTTTAAGCCTGCACTGGCAAGGATGATGGCATCATATTGACCTGCATCTAGCTTGGATAAGCGTGTTCCAACATTACCACGTAAATCAATCACATTTAAATCAGGGCGCTGTTTTAAAATCTGACATTTACGGCGTAAGCTCGATGTTCCAAGTGTTGCGCCTTGTGGTAAATCATCAAACTTTGCGTAATGGTTAGAAACAAAAGCATCAAAAGGGTCTTCACGCTCACAAATGACTGCAAGCTCCAAACCTTCTGGTAATTGCATCGGCACATCTTTCATGGAATGAACGGCTAGATCTGCACGACCATCCATTAAAGCAGCCTCTAATTCTTTGACAAATAAACCTTTACCACCAATTTTGGCCAAAGGTGTATCTAAAATTTTGTCACCTTGGGTTACAAAGGTAACCAATTCTACTTTTACATGCGCGTGTAATTGCTCTAAACGATCACGAATATGCTCAGCCTGCCACATTGCGAGCGGGCTCTGGCGAGTTGCTATTTTCAAGGTTTTCATCATTTCAGCTTTGCCAAACTTTTAAACACTCTAAACTTACTCTGCAATCGTAAAAATGCAAGTAAATTATCAAAATGATTTAAGCTTCCCATCAAACTATAAATTCTGCATCCGTTCGCGCAGTAACGGTAAGTGACGACGACTGACTGCCAAACGCTCGTCTAACTCGCGGCATCGTACCTGATACTGACCGGAGGACACCATTTCCAACCCATCCAAATAATCTAGAGAAATTAAAGCATTACGATGAATACGAATAAATCGATCTGCGAACTCTGTTTCTAAATCTTTGAGCGTTTCATCAATAAGCACGCTGCCATTTTTATGGCGCACGGTGACATATTTTTGATCTGCTAAAAAATAGTAAATATTTTCAACAGGAATTAGCTCCAAACCTCGATAGGTTTTTGCAGCAATTTGCTGTCTTTGCACTTTTTCTTCCATGAGTTCTTTTTTTTCTAGGTGAGTTAATTGAGCTTGAGTCAGTTTAGTGACACTCTCCAAAACCGTTTCTAAATCATCCTTGGCAATTGGTTTTAATAAATATCCTTTTGCTTGAGATTGAATGGCTTGCAAAGCATGTTCATCAAATGCCGTACAAAATACGATGGCTGGCGTCGGATTAAAATGTGCTAAATGCTGCGCACAGCTTAAACCATCCATTTCTGGCATTTGAATATCAAGCAACACCACATCTGGCTCGAACTGCTGAACCATTTCCAATGCCTGTTGACCATGTTGCGCTGTTGCAATAACCTGATGCCCAAGTTGCGACACCAATCGTGATAAGCGTTCCACTGCAAGCGGTTCATCATCACAAATCAGGATGTCCATTGCTCCTCCTTACCCAAATATATCGTCTTTATTTTAATGAATTTCCCAATCATCTATTTTTATACTGATATTGGATTACCATTGTAAATAATCCATTCCCTGCATAATTCCGAAAATAAACAGAATCGCCAAAATGTGCTTTTAGACGCTGTTTTACATTTTCTAAAGCAATTCCATGCCCTTCTCGTACTTTTATTCTATCTTGTAAAAATGGGTTGGTAATGACTATGTTGACTTGATTTTGCAATATTTCAACCAGTATGCCGATCTTGGCATCGATAATCTTTTGCTCAACCCCATGAAAAATACTGTTTTCAATTAAAGGTTGTAAGGTTAATAAGGGAATTTTGACCTGATCTAATAACAGCGGTTGTTGAATATTCCATTCCACATTTAAACGATCTCCCAAACGAATTTGCTCTATTGCAATATATTGTTGAGATAACTGTATTTCTTCTTTTAAGGTCACGAGCTTTAATTCTTGAAAACTGGCTCTAAACAATTTGGATAAATCTATCAGCATTTGTTCAGCTTTATCGGGATCAATCGCAATTAAACTCACCACGCTATTTAAACTATTAAATAAAAAATGTGGATGAATACGTGCTTGCATGGCCTGAATACGCGCATTCAATTCACTGTTTTGCTGCAATACTGCTTGTTCACGGATATACAAGTAGCGTAAACAAAATGCGCCCAGTAATACCCCATAGCTGACATGCAAAATAAGATTATGCGAAATGTCTTGCATGGAAATATTTTGTAAAGAAAAATGCGTCCCCCAATAATGAATAATATTTAAAACCAGTGTTGTACACAGCACAATCGCCTGTAAAAGGATAAAACTGAATATTGAAATAGATAAATAGGTATATTGCGATAGCCTCTTTTCAAATACATCCTGAAAAGCGGCAAAGGCCAATAATATCCAATTAATATATAAAATATATTCTAAAACATGCCAAAGATTTAAATTGCCCCATGATTGTGCTTCGGCAAGTGCCAATAAAAAAGCCAATACATTACTAGAGATAAATAATTCGAATAAATACTTGCGATGCCCCATTTTGCTAAAAAAATAAGACTGATAAAAACCGCGCCCAGATTTTATTGATGAATGATTGCGCTTTACTTCGGCAAGTGAGGCTGAATTTGTTATACTGCGTTTAGTTCTACTGCTTTTTTTCCTACTGAGCCGATATGACCACATCTTCTAATTCCTCTAATCCGTCACAAGCCCAAACTTCAGGCATGTGGGGCGGTCGTTTCTCTGAAGCTACTGATGCCTTTGTTGCTGAATTTACTGCATCAGTTCAATTTGACCAACGCTTTTATAAACAAGATATTGCTGGCTCAATCGCACATGCGACTATGTTAGCAAAAGTTGGTGTCCTTACAGAACAAGAACGTGATGACATTATCAATGGTTTAAATACAATTAAAGCTGAAATTGAAGCAGGTCAATTTGAATGGCGCATTGATTTAGAAGATGTGCACATGAATATCGAATCTCGTTTAACTCAGCGTATCGGGATTGCAGGTAAAAAATTGCATACCGGTCGTAGCCGTAATGACCAAGTTGCCACAGACATCCGTTTATATGTACGTGACGAAATTGATGCGATTTTGACTTTACTGGAAAAATTACAAAAAGGCATCTTGGGCTTAGCAGCGAACAATACTGACACCATCATGCCAGGCTTTACCCATTTACAGACTGCGCAACCTGTGACTTTTGGTCATCATTTGATGGCGTGGTTTGAAATGTTGGTGCGTGACTCTGAGCGTTTAATCGACTGCCGTAAACGTGTCAACCGTATGCCTTTAGGTTCTGCTGCGCTTGCTGGAACAACCTATCCTATTGATCGTGCGTATACTGCAGAATTGTTAAACTTTGAAGCCGTTGCTGAAAATTCTTTAGATGCAGTATCTGACCGTGACTTTGCAATTGAGTTCAATGCTGCTTCATCTTTAATCATGATGCATTTATCACGTATGTCAGAAGAAATGATTCTTTGGACTTCTGCACAATTTAAGTTTGTGAATATTCCTGACCGTTTCTGTACTGGCTCATCGATCATGCCACAAAAGAAAAACCCAGATGTTCCTGAACTAATTCGTGGTAAAACTGGCCGTGTCTATGGCGACTTAATGAGTCTGCTCACCCTCATGAAGGGTCAACCTTTGGCCTATAACAAAGACAACCAAGAAGACAAAGAACCTTTGTTTGATGCGATTGATACAGTGCGTGGTTCATTGATGGCTTTTGCAGATATGATTCCTGCACTTGTGCCAAATATTGAAATCATGCGTGAAGCGGCTTTACGTGGTTTCTCTACTGCAACA
Organism: Acinetobacter sp. Root1280; assembly: GCF_001425285.1. NCBI lineage: Bacteria > Pseudomonadati > Pseudomonadota > Gammaproteobacteria > Moraxellales > Moraxellaceae > Acinetobacter > Acinetobacter sp. Root1280. The sequence continues at coordinate 225,439 of NZ_LMED01000026.1, read as the reverse complement.
GACTTGGCTGATTACCTTGTAAAAAATGGCGTTGCTTTCCGCGATGCACATGAAATCGTAGGTAAAGCCGTGGCTTTAGGTGTGCAAGAATCAAAAGATCTTTCTGAATTAAGCCTTGAGCAATTACAACAATTCTCAGATTTAATTCAAGCAGATGTGTTTGAAAAAGCATTAACCCTTGAAGCATCTGTCAATGCGCGTAATCATATTGGTGGTACTGCGCCTGCACAGGTTGCTGCTGCAATTGAACGCGCTTATATCCGTTTAGAAAAACTTTATGCATAAGGAGTTTTGATATGACTCGACAAGTATTTTGCCGTAAATATCAAAAAGAGTTAGAAGGTTTAGACTTTGCACCCTTTCCAGGTCCAAAGGGTCAAGTGTTATTTGACACAGTGTCTAAACAAGCTTGGCAAGAATGGTTAAAACACCAAACCACGTTAATCAATGAAAAACGTTTAAACGTGTTTGAACCAGATGCAAAGAAGTTTTTAGAAGAACAGCGTGAAAAATTTTTGGATAATGATCAATCATTGGAAATGGCGGAAGGCTTAAAGCCTGAGTAATGACCGAAGCCTCCTAAGGCAAAAATCCAAAAATGATGTGCATCTTATGCCCATCTAAACAATCCCCGTCAGGGGATTTTTTTATTGCTTCATCGTACAAGATGATCGCGATCACATGAGTTTATAAATTTAATCTTATATATTTACTTTTCCCACGCATAAAAAAAGGAGTCTTGGAGACTCCTATAAAACTTAAAACACGGCAGTGGGTACATGCTGTGCAATCAATATACATTGATTACATGGCTTAATATTGACCAAAGATACCGAAAATGCTGACCAATCACGACAAATTATAGATTTTACACTACGCAACCAGTTCATTTCACAGCAGTTTTAAACAGATCAGAACAAGCAACAACGTTCAAAAAGCCAAATTAAGCCACAGAATCATTGAGCTTTTGCGTATTGTCCTCAACCAATAGCGGTTTTTTCTCTACCCATTTGGCTGGAAAATATTTTTCTATGCTGGATGATAACCAGTTTGCGATTGGCTGAGGCAATTTCACACCTAAAGGATTCTGCTCTTGCAGATCCGCAGAAGAAATCACCCGTGTTCCCATCAGATAATCAAACCAAGGCTTAGTGACACACCAATTGGCATCTTGGTTCGAGTTCATGTGGTGATCATAATGCCAAGGAATTTTCTTCATCGCCCAATCTGGCTCTAAATGTGCACGGCGATGGATATAATAATAATTACACGCACTATAAAGCGATGCCGCAACCATTCCTTTCGAAATCGGGTAGAAAATCAAACTTGCCGCACCAGCAACCACCGCCAAAGAAACGATTTCATTTTTGGTTCGCCAATTTGAAATTCCTTCTACATAGCCATCATCATGAAAATCTTGTTTACGCACTTCACGATGGTGTTCCCAATGCGATTTCATACTGCGTGGCACTGGACTGAAACGTGGTTTCCCTGGGCGATGTTGACCATGTAAAATATAGTTATGCGCAACCCATTCAAAGCCATTTGCCACGACCAATCCGACTAAAAAACCTTTTAACATAATCAATCCCTCTTGCTTATTGTGAATATAAAACATGCTGGGAAATAGGTATTGACATCAAAAAGTATTTTCATTGACAAATTACGACAAATTAAAATAGTATAATGTTTAAACTACAGCTGACGTAGATCACACAATAACAAGATGTGTAAATGATGCAATTAAAGGACTATGCGGGCTCGATATATGGCGGGCTTGGGCAATTACTCTATACTTTTAGTGAAGCTAAAGGTCTAAACATCTCATCCAAACTACAACAGATTCAAAATGTTGAACGCTTTGACTATACCGTTTGGCGTGAAATCTTGGATGACATTCAATCACAAGTACAAAGCCCAGCTTTGGGTCTAGACATCTCTAAATATGTACAACCCAAACATATTGGTATCATTGCCTATATTGCACAATCTTGTGACACGCTTGGAGAGGCTCTCACCCGCTACCATGATTTTCATCGATTGATTTATGATGGAAGCCCGCTGAAAGTTGAATATTATGATGAACAGCACATCTCGGTACGTTGGGAAAATCTACCCACCCATTTAACCACTCAAATTACTGATGAAATTGCGATGGCCGTGGTGATTCAGTTTTTAAGACAATTTATATCCGATGATATAACGCTGTATCAGGTTAATTTTATTCATCCTCAACCTAAAAACAGCATGCTGTATCAAGCATTCTTTAAATGTCCTGTGCTCTTTCAGCAAGAAAAAGTCGAGCTGATCTTCCCCATCAGCGCACTTGCGATTTCCTTTAAACGCAGTGATCAAACCCTACAAAAACTACTGATGCAACAAGCGCAGGCCTTACTTGAAAGCTTACCCAATGCCACCCAGTTAGATGAACGCTTACAACAAAGTATTTTATTGGGATTACAAAAAAACAATTATCAAATCGAAGCGATTGCCAAACAACTGAACATGTCGATACGCCAGTTACAACGTCATCTACAAAGTCAGAACACCACTTATCAACAACGTGTTCAGGATGTCCGCCAATTATTGGCCTTTCAATATCTGCAAGATCCTCATTTAGGCTTGCATGAAATTGCCCTGCTTCTCAGTTACTCAGAACAAAGTGCTTTCCAACGTGCGTTTAAACAATGGACCGGCTTAACACCGCAACAATGGCGTCTTCAGCATCGAGAATTTAAGTAATTGTGTATTAAATTTATAGATAAAAACAGCATGTTTCACCATTCTCACCACTCATTTGTTTAGCATTAAATAGCTGTAAAATATAATTTTTTAAAATAAAATCAGAACATTAGCCGATATTGATATGAATATTTTTTATTTGTGATTTTATTTTCATATTTTTAGACTATTATCTTTATACAGAAAATAAAAGTTGTATCCACCCCACGGTTATCAACTATCTAAAAATAGTCATATAACCCCATTCCGTTCAAAAAAATAATTTAGGAATCAATATGAATAAATATCTCGCAGAATTTATCGGAACCTTTTGGCTGGTGTTTGGAGGATGTGGTAGCGCAATATTTGCCGCTGCTTTTCCAGAACTGGGCATCGGTTTTGCTGGTGTTGCACTAGCATTCGGTTTAACCGTACTCACAGGCGCTTTTGCTTTAGGGCATATCTCAGGCGGGCATTTTAACCCTGCGGTCAGTGTGGGTTTATGGGTAGGTGGTCGTTTTAATGCCAAAGACTTAGCCCCTTATATTATTGCTCAAGTCATCGGTGGTATTTTGGCCGCATTTGTTTTGTATTTAATCGTACAAGGTCAGGCGGGATTCACAGGAACTGGCGGATTCGCCAGCAATGGCTTTGGTGATTTATCCCCTGGCAAATATTCTTTAGTCTCAGCCTTGTTAATTGAAATCGTATTAACTGCCTTTTTCTTAATTATTATTCTCGGTTCAACAGATAAACGTGCACCTGCTGGCTTTGCCCCGATTGCCATCGGTTTAGCACTTACTTTGATTCACTTAATTAGTATCCCCGTCACCAATACTTCAGTCAATCCAGCTCGAAGTACTGCTGTGGCTTTATTTGCTGAAACAGCAGCATTGAGTCAATTATGGTTATTCTGGGTGGCACCAATTGTCGGTGCAATCATTGGGGCATTGATTTATAAGGTTGTGGGTAATGAGTCTCAATCCTAAATAGATTTTCAATGTAAAAAAACCTGCCGCGGCAGGTTTTTTTATACATATAAACTAATGAATTAGAACATAACTAATTCAAAAATGGCTTAAAAATAAATATGGTCTTTAAAGAAATGGATTCTCTATTTCGCCTTCGCTTTGACGCGCAAGCTGTTCTGGTAGATCACTTTGCTTCTCTAAACTTGCTACAACTTCATTGAGATAGCTTTGTAAAAGCTTAGCCGCTTTTAAGCCAGCTTGATCTTTGGTGATCTGTAAATTGCCATAAATACTGACACAGTCAGTTTGATTTTCTAAGGTTAAATCATGAATTGAATGTGATTCGGTGCCATTCTCAAACGGTTTAAACATTTTTAATTTTCTCAATTTTTTTCGATCTTATTCACAGTATAAATAGATTCTCAAAAGATACTGCACCATCAGCGCTGAATTATTTCAAAATTTGTAAAATATATTGCAACAACGCTTCAACCAATTGTTTCACCAAGACATCTTTGGTTTCTGGGTCTACTTTTGGCAATTGCACATCCGATGTAGTTGTTGAACCACTTTTTGGTTGGAACTGCTTTTGCAGTGCAGTGATTTTATCCTGACTGACCTCTTCTGCACATTGGCTTTCCGCATCCCAATGTGAGTACTCAATTTCTTTATTGACCTTGACCTGCTTTGCGTTCAAAGGCAATTTATAGGTATTACGCTTTTGTTCTTCAGTCAGTTGTGGAAATAAATTCATCCCCAACTGCTCTTCTAAATAGCATACGCTGACCACTTTAACCTGAAGTGAATCATTATTTGGCGCATAGTACGCACCAATGATCCCGTGTTTAGGCAAGTAAATCGCTTTATAGATCGCGGTTGGAACAATCACACCCTTTCCAATGGTTTTTAGTTTTTTGCCAGAAAACACTGGGCCAGTGACCACATACACATCTTTCTTTTGCTTGGTGACAATTGCACGAGTTGCTTCTTCTAACTCACGCCAAACTTGTTGGTTATTTTTAGCAGCTTGCGGCACCATATTGGCCAAAGAAAAGCTGTCGAACTGTGATTCCTTATTGGGCATATCGGCATTGGGTGACATATGACCACGGTCATAGCCTGAACCACGATAATCCGATAATAATGCACGATGTGTAGCGTTTACACGTGGCTCTTCGTGGAAATTATCTTCACGTTTAATCTTTTGACTTAAGCGCTGTGGAGATAAATATTCTGCTGTCCATAACGGTGTTTTAGAAACACCCGAATACATTACATTAAACCCGTTAAAACATAAGGGATAACTGTTTTTCTTTAAACTTTCTTTGATTAAAACAGGTGGTTGCTCTCGATAGAACTGCTTTAAACACGTAGAGTTATTGGTACTACTTTGGGTAAACGGCAGTAACTGAAAAATTTTCTCTTGGCCAAACGCAATCGCAAAACTTCCAGTAGCAACAACACCCAACACCATTTTAACTACTGAATTTTTCAACAAAGGCTTCCTAAACAAGGTTAAATAAACAATCCACTCAAAACCGATACAAATTAAGTTTTTGAATTTAAATAGCTTAACAAGTCAATAAACTGAAAGATATTGTGTCGATCTTCAACCGAGTAAAGCTTCTACGATTTGTGCTTAACTAAACAACATTCCATGTAACAATTTATTGTTTATTTCACAAAAAATGCTAGAAAATCAAATATCTTACAGATGCTTTATCGCACTTGTGCTCATGATTATGTCATGTTGCGCAGTGTTGTTCGACAGCCTTGCGACACAGTTTGTCGTATGAAATCGTTTTATACTGATGTATCACGATTAGCTAGGGAGAATTGAATAATAAAACGATTCAAACTCAGCATTCTAAAGGGTTTGATACTGTCTCAGTGCAGTATCAGCCTATCTACTTTTACGGGATCAAGAATACCGAAGATAAGAATTCGTATTTTCAGGATTTAGAGAAAAAATCTTTACTAAAGATGAAGTGAATCAATGTAATACATCAGACATAAAACCCATGAGCAAAAAAAAGCCAGAATGACTTCTGGCCTTTGATTGATATGAATTTAGATTTCGATCTGGCTACCCATTTCCACCACACGGTTTGGCGGGATTTGATAGAAATCACTCACTGGACTGGTATTACGTTGCATCGAAATAAACAGTTTTTCACGCCATGGTGCCATTCCATCACCCACGGTATGAATCAAACGATCACGTGAGATGAAGAAACTGATATGCATCATGTCAAATTCAACTTCGAGTTGCTTATAAGCCAATTCTAGTGCATTTGGAATATCAGGTTGATCCTTAAAGCCATAGTAAACAAAAACACGTTGGAAGCGCTTATCTAACACTTCAACACGAATTCTTTCTTGGTCTGGTACATACGGAACATCACGAGTAATCACCGTCACCATAATATTGCGTTCATGCAGGACTTTATTGTGCTTGATATTGTGCAACATCGCATGTGGAACAATATTTGGATTACCGGTTAAGAATACCGCTTGACCAGGTACAAACTGTGTTTCATCACTCAAACTGACACTTTTAATAAACAGATCCAACGGCAAGGCATCTTTTTCCAAACGGTTAAAGACAATTTCTCGCCCAGTTTTCCACGTCATCAGAATAGTAAATACGATTGCACCGATCAGGATCGGAACCCATCCGCCTGAAATGATTTTTAATGAGGTTGACCCAATAAAAATACTATCAATCACTAAAAATGGGATGGCGAACAATGCCACTTTCCACTTTGGCCAACGCCAAAAACCATATGCCAAGATTGAAATCAAAATCGTATCGCATAGCATGGTCATGGTGACCGCTACACCATAAGCATTGGCAAGATTGGCACTGTTTTGGAAAATCACAATCAACAAAAGAATCGAGACGTAGAGTATCCAGTTGATAAAAGGCAAATAAATCTGACCTTGTTCCACATCAGAAGTGTGATGCACGGTTAATCTTGGCAAATAGCGCAGCTGAATGGCTTGGTTTGCCATTGAAAACACACCTGTAATCACCGCTTGTGAAGCAATTACCGCTGCCGCAGTGGCTAGGGCAATCATGGGGTATAAGCCCCATTCAGGTACAAGCAAATAGAATGGGTTTTCAATCGCGCTTGGATTACGTAGTAATAATGCACCTTGCCCTGCATAATTTAATAACAAACAAGGTAGCACAATGATAAACCAGCCTAAACGAATCGGCAGTCGTCCAAAATGCCCCATATCTGCATAGAGTGCTTCACCACCCGTAACCGTCAAAATCACCGCACCCATGGTTAAAAACGCCACAAAGGGTTGATGAAAAATAAAGTTCAGCGCCCAATGTGGACTGAGCATGCTTAAGACATAGGGGGTTTGGCTAATACTATGAATACCGATTAAACCGATAGAGGCAAACCAAGTTAAGGTGATTGGACCAAAAAACTTGCCCATGGTTCCCGTACCATGTCTTTGTACCAGAAACAGTGCGGTAAGAATGCCAATTGCCAAAGGCATCAGCCATTTATTAAACATGGGTGTGGCAATACTCAGCCCTTCAATGGCTGAAAGCACTGAAATTGCTGGGGTAATAATACCATCACCAAAAAACAGCGATGCACCAATAAATCCCAAGGCAATTAAATAGATTTTGCGATTATCTGCGATACGATTAGATCGTAAGTTCAACGCCAGCAAGGACATGATACCACCCTCACCATTGTTATCTGCTCGCATGATAATGGTGACGTATTTAAAGCTGATGGTGAGCATCATGCACCAGAAAATCAGTGACAAGATCCCAAGCACGGTCGCTTCAGTGATGGCAATGTGTGCAGTCAGAAAACATTGGCGTAGGGCGTACAAGGGACTGGTTCCGATGTCTCCAAATACCACCCCTAATGCTGCGAGTGTGATCGCAGGTAACGCGGCTTTTTTTGCAGTACTTTGCATAGATTCGTCTTCAAAAATTTAGACACTATTTTTGCGCAATCATATCACTGTGAAATTTTTTTTGCTCTAAATCAATTGTTGCTTGGCAGAAATCTTTTTTTTGGTTATTATCCCACGCCTTGGTGAAGTGTCCGAGTGGCTTAAGGAGCACGCCTGGAAAGTGTGTATACGTTTATAGCGTATCGAGGGTTCGAATCCCTCTTTCACCGCCATTTTCAATTCTTACAATATCTTATGATGTCTTTAAAAGCTTAAATCCAAAGGGTTTAGGCTTTTTTTATATCTGATACGATCTACTTTATCTGTTGCAAGCTTGATGTGATTGGGGGTATAACTGGGGGTATACTAAATTACCCCCAAAATTATACCCCCATATTCTATGGAAACATTACAATGCTTACAGATGCTCAAATCAGAAAAATAAAGCCATTAGAAAAGAAAACTAAATACGCTGATGAAAAAGGCATGTATCTAGAGGTGACCCCTTCTGGAGGAATGCATTGGCGTATGAAATTTCGTTTAAATGGAAAAGAGAATATCTTCAGTATTGGTACATACCCAGAAACAACGCTCGCCCAAGCTCGCCGTGCCAGAGATGAAGCTCGATTGAAATTGAAAGATGGAATTAGTCCCAACGAAGCGAAGAAACAAAAAAAATTACAAGCAGATGAAAATACGCTTTTTAAAACACTTGCTATGGAATGGATGGAAGACCGTAAAGCCGTCATAAAAGAAACAACTTACTTACGAGATCTGTCTGTATTTGAAAAAGATCTCTTCCCTGCTTTAGGTCATATGCCAATTGATCAAATTAAAGGTAAAGATGTACTTGCATGTGCTAAAAAAATTGAGGCTCGTGGTGCTCAGGAAATGGCTAAGCGTTCAATCCCTTTAGCTGGACGTATTTTCCGTTTTGCAATCCGTAAAGGGCTGATTGAGAATGATCCAACGCCACATCTTCAAGAAGCTCTAAAGCCTCGTAAAGTGAAGCATATGGCTCGGCTGGATATTTCTGAGTTCCCACCTTTTCTTGAGCGTATGGATCGTTATCATGGCAATCCAATGATCAAGACTGCCATTCAGTTAATGACCTTAACATTTGTGCGTACTGCTGAACTGAGAATGATGGAGTGGAATGAGATTGATTTTGATAATCATTTATGGAGAATTCCTGCTGATAAAATGAAAATGGCTCAACCGCATATTGTTCCATTATCACAACAGGCAATTGAACTGATTGAAGGATTACGTCCACTGACAGGGAATAAACAGTACGTTTTTTATAATCACAGTACTGCTAAGCCGATGAGTAGCAATGCCTTACTCTGTGTAATTCGAACAATGGGTTATAACGGAAAAATGACTGGACATGGTTTTCGTGGACTTGCTTCCACTACCCTACATGAGAAAGGCTATATGCATGATGCGATTGAAATTCAATTAGCCCACACCGTTGGCAATTCTGTTTCGCAGGCTTACAATCATGCACAACACTTAGAATATCGAATAAAGATGATGCAGGAGTGGTCTGATTTTATTGATGGGTTGAGACAAAATCACAAGTACTTATTTTAGCAAATGTACTTGTGATATGGCTGACTATTAAACATTCTAATAAAATATTTGATATGATGCTTAAATTTAAACACATATAAAATAATAGGAAATTATTTATGGCTATTACTTTTAAGATAGCAGCAAGAACTCTAAGACATCTTGGAGCTGAGCTTATTACATCAGAAGAAATGGCTCTTAATGAATTAATGAAAAACTCTTTCGATGCAGGTTCACCACGTGTAAAAATTGAAATAAATTATCCTGTTGATATTGACTTACTCGAAACCTCATTAAATCAATTCATCAATAATGAAATAACAAAATCTGAGTTAATGATTACACTAAATGAGGATAGTAAAAATTATCATCATGAATCTAAGCCTTGTAAAGATTTTTTGAATAGACTTGAACGATTGCTTGAACAAATTAATACATCAAATATAGGAAAGGCTCTCTTAAGATTAAAAAAAGAATTCAATATAAAGGTTATTGATACTGGTCACGGTATGTCTCAAAAAAATTTAGAGAATGTATTTATGACTATTGGCGTTGGTTCGAAACTCAATATCGAAAAAAATGGTAATAGAGTACTTTTAGGAGAAAAAGGAATAGGGCGACTTTCAATGATGAAGTTAGGGAACAAAGCCGTAGTTAAATCAAAAAATATTACAGAAAAAACAGCCCATCAGATATTTTTTGACTGGAATCTATTTGATGATCCTAATTTATATCTTGACGAAATTGAACTTTTATCAGAAGAAACGGAGTTAGAAGCCACAAATGGCACACAAATTATTATTTATGATTTAACAAGCAAATGGACATTATTAAAAACCAAAAAATTTGTAAAAGAGTATATTCAACGTTTAAAAAATCCATTTAATAGTAATCCAAAAGACTTCCCAATAGATATATTACAAAATGGAAAAAGAATACCAATCGAAGTAATTCCAAGTTGGTTAACAAGTGCTGCAAATTTTGAAGCAGATTATGAGTTCTCACCAACTGTAAAAGATGATGGATTTTCCTTGAAAGGATACATTACATGGCAAGAATCATCTCAGTCAAAAGAGCAAAGAAGCTGGACACTGAAAGAAGTAATCCATAGACTAGATCATACAAAGCAAAAACAGGAGATAGCTGAGCAGATTATTGACTCACCAAATCAAAAAATAGAGAAAAAAGAAAAAATCATAACTACATCTGAGAGCTATGAAAGGCTCAAAGAACAACTAAAAAAATTAGGACCTTTAAATATTAAAGCCTACTGGTATAATCGAAATGATTTTAGGAAAACTATTGGATATAAGCCAAACTGGAAAAAAGAATTGGATTATTGGGTTGGAGGATTTGGTATTTATCGTGATGGGTTTAGAGTAGGTTTTACAGGTGGTCTAAATGATGACTGGTTAGCTATGGATAGCAAAGCTTTAAAAAGTACTGGATATACATTTAACCGTTATCAAACTATTGGTGTTGTAGAAATCTCTAAATTAACTAACCCTTACTTAAAAGATGCAGCAAATAGACAAACCTTAATTGAAAATAATGAATTAAATTTATTAAAGAACATAATGATAGACATCATTATAGACGATATAAAATATAGAATAAATGAACATAAATCTCTCCAAGAGAAAATCAATAAGTCTGATTTAATAGCATCTATTGATAAAGCAGACATGTCCTATATAAATGCCAACAAAGCTCTAAGCAGTATTAAAAACAACTTATCATTAGAAAAACAAAGCATATTAAATGAAGTCGAATTAGTTATGAAAAATCAAAATGAACTTATTAATACACTTAGAATAGAAATTGATGAAATTATGGAGAAAAATACAGATATTCTAGAATTAGCAGGCCTTGGTCAAATGGTTGATTTTATTGGTCATGAGTTAAAAAGATTAACTGGAAATACCTCTTCATTGCTTGATGAGCTTAAATATACTCATTATAGTGAAGAAAAAGTAAATCTTATTATAGATGAATTAAGAAAACAAATTACTGCAACACAAAAAAGAATTGATAGTATTAATGTTCATAGTCCCTCAACCCGACAAAGTCCAGAGAAATACAATATCGTAAATCAATTTAAGACTATCATAGAGTTGTACGAGTCAAAATTTAAAAGACACAATATTAAGGTATATTTCACAGTTGATGATGCTGAACCTAAAGATGAATTAAACGTAAAAATGGTACGTGGATTAGTGGCTCAAATCATTGAAAATTTGATCACCAATTCTGTTCATTGGTTAGATCAAGGAATTAAAGATGGGGAACGTGAGAAAAAAATAGAAATCGATATTGATAGCAAAGCAAAAACAATTTCTGTAAGAGATAATGGGCCGGGAATTGCGCCAGAGCATATTCATGAGATATTTAAAGCTTACTTCACTAATAGACCACTAGGAAAAGGGTTAGGGCTTTATATTGCCTCAGAAATAGCCTCCTATCACAAAGCCAAATTATATTTATTAAATGAGTTAGAATCAGATAATAGATTAAGAACATTTATTTTTGAACTACCATTAGGGAAATAACAAATGATTTCATCCTCCAATCCAATTAAGAAGAAAATTTTAGTAATCGATGATGAAATTAATGGACTTTCTTCCGAAGCAGCTTCACAGCTTTTTAATGATCTGTTCGCAGAACTAAATGATCCAACTAGTTTAATTTTAGAAGAAATTAATAATATTATTGAAAAAGATTTCAGTCATTTTAATCTTGAAGAAAATCCACACACCTCAACTAATTTCTTAAGAAATATTTTATTAAATTCTAATTTTTTTGAAAAGGCATCTGATGAACTACAATCACTCTTAACCCCTTTAAAGCAAAAAAATTCTCTCTTCTTCCAATTCAAAGAAATTATTAAAAAATCTTTCCCATCTCCTGAATATGAGATAACTTTTCTCGAGCATTCCAATGAGTCTTTTTCTCTAGATATATCAAGTTTTAGTTTAATAATTCTTGACTGGTATCTAGATGAAAGAACAACTAATGAAAGTTATATAAAAGAAAATTTATCAATAATTAAAGATTTACCTCCAATTATTCTATTAACATCTTACACCAAGATTAATACACCCGAAGAAAGATCAAGATTTTACAATACCACTAAAATCAGTGGTGCAGGGCTAGTAACTCTTACTAAAAACAAATTAATATCAGAGAATTTTGACTCATTTGGTTTATCTACAATCTCCTCAATCTTAATGAAACAAAGGTCCATTTCAAATGAAATTAGAATGTATATTAATGATTGGGAAAAAGCTTTAGAAAATGCTAAAAAAAGAACATTAGATACTCTTTGGCAATTAGATACTTATATTTTTAAAAGTATTCAAGAAGATGCAACAATAGATGGACAACCTTATCACGATCATTTCCACAATTTCATACAAAAGGAAAATTCTTGGCATATTGAAAAAGAATTGGATATTACTAATAGTATTGAGGGTCTAGGAAGTAAATTAGAAAAAATAGACTATTGCAACATTTTAACTCATAGTATTGATTCAAGCTCTTTCTTACTTCATCGAAATATGCTAAATCATCAATCATTTAAAGGTTATAATCATGATTTATCAATTCAATCTAAGAAAAAAGAGGAATTAAAAAATAGTATTCTTCATGATATACCTTTTGGAGCTGTTTTAAAATCGGGTCCGGTTAATACGCCATTAGATGAGGTATATATAAATATAACGCAACCATGCGATTTAAGTGATATTGTTCGCTCTCCCAAAAAAAGCATTCGCTCTATACAACTAATAAAAATGTCACCTGAAAAGAAATCTTTAAATCAATCATCAATTTTTGATACGTCTAATTATACAATTACCGATTTCTTTATTAATAATGATTACTATGATTTAAAGCCATTGCCTATGTCAATTATTAGCCTCAGCTTTGAGGATTTTTATGCGTTTTCATGTTCACATACGCTGAATGTTATTGGGGAAGTTCGTAATGATGTTGCTGTAGGACTTCAACAAAAGGCTGTTTCTTATTTAATTCGGCCAAGTCAACAGCGAACCCAAAGGCCTAGTATCAGTTCCGCCCAAATATTTTTAATCAAAAATCTTCCTACTGGAGGTTTTAATGCTGAAGGAAATCCATTATTTGCTAATACTTTTATTGAATATAATATACCAACCAATATAAGTGGTACTGAAGACCAAAACACTCGAAAGAAATTCATTCAACTTGTTAGTTCGGATCATTTTGAACTCACTGAATGGATTATCACGAATCTAATAAATCAAAATGTGCATAAAAGTGATTTAATAGATCTTCTCTCTAAAAGAAATGAAGTTAAAGATAAAGTACTTGATCAAAAAATAGGAAAATTAAGCATAAAATTTATTAAAATTCAGCAAGATAAAACGCCAAAACAGATAATCCAAGAACTAAATATTAACAAAAATAGTGAGTGCCTTTGTATCCTACACCAAGCTTATCACTTATGACAGACTAAACAAGCACCCCCCCCTTCATCCTCAAGATATAGCTCATCGATATCTACCATATCGATGAGCTGAGGACGTAAAGGGTTTACTTTCTTTTTAGTTTTCATTCTTATCTGTCTTTTCTCAAATTCAGCTTTTATTGCAGCTATACGTTCAGGTCTCTCTAAATCAACTAATGATTCGCCCTGAGTCCAAGTAAATGGAGACCCTGAGTCAATAGCCAATTTTTCATATGCTTTTGCTTCTTCAAAAGCTTCTGGATGAATTTCTCTTAAGCGTACCCATTCAATTTTTTGTTGAAAAAAGCAAAATGTACATCCACTTCTTGATCGCCAAGAATAATATTCTGGTAATCCTAATCCTACGTTTTCAAGAATTTCTATTACACTGGGTTTATCGATTCCATCTTCTCTAAATGGCAAAATAACCTTTAAATTTTTATGGTCAGAAATTAGCCCCGTACGATGCTCTTCATCAGCCCTAATGGCGACATAACTATAAACTTCATCTCCATTATCTAACCATGGTTTAATCCATTTCTTAAAGGGAGTTAGTTTTAATTGACGCGTACACCATCGAGTTTGTGCACTTGGTAAATAGTGATTGTATTGTTTTAACCAAAAATCAAAATCTCTATCACCATTAATGAATTCAATTTCCTGCCCCAAAACACCTTCAAGCCGATCTAAAAAAGCGTATACCTCTGGCAGCTCTTTACCTGTATCTGTAAAAAAATAACGAAGATTTATTTCAGGATGAAATTGGCTCATATACACAGCTAGAGCTGCACTATCTTTACCTCCAGACAATCCCAACACATGATACTCTGCCATTTTAAACTACCCTTTCATTTTGCTTTACATCATTAAGCAATTCACTACCAACCCTACTAATTGCAGCAAGCAATATTTCTTTTTTCAAGCTGCTTTCAGAAAATTGTTTATTCATTTTTTCAACAATTGTATCAATTTGGTTTATATCTTCTTTTGAAAAATCAACTATACCTGATACAGCTTGCCCATCTTGAGAAGCAAATGAAATTGAAATTGCATATCGACCATTATTTTGATTATCTTCTAAAGTAATAGTTTCATAACGTCTAAATGCTTCACTCCAAGACTTTAGCTGTAAAATAGCTAAGTCTATATCTTGATCGATCCAATCCTTACTTTGCTTCTTACTTGTTAAGCTAATTAAATTCTCAATCTCCCTTTGTGTACCATAATACTCAGAAAGACGTTTAATAAAGATATTCAATTTAGGATCAGCTTTAATCTTCAAAAGAGGCTGTGCCCTTGCTCTGAGGTTACTTAACTCACCAAAATGATCCAAGCTTTTTAAAAGATCAACCTCAATTTCATGAAGCTTATTTGGCCAAAAAAGTTCTAGCTCTTTTAGCCCATCTTTTAATAATGATGCTACTGCTGAAATATTTTTAACTTCAAAAGATTTAGGAATATCAATAAACAGTAAATCATAGGGATCTTTAGCCGCAAGCAATATGATTCTCAACTTTTTAGTTAATATATCTAAATCATTTGTCTTCCTTACAAAAGGGTGTAAAGAGAAAACTTTAGTTACTAACTCTTTAGCACAATCAAGTGGACTTAACTCTTGCTGCTGAGAATTATCACTTTCAGAAAAATCTTTTGAAATTGATTTAAGAAGCTCTCTCTGTTCTATATTTAACTCAACAAACCTAAATGCGAATAATTTTGGTTGTCTTAACCACTCTTCTACCAATACTTCATCAAGTTCCGTTACAAACATCCCTTCATGGTATAAGGCCAGTTTATCCTTATACGTCAAGAAAAAAGCTAAACTAAAAATTGATAGAAGTCCTTTCTTTATACCGAAAGGTGGTACTTTCCAAAAATTATAAATTTCTTCAATTGATATTGCTTGATTTGAATTTTTTAATAATCCTATTGTTTTATCCCATAAGAAAAAAATAGATGGGTTATCTTGTATGGAAGGTATTACAAATTTCCAAACACCACCTTCATCAACATGAATTTTCTGAGTCTTAATAACAGTTTTGTACAAACTTGCTGAAGCCGATGTACCCTCCAAGTGAAAATTCTCAGCATCATTTGCGAATAACATTGCTTTCATTAAATCTTTAATTGCTTTACTCGCTGGCACAGAGTAGGCATCACGATTCACTACTTCACTATGAACTACAGGCACATATGTGTAAACCCTATCAGCAACATCAGAAGCTAGCTTTGATAAATTCCCTTCATACTTGTTAGAATTACTATCAAACCAAATACTTTTATTAAACTCATTCTTAAATTTATTTGACAATATATTTCTTAATGAACTTAATCTAGCATCTACTTCTCTCAAAGCAATACTATCCGATTGAAGTTCAACTTTATTTTTCCTCAACCACTCTAGAGCTTTCAATTCTCTAAGCAAATCAATAACTTGATTTTCAAATTTTGCGATAGCAATTAAGTTACCTTCTCTTTCTTCTTTTGAAAACTTTATTGCCAACTTTAATGATTGCTCAGGTGTATAGTATTTATTAGGTAAGACTAAGATAAAGCTACCATCTTTCTTATTTTTATAAACCTCTCTCCTAAACTCTTTTAAATTATCTTCTAATATAATATTTTTACTCATCCATCGCATTGCTCCAGTTTCCCAATAGTGACGTGATGCGATGACAGGTACAGTATCCAAGAGAGCATCTAATTCATGAGAACTTATATCCCCTTGAAGAGCTAATACTTTATTTATTTCTTCATCAATATTAAAGTCACTACCTGCATAAATTCCCCAAGTATTTAAATGGCGTCTGAAAATTAATATAGACGCAGCTTCAAGTTTTTTTAATATTTCTAAAATTGAACTGTCTGAATGCTTAGGAAAACAAGTTTTTATAATTGACTGAGTGGATAGTATATTAACACCATCTTTTAACAGCCCTATGACAGATATTACTTTTACAACTCTCACATAGTCCAATGAAAATTGCGACTGTGTTCTTTCTATTGCATTGATATTCAGTGCCCATTTATGACCATCTGATGATGATAGGATCATCGGCTCTAAATTTGCATGTAAATAGTCCCAAAGCATATCTGGATAATAATAACTTTCTTCACTTACAGGTAGAGTTTGTAAAACATCACGAAACCCTAACATTTCATACGATGATAGAAAACTAAATATACTTCGTTCATTTTGCCCAAACTGTTTTCTTGAAAGTGAACTTAACAAACTGACAGTCACTGGATGTAACGGCCAACATTCATCAAAAATTTTAGTTTTATTTTCTAGCTTGGAAATATGATCAGCATTATAAGCAGCAATATAATTCTCTGATACTTTAAGTGTATTTTTAGGTTTATCAGTAATTAAAATAGCCTGACTAATTAAGTTTATATTTTCATCAACACTACTAACCAATGGCAAATCGCTATATCTACCTTGAACTTTAGCCCACTCTTGCTGTTTTACTAAACCAAGATGTCTTGCATACTCACCAAATGCTTGATGTAGAATACCAACAATAATTATTTTCTTTTTTGACCTTGCTGTTTTTTCTGCTAATTCTTGATAAAAACCAATATCTTGAGTGTGATAAGCATCATATTCTAAGAGTTTTCCTAACTCATCAATAATGAGAATACTACCCTCAATGTCATTTTGCTTCTCAATAAAATCTATATATAAATCAATCAAATTTGATCGATTTTTTATTTTTAAATTTGTTTCATTAGTTAACTTCTTTAAAACTGGCAAAAATATTTCTTCGATTGAAGCTCTTTTCCCTGTAATAGGGGTTACTAACCAAGGTTTATCCGAATAAAAAACAGAAGTCACTGAATCTAAATTTATTTTTTTATATAATTGCTTTCTAACCTCATCATTTCCACTAGCTAAACTTGCTAAAACCAAAGCTAACGATGATTTACCACTACCGTACGGACCAGTCCACGTAAAAGTACGTTGTTGAGTATTTGAAATTTGATTTGCCATAATGTCTAGAACATTAAGAGCAGAAGGTTGAATTATATACTCCTTGATCGAATCAAAATGACCAAAATCCAATTCTATATTTATAGATTTTATAAAGTTTCTATTGATAGAAACCACATCACTTAGATTTTTATTCACTAGCATATGCTGATCTCAACAAATTCATTTTAACTTCACCAATAGCTACTTCACTTTTAAGCTTTGTTATTTGTTTCAAACCAGAACTATCGGTCCATCCCAAATAACCATTTGAAATCTCCTCAATCCTAGAAAGTCGCTCATTAATCGAATATTCTGTTAATTTAAATACACGTCCAGGTGAACCATAATCATAGGTTATATTTTTAAAAGACAGTGTTGATTGTGAAGACTCATATCTCTTCTCTAGACTTTCCCAAAAATCCAAAATTGCAAAGCAAAATAGAAAGTCAGATAATGACTCGTGATATCCATAGTTAAACTGATATAAATTCTTATTTATTTTTTTGATTAAACCTAACTTAGATAAAAGAGATTCAATTCCATCTTCGGTCTCATTATCTGAAACATAACTTTTTAAGCACGTATCAATATCATTTTCTAACGTTTTTCTTGATCTAACATTTTCTGACTCTGATACAAGTTCTATAATTAAATCGATCACATCATCTTGAGAAAAATTATTACTATTTAAATAATTGAATAAAATATACCAAGTTGTTGAACGAATACTTTTCCCCGCCAGATACCAATGAATTAACCAAAAAGACGATTCATGTTCTAGAAAAGTATCTACCCCATCATTTTTATCAAAAAGAAAGATTCCAATTTCACCAAGTTTGAAGCCATTGGTTTCATCACTTTCTCTTATTATATCAGTAGCCAATGCCCAATGCTTAATTGAAGCTACCATATTTTTACCCACACCAAAACGCTCAACAGCATCACCTGATGAAAATACAGATTTTGAACACACCTGTTCTGAAGCATCTTGATGCAATTCTACTTGTGAATAAGCTTTTTTTAACCATAATTGTCTTAACGCAAAAGTTTCGTGACCAGAAAATATGAGCTTTATATCTGAAGGTAATTGAATCATATTACTCGCTGGTGGAAGTTACCAGTTATAAAAATAGACTGGTGAATTATACCAGCAATAAAATTTAAATGTCATATATCAAGAGATTTGCCTCTTTAAAATAAGGGAAATTAAAACAAACAGTTAGACATAAATAGTAAAAAAAAACTTACTTTCCCTCTATCCATACGACAATTTAAGACGCTCTAATTTTAAATTTTCAACATTACCACTAACCATACACTTTAACCTAGGAAGCTATATATTCAACAGAAGTTACCATAGACAAAAATCAAAGTTTTATACGGTACACAGTTGTTCTCCAAGTCTAACCCCATCTAATATTTTTTGATTTTTAATTTCTGAGGGTTTTATAGCTCACAAAATTTCACCATCATTAGATATCAAAATCTAAATTTTATATTAACAAAAGATAACCACCTATTTTTTAATAAAAAATAAGGGAGCTTTCGCTCCCACACTTATCGGCTTTGTATCTTACCTTCAATCCATTGATTAACCTCCCAAGCTACCCATCCAATACGTGATTCACTCAACCGCACAGGCTTTGGAAAAGTCGAATCGTAGTACTTTGAATCGGCATTGATCATTTCATAAATCTTTGCCCGACTAATGCTTGTGAACAGAATCACTTCTTTAATGTTAATAATTTGGTTCATTTGAAAAGTTTGCCCCGTGATCGCATTCATGACGTTTACTCCTAATCTGTAATGCGAGCGGTAAATCGCTCAAATGATTGAGCGACTCGTAAAAATTAACTTTCGCTTTGTCAATCATTCAAATCACTGAATGAACTGATTTCTGCAACCCCTGCTGAATATCTTGCACAAACCCTTCACCTTGATTGGGCTTAGCTTTAACTTTGGATTTCAACTTAGGTTGTGCTTGTTCAGACTCAGTAACTTCATCTGTATAAAACTCCTCCACCAAATCCAATCCTTCTTCAGAATTCACCTCAAATCTTGCATTACTAAAACACTGCCGTGCCATCTGATCTAAAGCATGTTGATTAAATCCAGAAGCTTTGCTTTGTTGATCTATATCCTTTGCCGTTTGAATGGCGTGTTGAAGATTGACACCATCACGTAAAGTTAAATCCACGTAATACACAGGTGTACGATAACTTTGTGTAGTAGACTTTCCTCTGAGGGTCAATTGCAAAGGCAAACATGACAGCAAGCCATTCGATGCAGCATGGTAATAACTCAGTCGTACTGCCAAAGTTCGAATACTGTTAAAACCTGTTGTCCTAAAAATAAATGTTCCAAGTTCATCCGATTCGCCTAAATTGACATGTAATCTTCCATATGGTTTACAGTTGCGTCCTTGTGCCAATGGGCATAAATCTGGTGATGGACATATGTGTTGTTCTAAGCCTTGATTGGTTTGCCTTTGACAGGTTTCACCATTGCCAATACATACAGGTCGTCCTGTTTGGCGATCAAATAAAGTGTACTCTGCTCTGAGATTAAGCTCAGGATCGTTAAAGATCATCCGTACTGGAATGGTGCGAAGTTTTTGATTGGGTGCTTTGGCTCGGAGTTGTTCATCAAGTGGGTGTTTAATCCAGCCTTCTTTGTCTTGGATTTGGCTGGTGATGGTGAATTGGTCATCCTTTTCAGGCAGTCGTTTTCCATTCTTTTCAACAATTTTACCAATGCTGATTCTGCCGAGTATAGGCGGTGTAATCGCTAAACCTTTAATCATGCTGCTGTCCTCTTCAGTTATTTTTTACCAATGTTCGGTTGATATGTAGAAATCAATCATTTTTCAGCGCAAATTCACCTATATTGGTTCTCTGTAAGTACTTCGGTGCTTACAGAGAACGGGGGTGTTTTTGCGATTTTTCGCAGATATGCCCTAAATTGAGAGTGGCTTTACTCATCATCGGTATAGATGTTGAAACGTCGTGAGCCTTGTTTGTTTTGTGGAAATTGATTGAGATATTCAGGATGCTGTTTGAGTAAAGCCTTAGTGTTTAGGCTGATTGAGTCTTTTGACTTTTTCCACGTCACTGAGCCTGTTTTAAAGGTCGCTCGTTCAGCCTGTTGCATCTTGACTTGTAGTTGATGTTTCAGCAGATCGAATATCTCTTGACTAGTTTCAATTTGATGTCGTGCTTGAATTAATTGCTCAAATTGTTGATTGGCTTGCTCATCTTCAGATAGGTCAGTGGTACTGAGTGGTACATGTTCTGGATAAAGCTGTTGTAAGGCTTTGGCTGCTGATTCAGATGCATCGGCATCAGGTGGTATGTCTTTTTCCACGCACTCCCAAAAGTGTCGTTCAGCCTTGATGATGTGTTGGATCACCGATTCTGAACGGGTCACTTTAAAAATTCGGGTTTCATGCCCACAAATCAGTACACAGATATGTGCTGCTTTCTTACCTGTCACTGCCAATTGATGTTGCACTTGGCAGAGTACATATAGAGGCACACCATCTCGCCATAGCTTAGCACCGTGTTCCCCTGCTGTTTTGCATTCCAAGATTTGTACATCAGCATCACCCACTACTGAGTAATCCAAATTGGCTAACATAAAGTGTTTATCTGGTTCAGGGTGTTGTAGTACAGCATTGACTCGCCGTACTTTGTAGTTGGTATGCATACTGTAGTATTCAGCCACCAAAGGTTCTAGACGTTTACCCCAATAGAGCGGTGCATGCCCTTCACTTTCATCCTCAATGTTTTGTTGGATGCGTCCTGTTTTAATCATCCACAGTTCCAGCATCGACATATAGGGATTTAGTCCACAGGCTGCTGCACAATCACTACTGCCAATGCCTTGTTTTCGAATTTCTTGCCACTCCGCTTGGCTCATTTGTTTAGTATTGACCAAGCGTTTGGCACTAAAAAGTTTTGGGGCAATAAATGTTTGAGTAGTAGTTGACGTGATTGATCGAGTGGGTTGGGGGTTGATATGGATGTGGTGATTCATAATTTCATTCCTGTTATTGTTAAATTTTGGGCATAAAAAAACCACATCCGTAGATGTGGTCTTAGTAGGATTGCATTGATTGAACTTAGGTCTTTTGTTGAAGTGGTATTGCTTAGGCTAATTGATGGGATAATTTATGTGATCATCCTTAAAGCCTGTTCTAAACCGCGTTGTTTTAAGCCAGCTCCTGCACCAAACCATGCTGAATCGAGTCGATGATCTTGACTCATAGCGCGACGCTCATGGTCGCAAAATTCAGTAATAGAACAGAGTAAGCCGTAGGCGGTTTCCTTGGCTGAGGATAGCTCTGCGCCTCGTCCATGACCATTAAACATCGTCATGACTTTCGACATGGCTCGTCCATTGGGTTCGGTTTTATTCGGTTCTGATGGGCTGGCAACATTACGGTAGTACTGAATCAAACGTTCATCTTGTTCTGCGATACTCAGACTTGTATTATTAAACACTGCATCAAAATAGGCAGCCGCTTCTTCTTGGCTGACTTTTCGCTGACTGAGTTGTTTCATCTCATACATGTGTTCATCCCATGCACGAATTGAAATGCCCAATTGCTGTTTTATCTTGTCTGCATCAAACTTGGTACTGTGCGGTACTTTGACCACACCTCGACTTGCATCCTGTCCTTTCAGTGCAATCGCTAAGGTGTTATTACACACCACACGAATGGATGTGAATTGTGCTGTGGTGGCAAGCGTACCATCACACGCCGTGGCTAACAGAATATAGCCATTGCTGACATCTTTGCCTTTGAGTGCAGTACTTTGTCCTGTTTTTGCCAAAGCCCAGAATTTCTTACCACCTTTGAGTATTCCTGCTGTTTCCAGTTCAAAGCCTGATTGTTCAGTGAGGTCACGATAGAATTCAAGAATCTGTTTAGGTTGCACTTCTTGATAGCGCTGACTGACCACAGATAAAGGGGCATGGGTATCGGAACGATATAAAACTCGTTGTTCTTTAAAGGGCATAATAATACTTTGCCCTCTGTGGTTTTGTGCCATGTAGCTGACATCAGATGATTCTATACGCCAGTCCATGCCTGCTTGTTGTGCCCAAACTTCAATGGGTTGATTTTGAGAAAGTTGGTTGCCCAAGCCATGCCAAGGGGTTTGCCCCACATAAGCCATTTGTTCGATGAGATGTGCCATAGGATATATTCCTGATATTAAATAATGAATTGTTTGGATTTAAAAATGAGTATTCTGAGGAGGTATTGCGATAAATCTGAATCGCCAACTTATTTGGTAAATGGTGGTCGTGGTGTCTGTTCAGCAATCACCAGAATCACACCACCCAACATGGCGCCTGCAATTCCGCCTATAAATGGCGAATAGCCCAAGGAACGTGCCAGTGACATGCCCAATATGGCTAAAGTGGTGGGTGAGTTGCTGAGTCCTAAGCCTTGTATCATTGGCTTGATGGGTTCTCGTTGAGGAAACATCCCCTCTTCTTCTTGATCAAAATCTCGATACGGCATAAAAACTCCTGATAGTGAATAATAGAATTGCTGCTGATTTCCCAAGTTGTTCAGGAAACATCAACAATTTCTTCACTCAGGTGTTATGTATCTGAAATTATTTACATTCTATTTTTGATTGTTTTTAGCTCGTTATCATATCTTTGTCTGCAAATGAAATTGACCCCAATCAGGCTTGGCATTATCATGAGCTTGCTGGCCTACATTGCCAGTCGGTTTTGACAGACCGCAGATCCAGCACGATATATGGAATGATTCTTGTATGTCGTGGAACCCTCGTGTTCCCCCTTTGCGGTAGAACGGGAGGGGGACGCCTCGTGCGTGCTGGTTCCTTGGATCCCAGTCTGTCAACCCCTTTTCGTTCTGCCACCATTATTTGACAGTAATTTGGTAGAACTTCTTATAATTCCAAGGAGTCAATCATGACTGTTTCTTACGCTGTTACACCGCATTTTATTCCGATTTTATCTCGTCTATCTAAAACGAATCCTAGCTCTACATTGCTTCGGTAATGAAGATTATTGCACGTCTGATTTTAATCATTGGTGTATTGATCTGGCTGGGACCTGCTGTCATTGGATTTGTCCTGATGATGTTGCTGTTTTGGCTTTTGGTTGAGTTGGCTGGTTGGAATAAACCTCCTCCACCATAAATCGAGACCATACCCTTTGAAATCAGATATCGATCATGTTGTTTTTTATGACGAGAATTATCATGTCTGTTTTTTATCATTTGCCCATTCTAGGGCTCACACTGTTTACGACTGTTTTACTCACAGGCTGTGAAAGCAAAGCCAAGCGTGACTTTAATGCAGGTTGTCAATCTGGCGGTTCTGATCACTCTGCCTGCTCCTGTGTCTATGACAAGCTCGAAGCGCATTATTCCCCTGCTGTGATGGAAAAAATGGCTGATCAAAATGTCAGTCGCCTCGATCTACCAGCAGATTTTGGTGAACAAATGTATCGCGCTGCTCAAGCTTGTCAATCACGTTAGGAGAACAACCATGCAAATCAAACATTATCTGATTGGAATTTATGTAGTGATTGCGCTGTTATTTTCTTTTTATTTAAAGGGATGCAGTGCCACAGCCGACCAAAGCTATGCTTATAACTTAGGCAAAGCAATTGTTTGGCCAATCTCGATGTTTAACTAATTACATTCTATTAGAAGTATATGCAACAACAATAATTAGGATTTTTTTATGAATAAGCGAACCAAATACTTTTTACAGTCAGGAGCTGTTTTTGCCTGTTTATCTGTAGCTTCATTTAGTCATGCTGATATGAATAAAGTGATGACACTTATCAACTCACCTGCCAGTGCACCTGCTGTTAAACGCTGTGAAGGCAATATTAATTGCAATGCCTTTGTTGCCATTAGTAAAGAATGGCAAATCATCCCCAAAGGAGATCGACTCCGTTACTTTATTTATAGTGCTGATCTCAATGCCATGATTCGAGAAGGCAAAGATTTAAAGGAGCCAAAGTTAATTGAGATTGATGACTTTGCTTATCAAGTTTTTGATAATCAGGCCGAGAATGGAAATGACCGATGGCTATACGTCAAAGGTTTAGCTGTGCTGAAGTATGTGCAATGTACTCAGTTTGCATCACAGTAATAGGATTCCATGATGAATAAATTACTCCTCACAATTGTCATAATAACAACACTCACTGCCTGTCAGAAGAAACCTGAGCCTTCTTCATCCTCTTCATCAGATGCAGGTAGCCCACCAACCAGTACCCTAGATTTACCTGATTCTAGTCCACAATCAAAAGAGCAAGAAGCTGAAGCAACCGCAATTGCTCATGACCGTTATGATCCTGACAGTATCTATACAGGTGCTGAAAATATTGATATTCCACAGCCTCAACTTAAACGTGAATTGTTAGAAAGTGAATCAGTCGACGTGAAGTTTCGTCCTGTTGATGCTTATCCAAACTTTAAAGTCATCACAAGTACTGTGTATGACACCACTCGTTTAAAAGTGGTTTCTGAAGTGAACGATGTGATTGATAAAGTAGAAATAGACAATCCTAGTTGCAAGGTCATTGGTGTAGAACCATTTACCACTAAATTTCCGAGTGTGTCCTATTACGGAGCAGTATTTAACATTGTTTTAAAGGGCTGTTCTACTGAGGAAATTAAAGAGATTTATCTTTATACCACGCATGGAAAAATCACCTATCGTGCTATTGTTGAGCAATGAGTGCTTTAAAAATAACATAAATTAATCTTCACTTTTTTTCTGTTTCAGCTCAACACCTCACATTGAATCAGCGCAAATATTCATGACTAAGCTGGGTTGAAACAGAGTTTTATATTACGAGAATAATCATGTCTAAAACTCAACTCATGCTGCCTTTGCTGTTATCAATATCCTTGCTAAATGCCTGTAGTCCATCCAAGGATAAGGCTCAACCACCACACCAAACACCAAAAACAGAGCTTGATGTAAAAACCAAGTAATTCATGCAAATAGATCTGAGTGAACAAAAAACACTTGATGATGACGTTTCAGTAAATTCTGAAATAGATTCCAATCAAGCCATTCAAGACAATAAGTCTCTCAGTACTGAACAAGCTGAAGCTGAAACACCAGCACAGATCGAAGAACAGTTTGATATTCGAGTCTATCGAGCTGAATCCCAAGGTTCGATGACAGGCTATATTGACAAAGTTGACATCATTTCACTCAATGACCAACCCACTACGATTACGGGTATACAAATCAATCGTGGCAACTGTGGCATTACCAATATGTATGATTATAAAAATATGCGTTATGGTTCAGTCGCTTTAGCTTATCCACGATGTAAAGCGGAATATATTCGTGAGGTGAGTATCAGTACTGAGAATAGGACTTATGCTTATCGGATGAGTTAATTCTTAAGCTAGTTTAGCTTTATGAAAAAACATTTTTTTTAATAGCCATAGAACAAAAAATGTTGCAATAAATATTACTATATCTGATTCAGCTTGATATGATCTTAAATAATTATCAAGCTAAATGTGCCAAGATGCATTATCAAGACTTTAAAAAATTAACTTTTGAAAAAATTCATGGATCTAGTGATATCAATATATGGCTTAATCAATTTAATGAAAGTGATAAGAATTTGGCATTAATAATGTTAAGTAAATTGAGATTTGTATCAAGAGATACGTACGCTCAATGGTTACAAGAAGAAGTTTCTAGAAATACCTTAAATGATACTAAATATGCTTTCTATTCCATTCGTAAATTAGATGAAGACGAAACAAATACTTTCATTCCATATTGGAACGATGCGACTGGATGCGTAATCGATAGATCAGGACAATCTTTAGGAAGCGAGGACTTCGTGTATTCATTAATCTCAAGTATTACAAGAGAAAGAGATTACTTATATGATCATCCACCATTGAGTACTTTAAAAGAAAATCGCATTAAAAATTTAATATTAATTGATGATGCTATTGGAAGCGGAAAAAGAGTTTACTCATTTATTAATAGTATGTTGATTAATAAAACATTTAAAAGTTGGTGGAGTTTAGGGCTCATCAATTTTCATATTTATAGTTTTATGCGAAATAGTAATGCGCCTAAAAATATTATAAAAAACATTGTTGGATCAGATCATTCTTCTAGAACTTACAAAAAATCATCTAAAATTATTTTTTATGGCAAATACACCTATTCTGATAATTTGCATAAAAGATGGGGAGAAAATGTACAAGAAATTCTAACACTATGTACGCAGAATAAAAAAATTCCAAATTGGGCTAATAAAGGATTTGGAAAAGTTATGTCTAATTTAGTCTTTTATCATAGCGTACCAAATAATATACCAGGTATATTCTGGTTTGATGGAGGAGATAATTGGAGTCCTCTTTTCCCAGGTAGAACCATACCTAATTGGATGACTTTTTTATTAGAAAATAGTACTGAGGAAAATCAACAAATCATTCCTTTTCAAATAGTTGATATTTTAAAGTTAATTAATAAAGGATATGTTAGCAAATCAAGTTTAGCGAGTGCACTTGATATAGACATGAGTTTATTAAACTATTATTTAGAAAAATGTATTAATTTAAATTTACTAAATGGTAATACTTTAAGGATTACAGCTATAGGAAGAAATTTTCTTCATAATCATCCAAAACCTATTCCAAAATGGAACCAAGACCTGTATATTCCAAACTCTTGGTGTAGTGATTAAGTTTCACTATTCAGCCGTTACTGCTCTCTACCTAATAGAGACTTTAACTGATTCTACAATTGTAGATGGGAATATCGGATAGATATTTTTGGAAAGAACTCACGATAGGTCGATAAAATCGACCTTTATATGTATGCGCCTTTGAAGTGAACTTCAATAGACCTTCGAAGCCTTGTAGACGCATACATATAATGGACACAAGGTCCAAAGGATTAGGTGAATGGAAACTTGGTCACTACACCGACTTTATACTTGTTCAGCAGAAAAACTAGGCGCAGACAAAGCTACAAAGCTCAAACGATACTCGGAAAATTTAAAACGTAAAAATTTGCCGACAATTTTTACATTAAATCATTTAGCTAAAATTACTGGCGTTGACTATCATTTTTTACGCTCTACCGTTTTACGTAATCGAGAAATTGCTAATTATAAAATGTACGCTATTCGAAAGAGAAGTGGTGGGCGTAGACATATTCATTCTGTAAATGGAAAATTATTGAAAGTTCAAACTTTTATTAATGAAGAAATATTGCAAAATATACCAGTATCTAGTTCATCTTACGCCTTTAAGAAAAATAGTGGAATAAAAGAATGTGCTCAAGCTCATTGTGAAGCTAAATGGATATTCAAGTTCGATCTTGAAAATTTTTTTTATAGTATTAATGAGCATCAAGTTTACAAAATCTTTAAAGATTTAGGTTATACAAGTTTATTATCTTTTGAAATAGCAAAAATTTGTACAACAACAAGACTACCCACCAACCTTAGCAACCTATTAAAAGTAAAAAACAATAGTGATTTTAATAGTTATAGATTTTATCAAAATAACTATTGTTTAGGTGTGTTGCCACAAGGTTCGCCAACAAGCCCCATGTTAAGTAATTTGGTTGCTCAAAACTTAGATAATGCTTTAATAGGATTGGCATCTAATTATAATCTTACTTATACAAGATATGCAGATGATTTGACTTTTTCTACTCCGATCAATCTACCACAAAACCTCTCTATCGGTAAATTACAGCGAGAAATATTTTACGAAATTAGAAGACATGGATTTAAAGAAAATAAGAAAAAAACTGTAATTTTAGGCCCAGGCTCTAGAAAAATTGTATTAGGTCTTTTAGTGGACACTAGTGAGCCAAGACTATCAAAAGCAATGCTTAAAAGAATTGATCGATTAGTATATGCTGCACATAAATTTGGAATTATTGAAGCCGCAGAACATGAAGGTTTTGAATCCCCTATTGGGTTTTTTAACCATGTAAATGGCTTAATATCGTTTGTAAAGCATATTGACATTAATAAATATCATTATTTTTCCTCTAAATTTCCAATTTTCGAATTTGATAATTTTTAACTTCAAGACTTTTTTAAAAATTAAGAAATGCCATGGCACTAACTTTACTCTGAAATATACTTTAAAACTTCGAACGTTAGCCCTAACTTTAAGCTTGGATTATTTTCGAATTAAAATGAGCAATTAAAATTTAGGGCCAAGTCAAAACATTTGATAGAGGAAGTGTCTAAGGATACATATCAAAATCGTTAAATCTGCTCTACACCATCGACATTATTTAGGTGAAGGATAACTCAATTTATTCCGCTAAAAATACAAGCATGTTCCTCGGTTTCGTCTTTTGCTCTAAAGTAGAGTTTTTACGCCATTTTACTAATTCAATAGGCAGAAAAATGCTTTAATTCACTCCATGTAGGATGTGTAATGCTGTAATACATTACACATCTCTAACTACCTCAATCGTAGTAATCTGTACATAGCCTAAAGCCTTGCACTACTGGTAAAGTAGAGACAATACACCCTCTGCGACGATCAGTCTTGTATTGCGCCTTACCAAAGCTCCGCATCTTAGGAACCCCTACTCTCATGTATTGATTCTCCTTTTCAGGATTGACCAAATACATAGCTGCTTTGATGGCATTTTCAACTTGTTGAGAATTGGATCGATGAATCATCCCAATACCCAATTTACCTTTCTGTAAAAATTGCGCCTTGTACTCAGGGGAGTTAGAGGTAAAGTAGTAGCCTTTGTTCGCCGTGATCTCACTCCAACATTGTCCTACCTGTATAGCCATACCAAAGTCTTTTTGATGTTTATGCCCATCGTAGATCAGTAAGACATGACAATGATAGCCCTTAGTTGCCCCTTGCTCTAAAGCCCATGCATAACCATGTAGGTCTTTGAAACAAGTATCTTGATTCTGCATTCGATTAATAAAGGTGCGTAGATATGCATAAAATTGCTCAATACCGACCTTATGTTGGTACTTCTGCTCAATACTCAAGTCGATACGAATGAATAGTAGTTTTGCGTAGTGTTGAGTTAACTGCTCTAGATACTCTCGAAGACTACGTTGATTACGTTTTTCTTGAGCCTTTAAATATATGATCTCTTGTGCAATAAGCAAGCGTCCTTGCCTTAAAAGCCCTAATAATTGGGTCATTTGCATGGGATTAAGATGCTTTACAGTAGAGATAGCTTGACCATTCAACATATGATCAACTACTTTCGTTAAAGAGTGAAAGGTTTCAATACTTTGAGCATATTTTAAGTGGGGTAGATAGATTGCTTTAAATTGAGGAATGAGTAGAACTAAACCCTCTTTAAACCCTTGCTCACTATTCCCCTCAAAGCACATTGAAATCATCAAGTTTTGTATAGCAATCAATACTTCAGATTCATTAATATTAACTACTGCATTAGACATAGAATTACCTAGTGAATGATTTAACTCATATCACTAGGGATTTAGTTATCTTTTACAGTAGGTTGAATAGTATGTAATGAAGATGCTGTTCAGTTCATATAGAGATGAGCATTCATATCAAACCAGTAGATTCAAGCTAGTCATACTCAATACCTATGATATTAAGCTCATAGATACTACTCATATGTATTCATTCAGATAATCGTTATACCTTTAAAAACATATAGTAATAAGTATATATTCATTATATTCATTATATTAATAACCCACTAGAGCCATGTTACCAGAACAGCCTAATACACGAGAATATGGAAAACCTATATTTCCTTATAACAGCATAAATCTGATATGACACTACAAGCTAAAGTTACGCTATTGATCATCATCAACTTCAGAACGTTCCACAGACTCCTTTAAAGCTTTCTGTCTAATAGACTTTGTAGAAGGTGTATTCTTTCTACTAGCAACAGCTATACTACTTTTAATTAAAAGTCCCGAGCCTGTTTGTTTATAGGTTTCATGATAAGCTTCCCCAAAAAGACTATGACTTAAAAAAGCTGGAATGATTTTCTGTAAAAAATCAGATTTTCTTGCCTTATTGGTTGACTCAATGAATAAATGATCTGACGCATACTCGCCTTCAGCAATCATCAGTGGTTTGCCTTGTATTCTACAATGTTTAAACTTTGTTTTTTCATTCAGCTTTAACTTCGACTTGCCTTTGTTATTAATAAATTTAACCCATTTATCATTTAACTGCTGGATAATAGAATCTCGATCAACTACTGCACGTTCATCAAATACAATAAATACATCAGCATAAAAATGCTGATCTTCATCTACACGCCATAACCCAAAGAAACCCGTTTTCCGTGATAAAGGTTTTGAGCGTTGTGCATGATGTAAAAATGCAGTCCATAAAATGACTAAATCGGGATGTGATATGTATTTAGTTTCAGGAATTAACTCGACAGTTACTCTAAGAACCAAACAGCCTTGTAGAAACAAATGCTTAAGCAACTCTGTAATATCATCTATACGCCTTATATATTTTTTATAAGAATGATTACTAATCTTTTGTATTGATTGATTACCTATCCCCTTCAACGAGGATGTATATAATCTTCGTAAAACTAAAATAAGTTGATTAACCTCTTCGATAGCATGTCTAGGAACTGCTGAGCCGGTTAACTGTTGCAAAGCATCTCTACTTTTTTCAAAAAAAGGCTGTATTAAAAATGCATATCGTGGATGGAGCAGATCATCAACTTCATTTTCTCCTAGTAAAATAAATTGCCGACCAAGGCGTGTAATTGCCTTATTTAAAATTTGTCGTGTCAGCACTTCTTGATCATCTGATACACTAAGCTCAAAAGCTTGTAGTTCTATAGATAATAGTGTCTCAATAAATATCTCGATATTCATCATGGACTGAAGCTTTTCAGGGGCTGGTTCAATCTCACGATAATAATGCATGACAGCCTCAATATAAGCTTGGCTGGTTTTTGGGAGGCTACGCATACTCCAAACAGATTTACGTTCTTTTTCAGACAAAAATGGCTGAAAATTTTTTGACAAACCTTTGTTCGCTTTTTCAACCTCAGTCAAAAAGCTTTCTATAATATTTTCATTTTTAAGACTCTGACTTTCACTTTGTGCTTGTAAATTATTAAGGTAACTATCTAAGGTTTCATTAATAGCCAAATATTTTAATTGGCTAGATAAACAAGGCTGAATATGCAAATCAAGTATAAAGAAAAAGCTAAGTACCCAATATTTAAATGCTTCCGCATTTTTAGGTTGTGATTTTTTGATAAGACCTACAGCAATTTTAGAATAATTTCTCCTAATGACCTCATTCCAATTGCGAATCGAAACATAATAGGAATTCCCCAAAAAGTTCTGGATTTGTTGTTGTAATACATCTATTGACTTTTTTTCAGAAAAATTTTTAGAGGGTTTTAATATCAAAATACAATGTAAGTTTAAATCCTCTTTAGCACCATGTGTTTCAATTTTGGTTAACCCATTGAGAAGATCAGGAAACCTAGCCAAAATAAGCTTAATATCATGAATAGGGCTATCTTGCACATGTCCCACTTGAGTCATTAAGTCTGACCTAGATGTTAAAAAGCCTTGTATCTTAATATCAATTGTGAACACATAGGTTGAGGAATGAGTTCGCAATAAAAGATCAAAGGCTTCAGCATAGCTATTAAATTTATCTAATGCATTCTTTTCATGTCTACGATGTTCATCCATACCAATATCGATTTGATTTCGAACCTCGGATATTAGTTGAGCTATGCGTTCATAAGGGATATTTCTAATCACCCAAGGGGGTATTTGAAGATGAGTATCATAAATAAATGCAACTTGAGCGTATTCCTCCTGTTGCTTTTCAAGTAATGGTAGATAGTCCCAGATACCATATTTCCTTCTTATCTCATGTTCAGCATTTTTATCAAGTTGCACATATTTTTCATATACACTCTTAAAAAAAAGATGATTAAACATTTCAGGGGTTGGAAATAATTCTTTTTGCAAGCGTATTCCATTAAACGAATCACAAAACTCCGCAAGTTGCAGTTGATCTTCTTGATGTCTGAATCTGGAAGTAAGTAAATCAGCATCCCAAATACCATCACTGACATCATGAGCAAAATGATTTATCCGCTTCAAAGCATCAATTGTTTCTTTAAAAATTACTTTCTCACTCAACCCACCTGAATAGCGTGTTGAATATGAGAGTGAAATTTTATGTTTTAACAACTTAAAAAAATCTTCATTTGAAATTTTTATAGATAAATTCATGCCAGTCTCGACTAAATGCTATATATACCAATACATAGGTTTAGAATTAAAAAACAAAAAAATCACATTAATCACATTTATTTTATATAAAAATAGCTTTTATAAAATCAAAAATCATCCATTTAAATTTAGTTTATCACTAATAATATTTAAAAAAAACACAAAAAAAATTGTACATCAAAATACAATTTTGGCTTTATGAAAGTCCTCAATTTAGTGATTTAAAAATTAAAAAGATGATTAAGAGTTCAATAATAGGTTCTGCTAATTTCTTAGATCTAAGATCTAAGATCTAACACTTTACTGCAAAGCATACATGTTATAGTAAGAACGAAAGCTGATTAGCTAAGTAATTAGCGTTGTGTAGTTGGGGGTATAACTGGGGGTAAAATATAAAAAATATTATTTAATTTATATTAATATTATAAGCTTAATTAAAAAATATGACTCCCTCTTTCGCCATATTTATTCCAACCTCATCCATTGGAAGCTTAAACGCCTAAACTGTAATGGTTTAGGCTTTTTTGTGTCTATACACTACAAGACCATCTAGGTTATATTCCGACATATTTGTCACTACTTTTGTACAATATCTGTTCGCACATGATTATAATAAAGGATGCGTCAGATTTTTCCGGAAATTTATATAATCAAATAAGGCTACACTATTAAATTTATCGCCATCAAAATTAAAGCAGTTATTGATCGGTTAGACCTGTTTTTGAAGTAAATTCAAATATCTGTAAGTTTGCATATAAACCAAAAGCTCGAAACTGTATCAAAAGTTTTCTTACATCTAAGACTGGAACAAAACATAATGAAAGTGAAGTTAATCAAAATTGTTCCGCTTTTATTGTTCGTCTGCTTACTATTCGTAATAAACAAGATTTGCATACAATTACAGATTTACTAACAGCACAAAGTACGAACAGATGAAAATTTGAGTATTGAGATCGCATTAGATTTTTACAACGCACCAAACCGCACCTTTCTGAGCGCATTACACAAGTCTATACAGTACAGTAAAACCTATGAAAATTTTCGTATTTAGAAATATGTGAAAAATGATACACAGAGCAAATTTCCCCTATTCCAGAATCACTATCGACTCTACTTGAATGTTTTTAACAACGATAGGTGTTTAGATGTAAAGACCACTGATAGCAATATTCAGCAATTACAAAAAGATGTACATCGGTTACGAGAGAAATAACATTAAATCAAAGCTATCTATCTAATACTTATCACCATTTCTCTAGCCTACCAAATTTAATTAAACTTGGATTTAAATATTTAACTTTCACTAAGATGAATGAAAATGCTAGCAATCCCTGAAAGTTGACTACCATAGCAATATCTGCCGCTTTTGAAATGTAGAAAATATGATGAGCAAAATCAAGAACACACGAAATATGGAAAATGGAATGAAACCTATTCGTAATTAAATACTTTTGTTTCAAAATCACTTTTCAATTCATGTCCATGCTGGCTATTTTAAATTCGTAAAATTTTTCTCGAAAACCTAATTTTAAAGTCGATTAAAGCCTTTCATGCATATGATTTCATTCAACTTTACAAGTAAAATCAAACTAATACCTATACACCACTATCTATTGGTTAAGTAATTCAATATCTAATATACTGAATGTGAATAGAGTTAACTTCAAAATGCATAGTTGAGCAGAGTCATAGAAATTTTAACCATTACAATATGGAGAGCATTCATAAAAATGTTCTACAAAACTGAGTTATTTTACTTTTAAAGTTAACAATTACTTAACTCTTGTTTAACCAAGAAATAGCCCTAGAAACTAAATCAAAATAAAATTATTTTTTGACTGTAAAATATACTAGTTTAAATATTAAGCCTTTAATTTACTAAAAATTTAATGTTAAAAAGGGGGGCTTTCCCCCTTTCATTAAGCAACAAGATAAAGTTTTGAACTAACATCTTTTGGTAAGTTATCAAGATACATTTTTTTAAAATCCTCAGGTGAAATTAAGTTCCCTATAGAACTCATTAATTCCTGTATAACAATGGATCTATCCCATTGTATTTTAAATTTCCCAGCCCCTATAGATTGTTCAATCTTTATAAGTGTTTTCGTACTCATTTCATAAGTATATCGAAATTTATGTAAAGTTGAGATATCTTCATCATTAATCTCAAAGAAAGAGAGTTTAACTACTAGAACATCAGTTGTACGATTTTTAGTAATAATAAATTCTTCATACTCTTCCTCGAATAAGGCGGTAGCTAAATCATCAGGCTGTATACCTTTTAGTAAATATGTTGATATAAGCTTATTTACTAAACTTTCCAACTCTAAGCTATTAGCCATTAATTAATCTCCTGACTTCATGAATATATTCTGAAATAATATCCAAAGAGACCTTTAACGTTTCATTGTCTCGTTTATCAATTGCCCCAAACCGTTTATGTAATTTAGTTTGGATATAACGGACAATTGTACCATCATTAGGTGTATTTTGAGCTAAGTTATAGACGAGCGTACTAAATCTTGGAGCAAGCTCAGTCCCCTTAGGATCTATATTTAAATCAGATAATAAATCTGCGGTCAAATTATCAATCTTCTCCTTAATTAACTTTCTTAAAGTTTTTCTTGCTTGATGTGGTCTTTTCTCAAGAAGCTCAGGATCTATCTCTTTAGAAAATTTTTTAAGTTCAGCATCATACAAGGCTTTTTCTAATAATTTAATTTGCTCTGGATCCCATCCAAGCTGTTCTAAATCTTTTTTCTTATTTGTAGTCTCACTTAAAATTTGCGCTTTTCTCGCTTCAAAAAGGGCATTGAAATCATATTCTGTTAAAAAAGACTCTTGAGATGATATATAAGTTCCATCAACCTGAATTTCTGCCAATTGATTAACGGATCTTTCAGTATCTGAAACAAAATCAGAAAGAGTATATTCTTTAATTTTAGCAACTTTAGAACGATCAATTTCTTTCTGAAATTCGCTCCACATATGATTTAAGCCAATTTCTTCATGAAAAATAACTGTTGCATTGTTATCAATATCGAAATCCGTAATTTCTTCATCCGATATTACACGCAGAACACGCCCTACAATTTGTGCAAAAGCATTAAGACTTCTATATGGCCTAAATAAAGATAATAAAGTTAAATATTTATGATCATAGCCTTCCATTAGCATATTTACTGAAATGACCACATCACATTGATGATTTTCGATCTTCTTAAATATCCTATCTTTACTATCCTTATCCATCTCACTATGAATGATTTCAGTTCTTAAACCTGTACTTTTATACAAATTTACTAAACTTTCAGCGTGATCAATGCTACAAGCAGCAGCGAGAATTTTATGAGGGACTTGAGGCGATAACTGCTTCAATTCATTTAGTTTACTAACAGAATACTTAACAACTTCTAATGAGCATTCAGTAGAGAGAGCAACAGATTTTTCAATCCAAGTTCTATCTTTTAATTCTAAAACTTCTTCTAAAGTAAGTTTTTCACCAGGCCTGTCATTTATTGTAAAGTAAAGCTCTGCAGAATTAACTGTCTCTTTTTTTAAAAATTTTACATATTTAGAGCGCATAACTTCCGACAAAGAAGTCTCATGTATTTTATCACCAGGTATAGGTTGATTATCTCCTCGATATGGGGTACCAGTTACATGTAGTTTTTTTGCACCTGTAAAATAATCTAAAACTTTTTGCCAGCTCTCTGCTGTTGAATGATGTGATTCATCAATGATAATCATATCAAAATAATTTTTGGGAACCCTGTCAACAAGGGAAGATCCAAAATTATTTACAACTTTTTGAATATTAGAGATAACAATATTTGAGCGATCCAAGTGCTCCTGAGAAATATCAGTTTCATATTCATTAATAATTGGTTGATGATCTATATTAAAAATAATCTCGTAATTTATCCAAAAATTATCATCCAATTGACTTTGTGTCTTATTAATGCTGTCTTTAGTCACTAACCCTGGAGTTATGATTAAAACTCGACCATTAGAAACATCAAATGGAGCAATAGATATTAATCCTGATTTTCCTGTTCCAGTTGGTAATACAACAAGAGCTTCTCCTTGAGGATTTTTTGTAAAATAGTCTTGTATTTTGATGTAAGCCTCTAATTGAGGATTTCTTAACTTATTGTTTCCTAAAATATTTACTGGTGTACTTTTAAAATATGACAACTTTTCACCCTCTGCGTTGTTCAAAAATCCATAACAGCTTTTTTAGCTAGTTTCATTGATAAACAAATAATAAACAAGATGTTTAATAACATATAAACAACAAAACAGCCTCAGAAAATGGAATTTTATATCTTTTAGATAAAACATAATCAATACCCAAGTTGGATACTATTAATTTTTGGTGGCACATTTATAGTCTTGTTTTTATGCTTAAATAATTTATATATTAGACTAGTCTGACTCTTTCACCGCAAAAGTTATCCCGACTTCATCTCAGTAGAAGCTTAAAAACTAAACTGTAGTGATTTACGCTTTTTGTCTAGTTTGATCTAAAGCAATTTAATTGCATACAGATGTTCAGGTCAAATCTATATAAAATAGGAACTAAACTTTATGATAATTTATCAATAAAACCTACCAATTATTATAATAAGATGTAGTCTTATTAAGCTAAAACAACCTTAAATATATAATTTATCTAAAATATTATTTTATGCAAACTTACATTCCATTCGATGCCACCACCTTACCTTTTTTACAACTTACCAGCGAGCAATTTGAACAATATTGTGAATGGTTACTTTATAAAGATAAAGATTTAACAAATGTTCATCGAATACAAGGGAATGGGCACTATCAGGGTGGGCTTGATATATGTGCCAATCTTGCCAAATCCCCTCAAAAACTTGCTGCTTATGAATGTAAGTGTTGGAGAAGCTTATCGATTCAAGAGTTAGAAAACACTGTAAAAAAGTTCAAACAAAATGATTTAATTTCAAAGATAAAAAAATATGTAATTATCCTTGCTCAAGACCAATTACCAAGAAATATACGAAAAAAATGGGATGAGATACATCAAGAACTTCATGCTTTAGGAATTGAATCCGAGTTATGGACAGCAGTAACCTTAACCGCAAAGTCACAACCCTATCCAGACATTGTTAGTAAGTACTTTCCAATGGCTCCAGAAAGCCAGTTTTATAATGAGTGGATGCATAGAACGCACTTTATTGAAACTTTACATAAAGCGTTAATTGATCCTATTGAAAACAATAGAGAAGCTGCTAAAGAATTTCTGAATTTTTCTTCATTAAATTATTCAGATTTTGATGAAACCTTTTATAAAGATGGTAACTGGAAAATTAAAAGGAAATGGATAGAAATTTCGGCTCTATTACCTACACAAAACCATGTTGGTTCTGCCACTATTACAGTAAAAACTCATGATGCTCATGGAGTAAGTGTAATTTTAGAAAATAAATGGATGTTAGAAAATTTCTTAGGAAACTCAGGACAACCCCTTCACTCTCGCTATAGACCATTTTATATTGCTAATCCATCAAATCAATCTGAAATTATAGACTTACAAAACTGTCGTTTTAATCTCCCAATTGAAGTTATTCAACAAATTACAGAAGTTGCGGACAATCTTACTATTGCCTATCTTGAAGCGATACAAAAAATTGAAGATAAATGGAAAGCTTATAACTTTCCATTTATTTCACGGAATGGACGAACATATATCGCGTTATGTACATTACCCAAGGAAATTTGGGATTTGATGATTAATTTTACAAATGTTCATGATGTAGACAATGGAAATACTGAATGGCATATGTTTTCAGCATCTCGGAATTTCATACAACTATATACAGGAGAAAAATATAAACCTGTAGAAGATGTTTATCACGGTATGTTTTGGGCAGAAAATATTGAAGATATCAATGATAAAGATGAACTCACCTTGTTATGGGAACCGCCCCTTAGCAAAATTCCTGTATCCGAAAAACAATGGTGGCCTTGTCAAACTTCTTTTGAATGGATAACAGAGAAACTTATTCCTGAAGCTATTAATTGGAATAAAAAGAAGAATTTTTTTTCCTACTTTAGTTACTCAAAAAAAATCAAAAATTTAAAAGATCTAAAGAACTTTGGTTACATGAGGGATATTCGTAAATTTGCGTTACTCAAGGATCATTACTATCGAAGTTTAGGTGTAT
This sequence comes from Acinetobacter sp. Root1280, assembly GCF_001425285.1. Lineage (NCBI taxonomy): Bacteria > Pseudomonadati > Pseudomonadota > Gammaproteobacteria > Moraxellales > Moraxellaceae > Acinetobacter > Acinetobacter sp. Root1280. The sequence continues at coordinate 186,316 of NZ_LMED01000026.1, read as the reverse complement.
TAAAAACAATCGAGATCTTGCAAGCTTTCTATATTTCCCCCAAAAGTAGCCGTGCCTATTTCACTATGAATGAGATTTCACAACTATATCTTTGTCTCATTTCTTTAGTCGAAAATGCAAAAGGCTATTTTTCTTATATATCTTCTAAACTTGATTTTTATAATGAAGAATTCGCAAATTTTGAGGAACTTCTTAATGCACTCAGAGGTAGAGTAGAAGAAGAAATCTTTTTAATGAATAATTATGAAATTGAACTTATTTTCAGAGCCATGGGTGAATGTATCTATCGTGATGATTCATGGATAGATATCAAATTAAAAGAGGAAATTTATTTAGCTCTTAAACCTTTTATAGAATTCCATGACCATCAACTACTTATAGATAGATACTCTAGATTTATGTAGATGCTTATGGCTTATTTACCCCATAACAAATACTCATTCTCCTTTGCCTGTCTGTATGCCCAACTTGCAACACTATGTGACCGTTCAATATTAGTTAGAAAACCAAGCTTTGATAACTCGTCCGTAATGAGACTATCAAAGTTTTTGTTTCTCTCTTGCCATTGCAATAAAAATTCTTCTGATGCTAAGAAATCACTTTTAGCTAAATTGCATTTTTCATCTGCAAGTACAAAATTATGACCTGTATCTGCTGGGTACATTGCCCAAGGTATAAAATGATCTACAGCCCACTTATTTTGTTTAATTGGCTTTTGGCAGTAGAAACACTTACACATTTGTAGGTCAACTAAGAACTCTCCTACTTGGCGGAGTTGATTTCGACTTGGTTCAAACATGAATGTTGCTAGATCAGGCAAACCATCTAAAACCAATAAATTCCCTTTATTTAATCTGACAAAATCAACCCATTTCTTTTGGCATAATTCTTCAATAATTTCACTAAATTGACGCAAGCAATACATCACATTTGGTAGAAGTATGAGCTGTTTTCGAGAATCATCTAACCGGTATAAAAACTCCACATTCTGACCTTTTAAATTTTGCAAATAGGTAACAGGCATTTTCTTTACAATATCTGATACTTGCTTTTTCAATTTCAACCAGTGCATATGGTCTCGTCTAGCTAAAGCAAGAGACTTATAATTTTGCTGTGTACTGTGAATTAAACTAATGATTCCAGCTTGCTTACCATTATTCTGTTGCAGTAAAAATGGTTCATTCTCATTAAAATGGAATGGAAGCGTTTGTTTCCAATATAAATCTATAAATTTCTCAGAAATATCTAAATAGTCTATAGGTAAACTTTCTCCAGTGTCTTTTCCTTGTTCAATTGCCAAACGACAAAGACTCATCAATAAGGCGAGTTTATACGTTGAAGAAAAACTTCCTGAATGTAGTATTTGTTGAATCTGTTTCAAAAACTTGAGCTGTTGCTGTTGTGTAGGTATAAATATTGACATTATTTATTCATTTTTTGAAATACGATATTAAGCCAATCTTCATTATGATCAGGACGTTTATCAATGGTAATCCATTGTTGTAACAGTAAAATATTATCAAACTCTCTTAATAAGTTTCGTATTTGTAATTCATTTAAATCTGTAAAATCCCTGCCATCTTTATGGCGATCTTTTTCACCATATTTAAATGACATATAGCAAATACCATTCATCTTTAACGCTGCCAAAATTTTACCTATTACTTCAGGTAATCGTTTTCTTTCGCAATGCAGTAATGAAGCACATGCCCAAATGCGGATGGTGATGAATGGAAAGAAGAGATTATAACCGATCCTAATTTTTCCATGGATGAGGTTGAAGAATGGGAGGATTATTTTAAATTTTATTATATTGATTCAATCGAAAACTCTACTAACCATTTATCTAGACTATTGTTAAGCTATTTATCAAATGAATATTTAGGCTTTGATTTTATCCATGAATTTTATGAGGTTGAAAATAGAATTAGATTAGGGCATGGAATAATTACTGACAATACTGATACGTCAAAGATACATAAAAAGAGCTTTTTGCAAAAATTCTTATTTTGGAAGTAACCATATCCCCAAATCATTGCCTCTATCGTCTTTAAAGAGAAAATGTTGTCCGAGGATCGAGGATAATCCGCCGAAGACTGACACGACAAGAATCTACCGTCTTTTATAATGCAGGGGAAAAAGCATTAGATAGTTGGATAAATGGAAAAATCCCAAAAGCTAGATTAGAGAAAGCAGTTTATGCACGATCATGGAAATGGTAAGAAGCAATAAAATTAGCTCTAAATAGTGATGTCATTGCAATTCCAGATGATTGTGAGAGGACAGACAAGTCGAAACTTGGAAGTTTGATCCTTCATTACAATTGAGTTTATAAATTATGATTAGGTATATAGCTGTAATATTTTTATTCTTATCTGGATTAGCGGGATATACAATTGATAAGTTTGGTCAAGATTTATGTATTCATGAGTATCTTGAAATTGGGTCTATTACCTATTTTAAAGAATTAAATGGTGTTTCAGCTAATGATTCATCAATGTTAGGGATGTGTGGTGTGCTATCCATCATCTTTTCAATAATTTTAATTTTTATAAAAAATAAATACATTTACTCTGTCACCACATTTATATTATTAATTTTTGAATTAGCATTATTAAATATGGTGGAGACCGTATCTTATAAAGAAATTATTTATGATTCCATCACAAAGTGCTCGAATTATTCTGTACTCGGATGGACTATTTTCCAATCCATTTTCTTGATTCTAAGTGGTTTTTATTGTTTTAAAAGTAAGATATTCCCTACTTAATATGATAGCCGTTAGCCTAAAAACCATGACTATGTTGAAAGTATAGAACTTGTCAAACCGATTGGCGCTACGGATAAGCTAATCGGTTTCTTTCACTATAAAGCCTGATGGCTCATCGCTAAACAGTATTCAATAAAAATCCGCTGAGCGTAAGTACAGCAAAGTGATAACAGGTCTATATATGAAAAGGCTCTTCCTATATTTGAGTATAATAACCCTAATTGTCTTTTTATTAGTCAATATTTCTCCATCTTTAAAGTTTAAAATCTTTCAAATAACCCATCCAAATTGGATTCAAGTCAAAAATTTTAGAATACTAGAATCCAATACTGTATGCTCAAGAATAGGGCCAGGCGTTGATAATTTATCAAAATTAAATATAACTTATGAATATTTCTATAATAGAAAGTCTAAAATTTTTCAACAAAATGATGTAATTGTTATTTATAAATTATATATATTTGAAAGCTGCCAAGATTTAAAAAATCAGAATTTAAAAATTTGGAATGAATACTACCAAAACAATAAAGTTGAATTATGGCTTAATAAAAATAATCAGAATCAATCGAAGATTCTTATTTCAGATAAAAATATAAACATAAGAATGTCAAAAATTAGCTTTTATCTATCTGAAATACAAGGGCTTCTAGGAGCAATTATCTTCATGTTTTTAGGTTTATTTAGTTACCTCCTTTTCAAAAAAAGGTAATTTTACTTCACTCTATATCGTTGTTTAATACTTTTCAGCTTATCTGAACTTGATCGCTTACTTGTACGCTAGCTTGAGCGGTAACATGATCGCTTAGAATTGCATCTAGTCATATTTCTATAGCGCGACCAGACCCTCTATTTAACCATAACCCTATAGTTGAAATAAAAAACAATCCTTTATCTCGTCTCAGTTGGCATCACAACATCCGCAGACTGACACACCTCTTGCCACTTGAGCTTAAAATCATTAATGGCTTTTTGTCGGGTTAAAGGTATTTGATAAATCGGTACGCCCTTTGCATCGTCAATCATACCTTTTAATAATAGCTGTTCTTTTGCAGACAATGCTTCAGGATTAAAATCAACATCATCCAGCGACAAACCGTTTTGACGTAACTGCATTAACATTTCGGAGGTCTGTTTAAGTAACTGACATTCTTTAGGAGCTTCAGCATGTGCGACAGAAACCAATAATAATAAAATACTGAATCGTTTCATTCTCAATTGTTCTAGTTTTTGCTTAACTTAGTTATACGATATTTGAACTATTTTTTGAAGCAAATAGATACATATCCACTCAACTAAAAAGACAATTGACTATTTCAATTCAAACTTTCTTGAATTAGTATCAAGTGAAAAGAACTTCTAGCACGATTCAAAGGAGGTGAAATACAAAATAAAAATCATATAGATGTAACGTTCTCTTAAGATAATCATGATGCGGTACTTATTAGCGATTCAAACAAGTTAAAAGCATAAAACTGCTATTCGGGAGTGACAATGAATAACAGCGCCAATTATGTAAGACAAGTCAAAAATGCTAAACGTGGTGGATACACCCCAACTATTGCCAAAGATGTAAATAAGCATAAAATTCAGAAAGCTATCCAATTGATTGAGCAATGGAGAAAACTCGCAAACGAATTGAAACCCCAAATGCAAATAGATATGGCAATCACCCTAGAAGAATGCGCACAAGATCTGGATCATATTTTAAGGAGAAAATAAGTCTATATTTCAAAACTGATAAAGATTTATTGATTTAACCCCCAAATACTCAAGGCTTACCCCTCCGTAAGCCTTTTTAGTCGGAAGATTAAAGCGATTACTAATCGTTGCTCTAGTTGTCCTTACGCTAATTGCCGTTACTCTAGCTATCTTTGCTATTTTATCTACCTGCAAGTTAAAAGCGATAAAATCCGTTTCTCTCTAAAAATCTAAGCATTCATAGCACACGGCATTATCAGCTTCAGGCCAAGACCCGATCGCTAAGATTATAAATATTAAAGATTATTCAATTGTTTATTTTTTGGCTTGCAATCTTATAAATATTCTGTAAAATTCTCGCCACGTTGCCGGCATAGCTCAGTTGGTAGAGCAACTGACTTGTAATCAGTAGGTCCACAGTTCGAATCCGTGTGCCGGCACCATTTTTACTTAGCCTCGCTTTTTTAGTGAGGCTTTGTTGTTTTTGGCTGAGGCATTTACTTATAATTTTTTGATCTGCTTGATCTCATCACAAATAATAAAAATTATGTTTTGACCGCGCTGAGCTGTATATATCGAACGATTTCCTCTTCAAATAACCTTTGACAAAGTTTTGCGGTCATTTGTATTTTGATTTGATCTAGCCCTCCACGCTCCGTTTTCGCTCGTGTCGCAATATATTGACTAAAACCAGCCAATACTGCTGTGGATAGATCTTCAATCACGATTTGCTCAAGACCATGCTGTTGCAGGGCATGATTGATTTGGGTCGTGGTCATCAGTGATTTTAAATCGACATCAGCGGCTTTAAGTAGCCATTTGTATTTCATTTTTTGTTTTGAATTTAAAACTGTGTCTGAAAGCATCAACGTATGAAAACCCAAACGACCTTTTGAATTTAAAATTGGGACGACTGAATTTAAAAATAAATTTAAATCGCTGTGGTATGCCGCATCAATACACAACACCACATCAAAAGGTTGCGTCAATAAAAGCGCATTTAAATTTAAAAAAGATTGGCAGTGAATCGCCTTAATCTGCGGGAGTTGTTTTTGAATTTTATCGACACACTGTTGTTGTAACTCAACCGCTTCTAAATCTTGAATTTGGTAGTGTTCTAACCAGTATTTTAAACTGGCACCTTGACCACAGCCTAAATCTAGTAGTCGATCATGTGGCGTAAGCTGTACCGCTTGTGCAAGTCGTTCAGCAAGTTGCTGACAGGCTTGAGGGTAAGAGGATGTAGTCTCATCCCAATAGCCTAGATTGGTCCAAGCACACTCAGCATTATCTCCTAACATTTTTGCATCGATTGCATATTTATGTTTTGGAAGTTTTTGCTGAATCGCTTGAAGCCATTTCATTTTAAATCATTCACTTATTCAGTTATGAATTCATTAAACTTTATATGAATTCACTGGGCTTTAATAGCCAAGTTGGGGAGCCACCTCAACTTTAGGTTTTAATCCTACAAATGGCAATGGTGCACCAAAAATTTCTGCGATATGCATTGCAGAAGTTACCGCAGATTCAAGAATTGGTAGACCGTCACATGACCATGAACCGCAATAGAATACTTTGCGGTTGGCGACTTTATGACGCGCTTGTAACTCGATGTTTAAAGCCACTGTTTCAGAATCCACCACAGCACGAGTTAAGGTCACTGTAGAAATGACTTTCTTCGGATCGATACTGGTCACAGGGCGCCATGTTTGGAACACTGGAGATTTACCCACCAAACTTGGTTCAATCGAGTTCAGCCAAACCGTAAATTGTTGTTTGGTAAATTTGCGATCCATCATATAGCTCAATACAGCCCAATCTTTACGATTTGGCGGCATCACAGATGCATCGGTATGCATAACCAATTCGCCTTGCTCAAACTTAAATTTTTGCAATAAAGCGATATCATCAGCAAATTGTTGTTTATTTAAAAAGTTTTCTAATTTATTGGTCGGTGTTGCAACCACCACACGGTCAAATTGAAATTGCTCACCTTGTGCATTTTCAACCAGAACAGCATTACCCTGCTCCTCAACTTTGATAATTTCAGAACCGCTATGAATATCAATACCTTCAATCAATTTATCGACAAAAGCAGGCGTTCCACCATGTAAACGCAGTAAAGCATCACCATCGGTTAATTGCTTTAAAAAGATTAAGAGCGGTTTTGCAGGCCATTCACCAATAGTTTTAGGGTCACAGGTGCAAATGGTATAAAGCACAGGCATTACTGCACCGTGCCAAAATACTTCTTCAATGTCATTGTGATTGATAAAATCAGCAAGGGTAATGTCTTGATTTTTAGATTTAAAAAATTGAGAAATGGCGGTTTTAAGCTGCAACATCCCTTTGACTAAACGCCAACCATACTGCTTAATCCCTTTACGGTTATTGATAATGGGGAAATTACCAATACGGGTACGTGATGTGGTCAACCAAGTTTCTGTTTTGTCTTCAAATAACCAACTGCATGCCATAAAGGTACGCACTGGAAAGGTTTTTATGCCAAGGTGTGTTGCAAGGCTCAGTGTATTTTTCCATAAATGCTGATTCATCACGCGCAAAGGTGCATCAATTAGACCACCTTCAAACTCAATGCTGTGACTATCCATACCGCGACCAGGTAATGCTTCGAAGATGGTAATGTTATGACCTGCATCTTTAAAAATTCTTGCGGTGGCCAGGCCAGCCATACCACTACCAATCACTGCAATATCCAAAGTTATTATCCGTGCGTAACCATTTTTTTTATTATGAGCTATAGCCGATTAAATCGCGGTATTAAAAAGTTCCAGTTTTAACTTTTTTTGTTGGAAATTTTTTAGGAAAAATCTCCATTCCTCGGTCTATATTTAATTTTAACGGTTTTAGGCCAAGCTCTTGTGCGACACCCTGTATATACTTGATTGATATTTATATATATAAAAAAATACTGTTAAAAACATACAGATAATTTAACTATTTATTAAAAAAACATTTACAAATGCCAATTTATTAATTATTATTTACAGCATAAAAACGATAAATAATTCACATTTACAATAAAAACAAATAATTATGACAACACACACAATAAAAGAAACTACAGCATAAAAAGGATCTCTATAGTGTGGAATAGAGATCCTTTTTTTTACTTTGAATTTGCTTTTTAAGCAGATCAATTACACCACTTGTAAAATGACGGCATACAAAAAATACTGAAACAACGGATATAAATTAACCAAATGAAATATATTGTGCTTTACTTCACATTTTTAATTAATTATGATGCGCGAATAACAAAACAACCCAATCAAAACAAGACATAATCATCTAAAGAAAAAAACTACAGCGTAAGAGAGCTTCTGTTCAATAAGAGCAAAGCTCTTTTCTTTTTTTAAATTTCTGACCTTTTGGTGCTAAAAATTTTAAATATAAAAAAAGCGGATTTTACAATCCGCTTTTTGACTTCTCGATATCTCATACATGGCTGAACTTATAGGCTAAAGACATGCAAGGTATCCGTTATACACAAATACCTTTCATCAACATCAACTAAGCTTCCGCTACAATTTCACCAAATTTGCCATTGTTGAAATCGTTAAACGCTTGCACGATTTCTTCTTTGCTATTCATTACAAATGGACCATAGCCTTGGATTGGCTCATTCAGTGGTTTACCTGTAAGGACCAAAAACTTAGCATCTTGCACCGCTTCAAGTTGAATTGCTGCATCGCCATCTTTTTCAAACATGACAATCGAGCTATCAAGTACCTTTTGTGTACCATTGAGTAGCATTTCACCTTCGAGTACAACCACCAAAGTATTGTGGTCAACTGGCACATGAATAATTTGCTCATGACCCGCTTTAAGCTGACCATCCCAAACATTGACCGGACTAAAGGTTGAAGCAGCACCTTGTTGTTCAGCATATTTCCCAGCAACCACACGTAAGTGGCCTGCATCATCATCAAAATAAATCACAGGAATATCTTGCGCAGAAATTGCTTGATACTTAGGTTGGGTCATTTTATCTGCCGCAGGTAAATTCACCCAAAGCTGAACCATTTCAAAGATTCCACCTTTTTCAGTGAATTCATGTGAATGGAATTCTTCATGAACCAAGCCTGCGCCCGCAGTCATCCATTGCACATCACCTGTTTTAATGGTTCCACCGCCACCATGGGAGTCTTTATGGGTAACTTCACCTTGATAGGCGAGTGTCACTGTTTCAAAACCACGATGTGGATGTGAACCTACACCGTGCTGTTCATGGCTAGGTGCAAAGGTATAAGGCGCTGCATAATCCAATAATAAAAAAGGACTAATCGCTTGACCTAAACGATCATAAGAAAACAAGTTTTTTACAGGAAAACCATCACCGACCCAATGCATATTTTGATTGCGGTATACACCAATAATTCTTTTCATCTCAATACTCCTATCTCTAGGCTTTAATATGAATCCATTTTAGGTTTTTTAAAGTGATCAATACAGCAATCTACCAATACGCTGAATCCCAAATATAGGATATTCAATAGCGATGGCACAGCGTAGTTTTTAATCAATCATCTTATTTATGAGATTATTAATCTCAGTTTATAGGCTTAATTATCATCATTAAGCCACGTAACATGAAATCCATGCAAAATAATTTGTTTTGTATTTAAGCACAATTTAAATTTTAGTGACTTCAAGGATATAAAAAATGGGAAAACCTTACGTTCGTTTAAACAAAGATGATGCTGCGGTATTGTTAGTCGATCATCAAACTGGATTACTTTCTTTAGTCCGCGACATTGACCCAGATAAGTTTAAAAACAATGTTCTGGCACTGGCTGCGGCGGCTCAATATTTTAACCTTCCCACTATTCTCACCACCAGTTTTGAAGATGGTCCCAATGGCCCACTGGTACCCGAGTTAAAAGCGCTTTTTCCAGATGCGCCTTATATCGCTCGCCCTGGTCAAATCAACGCTTGGGACAATGAAGACTTTGTCAAAGCGGTAAAAGCAACAGGTAAAAAACAACTGATTATTGCGGGTGTTGTCACCGAGGTTTGTGTTGCCTTTCCTGCACTTTCTGCCCTTGAAGAAGACTTTGAGGTCTTTGTGATCACCGATGCTTCAGGAACATTTAACCCGCTGACACGTGACTCAGCGTGGGATCGTATGAGCAATGCAGGTGCACAATTAATGACTTGGTTTGGTGCCTCTTGTGAGCTACATCGCGATTGGCGTAATGATATTGAAGGTTTAGGTACGCTATTTGGTAACCATATCCCTGACTATCGTAATCTGATCAACAGCTACACACAAAAAACTTCTCAAAAATAAGACAATCGTTGTCGCGAGGAATGTAAGTCTTTGCATTCCTCGCTTTTGTTTGTGCATTTTATTTGTACAAATTTTAAAATATTTTCCTATTAATGATACTATTTTATCATCACTACACCTGAGATGAAGCTGTGCACTCTTTTGATGATTACTATTATTTCTATCTGGTGGTAAAACATGGTGGATTTAGTGCTGCAAGTGAAGCCAGTAATATCACCAAGTCTAAACTGAGCCGACGTATTCTGGATTTAGAAGCCAAATTTAATGTGACTCTGATTCAACGCTCGACACGGCATTTTAAAGTCACACCACTAGGACAAGAATTCTTTGGGGAATGTGCAAAGATTATTGAACAGGCGGATAATGCCCAGAATGTCTTATTAAAACAAGAAATTGAATTACAGGGTCTGATTAAAATTAGTTGCCCACCGGTGATGATGGAACATCAAATTCGACCAATTCTAAATCAGTTTTTAAAAAAATATCCCAAAGTTCGGGTTGAATTGGCACTCACCAGTCGACGTATCGATGTGCTGCATGATGATATTGATTTGGCCATTCGTACTAACTTTTCAAGCAATGAAGACTCCAGCATTATCGTTAGAGATGTGATTAAAACCACGCACTGTTTAGTGATTAGTCCTGAACTTTTAGGCGATCGTGAAATTCAACATGTCACAGAACTTTGTGAATTTCCAACCATTGTATTAGGTACAGATAAACAGCACTATCATTGGCATTTACATCATATTCAGCAACGTGAAGAAATTGATATTCCGTTACAGCCTCGGGTCAAAAGTAATGACTTAATGGGTGCGTATTATGCGGTACTCGATGGCTTAGGCATTGCTGATCTTCCCTATTTAACGGTAGAACGAGACATTGCTTCAGGGCGTTTAATCCATCTGTTACCAGAGTGGTGTTCCAATATCGGTGTTGTACAGTTGGTTTACGCATCACGCAAAGGTCAACGCTTAGTCATGGAAAAATTAATTGAAGATTTAGTTGAAGGTATTCGCGCCTACGCACCTAAACACGATGGTTATATTTTATAAAGTCAACAATCGAACAATAAAAAACCAGAAGTTTAACTTCTGGTTTTTCAATTCTAATCCTAGGCAATGATTAGATTTTACCGATCAAATCAATTGAAGGTGCAAGTGTTGCATCTCCTTCTTTCCATTTTGCAGGACATACTTCACCTGGGTGTGCGTGCACATATTGTGCTGCTTTCACTTTACGCAGTAATTCTTGTGCATCACGTCCAATGCCACCAGCATTGATTTCAATAATTTGAATTTTACCTTCAGGATCAATCACGAAAGTGCCACGATCTGCAAGGCCTTCGGCTTCTATCAACACTTCAAAGTTTTTTGCCAAAGCCCAAGTTGGATCACCCACCATTGGGTATTGGATCTTTTTGATTTCATCTGAGTTGTCATGCCATGCTTTATGGGTAAAGTGTGTATCGGTAGAAACTGAATAAATTTCTACACCCATTTTTTGGAATTCAGCATAGTTGTCTGCTAGATCGCCTAACTCTGTTGGGCAGACAAAAGTAAAATCAGCAGGATAGAAAAATACCACAGACCATTTACCCAAGAAGTCTTTTTCAGACACTTCGATAAATTCACCATTTTTATATGCAGTTGCGTTAAATGCTTTAACTTCAGTATTGATCAAACTCATTTGGTCTTCCTTCAATAGGTTTCAGGGATTGCTTATCTGTGAAATCACTATACGAAATATTATTAAATCGGTAAAACTGGAGTTTTTAATAAAAATAATCGGTTTTATAGATTTATTTTTCCAATCTGTTGGCTTGGTTTGATCGAAAATATTATTTCAAACTTTGCTTGACCTTTCACCGTTTACTCTATAGATTTTCTTTTTGAGTGGACTTTAAAAAATGACGTTCTCAATTCTTTTGGAGCAATTCCAAAACCTTCCTTTTGGTACAGACGCTTTTAAACAACTGAAAATAAACTGTGAATCTCAAATTGCTCATTCTGAGTCTGATTTTGAGAAAACGGCAATTTTTATGATTTATGGTTTTGCCAAAAACTATGTCTTACTTTATGAAGATCAAGCCATTACTGCTGAATTTGCAGCAAAAGCAAAAAACCAATTGCTAGGGTATATGCAGCAACTAGACACAGCAATTCAGACTCAAGATCGCGCAACAATTCTTAATCACTTAGATCAAGTCACAGCGCACTATATGCAAAGCTCACGAATTTTTTAATCATAGCATCCTTGATTTAACAAGCTTGGTTATTCAGCCTTGTTGTTACTGATATACGCTTTCTAAACTGCACCAAGCCGCATGTGACAATGCTGCTTGGTAAACTTTTGGCGTGGCTTTCACTTTACCTGACAACCATGCCCGACAATAACTTTCTGTCGATCCAACCATAAATGACAATAATAATTCATGGGGAATATTCTTGATCACCCCATAATCGGGTTGCTGTTTCATCCAAGCCAATAAGTGCTGATTACGTAAATGATTCTGCTGTTTTAGCTGATCCCGTTGAGTACTTTTAGAAATACTAAAATTGGCAGTATATAAAAATCTGGCGAAATCAGGATAATCCATGACCCAGTCTATATAACTTGCTGTCATCACTTGGATACCCTGCTGTAGACTTTGTGCAGACAATAATGCTTGATCACGGCGTTCTGCTTGGTCTTCTATGGCTAAAATATACAGGGCTGCCACTAAACCTTCTTTATTTTTAAAATGGTGATAAATCGCTCCCACACTGGTTTGCGCACGTTCACGGATCATTTCTATTGTTGTTGTTTCAATCCCATATTCTAAAAAACAGGCTAATGCTTCCGTTAAAATCACACGTTTTAATTCTGCACGACGTCCACTATAACGACGTTCCAACAAACTTTGATTATTCATGTACAGCCTTTGATTTTATTTAAGCATTTCCTATATGACATTTTACGCGATTCAAATCGTCTGTCGAGCCAATAACAGAATATAATTCTGTATTAGAATAACATTCTGCAAAATAAATAATATTCTGTAAACTAAATAAGGAATACAACAATGAGCCAAACACTAAAACTGTGGAATAGATTTAAAAATAAGCCTGCTGGCAAATGGACATTTTCAAAATTATTATGCTTAAAAGCGCCTTATTTCAGCAGTATTTCACCTGTTTTTGAACGACTCGAAACGAATTATGCTGAAATTAAAATCAAAAAACACCGTGCTGTACTCAATCATATTGGCACAGTCCATGCAATTGCCATGTGTAATATGGCTGAACTTGCTGGTGGAACCATGACCGACGTAACCGTGCCTTCCACGCATCGTTGGATTCCCAAAGGGATGACGGTTGAATATTTAAAGAAGGCTGAAACTGATTTAATTGCGATTGCCACACCTGTTGAAAGCAATTTTCAGTGGAATCAAGGTAGTGATTATTTGGTCAATGTGGAGGTCAAAGACACGCACAATGATCTGGTATTTAAAGCTGTGATTACCATGTGGGTTTCAGCAAAAAAGTGATAGTCTAAAACCAAATCATGAAGCTCATAAAAAACCCTTTGTTTTCACAAAGGGTTTTGATAAAGCTTGACCGTTTTTATCAACTAAAACGGTAAGTCATCATCCAAATCCGCAGGGGCAGCAGTAGGTGCTGATGGTGCAGCTGCAGGTTTAGGCGATTGAAAACCTTGGTTTACATTGTTTCCGCCATTGCCATAGCCACCTTGTGGATTGGCATTGCCGTAGCCACCGCCTTGATTACCTTGATTCGCATAACCACCACCGCCTTGATTGTTGTTAAAACCACCTTGCTGGTTATTATTGAAACGTGGTTGGTTATAACCACCATTGTCAGCAGCAGCGCCTTCACCTTGTTGACGGTTGTTGTCAAGCATCTGCATTTGTTCGCCACGAATTTCAGTGGTATAGCGCTCTTGACCATTTTGATCCGTCCACTGACGGGTACGTAAAGAACCTTCAATATAAACTTTTGAGCCTTTACGTAAATACTGCTGTGCAATCTCACCTAAACGGTTGTGCAATACAATACGATGCCATTCCGTTTGTTCTTTTCTTTCACCGGAATTTTTGTCTGTCCAAGATTCACTTGTCGCAATTGAAAATTGAGTGAGAGAACCCCCATTTGGGAAAGTTTTAGTCTCAGGATCACGACCTAAAGTACCAACTAAAATAACTTTATTTACACCACGCATTAGATGTTATCTTCCTATTCGATTCTATGTTTTACTTTATAAGAGTTATGTTTAAATGGCTACCTCTTTCCCAAACAACTGCGTTAAATGTTGTCGCGCAGCATCATCAATTTGCTGTTTATCAACCTTTATATACGCAACTTGCTGGTCAGACATAACCACAACTTCCTCAATACCACGAATTGACAACAACTGAGAAGTCCAATTATCGGTTTGTTTATCCTCAGGCAATCGTAATACGATTGATGTTAAATATCGTGGTTGAGCTAGCCCAAAACTAATGAGCAACCAAAGTATAGCAATAGCTGATAAGACACTCCAACCCATTGTTGTATTATTGAGCAAAATTAATTGTCCACCGAGTGTCCCACCAAAAAAAGCCCCTAAAAATTGGGCACTTGCATTAACACCCATTGCTGTTGCTTTGGATTGAATCGGTGCTGCTTTAGACAACCATGAAGGGAGTAAAGCTTCCATGACATTAAAGGCAATAAAGAACAATCCAAGGCCTAACAATAAGATATATTTGGATTCATAACCAAAAATCAGAATGACTAATCCCGCGATAATTCCCGCAATTGCCGTTAGAAAAATGCTGCGCATTTTACGGTATTTTTCAGCCAGAATAATGCTCGGAAATGCAAAGAACAGACTGATGACCAACAAAGGCAAATAAACAATGCCATGTTGCGCCAAAGGGATTCCGGCAAAATTGATCAATTGAGAAGGCACATAAACAAACATTGCGGTAAGCAATAAGTGCAGCGCAAAAACTGAAACATGTAGACGATTCAGATCGCCCATTTTTAAGACTTGTTTGAGCTGATGCAGATAACCTTGTTTAAAGTTTTTATGATGACGTGTGGTTTTAGGCACCATAAACAACATGAGAATTGCCAATAATCCCATGATTGTTGTTACCCAAAATAGCCCTGAAATCCCCACCAAACTGGTGAGCCAAGGCCCTAAACTAAAAGCCACAACAAAGGACAATCCGATACTCATGCCCATCACAGCCATGGCTTTGGTCCGATTCTCTTCACGGGTGACATCCGCCAACAAAGCCATAACAACCGCAGATACAGCGCCAGCGCCAGCAATCGCACGGCCAATAATGACCCCATAAATGGTTTCAGACATTGCCGCAACAGCACCACCCAAAGCAAACAGCAGTAAGCCAAAAACAATCAAAGGTTTACGACTAAAACGATCTGCCCATAAGCTAAAAGGAATTTGCAGAAGTGCTTGGCTGAGGCCATAGACGCCGACCGCTAAACCGATCAAAGCAGGTGTGGCATACTGATAAGACTGACCAACCACCGCAAACACAGGGATAATCATGAACAACCCCAACATGCGTAAAGCAAAAATACTACTTAATGCAAAGGTCGAGCGGCGTTCTAAAGGATTCATCATATCTACTGGCTTATCAAAACTGGCGAGCTAATTATCAAACACATCATCGCATATTGTGGCAACTTTGTGGAAACATTGAGCATAAAAAAGAGCACTGTTAAAGTGCTCTTGTATTGTAATCTCTTTTCTTAAAAAAGGATTAACTCTGTTGTTCAATTCGCTTGTTATATTGAATCGATGCAATGATTGCCCAAACAATAAAGGCAACACCAATCAAACCCGTTACCACTTCAGGTACATGTAAACCTGTACCACTCGCAATCATGATAAATGCCAAAGCACCAATGGCATAATGCGCACCATGCTCAAGGTAGATATAGGCATCAAGTGTACCTTTATCGACCAAGTAAATTGTCATTGAACGAACAAACATCGCACCAATGGCTAAACCAAGCATAATGATGACAACATCAGAGGTAATCGCAAATGCACCGATCACGCCGTCAAAACTAAACGATGCATCTAAGACTTCTAGGTAAATAAAGCCACCAATACCCGCTTTGATCACACCTGTAGGTGCACCATTGGCATCATGACCCACAGCATTGCCGTCTTCATCTACTTCTGGCTCGCCACCCAGTAAATGACTGAGTACTTGTACACCGATATAAATCACGATGCCCCAAATACCTGCCATTGTGACCACAAGGCGTTTCGCTTCATCTACATTTGCAGCCATAATCAGCAATGCCACTAAAGCAAGGAATACCGACATTGCTGGTACATTGGCCAAGTTGGCTAAACGCTTTTCAATCCATTTAAACCAATGGGTATCTTTGCCTTCATCCAAGAAAAAGTTTAAAAATACCAACAACAAGAATGAACCACCAAAAGCGGCAATTTCAGCATGATGTGCCAATAATTTTTCTGAGTATTGAATTGGATCATTTAATGCCATTTTCACAACATCAAACATGCCCATATCCGCTGTGACCGCAACAATCACAACAGGAAATACCAGTCGCATACCAAATACAGCAATCAAAATACCAACGGTTAAAAAGATCATTTTCCAGAAATGATCCCAATTACGCAGCACAGATGCATTTACAACAGCATTGTCAAAAGACAGAGACACTTCCATCACAGCAAGAATTGCCGTAATGGTCAGTGCAGAGAGCATGGCTTGCACGCCTGCATTTGGACCATGGGTAAAGCCCCAATATGCAGAGATTGCCAAACACACGATCGTAAAAAATATTGAGAAACCAAAATGTTTCATCATGAGAATTCGACCTACGGAGAATAGTTTTTGAATCAGAAAACTGAAATAAAAATCGCGTTTTTAATGCGCACATTATGACGACTTTTTCACATTTATCCAAAGTTCTTTGTCATATTTTTATGCAAATACAATCGAATTTTCTGCATTCAAATACCTAAAGCAATTTAGAGTTGTTATAGTCTTGCAAACTGAAATCATTTTATAACTTGAATCATTGCATAGGAAAATGACATGTCTTTTTCTCAAGACGTATGGCAACGTAATCTTGCTTTATATAACAAAACTTTAGCGCTTCCATTTAACCAAGAACTTGCGACAGGGTCATTAAACAAGGAAGCTTTTTGTCATTATGTGATTCAGGATGCGCATTATCTGGTGGCTTATGGTCGGGCATTGGCTGTCTGTGGCGCAAAAGCATTTGATGCTGACGATATCATCCAGTTTACCCAAGGTGCGAAAGAAGCGATTGTGGTTGAACGTAGCCTACACGATGGATTTATGAAAGATTTTGGGATTAGCAAAGCTGACTTTGAGAATACCCCGCTTACCCTTGCCTGCCATCACTACACTGCTTTTTTAACTGCGACGGCTTGGTCTGAAAGCTATCCTGTGGTTTTGGCTTCGTTACTGCCTTGCTTCTGGATTTATGCAGAAGTTGGAAAAGATATTGTGAGTAAATCTATTGCCAATAATCCATATCAAGCATGGATCGATACCTATTCAGGTGAAGAGTTTAACGAAGCAGTTAAAAATGTTTTAGCAACGATTGACCGTATTGCAGAACATTGCGATGCAGATACCCTTGAGAAAATGCATAAAGCCTATACCAAAGGCGCTGAATTAGAGTGGTTGTTCTGGGATAGCGCTTATCATCAAAGACAGTGGTTGGGCTTAGATCAGTAATACAATTTTATTGAAAATTGCCGATGTAGATAAAGATGAATAATTAAGCTACTTCATGTATCACATCTACAACTATCCCTCATAAAACTGAGGGATAGCTTCAATAAAAAAGAGTGCCAAAGCACTCTTTACTCGCAACAGAATACATCAAAACGCTATTTTAAATTAATCTGATAAATTGCTGTACTGCCACTGACTTCATTGCCCACAATCAACATAGGTTTTGAATTTGGTGAATCTTTGGCAGAGACAAACGTCAGTCCTTCAGGACCTAAATCACTTTTCTCAATCAGAATCTGTTTACCATCCTTGTTTAAGATCGGCTGACCTTTGGCATCTTTATAAACCTGATCCTGTTTAAAGGTACGATTATTAAAATACTGTATAAACACAGGTTTTTGTGGATTGCTAATGTCGTATACCATTATCCCACTTTGGCGCTCTAAGCCGATAAAGGCAAAGGTTTTTTTACCAATCGTACCCAGCGCTAAACCTTCAGGCTCAGGCCCTTTATTGTCACTTCGGTCATCAAAAGCCGCCGCTTCATGATCACTATTAAAATAATTTGGAAATAGCTCAGCAACTTTACGCTCAAACTCACTGCCTGAATCCCAAACTAACTTACCTTGTGCATCCCATATACTGAAAGAACGTGCGCCATAGCTATAAAGTTTACTATAGGTCAATAATCCATTGGCATCCAATTTTGGTGAGCCATCCGTGTTGGTTTGATAACCCATATTCCAAGCAATGTTTAAACGTCCTAATTGTGTATCATCACGGCACATGCCCGGATCAGTCGCTGTTGCACCACAATAGGCAAAAACTGTGGCATCTAGTTTGGCCCCTTTTACACCCGCAACAAGATTGGTCAAATGAGCAGGATAATCGCCTTTATTATTGAAACCTTTGACGTTGAATAAATGCTTCATTCGAATTGCTTCTGCAAAACCTTTACTTTGATCTCCAGCATAATATGCAGTTGAGTCCTTCAACCATTCACGTGAATCACCTTCATTGGCTGTGACTAAATAACTTGCCCCATTGGCTTGATAATGGGCAATTGAATCAGGTTGATACATCCCCACCAAACCCGGCCAAGCCTGAATATTAATTTTTCCATCTTTATCACTGACATCTAGCGCATTATTGGCAAGCCCATGATCTTTATAACCTAATGGAAAAATATCTGTCACTTTTTTAGCAACGATATCAATTTTGGCAATGGCATTATTTTCTTGTAAGGTCGCCCAAGCAGTTTTCCCATCATTGCTGATGGTGATGTACTCAGGTTCTAGATCCTGAGCCACTGTCGCTTTAGGACCAAAAATGCGTACACCCGCTTTAATCAAATCGGCTTTTTTATCATTAAACGCTTTAAAATCGGCAAGGCTGGCGGACGGTCGTTGAATATTACTGATATCAATAATGCTGATTGAACCTTCAGGATCAATACTATAGTCATCATTGGGTTCAGCCTCATTTGCCACCAAAACAGTTTTACCATCTGGGCTAAATGTCAGCATATCAGGCAAAGCACCAACTTCGACTGTACTGATCAATTTCAAATCTTTGGCATTAAAAAAAGCCACAATACCCTTATCTGTTTTTTGTTTGGCTTGAACGGCTAGTGCCACAATGCCATTTTTAATCGCAACTGAATTTACTTCAGAATCAGCTAAAGCTTCACGAGCCGAAAGCTCACCAATATGCACAGGTGTTTCGGGTTTAGACACATCTAATACATCAACTAAACCTTTCTTTGCATTGACCACAAATACCCGTTTTGTTGTTGCATCATATGCCGGAATTTCTGCTGCACTTTCAGCAAAAATACCCGTTTCATAACGCCCCAATAAGCTTAAATTAATGCTTTCAGGTGTGATTTCTTCAACCGTTGGCGCTGTTGTTTTATTATCATCATTACATGCCACTAAACCAACAGAAAGCATTGCTAAACACAATGCTGAAACTTTTATGTTCATAAACAGCCCATTTTTTGTTTAATTTGGCTTAATGTATTCATCACGGGTGTAAGTTCCATGACAAGCAGATTACAGTTTTATGGCAATTTCTTGAACATTCAATTGGGTATCACACCTGATTCAATATAAAGCAACGATTTCATACAGATTTAGCCAGATGATTGTTTTAAAATATTCACAAAATGGGATTATTTAAGTTCTATGACGACTACGCCATCGCACAGTAAACTCCAACCTAAATTCTATTTATTGGTTTTTTTAGTTTCGATCGGCTTTTTCATGCAAGGCTTAGATACCACGATTATCAATACCGCTTTGCCTGCTATGGCAGAAAGCCTGCAAGAAAATCCATTAAAAATGCATGGCATCGTGATTAGCTATGTCTTGGCGGTTGCTGCGTGTATTCCTTTAAGTGGTTGGTTGGCAGATCGCTTTGGGGTACGAAATATCTTTTTTGCAGCGATCGTAATTTTTACCGCTGCCTCATTGGGCTGTGCACTGTCCAATGACTTCAATCTACTTATTGTATTTCGAGTTATTCAAGGTATCGGTGGCGCGTTACTGGTTCCAGTCGGGCGACTCGCCATGTTAAAAATCATCCCTCGTGAGCAGTTTCTTTCTGCAATGAGTTTGATGAGCTTGGCGGGATTACTCGGTCCATTAATGGGCCCGATCTTAGGCGGTTGGTTGGTCGAATATGCCTCTTGGCACTGGATTTTTTTGATTAATTTACCCATCGGTATTTTAGGCACTTTTGTCACCTTTAAAGCCATGCCCAATGTGGCTGAAGCATCGGTAAAATCCTTTGATTTCAGTGGCTTTATTCTATTGGCGATTGCAATGGTGGGCATGGCTTTAGGTATTGAAAATATTGCCAGCAATGAAATATCCCAAAGCCTGAGCTTAGGCTTACTTTTTGCTGGGATAATCTCAGCCTTGGTCTATGCCTATCATGCCCATACCCATAAAAATGCATTGTTTCGTAGTCGACTGTTTAAAAATAAAATCTATACCATCGGTGTACTCGGTAATTTCTTTGCGCGCTTTGGTGGAAATGCGGTTCCCTTTATTTTGCCACTGATGCTCCAAGTTGCATTTAAAATGGAACCTTTTATGACTGGGGTAATGATGACCCCGATTGTACTCGGTTCATTATTTTCTAAACCCATCATCCGCCCGATTCTACAACGTACTAGTTATCGTCCATTTCTACTGATCAATACCTTATTGATCGGTGCATGTATTGCCAGTTTTGCCTTACATACAGCAGATACCCCGACATGGTTAGGTGTAGTGCATTTTTTTATTTTTGGTGTACTCAACTCATTACAGTTTGTGACCATGAATACCCTTACGCTTAAAGATCTCCCGCAACAGGATGCCAGTAGTGGGAATAGCTTTTTATCGATGATTATGATGTTATCAATGAGTATTGGGGTTGCTTTGGCAGGTACTCTACTCAATGCATTTACAGGCTATTTTAGTGAAGCGCATATAACACAAGCATTTCACTATACCCTGATTTGCTTAGGTGCGATTAACATCATTACGGCGTTGATATTCTTTCAAATTCCCAAAGATGCGCAAATTTAAGTGTTGCAATTTTTATTCAGCCATCGTTTTTTAGAACCAAAGCACGTTAAACTGATCCATCTGGATATTTAGAAAAACCATGTCAAAATACGCTGCGAAAAAACACAAACAGCAAAAAATCACTCGCAATAGCTCAGTTTTAGCGATCGCACTTTTCTGCTGCGTCATACTCGGGACTTTGTTTTTTGTTCATAATAATGCTGCCTTGGCTGAAGCCTATCCGATTAAAGGTTTCGATGTATCACATCATCAAGGTGATATTGATTGGAAAAAAATCTCTCCACAGCACTATCAGTTTGTCTATCTCAAAGCCACTGAAGGTGGCGATTATCAAGATGATAAATTTCAGCAGTATTGGTTAGAAGCACGTGAACGTGGTCTACGTGTGGGGGCTTATCACTTCTTTCGTTTATGTCGTGATGGTGATATTCAAGCACAAAATTTTATCAAAACAGTGCCAAATAAAAGCAATGCCTTGCCCCCTGTGATGGACTTGGAATATGACAGCAGTTGTATAAACACCTATACCAAAGAACAATTAATCAAACACATCAAAAGTATGCATGATCAATTGCAAAAGCATTACGGTAAACAACCGATTTTTTATACCTCTAAAATCTTTTACAACATGGTTTTAACAGGTGAGTTTAAAGATACACCGATTTGGATTCGTGAATATAAAGATAAGCCTGATTTAAAAGACCAACGTGCATGGACATTTTGGCAACAGAGCAACCAAGGCAAAATTCAAGGCATCGAAAAAAATGTCGATTTAAATGTATTTTATGGTGATGCAGAACAATGGCAGCAATTTTTACAGAAAAATAAGTTGAATTAAGCGTAATCAAGATCATTCATGACATAAGCTGTCGCATATTCTTTACAAAATTCAAATTCATCAATAGAAACAAATCAAGATCGGTTAGAATAATCACACAGCGTTTCAACACTGTGTAATTCATGAGAAAAATCATCCATATTGACATGGATGCATTCTATGCATCTGTAGAGCTACTCGACCGTCCTGAACTAAAGCACTTGCCTGTGGTGATTTCCTCACATCATCCTCGGGCTGTGATTGCTGCTGCATCCTATCCAGCACGTCAGTTTGGATTACGCTCTGCCATGTCGATGTCACAGGCAAAAAAGCTCTGCCCTCAAGTCTATGTGATTGAACCGAATTTTGAAAAATATCGCGATGTTTCTGTAAAAATTCATGAAATCTTTCAGAAATACACTGCGCTTATCGAACCTTTATCTTTAGATGAAGCTTATTTAGATGTCACTGAGAATTTACAAAATATTCTCAGTGCTACTGAAGTGGCGGAACGAATTCGAGCCGATATTTTTCAACAAACAGGGCTTACGGCTTCGGCAGGTGTGGCACCGAATAAATTTCTTGCCAAAATTGCCTCGGACTGGAATAAACCCAATGGCATTTGCATCATTAAACCGACCCAAGTTCAACATTTTATCCATGATTTACCCCTGAAAAAAATTCCCGGTGTTGGGAAGGTCACTCAGGAAAAACTGAAAAGCTTAAACTTAGAGACTTTGGGTGATTTGCAAAAAATTGAAGAAAATATACTGATCCATCATTTTGGCAAATATGGCAGACAGTTGTTTTTATATGCCCAAGGTATTGATGATCGTCCAGTACAAGCTGAACGACAACGTCAGCAAATTTCCAAAGAAACCACATTTGATGATGATCTCAGCCTTGAACAGTGCTCAATCTATTGGGACAATTTAATTGAACGTGTTTGGCTCAGTTTAGAAAAAAAACACATGCAGGCTCGCGGTGTCACCGTTAAGTTAAAACTCAAGAATTTTCAGGTTTTACAGCACAGTAAAAGTTTTAAAACCGCACTTCAATCACAACAAGAAATGGTTCAGGTCATTCAAATATTATTAAGCGAAATGCAAATTCCTGAGCATTTCCAATTCCGTTTAATCGGGGTAGGTTTATACCAACTGACCGATCAGCAAGATGAAGCACAATTGTCATTATGGTAAACATAAATGAAAAAGACATGTGCGACTTCAGCTTAAATCTTTTACTTTATATCAGAAATAAAATCGTGAATTAATCTAGCCACTTGATTGGCATGTACATTGGCCAAATCATGTTCCCCTTGTTCAATGATATGCAATCTGGAATGCTGGATTTTTTCATGCAAATATTTACCCACGCCCACAGGGCTAATGGGATCTGCATCTCCCCAAAGCAACAGGACTGGGCACGCTATTTTGTATAATAAATCATCTAAATGGGATTGATGATCGACAAACCAATTGGGCACTGCAAATGTTTGCTGATAATTCCCTCGCCAATCGGCAACCTGAAAAGGGCTTAAATCAATTCCGCCAGAGCTTGCAACCAAAACCAAAGCTTTGATCAATTCAGGTTTTTGTAATGCTGCTTGAACTGCAAAAACACCTCCCATAGATTGAGCAATCACAGTACAGGGCTGTTGAATTTGGTCGAGAATATAGCCCTGTAAATCGTCAAAACTATCAATATGCGGATGCTCTGGATACCCAGCAAAACTTGGATAGGCCATCACTGTTTTTTGATGATCGGCTGAAAGCTGCTGCATAACAGGTTGCCAAAACGCTGTACTTCCCGATGCGCCTGGTAAAAAAATTAAATGCATTCACCCATCACCTTGATATACAAAATTTAATCATCACTCTTTAGTTTAGCGCGTTGAAAAGCAGGACGCTGCTGAATTCGTTCAGCATATGCAGCCAGTCGAGGGGTTTTATTTTTGGTTCGTTGTTGCATGGCAATCACGGGAAAACTCATTTGAATGTCGGCAAAAGAAAACTCACCTGCGGCATAGTCATGTTGACTAAAATAAGCTTCCAAAAAGGCTGCATGCTCTTTTAAACGAGGATTGCTAAAGCCGCCACGGACACCTTCTGAAATTTTCTTTGCAATCGGGCGAATTAAAAAAGGAACATGTTTTGGCATATTGGTCATGACCAAGGTCATCAACAAATAAGGCATTAAAGAACCCTCGGCATAATGCATCCAGTAGTTATATTGCATTAAGTCTTTAGGATTCTGAGGCTTAAACTGATTTTTTGTATCATAGGTTGCTTGAAGATAATCTAAAATCACAGCAGATTCTGCAATAGTCAGGTCACCATCGGTCAATACAGGTGACTTTCCAAGCGGATGAACTGCTTTTAACTCAGGGGGCGCAGCGAAAGTAGGCAAGCGCTTATAGTGCTTAATCTGATATTCAAGTCCCAGCTCTTCTAAAGCCCAGATAATACGGAGTGAACGAGATTGATCTAGGTGATGTAATGT
Source organism: Acinetobacter sp. Root1280 (assembly GCF_001425285.1). NCBI lineage: Bacteria > Pseudomonadati > Pseudomonadota > Gammaproteobacteria > Moraxellales > Moraxellaceae > Acinetobacter > Acinetobacter sp. Root1280. The sequence goes on along the minus strand of NZ_LMED01000026.1, from coordinate 161,869 downwards.
AATCATTGTATTGCCTCAGTTTTTATCCTTCGACTATAAATTGATCTCAACTTTTCAACAATTCTATTACTGTATTTAAATCATTTTTTTATCAACTTTGTTTATACTCTAGATTCAATATTGGTTATTCTGAGAATAAAAATGAAGTCACTTATCCCGTTAATTTTCTTCTTTATTTGTTCAAATCTATATGCATATCAACCCAAGCTTATGTTACTGGGATCTCTTGAGAATAAGGGTGAGTCCTTTATTGATGTAAATGCACATCAAAAAATTCGTGATTCGTTTAAGCAAGCTGTCATCTATGAAAAATATGCCAACCCTATTAAAGATGAGCAAGGTGCAACATATCAATCAGTTATTAAACAGCTTATTGTAGATTGCACAGGAAAAACCATCGCCATTCGGGGCGCTGATTACTTTGCAGGAAAAACATCAAACAGTAAATTAGTGAAAAAATTTGATGACATTACCTTGAGCCATGATGGTGAAACGGGAGCAGCTTTTTATTCCTTTGACGATTTAGAGTTTAAAGCCTTGAATCAAGATAAGTTCTATAAAAAAATTTATGCAAACACCTGTAAATAATCAATAAAAGCAACTTTGCATAATCTTACTGGCAGAAAAAAAGATATTTTGTTTTTATACAAAATATCTTTTTTACGGATCAGCGACAACGACCATATTTACATGGCGGTTTTTACATAGCCGTTTTTTAAATAATCGTGGTATTGATTTCCACACTACGCAATAAAGTCTTGGTCACTGGGGTTTTTTGGCAAATGTCTAACACTTTTTGATGCAACTCTTCAGACAACGGAGTGGCAAAAGACAAGCGACGCTCGACCCATTCTTTCCCCTCTTTATTGGCATTAAAATCAGCTTCAACTGTAAACTCACCCAAATCAAGCCCTTTGTGTTGCGCATACATACGCAAAGTAATCATGGTACAAGAAATTAAACCTGAACAAATAAAATCATAAGGTGCTAAGCCCTTGTCTTGCCCACCGAATGATTCTGGTTTATCGGTAATCAGTTGATGTTTTCCACTCACCACCTCACCTGACCATGGTTCTGGATAGGTTTTTACCTTTGCATTTGCAATAATTGCCATTTTATTTTCCTTTAATCTTTAAATTTTTAGTGAATGCCAGTTTAAATAAAAACTTGTAAACGCAACACTTGCGCTAAAGGATGATCAAGCACGCCTTTAACGCAAATTATTTAGTTTCAATCCATGTCCAAAGATCGACAATGCGCAATGCAGCACATCACTTCGATGCTCGCATCTTGTCTGGGAATGCAGGTGCTTCTAAACGTGGACCATCATAATCAGGGATCGTTCCGAAACGGGCATCCTGATTTGCCCATTGTTCTGTTGCCGTTTTTAGTTCTTCCTGTGTTCTGCCCACAAGATTCCACCACAGTAAAATAGGCGACTCAAAAGGTTCACCACCAATCAACAGTAAACGCGAGCCTTTTGGTAATTCAACCTCAATCTGTGAAATTCCAGGTTCTATCACCACCATATTGTCACTATTTAAATCATGACCATTTACTGTTGCTTCACCTTCTAATGCCATAAATCCATATTCAAAATGAGGATTCAGTGGAATACGTGTCTTGGTTGATTCTTTTGCAAAAAAATCGATCCCCACCAATTCCGTATGCACTTTGACAGGAGATTTGGTATTCATGAATTCACCGACTAAAACTGTAAATTCGATATGGTCCTGCTCTACGATGGGTAATTCTGGATAATGATCAAACTGCGGTGCCATATTGATCTTATCATCAGGCAATGCAATCCAAAGCTGTGCAGCATGCATTCTTGTTTCAGTATCGGGAGCAACTTCTGTATGGGAAATTCCATAACCCGCAGTCATTAGATTCACTTGTTTAGGACGAATCAATTGTTTAGAGCCGATGCTGTCTGTATGCATCATCGTCCCTTCGATCATCCAAGTGAAGGTTTGTAATCCAATATGTGGGTGCGGTCCAACATCCAATCCATCTCCCTGAGGAAATACGACTGGGCCAGCGTGATCTAAAAAGCACCATGCGCCAATCATGCGTTTTTGACGACTGGGTAATGCACGTTTAATGACGGTGCCTTTGCCTATTTCTGCTGAACGGATTGGAAAATCTTGAATAAACTGATTCACATATTTTTCACAATCGTCAGAGTTAGAAATCTCGGTATAGTTGGTATTGGTCATTTTGTTATCCTAAATTTGTCCATCAGCTCAGGACGTTATTGCAACATCTACAATTTCATTTTATTTAGCTTATCGGTTTTATATACATCGACCTATAGCTATCTTAATACGCTGAATACCATGAATAGGACAATAATAGTTTGGTTTTTGTTATGCAGTTTCTGATTACAAGATCTGGGAGCAATACTTTACCAAGTTGAATATTCTCTTTGAAATGTTTATAGGCCCGTCATCACCCTATAGCATGTTCAAAGTCTTGATCGAATTAAGCAGAAGGTGGTGGCGTAAGATCTACAAATAAGCCTGTGAAACGGCGAACCAGAGGTAAAAAAATTAATACTGTGGGAAAGGCAATCATCCATGAAAATAGCCAGACGCTAAACCATTTTGCAAAAAATCCATCGAACCACCCCACATTTTTCCATAAGTTAATCATGGAAATGGTTGCACTCATCAAAGCTGAGAGTATCAACGGCATAATCCACCCTGCATATTTTGCTGGTAATTTCGGAATTCCAGCAAAAATCATGGCAGGTTTATGTTGATCGGGTCTATTTTCGATCTTGATCTCTGGTTTTAAATCAGGCATTTTTCTTGACGTTCTGCTTTAGGTTTTTCATAAATTGTTTAACTGCTGGTTCAAAGTCTTGAAATAGCACATGATCACGGTGGGTAATCATCACCTCTAAAAAGAGTTTTAATCCTACCGCAAACGCTTTAGTGGTTTCTTCATCAAAAAACTCAGCAGCTTTTAAGCGCTCTACGATTTGGAAAATATCATCGTGATTGCCCACGTTAAATTCGATATTTTCATCGTAGGTTGACGGATGACCTTGCGCATCTGCAAGATGTTGAACAGTTACATAATATTGATGTTGTTTCATAAAATTTCTCTAACTTGTTAAATATACGGCTGGGTTTAATGTAGGGTCGTACTAAATTTAATATCCAAAACATCAATATCAAACGCTTGAAAAACCTGTTCCAGTGAAGCGATCAATGATGCTTTATTGATCTGGGTTAGGTCGGCACATTGGATATTGAGTGACTCCACTTCGGATAAATAAGGCAAAGCATATTTGGCTTCATCTCTGCCATGCAGATTTTGCGTAATCAAACCGACTTTCTCTAAATCGCTCACCACTCGATATATGGTCGATAAGCTGATCTGCTTATTTTGTACATATAACTGCTGATAAATCTGCTTTGCTGTCAGTTGTGTTTTTTGGTCCAACAGCGCTTTGAATACAATCACTCTTGCTTGGGTCACTTTTAAATTTGCATGACGCAGCTTTTGTTGTACCTCAATACTCATGTCTCACCTAAACCTTCTATTGCCCTATTATTGCCCCATTATTGCACTGTTATAAACGCCCAATTTCTACGGCGGCTTGATCAATTTTTTCAGCGACTTGTCTAACTTGTTCAGCATCAAAATCTTTACCCTTGAGCTTTAAGCGTAATGATGTTTTTAAGTTTTCCATCGCACGATGAATATCCAAATATTGGTCGTTTTCATGAATTTCGCGTCGAGTTTCTAAACGCTCTAATAAGTGTTGGATATGCACATGCTGCTCTTTTAAATGTAACTTTCCAGCATCAGTAATCTGATATTGCTTACGATCACCTTCTGTATTTTCAGCATGCACAAAACCAATTTCTTCAAGATAGGTCAGGGTTGGATAGATTGTGCCTGAACTTGGAGTATAGCCTCCACCGACCAGATCACTGATGGCTTTGATAATTTCATAACCATGCTTTGGCTGTTGCTGTATCAGATGTAAAACCAAAAGCTTCATTTTACCCGATTCAAACAACCGACCTCGTCGCCCACCATAGCCTCGTTCGGTATGCTGTTCACGATGCTCAAAATCATTTTGTGAATGATCATGTCGCTCTGATTTCATCTTTATTTTTCTCAAATTGATTGATTTATGTATTTTAAGATATATCTTAATAAGTCTTAAGGCAAGACAATAGAACAAAATCAATTATAATATTTTGATAAATAATAAATTAAATAATTTTAAATCGATCTATCTTAAAAATTTAAGACATAAAAAAGACCGATTAAAAACCTTTAAACCGAATCTATTGGCTATTTTTATTGTTGTTATGGATTGCTTAAAGCTTGACTCAGTTACCCATTTTTTAAGCATTGTTTTTATGTCATGGCGCAGCAAACTTTTAATTTTCAGATCTTTAGCCTTGACATAGAGATTAATTTACATACAATGCGATTTGTAACAAAAAATTAATATTTTTATAACAAAAGGGTCACACAATGTTTAAGAAAACTTTATTTGCTGCATTACTTGCTAGTTCTTTTGGGTCTGCACATGCATACCAAGCTGAAATCGGTGGTTCACTCGGTATTGTTGATCCAGATAAAGGGGATACATCTACTGGTTTTGCTATTGATGGAACATATTATTTTAACCCTGTTCAAGTTAAAAATAACCCATTAAACGAAGCTGCCTTTCTAGATCGCGCAAGCAACGTAAATGCTGGAATTAGCTATATCGATTATGATGCCTACGATGTAACAGCTTATGGTGTTGGTATTGAATATTTCGTTCCAAATACCGATTTTTATGCAAGTGCTGCTATTGGTCGCTCTACAGCTAAGGCCGATCATGTCGATGATTTAGATACAACAACTTACTCTGCTGAAGTAGGTTACTTGCCAATCCCGGGGCTTTTGATTGCAGTGGGTTTAGCAGGCTATGATAATGATTTTAATGATGATATAGATCCAACTATCCGTGCTAAATATGTCACTCAAGTGGGTCGCTATGACATGAATTTTGAAGGTGGTGCAAGCTTTGGTGATACCGATGCTTACAGCGTAGGTACGGATTTATACCTAGATAAAACTTTCAGTGTCGGATTGGCTTATTCAGGTAGTCGCACTGATGGTACTGATGAAGACAGCTTTACAATTCGTGCAAAAAAATTCTTTACTCAACAAATCAGCTTAGAAGGTTCTGTTGATTTTGAAGATGACGATAATATCTATGGTCTACGTGCTGCTTACCGCTTCTAATTATTGTTAAAACTTAAAAAACCGCTCTTGTATAAGCGGTTTTTTAATCTCTAAATTTACTGTTCTAAATGCAGCATTCTTAACTGCAAACTCACATTGCCATTAAATTGATTTTTATCCAATTCATAAACAATACGTACCATATCTTGCATAGGATCAAAATTGAATTTATCACGTACATTAAAGGCAATCGCATCAATCGGATGGCCATTTTCCAAAGCTAAACGCAATTTCAGATGCACTTCCTTTAACCAACGATAATCGATGACTTTAAAACGCCCTTCAAATACCGGTGCAGGAAACTTTTGCCCCCACGGTCCCAATTGCGCCAAAGTATCTACGGTTTGCAGTTGAAATGCCTGAGCAGGTAATTCACCATCCGTCCACAAAACCGCTTGGAATAGTGCATCATCTGATTGAGCAACCAACTCAGTAAAACGTTGTTTAAATTCTTCAAAATGTTGCTTTTGAATGGTCAAACCCGCTGCTGCTGCATGCCCACCAAAATGACTAATCAAATCAGGATATTGCTCAGCAACTTTTTCAATACTGTCTCGAATATGAATACCATCAATCGAACGTGCGGAACCTTTGATATGAATCCCATCTTTATCCGCCGCAAATACAATACTGGGGCGATGAAATTGTTCTTTTAAACGCCCTGCCACAATACCAATCACCCCTTGATGCCAATGCTCTTCAAACATGACCAGCGCTGCGGGTAAATGATCTTGATCAAGCTGTAGATTTTCCAGCGCTGCCAAAGCTTCTTGTTTGATCTCCGACTCAACTTGACGGCGTTCTAAGTTTAAATCATTGAGCTGGCGTGCCAAAGTGTGGGCTGTTTGCATATCCGTTGCCAAAAGACATTCAATACCGATGTCCATGGTTTCCATACGCCCTGCGGCATTAAGGCGAGGCCCTAACACAAAACCTAAATCAGAGGCTTTTAACTCAGCAGGATCACGCGCTGCAATGTCTAATAAGGCACTAATCCCAGCACGACATTGATTCTGTTGAATCCGTTTAACCCCTGCATCCACTAGGATACGATTGTTATGGTCGAGGCTGGCAACATCGGCATAAGTGCCCAAAGCAACCAAATCCAAATATTGCGGCATTTTTGCAGCCGGCTTACCCAGTTTTGTCCGATGGCTACTTAACTTTGCCAATAGGTAAAATGCCACACCGACGCCAGCCAAAGCCTTACTTGGAAATTCGCAACCTAACTGATTTGGGTTGACAACCGCTTCAGCTTGAGGCGTTTTCTTGGTCGTTAAATGGTGATCGGTGATAATCACCTGCATTCCATATGACTGCGCTTGTGCTACCCCTGCATGACTGGAAATTCCATTATCGACCGTAATTAATAGATCCGGCTGATATTTTTCAAAAGCCAAATCGGCAATTTTAGGGGTTAAGCCATAACCATATTTAAAGCGATCTGGAACGAGGTATTCAACATTGGCGCCCATTTCTCGTAAAGCCAGCATCATCAGCGCGGTACTGGTGGCACCATCTGCATCATAATCACCGACAATCACAATTTTTTTATGTTGATCTAAGGCTTGATCAATAATTTGAATGGCTTGCTCCAAACCTTTCATTTCTGGTGCAAGTAAATATTTAAGCTTTAAATCTAATTCTTGTTCAGATTGCACACCACGACGGGCTAAAATTTCAGCAATAAAGGGTAACACGCCCTGAAAGTTTTCAGGGCGTGTGATCAATGGTCGTTGTTTAATTTGTAATTTTTGCATTTATGGCATCAAACGTTGTATTGTCCAAGATCCACCTACTTTTTCATAAGTTAGGCGATCATGTAAGCGATTTGGGCGGCCTTGCCAGAATTCATAATACGTTGGCTCTAAACGATAGCCTCCCCAAAATTCGGGTTTAGCCAATTCATTTTTTTCAGCCACTTGATCATATAACGCTTTAAAACGCTGTTGTAAATGTTCACGACTTTCAATCACGCCACTTTGTGGGGTGCTGATATGTGCTGCAATTTGGCTATCACGCGGACGTTTATGATAATAATCAGTAGATTCTTGTTCAGATATTCTCTGAACTTGACCACCCACACGAACCTGACGTTCTAACTCAGGCCAATAGAATAGCAATTCTGCATAAGGATTTTCAGCTAAGTCTAAGCCTTTTTGACTGTCATAATTGGTATAAAAATCATAACCAGCCTCGGTAGCACCACGCAATAACACAGTACGCACATGTGGACGCCCTTGTGCATTTGCGGTTGCCAACGACATTGCATAGGGTTCATGCAGTTTTGCTTCTAAAGCCAAATTAAACCAATTGAGAAACTGCTCATGAGGATGAGCATCAACCTGCTCCTCATGTAGTTCACCTTTTTGATAAGTAAGACGAAGCTCACTTAAGTCTTTAATTACATCACGCATGAAGCAAAACCTTCTACAGACGATACAATATTTTAAGCCGCATTTTGACGAACAGCATCTGCTAAATGATTTGCCAAATCAGTTACTTCTTGCAGATTATCGCCTTCTACCATAACACGGATGATCGGTTCCGTCCCTGACTTACGAATTAAAATTCGCCCACGTCCTTTAAGTGCTGCTTCTACTTTATCAAACTCGGCAACCAATGCTGGCACTGCGAATGGGTCAAACATTTGTTCAAGACGAACATTGACCAAAACATTGGGTAAAGTTTTAAAATCTGCAACCAATTCATCTAAAGCTTTATTCTGTTCGACCAATACTGTTAACACTTGTAGGGCTGCAATGATTGCATCGCCTGTTGTGCTCTTGTCTAAAGTCAAAATATGACCAGATGGTTCGCCACCAATCACCCAGTTGTTTTCTTCTAAATTTTGCAATACATAGCGATCACCCACTTTAGCACGTACAAAAGGAACTTTGGCTTTTTCAAGTGCTAACTCTAATGCCATGTTACTCATCACTGTACCCACGATACCCGCCGGTTTTTGAGATGCTTGGGTTGCTAAAATATACAGAATATGGTCGCCATCAATCAATTTACCAAAACGGTCAACCAAAACCACACGATCTGCATCACCATCAAAAGCAATACCTAAATCTGCTTGATGCTCAATCACGGCTTTTTGTAAATTTTCAGGATGCGTAGAACCACAATCCTTATTGATATTTAAACCATCTGGTTCGTTATAAAGTGCAATAACTTTTGCGCCTAATTCACGAAATACTGCTGGGCCGACGCTATACGCTGCACCATTGGCACAATCCACCACAATTTTTAAATGGCGTAAATTGAAATGATACGGGAATGTCGATTTACAAAACTCGATATAACGACCATTGGCATCTTTAACACGCACACTCTTACCTAAGTTTGCGGTGTCTTCAATGATGATATCGTTCTCAAGCTCTCGGTTAATCGCATCTTGAATCGTATCTGGAAGCTTCTTCCCTTCATCTGAGAAGAATTTAATCCCATTATCAAAATAAGGGTTATGTGAAGCAGAAATCACGATCCCTAAGTTGGCATGCAATGCACGGGTTAAATGAGCAATTGCAGGGGTCGGCAGCGGTCCAAGTAAATGTACATAAACACCTGCCGCATTGAGACCCGCCTGTAAAGCTGCTTCAAGAATATAACCTGATAAACGGGTATCTTTACCTAAAACCACAATCGGTTTTGATTTGGGGCTAATTTGCTTTAATACTTTCCCTGCCGCAAATCCGAGTTTAAGTGCAAATTCTGGGGTAATTGGGAGTTCACCAAATTTTCCACGAATCCCGTCTGTTCCAAAATAACTCATCTTTTACCCACTTATTATGTGTTGTATAACAATCAATTTTTAACTTTTACTACTTTACACCAAAATAAAAAAGCCGTCATAAACTGACGGCTTTTTCCAATCAAAATATTACAAAAGATTAACCTACACGATAGTTCGGTGCTTCTTTGGTAATCGTTACATCATGCACATGTGACTCTTGCATACCTGCAGCGGTAATTTTCACAAATTTTGCATTTTGACGTAAATCTTCAATGGTTGCAGAACCGGTATAGCCCATAGATGAACGTAAACCACCCATCATTTGATGTACGATATTGCCCATTGGACCTTTGTACGGTACGCGGCCTTCAATCCCTTCTGGGACCAATTTTTCAGCGCCTGCTTTCGAGTCTTGGAAATAACGATCGGCAGAACCCGTTGCACCAGCCATTGCACCTAAAGAACCCATACCGCGGTATGCTTTGTAATAACGACCTTGGAAGAATTCAACTTCACCAGGCGCTTCTTCAGTACCCGCCATAAGTGAACCCACCATAATCGTGCTTGCACCAGCACCAATTGCTTTGGCCATATCCCCAGAGAAACGGATACCACCATCAGCAATCAATGGAATTTGGTCTTTCAATGCATTGGCAACACTGTCAATTGCAGAGATTTGTGGCATACCAATACCAGCAACGATACGTGTCGTACAGATTGAACCAGGACCAATACCTACTTTCACTGCATCTGCACCCGCATCAAGTAATGCCAAAGCAGCATCACCCGTTGCGATATTACCGCCAATCACTTGGACTTGAGGGAAGTTTGCTTTCACCCAACGTACACGCTCGATCACACCCGCAGAATGACCATGCGCCGTATCCACTACAATCGCATCAACGCCGGCTTCAACCAAAGCTTCAACACGACTTGGGGTTTCTGCGCCAGTACCCACTGCAGCACCAACACGTAAACGACCTAATTCATCTTTACAGCTATTTGGATAAGATTCCGCTTTACGGAAATCTGTAACTGTAATTAAGCCTTTTAATGCATTGCTTTCATCAACCACCAATACTTTTTCAATACGGTGTTTTTGCAATAATGCTTGAATATTTTCTTTCGATTCATTTTCACGAACAGTCACAAGACGATCTTGCCCTGTCATGATATTGCTTACTGGTTGTTCCAAGTTCGTTACAAAACGAGTATCTCGGCCAGTTACAATCCCAACCACTTTGCCATCTTTAACGACAGGTACACCGCTGATGTTGTTGGCTTGTGTAATTGCCATCAAATCACGGATCGTGGTTTCAGGTGTCACGGTAATTGGATCTTTCACCATTCCCGCTTCGAATTTTTTTACACGGCGAACTTCTGCAGCTTGTGCAGAAATATCCATGTTTTTATGTAAAATACCAATACCACCGTTTTGCGCCATTGCAATCGCCATACGTGACTCAGTCACAGTATCCATTGCTGCTGAAACCATAGGGATGTTCAGTTGAATGCCGCGTGTGAGGCGTGTCTTTAGAGAGACATCTTTTGGGAGGATAGTAGAATAGGCAGGGAGTAATAAGACATCATCGAAGGTTAGCGCTTCTTGAACGATGGTCAACATAACAGTCTCGCTGGTAATTTCCGTGAGCTATTATATACAAATTTCCGTTCAATTTTCATTTTTTATTGTGCGGATTTATCTTATTCTCGATCACACTTTATTTTTCAGTATCTTATTGAAATAAAAATGGGCTTTGAATATAAAATTATCGTGGATTTAACACCACAGTAGACTGTCGACTTACAGTCTCTGCCTGATATCCTAAATTTTCCCACTTTAGCGTTAACACACCTGATCAAAGTCTTCATCATTGCTGGGTGTAGCGACTTCTATTTCGATCAGGGGAATTAAACCATAGCCTTGTCTTGCTTTTGCACATTGTGAATCCCCAGCATGTACCTGTTTGCATGAAGAACTCCGTTGCTCATACATACTACAGCTGACTTGCTGTCCAATCTCACCCTTTAATGCCACACAACGCGGTTGCTTTTGATTGGTGCCCTGCATACAAGAATACACGGCTGTCAAAGGTTCGACATAATCTGGCGGCATGGCTTCTCCTTCTGCCCAATAAAATGAGACTCGGAAAAAGGCGCAACACGCCCCGCAACTTAAGCACGCATCCTGTGCTGAGATTTGTGACAACATTTTTTTAAGATTCTCGTTATCAATTTAAAATTTTGGCAAGAAAATCCTAAAAAAAGTCGCACTCAAACTCAATATCTTTTTTGAATTTTTTATTGCGGGCAGGTAAACACAGACTCATCCATCAAGTCGACACCACATTGTAAATTTTCGATCCAGTCTAAAAACTGATGAATCATCTCTTTACCAATAAACGGCTTACCATGTTGCGGCACAATCATTTCAATATCCATTTGACGCACCATTTTCACCCATAAACGGATCACCCGATTGGTACACATATAGCGCTGATGAAAACCATGCATGGTTGGAATGTGCATTGCAAAATCTTCAATTGGTTTCGAGGCATCATCAACAATCGATGCACCCATATCACCTGAGAATAAAATTTTTGAAATTGGATCGTAAAACTGAAAATTTCCAACGGAATGTAAGAAATGCGCAGGAACCACGATAATGCGCGTTTCTCCCAATGGAATAGAGCCACCTTGGTCTGGCAATTCGATCAGACGTTCTAACCAGCCCCCTTTCATACGATCACTCATAAATGCAGAGTTTAAATGAGGTAAAAAGCGTGCCCATAATTTAGATGCGACCACTTTGGCATCGGTATAGACCAACCAACGTGGCATTGAAGTAATGATGTCAGGGTCTTGGTGAGATGCCATGACATAGTCTAAATTTTGTAATCGGGTGTATTTATTGAGCTCCATGGTCAGGGGCACATAGGTCAAATCACCACCCGGATCTAGTACTGCTGCACGTTCATTATTTAAAATAAGAAACTGATTGGCTTGTACACCTTCACCTTTCACCAAACTGGTAAAACTTATACATTTATGAGTGCCATTATCAAACAAAACTTGCGACGTGGTGCGATCTAAAGCCATACCAGAAACCCCAAAACCTTTTTTAAAATAAATCTTTAGTTATCCCATACAACATATAAGGTTTTCTTCAAAGTTACAATAAATCTACAACCTAAGTTTAAAGATTATTTGTGTCATCATTCTCAGAATAATAAAAAACCCAACATTAAGTTGGGTTTTCAGCTTTAAAAATAGATGACTTTATTGATGTTAAATAAGCTTGGAGAATTGCGCTTAAAAAAAGTAATGCTGAACTAAAGCTGCGACACCAATAATAAAGAAGATTGCAGCTCCAATTTTATGAATCAATGCAATAGGTAATTTATCTGCCAATTTATTCCCAATAAATACAGCAGGTGCATTGACCAGCATAATCCCCAATGTCGTACCTATGGTTACCCAACCGATACTGTCAAAGCGTGCAGCAAGTGCCACTGTGGCGATTTGGGTTTTATCCCCAATTTCTGCAAGGAAGAATAATACAAAGGTTGCACCAAAGACCCCATATTTTTGCCATTTATTAATACTTTCAGATTCATCATCCAATTCATCTGGAATCAGCATCCACCCAGCCATACCAATAAAGCCAAGTGACACAATCCAAAGTAACACTGTCGGGCTAAGAACTGTGGTAATCCACTGACCAAGCACAGCCGATACACCATGATTGACAATGGTTGCTAATAAAATTGCAAATAAAATAGGAATAGGTTTACGAAAACGTGCAGCAAGAAGTAATGCGAGCAGTTGTGTTTTATCGCCCATTTCGGATAAAGCGACAACCACTAAAGAGATGAGGAAGGCATTTAACATTTCAAAGTCTCTGGCTAGCAATATTTACCGATGACTTACCCCTCCTGCTAGCCAATATGAATAGTCGCCTATTCAACGCGGAGTGATAAATCAAAGGTCTTGCCAACAAAAGATAGCTGAGTAAACACCTTCAGCTAAATTGGTTCTTTGCTATGATGACCATACTCTGTTGAGTAATTATGTTGATCATCACCCATTTATCATCTCGCAGATGACAAACAGCGGCTACTCCCCAATGAAGTACAGCTATTCTACAACGCTTTATCAATCATTTTCAATTTTTAAAAATTAAAAAATTTAAAGCTCAGATAAACTTCAAAAAATATCGTGCCAAAGCATTTTTAATGCCCGCAGAGGATGAATTCAATTTCGTTTCTTCACTAATTTTCAACCCTAGATGGTTATCCTATCGTGGGGCGACATGGATGTCGCCGTTGGGCGGGGGTACAGGACGTACCCCTCGCCCATGAGCAAAAACAAAGTACGGATTTGTTTGCAGCGCAAGGTTTGGCATCCCCTACGAAAAGTGAAGCATCGCCTACGCAATGGTATTTAAACTTTGAATGTAAGGTGTGGCATTGCACGCTTTTTTATAATCAAATAATTTGTTTTTCATATAATTGATTTAATAAAAATATTAATTAAGAGAAATTATATTCTTGTGCCTGAGTTTTTTGACAGATTGACTATATTGAATGATAACTTTAAAGCAGATTTGAAAATTATTGATAAAACAAAATTAGATCCATATAAAAAACCTCGCCTAAAGCGAGGTCTTCTATGATTTAGAACTTAAAGCAAGATGTTACGAATATCTGATAACAACTTGGTCAATTTATTGGTAAATCGCGCAGCATCCGCACCATTAATCACACGATGGTCATAAGACAATGACAATGGCAACATCAGTTTTGGATCAAAGCCTGAGCCATTCCATACCGGTTGCATGGTTGCAGGTGAGATACCCAAGATCGCAACTTGTGGCCAGTTCACCAATGGCGTAAATGCAGTACCCCCAATTGAACCTAGGCTGGTAATGGTAAAATTTGCACCTTGTAAGTCTTTCGGAGAAAGTTTCTTATCACGTGCTTTTTTACTTAACTCACCTAATTCAATGGCAATTTGCTTAATCGATTTTTGATCAGGATTACGCAATACTGGAACAGTTAAACCATCTGGTGTCGCCACAGCGATTCCCATATGAATTTCTTTACGCAACAGCACAGACTTTTGATCATCTGCCAAGTGACCCGCAAAATAAGGCTCTTCTTTGAGTAAGAACGCCACCGCTTTTGCAATAAAGGCAAGGATCGTTAAGCTAATACCATCTTGCTTAAATTTCCCTTTTAACTCCCCACGCCAAGCTTCTAACTCAGTAATATCTGCTAAATCAAATTGTGTCACTTGTGGAATGAAATTATTTAATGACAATTGCGGTACAGACACTTGCTGTAAACGCGTCATTGGTGCAATTTCACTGCCACCAAATGCACTGAAATCTGGTAATGCAGGCAATCCTGAAGCGGCTGGCACAGCGGCGGTTTGAGCTACTGCTTGTGGTGCAGTCAATTTGGCTTTAACAAAAGCAAAAACATCATCTTTCATCACACGTGCATGAGGACCAGAGGCCTCGACTTGTGATAAAACCACACCCAGTTCACGCGCAAGCTTACGCACGGCTGGACCAGCATAAACTTTGGCATTTTCAGCTTGTTGTGCTTTAGATAACTTTTCAGTACCCGCTTGAGCAACGGCCACTTCAGCTTTTGGCGCTGATGCTGTCGTTTTCGCGGCTGGTGCTGATGCAGCTTGTGATGCTTGAGCAGCTGGCTTTTCTTGTGGTGCTGGTGCAGTCTGACCCTGTGCTTCAATCGTCACCAAAGCAGTGCCCTGACTCACAGACTGATTCAATTCCACATGGATCGCCGTCACCGTACCTGCAACCGTACTTGGCACTTCTACAGAGGCTTTATCCGACTCAGCAACGCAAAGGCTTTGGTCTTTTTCAACTTGATCGCCTACGCTCACCAAAATTTCAGAAATTGTTGCTTTATCTACACCAAGATCAGGAACAGCAACTTCAACTTTACCCGATTGGGCTGGCGCTGATGCTTCTGGTGCCGCAGCTTGAGTCGGTGTTGCTGATGCTTGTTGAGGTGCTTCAGCAGGTGCTGCCGCCGAAGTCGTTGCAGCGCCTACAGTTTTCACTGTAATCAGTACCACACCTTCTTTAACATTATCACCTTCTTTGACCACAACACTTTCAACCGTGCCAGCAACTGTACTTGGAACTTCAACCGTTGCTTTATCCGATTCCACTACGACGATGCTGTCATCTACCGCAATTTCGTCGCCCACTTTAACCAGAACTTCACCGACCAAAGCTTTTTCAACACCAATATCTGGCACTTGAACTTCAACTGTTTGAGATGAAGCTGGCGCGGATGCTGAAGGTGCAGCAGGCGCCACAGGTTCAGCTTTAGTTTCTACAGCAGGTTCAGTTTTTGCAGCTTCTTGAGCAGGCTGTGCTGAAGCTTCTGTCTCTGTTGCATCCGCTGATTCAACTTCGATCAACACAGCACCTTCTGAAACCTCATCACCTTCCGTAACAGCAATACTTTTAACCACACCCGCTGAAGTGCTTGGCACTTCAACAGAGGCTTTGTCTGACTCAAGTAGAACGATACTGTCATCAACAGCGATGGTATCCCCTACTTTCACCAAGATTTCTGCAACAGTGGCCTTATCAACGCCAATATCAGGAGTTTTAACTTGCATCATTATTTCTCCTCTGTCACTTCAGTATAAGCAGCAACTTCTTGAACAGATGGGTGCGCTTGCGGTAACCATGCCACTGGACGATCAACATCAAGTTCAAATGAAGAGATTGCATCTTTCACTAAACGTGGATCAACTTCACCTTCATCTGCAAGTTTTTTCAAGGTTGCAACCACAATATGTGCCGCATCTACACCAAAGTAACTACGCAAATTACTGCGTGTATCTGAACGACCATAACCATCTGTACCCAATGTTACATATGGACGGCTATCTGGAAGGTAAGCACGGATCTGTTCGCTATAGGCACGCATATGATCTGTTGCTGAAACAACAATACCATCCGTGTCACGTAATTGCTGAGAAACCCAAGACTCTTTACCATCTTCAAGTGGATGTAGGCGATTGTATTCTTCAACAGCCATACCATCACGTGCCAATTCATTGAAGCTTGTTACACTCCATACATTGGAATGGATTTGGTATTCATCACGTAAAATTTGCCCAGCTTTAATCACTTCACGCAGAATCACGCCTGAACCCAATAACTGAACTGTGGCTTTTTCATCTTTATTGAACAAGTACATACCACGTTTGATGCCTTCTTCAGCACCTTCAGGCAATGCAGGTTGGTCATAGTTTTCATTCATGAGCGTCAAGTAATAGAACACACGTTCCTGATTCACATACATACGTTGTAAACCATCATGCACAATCACAGCTAACTCATAACCAAAGCAAGGATCATACGCTACACAGTTTGGAATCGTACCTGCCAAGATATGAGAATGACCATCTTGGTGTTGTAAACCTTCACCATTTAATGTTGTACGACCAGCTGTTGCACCACACAAGAAGCCTTGTGCCTGAGAGTCACCCGCTGCCCATGCAATATCCCCAATACGTTGGAAACCAAACATTGAGTAATACATATACATCGGAATCATTGGTAAGTTATTGGTCGAATAACTGGTACCCAATGCTGACCAAGCGCTCATTGCACCTGCTTCATTGATCCCTTCTTGCAACATGTGACCATCTTTTGCTTCACGATAGTTCATGAGCTGTTCTTGGTCTTCTGGAGTATAGTTTTGTCCATGCGCAGCATAGATACCCAACTGACGGAACATGCCTTCTAAACCGAAAGTACGCGCTTCATCAGGTACGATAGGCACAACACGGTCTTTAATGGCTTTTTCTTTTAACAATGCAGCAATCAAACGCACCATAACCATCGTGGTTGATTGTTCTTTACCACCACTGCCTTTAAGCACACCATCAAATACTGAAATCTCAGGAATCGCCAATACTTCACTGTCTTTACGACGTGCAGGTAAATAACCACCTAAAGCTTCACGACGTGCTTTCATATATTTCAATTCAGGTGAGTTTTCACCTGGACGATAGAATGGAAGCTCTTCAAGTTGCTCATCAGAGAATGGCAAATTGAAACGGTCACGTACATATTTCAATGAATCGTGTTGCATTTTCTTGATTTGGTGGGTTTTGTTGACGGCTTCAATTTCGTCAGACAAACCATAACCTTTCACTGTTTTCGCCAAGATTACAGTCGGTTGACCATTGCTGGTCATTGCTGCTGCATACGCGGCATACACTTTGTATGGGTCATGACCACCGCGATTCAGATTATCAATATCCTCATCACTTAAGCCTTTCACCAACTCCGCAGCTTCTGGGTATTTACCAAAGAATTTTTCACGGGTATAAGCACCCCCTTTTACTTGGTAACGTTGGTATTCGCCATCTAGCGTTTCATCCATACGGGCTTTTAAAGCACCTGAGGTGTCTTTGTCCAGTAAAGGATCCCAATGACGACCCCAAACCACTTTAATTACACGCCAGCCTGCACCACGGAACAGTGACTCTAGCTCTTGAATGATTTTACCGTTACCACGTACAGGACCATCTAGACGCTGTAAGTTACAGTTAACCACCCAGATTAAGTTGTCTAATTTTTCGCGACCCGCAAGCGAGATTGCACCTAAGCTTTCTGGCTCATCCATTTCACCATCGCCAAGATACGCCCAAACCTTACGGTTTTCTTCTTTGATCAAACCACGATTCATCAAGTACTTTTGAATATGCGCTTGATAAATTGACATGATTGGACCAAGGCCCATCGAAACGGTTGGGAACTGCCAGTAATCTGGCATTAAGTAAGGATGAGGATAACTTGAAAGCCCCTGACCACCCACTTCACGACGGAAATTACTCAATTGATCTTCAGTCAAACGACCTTCTAAAAATGAACGTGCGTAAATACCTGGTGCACAATGACCTTGGTAATAGATCATGTCGCCACCAAAGCTATCGCTATTGGCACGGAAGAAATGGTTAAAACCGACATCATATAGGGTTGCTGAAGACGCGAAACTTGCCAAGTGACCACCTAAGTCATCACCTGTTTTATTGGCTCGTAGAACCATTGCCAAAGCATTCCAACGAATTAATGCTCGAATACGACGCTCCATATCTTGGTCGCCTGGCATCGCTGGAGATTCTTCAACTGGAATGGTATTTAAATAAGGGGTATTTAGACGCTGAATAGGTACATGCTTCGAAATTGCTTGTTGATATAATTTTTCTAATAAAAACGCAGCACGATCCGTACCCATATGCTGGAGCACTGAATCAAAGGCATCTTGCCATTCTTGTGTTTCCTGAGCGTCGCTATCACCATAATACGCCATTTCCCACTTACTCCTTGAATAGTTTTCTATATATTATATGTATCATGTTTTGGGCCTGTTAAGTTATCGTTACAGCCAAATGCAGATTGTAAGGATTATTTAGCAACTAAATAGTTGTTGACTAATTAACACTTAAAATAACAAAAAACCGCCAATAAAGGCGGTTTTTTATACAAAATATTTTTTTATTTGATGATAGTCTGAATACAGTATTTAATTCATCGCGACTACGAATTCAACCATGCATACAGAGCACCAGTCATAAGCTCAACAATCAAATGTTTAGCGTTATGGCAACATGGCTAAGTAAGAAGATGGATTTTTACGTTGACCATCTTTCACTACTTCATAATGCAAATGTGGACCTGTGCAACGACCTGTGCAACCCACGTTGGCAATATGTTCACCAGCCTTCACCTGATCACCTACACGGGCAATTAGACGTGAAGCATGCGCATAACGTGTGATATAGCCATTACCATGGTTAATTTCTACATATTGACCATAACCAGTGCCCCAACCAGACTTGGTCACAATACCAGGACCTGTTGCATAAATTGGTGTACCACTTGGTGCTGAAAGGTCTAAACCAGAATGATGTTCTGCACGACCGCCCATTGTACGGCCACCAAAATCAGAGCTTACGCGCTTCATATCTGGAAGCGGATGAGTGACTAACCAAGAATATGGAGAGTTTGCAGTGTAACGAGAAGCAGAGTTTGCGCTAGAACCGTATTTTTTAGCGATACTTGCATTGTTTAACTCGATTGGTGCATCTTGGCTACGTAAAGTAATATTCATCTTTGCTGAAGCAGGAAGATCTAAATCATCTGGATTATAAGAGCCTTGAGATAAAGTCTTGGATAATTGTTCTAAACGATCTGGTGATTGAACCAAGTCTGCAAATGCAGCGGTTGCAGCGGAAGCTGCTAAAGTAAAAGCCAATAAAATACGTCGCGTGTGCATAAAAACCTCTTTAACTGTTCTTAGTCAAGTTTCTTGAGTGATCTCATCCTTGATATCTATCGAAATGAGCGCTTAAGATAAGACATAAATATGTAGGAACCATGTATGTCTGAACCCAAAAACGTCTTTCAACCAACAAGACAACACTTAAAAACAGGAAACTTATCGTTTCTTACAAAGCAAGTTGCCGAATGGCAAAAACTTACTAAATTAATTCAACCGCTACTTCCTCAACCTGAGAATTGGCGAGTTGTCTGTTATCAATACGGTATTTTGACCATCACCGGTGAAAATCAAGCCATGATTAGTCAACTCGGTTATCTTCAAAAACAGTATATTTCTCAATTGTCACAAATCAACGAACTTCGTGATTTACAAAAACTGCAAGTTCGTTTACGTATTCAAAACAGCAATACTGAAACACCCCCACAACTCCATAAAACTGTAAGAAGCATACAACCTGCAACATCTGAAATGTTACAAAATGCCGCTAGTTTTGTGAGCGACCCTAAGCTTAGCCAAGCTTTACTACGTTTGGCAAGCAATAAAAAGTAACCTAATTAGATTAAATTAAGATTAAAACTGGTTAAAATATGACAAATATCACACTTTTTATTGTTACATTATAACACAATGCCTAAAAGACAAAGACTTATGTCACGTTGACAAAATGAATTGGGCACAGCTTCTCGTCATCAAATGTTACAATTTCATAGCTGCTTGGATCGCTTTTAACATTGCGTAAAAGCTGATTATTCAGTGCATGACCCGATTTATAGCCATCGAATTTGGCAATAATTTGATGCCCAAGTAGGTATAAATCACCGACTGCATCCAAAATTTTATGCCGAACAAACTCATCAGCAAAACGTAGACCTTCTTCATTGACCACGCCAGTATCATCTAAACCGACAGCATTATCTAAGCTCGCACCCAGTGCCAGATTATTGGCTTTTAAATAATCGAGATCTTTCATAAAACCAAAAGTACGTGCACCACTGACTTCATAGACAAACGTTTCTGTTGAAAAATCAATGGTCGCCGATTGGTATTCTTTTGCAAATGCAGGATGATCAAAGTCGATAGTAAAATTGATTTGAAAACCATCGTGAGGGGTAAAAATTGCGCGCTTATCTTCTATGAGTGCTTCAACAGGTTTGAGAATTCGAATAAATTTTTTCGGTGCGTCTTGTTCTACTAATTCGCCCTGCATGAGTAAGTATATAAATGGACCTGCGCTACCATCCATAATCGGTATTTCAGAAGCAGACACTTCTATAATCAGGTTATCTATACCCAAGCCAGCGATTGCACTGGTGACATGTTCAATGGTTCCAACCTTAGTTTCATGACTGACCAAATTGGAACACATGAATGCTTCTTGAATCAGCATAGCATCTGCTGGCAGATCGACAGATGGATTTAAATCGATACGGCGAAATACAATACCCCCGTCCGCCACATGCGGTAAAAAGTTAATCATGACTTTTTGTCCGCTATGTAGTCCGATGCCACTCGCTTTAACGACTCGCTTCAGGGTACGTTGTTTCAACATGCTAATTCGGTCTTCATTCTCAAATCCGCTATACGTTAGCACATTTAGCCATTGATAAAAAACAAAAAAGGTAATGAATCTCACTACCTTTTTCGTTGATATTAATTATTTTTAATAATTATCAATCATTTACGCTGTTGATTTTTCAAATAATCTTGAATACTCATTGGCGTAGAACGACCGCTTGAACTTGGTGCTGCAACAGGTGCACCATCTTCTTGACGTTTATTGATCGCTGGAACGTCATCTTCATCAACCACAGTGTTGTGGCTAGCTTGCTGGCTATATGATTGCGCAACATTGCTGATATGGGTTCTGCGTTTTGCTTCAGTTGCATCACTGGCATTACGTGTTAAACCTGTAGCAATCACAGTGACACGGATTTCATCACGTGCGTCTGGATCAAATACAGTACCAAAGAACACTTCACCTTCTTCAAGGTCAACAATCTGGTTCACAACATCTGTAATCACTTCAGTTTCACGTAAAGTCACATCAGCACCGCCAGTGATGTTAATTAACACCCCTTTGGCATTCATGATATTTACATTATCCAATAACGGACTACGGATCGCCAAACGTGCAGCTTCTTCAGCACGGTCTGGACCACTACTCTTACCTTCACCCATCATCGCATAACCACGTGTACTCATCGCAGTTTTCAAGTCAGCAAAGTCAAGGTTAATATGACCAGGACGAACAACCAGATCAAAAATACTACGTACAGCATTCAGCAACACGTCATCTGCTTTACGGTAAGCATCTTGCATAGAGATGTCACCATAAACGCTGAGTAAACGTTGGTTTGGTATAATAATTAAAGAATCAACATGTTGTTCTAATGCTTCAATCCCTTTTTCAGCCGAACGTTGACGACGACGACCTTCAAAGTTAAATGGCGTTGTCACCACACCCACGGTAAGAATACCCATTTCTTGAGCAATCTCAGCAACAACGGGCGCAGCACCTGTACCTGTACCACCGCCCATTCCAGCAGTCACAAATACCATATCGGCACCTTCAAGGTGTTGACGGATTTGTTCACGGCTTTCTTCAGCAGCAATTTGACCTACATCTGGATTAGCACCAGCACCCAAACCGCGTGTGCTTTGCTCACCAAGTTGCATTTTAAATGG
The DNA here is from genome assembly GCF_001425285.1 of Acinetobacter sp. Root1280. Taxonomy (NCBI): domain Bacteria; kingdom Pseudomonadati; phylum Pseudomonadota; class Gammaproteobacteria; order Moraxellales; family Moraxellaceae; genus Acinetobacter; species Acinetobacter sp. Root1280. Next base: position 139,825 of record NZ_LMED01000026.1, on the reverse strand, counting down.
GGCATTCATGCGATCAAGGGCTTGCTTGTCTGTATTTGCACAAACAAATTTCACACCTTTAATGTCAGATTGCACCATGTGTTGTACAGCATTACCACCGCCGCCACCAACACCAAACACAGTAAAACGGGCTTGACCGTTGTTATCGGTTTGTCCATCGTCTAAAAATTCAAATGAGGCCATGACCTTTAGATTTCCTAATATAATTTGGCAGTCACTTAAGCCCGTATACTGCCTTGATCTTCAATAATAAAAATTGTTTTTAGGATGCTGTTCATTGCAGAGCTTGTCAAGTATTGGACAGAACACTTACAACTTCCTAACAATATTCCCCAAAAAACCACACCTAAAAAATACCTTTTAATTTGTTATTTAAGGCATTCCAACCATTCACAATCCGATCAAAGAATGGTCTTCCACCTTGAACTTCAGGTTCTTCAATCGCCTCTTGCATGTCACTTTGACTAAACAAAAGTAACCCTGCTGCTGTAGCATACATTGAACGACGTAAAGATGGTAAATTCTGATCATCGGTCACCACTTGTAACGGTGGATTGCCTAAGTGTGCAGAGATACCCAACATACGACGAGCCAATGTCACCATGCCTTCAATCTGGCAAACATCACCTGTCAGTACGACACCATGATACAAACTTTGTAGTGCACTACGTTGTTCTAATTCGTATCGTACTTTACCTAAGATATCTTCATAGCGTGCGATAATAATTTCAGTCAACTCAATACGACTAATGGTTTGTGGGCCATCAATTGCCTCAAACTGAATCATATGATCCGGTTTAACTTGGTGAATATCAACACAACCATGCAGTAGCTTAATCCGTTCAGCTTCTTCAGTTGTGGTTTGCAACACTGTTGCAATATCACGTGTGACATTTTCACCACCACATTGAATGGTATGGGCTAATGCCAAATGCCCTTCAATATAGACTGCAATATTTGTCGTTCCAGCACCAATATCGAGCAAACAAACGCCATATTCCTTTTCATCTTTAAGCAAACTGCCTTCTGCAGTTGCTAAACAAGATACCACCATTTTTTCAACTGAAATATTGGCGCCTTTCATTGCACGATCCAAGTTCTGCATAGTACTGATTGGCATCATCATCAATTGATAATGGGCTGTCATACTATTGGCAGATAAATTGATTGGGTTCTGTACCCACTCACTTGAATCATCCAGCTCAAAACCTAAAGGCACTGCACTTGCTAAGTAATGATCGGCTGTCATATGACTGGCTTTAGCAAGCTCTAATGCACGCACCACTTCAGTTGTCGTAATGGTATGTTCTGAATTTGAAATCGGCGTACGACCAATCGCATAATGGCTTTGTAATTCGGTGCTTGGAATAGAAACCCAAGCTGAATGAATACGACACTCAGCCATATCTTCAGCTTCTTGAACGGCTTGTTTAATTGCATTTGTGACTTTATCAAGGCTCACAATTTTGCCTTTATTCATTCCTTTATTGCGTGCGCTTGCCATGCCAATAACCTGAATATTATCAGGGGCATGTACTTTACCAATCAGTACTGAAACTTTATGTGTCCCAATGTCAATTGCAACAACTGAGGGAACAGCTTCATTCATCACTTTGCTACCATTATCTTCATTGTTTATGTTTGGCTATATGCCTCTTTTTCAAGCCACGTATTATGGCTGTGCAACCATCCCACCTGCAACGCTTATGTCATTACTGGTTACAACAAACTGACCATTCACAATTTTTGGTGAAATAGAATTTCTCCATTGAATTGCCAAACCATTTCGGTAGCGCAAATCAATGGCGGAAATATTCGACCAAGTAGGTTTCAAATCAGTTTGTGCCAAGTGACTTAAACGTTGTAGCTTACTCATGGTTTGATCTTGATCTACGATCACCCGTAGTCCCGAATCAAACTGCATAAACCAAGTCATACGTTCAGTGAGATAAAGCTCTTTTAAACGTAAGTTGACTGGGTGAAATAATTGATTAATTTCATTATAGCGACGCATCATCACTTTGGATTGGCTGAGCGGCCCATGAAGCAATGGCAGGTTTGAATAATTCTTCGCCACCGCTTCTGTATAGACATCTCCAGCATCACTCAGTAATCGCCCGGTTCCCCAACGAGCGATTGCATGACGTGGCATAATCCGCACGCGAATACCATTTGGCCATGCCCGTGAAACCACAACACGATCCACCCATGATACTTCTAGTGCTTTATCTCGAATCTGTTCTAAATCCGAGGTGAAATAATTATTTTTAACAACAGGCGCCAAATGTTGTGTAATCGCTTGTGACTCTACCGATGAGGTGGTACCTACCACTTGAAGTGTGGCCACCCGAGCATCGGTAATCACCTTATACAGACCATAGATTCCTGCAAATAGCACAGCAATAGCAATGACCATAAGCAACCAGCTTCCCACGTTGAGAAGCTTTTCCTGACGTGTTGGCGGCTTATCGTGTATTGATGTAATTGCCGCACGTTTGCGACGCATCGAAGCAGGAAGTTGAGCCATAAACTTAGTGTGCTTGTTCCGTGAGCGTTTGCGCTAAAATCGCAACACACAATTCATCAAAGCTATAACCCACAGCTTTTGCAGCTTTAGGCACAAGTGAGTGACTGGTCATGCCAGGCACTGTATTCACTTCTAATAACCAGAAATGACCTTGTTCATCTAACATCGCATCAATCCGTCCCCAACCACTGGCACCGACTGCTTGGAAAGCACGTAAACACAATTCTTGTAAGTTCTTTTCTTCTGACTCGCTTAAACCACATGGAATACCATACTCCACGTCATTACGGTTATATTTTGCCTCATAGTCATAGAATGCAACATCAGCAGGCGGTTGCAAACGAATCACAGGTAATGGCAAACCATTGAGGAAAGAAATAGTGTATTCACGCCCCGTGATCCATTTTTCAGCCATCACCACAGCATCATGTACTGTAGCTTTTTCAATTGCAGCAGCAAGCTCTTCAGCTTTTTCAACCTTGCTCATACCAACACTAGAACCTTCATGTACAGGCTTAATGATTAATGGTAAGCCAAGGCTTTCAATCACTTCAGTTAAATCAGAATCTTTGGAAATAATACGATACGGTGCAGTCGGTAAATCTGAACCTTGCCAGATTTGTTTGGTCTTAACTTTGTCCATCCCAATCGCTGAACCCTGAACCCCTGTACCTGTATACGGTACATTCATCCATTCTAACGCGCCTTGGATTTGACCATCCTCACCACCACGACCATGCAATACAATAAATGCGCGATCATAGCCCACAAGTTCCGTCACACTACGCTCTTGTGGATCGAAGCCTTCAGCATTCACTCCCGAACGTAATAATGCTTCTAAAACAGCTTTACCACTATCTAATGACACCTCACGCTCAGCAGATTTCCCACCAAGCAATACCGCTACTTTGCCGAATTTAGAAGCATTTGACACGTTTAAATCCTTAAACTTATAAGTTAGTCAATTTAATTTCTAGGCTTTATTCAAATCCAAATTTAAACAAAGCCAAATCAATTATTTTAAATACAGTTGGTTTTGAGCCAATTCTACAGAAATTGCTCCCACGTTACCCGCACCTTGTGTTAATAACAAGTCATTCGCTTGTAACACTTTTTGTATCGCGTTCTGCAAATTGCCTTCCACTGGGTCAATCAAGATCGGTTCAACTTCGCCACGCAGACGAATACTCCGCGCCAAAGAACGACTATCTGCACCAACAATCGGTTTCTCACCTGCAGAATATACTTCTAACAACAACAATTGATCGACTTGTGACAACACATCTACAAAATCATCAAAACAGTCACGAGTACGACTATAACGATGTGGCTGGAACATCATCACCAAACGACGATCTGGATGGCTGGCACGTGCAGCTTTAATGGTCGCTTCAACTTCTTTCGGATGATGCCCATAATCATCTACAAGTTTTACAGTGCCTTCATCCAACTCAAACTCACCTTGAACTTGGAAACGGCGACCTACACCACTAAAGCTTTCTAAGGCACGTGCGATCGCAGCATCAGAAACACCTTCATCTGTTGCAATACCAATCGCAGCCAGTGCATTTAGAATATTATGCAAACCCGGAAGATTAATGGTTAAACGTAATGGTTCACGACCTTTACGCAATACCGTAAAGCTTGACTGCATACCAACTTGTTCAACGTCAATTGCTCGAATATCATTGTCTTCATTAAAACCATAGGTCAGCACTGGGCGACCAATACGTGGCATGATTTCACGAATATTGGCATCATCACCACAAACTACAGCCAAGCCATAGAACGGCATTTTCTGTAAGAATTTGATAAAGGTGTCTTTAAGTACATCAAAACTACCGCCATAGGTATCCATATGATCTGCATCAATATTGGTAACAATGGCCGCCATAGGCTCTAGATGTAAAAATGATGCATCTGATTCGTCTGCTTCTGCGACAATAAAACGACTAGCACCCAACGCTGCATTAACACCGGTACGGTTTAACAGACCACCGATCACATAAGTTGGATCCATGTTCTCTTCTGCCAACATGCAGGTCACTAAACTGGTTGTCGTGGTTTTACCATGGGTTCCTGCAACCGCGATACCATGACGATAACGCATCAATTCACCCAACATTTCTGCACGGCGCACTACGGGTATACGATTTTCAATTGCTGCTTTTACTTCTAAATTTTCAGGGTCAATTGCAGTAGAAACAACCAGTACATTTGCACCTTTGATATTGTCTGCCGTATGTCCAATAAAAACTTTAATGCCGTTTTCTTCAAGTTGAACCGTTGTTTTTGATGCCTTAATGTCAGAACCAGAAACCTTATAGCCTTGGTTTTTCAATACTTCTGCAATACCACACATCCCAGCGCCACCGATACCCACAAAATGGATATGTTTAATACGGCGCATCTCTGGAATTTTAATTAGGTTTTTTGCTTTATCAGCAGGGCTTGTTGGAGACATAATCAACTCTAACTTACAAATCTTGAATTAAACCAACCACACGTTGTGTTGCATCTGGTTGAGCTTGTTGACGAGCTTTTACCGCCATTTCCATCAATAATTGGCGGTTCATCAACGGTGTTAGTAAATCCTTTAACGAATCTGGAGTCATGCTCTGCTGCGGACAGATTTTCGCAGCACCTGTTTTCTCCAAAAATCGTGCATTGGCAGTTTGGTGATCATCCACCGCACTTGGTAATGGCACAAATACAGCCGCCACACCAGCAGTCGCCACTTCAGTGACTGTTAGTGCACCTGCACGACAAATAATTAAATCTGCGTTGCTATAGGCCAGTGCCATATCTTCAATAAATTGCTGAACCTCAACCTGTATATTTGCAGGTGCATCCGCATATGAAGCCTGTGTGGTCTCTTGTTTATTTTGCCCACACTGATGAAATACTTTTAATGGAACATCAAATTGTTTTAAGGCTTGAGGTACACATTCATTCAGGGCTTGCGCACCCAAAGAACCGCCAACAATTAAAATATGTAAGGGTTCAGCCGCATTTTCGCGTTCTTTATAACGAAAAGAAGGATTATAAATTGCGGTAATTTCTGCCCGTACAGGATTACCTGTTGTCACAATTTTTTCACTTTTCGGAAAAGTATCTGGAAATGCTTCGCAGACTTTTTTAGCAATTCTTGAAAGCTGGGTATTGGTAAAGCCTGCCACTGCATTTTGTTCATGAATAATCACAGGAATACCCAACAAACGTGCAGCCAAACCACCTGGCCCCGCAACATACCCCCCAAAACCAGCCACTGCATCGACATTGAGCTGTTTCATATAGCGCATTGCGCTCAAGGTTGCTTTTAAAATTTTAAAGGGTGCAGCTAATTTACGTACAATACCATTGCCACGTACACCTTGAATATCAATTTGATAGATTGGAATATCATGTTGTTTTAAAAGTCGATTTTCCATACCTGTCGGAGTCGCCAACCAAGACACTTGGCTGCCTTGTTGTTGCAATTCTTTTGCAACTGCCAGTGCAGGGAATACATGTCCACCTGTACCTGCCGCCATCATCATGATGTGTTTCGGTGTGCTTTGCTGGGGTTCGGTCACGGTCTAATTCTTCAATGCAAAAATAAATATTTAACGAATATCTTAAACAACCAATTGTAATCACAATCCGCTATGGGGAAAAGTTTATTTACTTTTTTTCACCAAGCCTTTCATTGTTTTTTTCTACTGATTTGAAAGTTTAAACTACTTTTATCATTAATCCGTTAAAAAAAGTGGAATTAAACGTTATTTTTTTATATTTCTCGATGATTTATCATTTTTATAGCCAATCGACAGCAAAAAAATAGAGCCGCGAAAGACTCTATTTTTTAGTTGAGATTTAGAATGCAGTATCCCAGCTTAAATTAAACTGACTGACCTGCTTCTAGTACATTAAACAAATCATCTGCAATTGAAGTACCAAATTGATCATCAATTTCACGAATACAGGTTGGACTGGTGACATTGATTTCAGTAACATAATTTCCAATCACATCTAATCCGACAAAAACCAAGCCTTTGGCTTTTAAGAATGGTCCAACTTTGGCTGCGATGGCTTTGTCATTTTCAGTCAATGGACGAGCTTCACCCAAACCGCCTGCTGCCAAATTCCCACGCACCTCACCATTTTGAGGAATACGAGCCAAGCAATAAGGTACAGGCTCACCATTAATCATCAAAATACGTTTATCACCATCCACAATTTCAGGGATATAACGTTGTGCCATAATCGGTTGTGTGCCATTTTCAGTTAAAATTTCAATGGTTGAACCAATATTGACGCCATCTTGATATAAACGGAAGATCCCCATTCCACCCATACCATCCAGTGGCTTAACAATAACGTCACCATGTTCTTTTAAGAATTCACGAATCAAACTTTGCTGTGAGGTCACTAAAGTGGGTACTTGTAGATCTGGAAATTGGGTCGCAAATAGTTTTTCATTACAGTCACGCAAACTTTGTGGTTTGTTAATAATCCACACCCCTTCACGCTCTGCCTGTTCCAAAATATAAGTGGTATAAACAAAGTTCATGTCAAAAGGCGGATCTTTACGCATCAACACCACATCATACGTTGCAAGCGACTCTTTGGCTTTTTCACCTAACTCATAGTAGTGATCATAATCTTCAAAAACCTGAAGCGGTGAAATCAAACCAAATGCTTTGCCTTGGTCAATATATAAATCTTGTTGTAATGCATAGCCTAACTCATGCCCTCGACGTGCAGCCGCCCATAACATTGCCATTGTTGAGTCTTTTTTCAGGTTTACACTTTCGATGGGATCCATCACAACAAGTACGCGCATATTGATGCTCTTATAAAATTTTGGATTGAATGCAGTATAGCGGAGAATCTGGTGTACTTTTTCGAAATTTCGCTAAACTCTTAGCAATTATTGTGAATATGATGATCGAAATGCAACAAGCCATTGTGGGATTTCATTTGGATGAGGAGCAACATTATGTTGCTGAACTTGCGTGTGGACATCAACAACATGTGCGTCATCTTCCGCCTTGGCAGAATCGTCCGTGGGTGTTGACAGAACAAGGACGGCAGGAAAAAATAGGCATGTTTTTAGCGTGTAAAACGTGTGATCTTCAACAAAATAGTTTATAAGTTGAATTAGTTTCTATTCGTCAATAAAAAGAGTTATTCAATGTCGAATCAACCTGACTCAGAGATTAAAAATTACTATAACGAACTTGCACACGACTACGATAACAACCGTTTTAACAACAGTTATGGGCAATATTTAGACCAACAAGAGCGTGCTTTTCTCAAGCGTATTCTCAGTAAAACAGCACCTACACATTGTATGGATATCGGTTGTGGTACAGGTCGTTTACTCGATTATGCCGATTACGGTGTAGATTTCAGCCCTGAAATGCTGAAAGTCGCTAGAGAAAAATATCCGCATAAAATCTTGCTTGAAGGCTCTCTGACTGAAATTCCAATCGAAAACCATCAGCTCGATGTCATTTATAGCTTTCATGTGATCATGCATCAAGACCATACAACCACAGAACAGTTTCTGAATGAGGCGCATCAAAAATTAAAAACCAATGGCAAGCTTATTTTTGATTTCCCCTCTGCCAAACGTCGACAAGCTGTAAAGCATCAACAACAAAGCTGGCATGCTGCTCATCAAATGACATTGGTAGAGATTGAAAAGCTGCTTGGCCCTCAATGGAAACTGGTTGAAAGTGAGGGCTTTTTATTTTTCCCTATCCATCGTATTCCAACGATTTTACGCCCACTGTTTAGAAGCCTAGACAGCTTGATGTGCCGTTCATTTTTAAAAGAATATGCATCATACTTGGTTGTCGTTTTAGAAAAACAACCGTCAGTAAACAATTAGAATAAGCAGGTGGAATATGCGGCAATATTTACCCAAATCATGGAAACTGCTTTATCAGTTATTACGCAGGTATTGTCGTGAACACCTTTTCTCGAAGCTACAGTTTGCCTTAAAACATCAAACACTGTGGCAATCAGACCAGCAAATTTCAACCCAACAAAGCATCAAGATAAATCATTATTTTGAAAATAAAACCCATAACATTGATCTTGCGATTCAGAGCATAAACGGTTTGGTCATTGAGCCAAATCAAATCTTTTCATTTTGGCATTTGGTAACAGCCCCGACGTTAAACAATGGCTTTAAAACAGGGCGTAATCTGGTCAATGGAAAAATTTCAGAAGATCTGGGTGGTGGGATTTGTCAAATTTCTTGCTTGCTCTATATCAATGCGTTAAAAGCGGGTTTAACCATCACAGAACGACATTCACATTCGATTGATATTTATCAGGAACATGAGCGCTTTACCCCTTTAGGCAGTGATGCAACTGTGGTGTATGGCTATAAGGACTTACAGTTTCAAAATTGTTTAGATCAGGCACTACAAATTCAAATTTTCAGACAACATGACCAACTGGTCGCCACCTTGGTCGCTCAGCAGCATTTAAAGGAATATACACTCAAATTTATTGTTGAAGATTCTAAAACCCATCGAATTGTCCGCACCTTGCAAGACCAAGAACAGATTGAGCAAAGTATCTACTTGCTCAATTCGCATGCTGATTAAGCTTATTTTTCTTGAAATTGTTGTTGGCTATTTTCTATCAGGTATTGATGTGCAGTCCGTGGATCACGCGGTAAAGCCAGTTTGACACGACAGCCCAACTCGATATCATCTTTTTCAAACACAATGATTTCAGCATCTAGCTCGATCGGGCGACCAATTTCAAAATCGGTTTGATCTAGACTTTCTCCCAATAAGTCTGCATATTTCTTTTCTAAGTGCCCAATGGTTAAATCTTGAATCATGACTTTAATTGAGTATTGTTGTCTCGAACATTCAGGTTCACGTTGAATACGTGATTTCTTGATATAACTGTTCTCAGATGCTCTTAACATCAATTCATTGATTAATTTTTTCTGGGCGTGCACGTTGATATTTAAAACCAGCTCAAACTGTTCTAAACCTTTCCATTGAAATGGATATTGCCGAAAAAACATATCCCGCTCAAATTGGTAACGTTGCCAACGTCGTTGGTCAATATGTTTGACCAGCATAATGCCAAGTACAGCAACCACGACGATTATCAATAGAATGAACATTTAAAATGGCACCTAATCCTTTATAGTCCATAAAAATAAGGAGCTTATGCTCCTTATCTTATCCTTTTTTTTAACTTATATACCATATTTCACACGGTAAGCTTCCATTTTTGCTAAAGCATCTTGCTCGCCTTTAGCATCTAGATAATCCATTAAGTCTTTCATGCTAATTAAAGCATGTACTGGAATCTCAAGTTCTTGTTGAACTTCTTGGATGGCAGACAATTGACCTTGCCCTTTTTCTTGACGATCTAGCGCAACCAATACGCCTGCAATTGTCGCACCTGCATTTTTAAGAATTGTGACAACTTCACGAATTGCGGTACCCGCTGTAATCACGTCATCAATAATCCAGACTTTTTTACCTTCTACTGAAGCACCAACCAATACACCGCCTTCACCATGGTCTTTGGCTTCTTTACGGTTAAAGCCCCAAGGCACACTTACACCATGTACTTGTGACAAAGCCACAGCTGTTGCTGCAACAAAAGGAATTCCTTTATATGCAGGTCCAAAGATCACTTCAACGTTGTTACATTGTGTTAATTTATCTGCATAACCTTGAGCTAAAAGCGATAATGCTTCACCATCGTTGAGTAAACCTGCATTAAAAAAATAAGGGCTCACACGGCCTGATTTTAAAGTAAACTCACCAAATTTAAGCACACCACGTGATAATGCGAGTTCGATAAAAGCTTGCGGGTTAAACTGAGCTGGCGTTGACATGAGGTGCTCCAAAATTCATACATTGAGGTTATGACTGCGCATGATACCAAAGAGTAGCTATCCAAGTGATCAAAAAATTTTAAGAGTTGTCTCAATTAACGTAAATGGCTTACGTTCATCCGTCACTAAAGGCCTACTTGAATGGATGGAAAAGTCAGATGCAGACGTGATCTGTATCCAAGAAAGCCGTATTACACATGAACAATGGACCGATAAATTCAAACCCGAAGGTTGGTTTACCCATCTGTTTCCTGCGGAAAAATCAGGCTATGCAGGTACAGCAATTTACAGTCGCTTGCCATTTAAATCGATCCAGAATGGTTTGGGTTTTGAACTTGCCGATAGCCAAGGTCGTTTTATTAGCGCAGAATTTGATGTCGGTTTAGCCAAGCCTGTGCATATCTGTTCACTGTATTTACCTTCAGGTTCATCAGGTGATGAAGCACAAGCCCGTAAAGATCACTTCTTAGAAGAATATCGAAAAATTTTAAAACAATGGCGCGATGAAGATAAGTCGATCATTGTATGTGGCGATTACAATATTGTGCATAAACGAATCGATATTAAAAACTGGTCAGGCAACCAAAAATCTTCAGGTTGTTTACCGCATGAACGTGCTTGGTTAGACCATATTTATGACGAACTGGGCTATGTCGATACATTTCGTGAAGTACGTAAAGAAGCTGAAGTATATTCTTGGTGGTCCAATCGTGGACAAGCGCGTGCTAAAAATGTCGGTTGGCGAATTGATTATCAAGCATGCTCACCTGACTGGAAAGATCGCACAGTCAATGCCTGGGTCTATAAAGATGAATGGTATAGCGACCATGCCCCTGTGATTATTGATTATCAAATTTAAACAGACCATTGCTCAATTTTTATCTAAAAATTGAGCAATTTTGTGAACAAGTGTTCACTGATTACAGGGTAATAACTTACAAATTTTGTCGTGTTATCTTATATTTTCTTCATATCAACAAGCGCATTATACACGCACGGCACAGGGACATTGTCAGGATGACAGCAAAAGGATAGGACGCCGTAGGAAGAAAAGGAAATAAGTATTTTGAATATTTATTTTTCAAGGATGTGACATTGGACGTTGTAATGAGACCCGCATAATCAGGATGATTAGATGCGGGTTTTCTCTTTTTTTAATTTCAATTTTTTTTAGTTTCATTTTTTATTTTTAAAATTTAAATCATTTAGTCAGCCAGTCTGCTGCTCGCTTCAATAAAATATTAAGCGCAAATTGTTAAATTCTGATGACAGCAATCATGCCTTTTAAAATATTTTATCTATTCTTATACTGTACATATTGGCAATTTTGCTACTCTTTCTGTCAAATCAAACAATTGAATATTAGGTTAAGACATGTTGAAAATTTATGGAATCAAAAATTGTAACTCCATGAAAAAAGCTTTTGATTTACTGACTGAACTTGGCTTGAGTTATGAGTTTCATGATTATAAAAAACAAGGCATAGATGCAGAGACGGTTAAACAATGGCTCGATCATATTGGGCAAGATCTTGTGCTCAATAAAAAAGGCACAACGTGGAAAAAACTCAGTGAACAAGAACAGCAACTAGCTTTGTCGAGTGAACAAGCACTGATTCAAGCGCTTACCACACACACCAGTTTAATCAAACGCCCTGTGATTGATCAAAATGGCCAATATGTAATTGGTTTTGATGAAGATAAAATTAAAGCTTTAAAACTTACAACATAAAAATAATCGAGCAACAAAAAGCCTGATCAATAGATCAGGCTTTTTGTTGCAGTGAATCAATCTGCTTAGTTTGCACGCACCCAAGTTTGGTTGCGACCTAAAGCAGAAATACCCATATAACCACGTAACTTTAACTGATTACCAGCAAGTTCACCTTTGAGTTTATAGGTCTTGCCATTTTTAGGATCTAGAATCGTACCATTGTCATAGTTTTTACCACCGACATTTTTTAAACCATTGACAATCGTCACGCCTTTCAATGATTTATTGTGGTAAGGGCCTTCACATTTGGTACAAGTATTTTCCTCACCTGGTGTTAAAATACTTTGAATTGTTGCCGTCAATGTTCCATTTTTTTGTTCAGTGAATTTCACAATTGCTTTTGGCTGTTTCGTTGTGTCATCAATTGTTTTCCAAACTGTTCCATTGAGTGGATCCGCAGCATTTGCAAGAACTGTTGCTGATAATAAGCCTAATGCAAGTACAATTTTTTTCATTGTTTTGTTTTCCCTAGTCTAATTGACACTTTATAGTATCAAAAATTTACGTCGATTTAGCAATTCTTGAATGTGACTATATAGTGTACCCTTGTAACAAATGTTGATAAATCAACAAAAATAAAGTCAAAAGTTTAACAATATGGAAGGAACATGAAGATTAACCCAGCTCTGAAACAATATCTTACAGAATCTATTCTTAAATCTAGCTTCAAATTTCCAAGTCGTTTCAATCTTCCCCCGGCAACTGCACGTTTTGGAATAGAACAACTTGCACGTGTTTTTCCACAACGTAAAGATGTACAGATCCGTTCTTTGCGCATTGCGGGGATTCGGGCAGAAGAAATTAAACCGCAAGCGCATGCGACTCAAATGATTTTTCATATTCATGGTGGAGCGTTTTTTGTCGGTTCTATCAAAACCCATCGGGCTTTTTTATCTGAAGTTGCTGCACGTACACAAATGCAAGTTTTACATGTCGATTACCCGCTCGCACCTGAAAGTAAATTCCCTGAAGCAAGTGATGCGATTTATGATATTTATCAGCAACTTTTAGATCAAGGCGTGCTAGCGAAAGACATTATTGTGTCAGGTGATTCTTGTGGAGCGAATCTGGCTTTGGCACTCGCATTACGAATCAAAGAAGAAAATAAGCAACAACTCCCTAGCGCTTTAATCCTAATGTCACCCTTCTTAGACCTGACCTTAACAGGCGAGTCTTTACGCTATAATCAGAAGCATGATGCTTTACTGTCAATCGAAGCACTTGAATCTGGTATTGATTTTTACGTACCGAAAAACATGGATCGTTCTTTACCCCCACTTTCGCCTATTTTCGGAGATTTTGCAGGGTTGCCTCCAACCTTGGTTCAAATTGGTTCTAAAGAAATTCTTTTGTCAGATGCGCAACGTTTCGAAGAAAAAGCCAAAGCTGCTGGTGTCCAAGTCAATTACAAGCTATATACGGGAATGTGGCATAATTTCCAAATGTTTAGCCCATGGTTTGATGAAGCAAAACAATCTTTAGCAGATATTGCTGAATTTGCTCATAAAATTGACAAAGATTGATCCCAATATTGACCAAATAATGAACAACAGATGATTTTAAAAACCAAACTGTTGTTCATCTTTAAAAATAAAATAATCAATTTAAAAAATGAGCATTCACTACAATAATAACCATACAATTCATTGAAACTATATTGCTTGTCAGATTTATGTTTAGTGCTTTTTCAAATTTCAACAGACTCTTAACCTATACTACAAAATTAATCACATTTTTTTAAATTATGTATATATCCTTCAAGTATTTACTTAAACTTTAGTTTGAGTTTAAGTCAATAAATTGCTACATTCTAGGCATCAACAATAAAAATCCAAGTGTGGATGGATTAGATTATGCGTAATAAAATTTATTCCGAAAAACGACGTAAAATTCATTCATTATTCAATCAAGTATTGAAACACTCATTTATTGCCAAATTAATATATAAAAACCAACTGAGTAACAGTTTGGAAATCGACCCACATACAGGTATTTATAATCAGTTTGCAATTAATACCTATTTAAAAGAATTACATCCTCAGACTGATTCTAACTTTGGTATCATTTTGCTTAGTGTTGATAACTTGTGTGAAATCAAGAACAAATACAATCTAAAAATTGCACATAAAGCTTTAGCGGCTATAGCCCAAGAGTTATTACAAAATATCCGTGAAACTGACCTTGTTGGCCGCTATAGCGAATCTGAATTTATTTTAATTCTCAGTGATGTTACTCAGGATCAAGCACGTCATATCGCAGATCGTCTATCACGTTTAATTAATCATTATGATTTAAAGATCAACAACAAAGTCATCCCACTTCAAACAAGTTGTGGTGCATCTGTTTCTAAACATGACAGCATGAGTAATGCAGTGTTACAACAAGCAGATCAAGCATTATATATTGCGAAAACCAATCGTAAACCTTGTTATTCGGGCACAGGTGTTTTGTCTTAAAACATCTGTATATTTAAAAATTAATTACACCACTATTTACTTTATATTAATAATAAAATACCTGTTTATTAACAAATAAATGATAACAATTCTTTGTTTTAATAAATTTTAATCACTATAATTTAAAAAATTATTAATCAGTACTTAATGAATTACAGCTTGAAAAACCCTGGAATAATTATGAATGAAGGTATCGAATATAAGACTTAATCATTACTGGCAAAAGCTGAAACAACAATTAGATTCAAATATCATTATGAATTGGAGCAGTTTACATAAATGTATCTTGATTCTGTTCCTGACTGTTGCCCTTCATTTATCATGGATTGTATGGAAAATTTTTATCCTGTTAAATCCAGAAACTTGGCAATGGGTCAATATCTCCTTGATTCGTTCACAACTTGTGGTCAATGCTGGCTCAACCCTACTGCTTTTTTTTCTGATTGCATTTTGTTATTTCTTTCAAAATAAAAAATGGGCGAACACTATCCTCCCCCATATTGTCATCAGTATTTTTATTCTTTTAATGCTTGCTGATGGTTTCCTCGTTGGTATCTATAGTCCAGCTACTGTTTTTGCATTTGTTTGTATTTCTGGTGTGGGTTTAATCTTATTCAATAGAAAAATTATTTATCTGCAAATTAGCACTGCACTACTGTTCTATATTTCAATGATGCTTTGTACTTATTGGCGCATCATTCCGTATGCCCCAATTTTTAATACACATATATTAGAAAATAATCGGCATGATAACCCGTTCTGGGTAGGAACAATGCTATATTTTATTATTCCTATTTTAATTGTATGTTTGATTTTATGTGAGATTTTACTGTCTCAGTGGCGACATAGAGAGTCATTAATCAAAAAACTCAGTGAAATTGACCCACTGACCAATTTATATAATCGTCGTTTTTTTAATGAAAAGCTTGATGATATCCAAAATAAGCAAACCGAATATGCCATTATCTTGATTGATATTGATCATTTCAAAGAAATCAATGACTTATATGGACATCATTTTGGTGATGAAGCATTGTGTCAAGTTGCCAAATTATTATCATCTCACATTCGTCAGTCGGATATTGTGGCTCGTTATGGCGGTGAAGAATTTATTATTGCCTTACCTGAAACCTCTTTAAACATTGCTCAAGCACTTGCTGAACGCTGTCGATTGGCGATTCAAAACCAAGTGCTTGAATCCCTTGATCATCATTATGTTCAGCTGACCGCCAGTTTTGGTATTGCCACCTCCAGTGACGATGACAATATTAGTAAAATTATTCATCTGGCAGACAAAGCGCTATATCGGGCCAAACAGTCTGGGCGCAATCAAGTACAGCTCTACCGCGCTCAAATCAATGAAATAGCTTAGCAGTATTCAATAGATTAAACCTGACTGCGATATTGCTCTTCACATGCTACAAATCGAAATTCTGCTTGCGCTTCTGCTATCCATTGCTGTACAGCAGGGACGGCTAATATCTTGTCGATATAACGTTGACTGTTTGCTGATACTGCAATGCCATAACCCATAAACCGCATCACAACTGGCGCATAAAAAGCATCGACAATAGTAAACTCATCACCACATAAAAAACTGTCAGAGTCTGGTCGCTCCGACCATAATTGTTCAATCCGTTTTACATCTTGCTGTAGTTTTAAATTTTCCTGCCAAAGCTGTGCACCAATATGCTTTAAATCAGCATCTAAATTCATATCACAACAACTACGCAAAGCCATAAAACTACTGTGCATTTCAGCGGACATCGATCTTGCGCGTGCACGTTGTTTTACATCTTGAGGCCACAATTGTTTTTCAGGAAACTTTTCTGCCAGATATTCACAAATCGCCAAAGAATCCCAAACTAAAAAGCCATCGTCTACTAAAGCTGGAACTTTGCCAGTTGGGTTTATTTTTAAAATACTTTGTTTAAATTGGCTATCGAGGTCAAAGTGATCAAAAGGGATTAGGTGCTCTGTAAATGAAATATTAAAATGCTGAATCACTAACCATGGACGCATCGACCAAGTCGAGTAATTTTTATCACCAATAAACAGTTCTAACATTTTAATACTCCTGTGTTTATTGCTTATTTTGAACTCAGCATACACAAGATAAGACTATTCTAAAAGCATTTCGAAAATTGCTCGCTTTGAAAACAAATCAAGGAGTAGATCAACTACTCCTTGACGATGTATCAGACTGAATTGATTAGAATAAGAATGCCACACCTAAACCAGCTTTATAACTACGGTCTCGCCCTTCCAAATCGACACCCACACTTCCATCAAGTTGGGTACGCTCATTAACCGCATAGATCAAACCAGAGCCTAGACCATACTTATAGTTTTGGCTTTCTGTTTTTGAATAGACAAACTCAGAGAACCCTGAAAGATTACCAGCAATTTTATAACCGACAGTAGGTACAGCGGTCACTGACCAATGCCCATCTTGCACAGCATAGTTCATGGTGATTCCAGTATTGACCAAATCATTATACTGATAATCTAATGATGTGCCGATGCTATAAATATCATCTTCTTCACTAAAACCATCATTGCCCGTTGCAATCAAGGCTTGAGCCAAAATAGCCATGGATAATTTATCATCTTTTAAGTCGATGGCTTTTTTAATCCCAATAGAAACATCACCTAAACCAGAGTCATCCTCTTTAATGCCTCTATATTTGGTTTGAGTCCAAGCTGGACCCTGCCAGCCTAACTGTAACTCCATACTAGAGGTTAAACCAGTACGGAGCAGCATATCACCATTGAGGGTTACAGTTTTTGCTTTTGCGCCATCTACTTTAGTTTCTGTATAGGTTGCACTTGGTAGACCTTGCTCCCAAGCCAATTGACCCACTGGCGTGATTCCTGTTCCAAAACCAGTTCCAGGACGATCAAAAGAAAATTCTGCTGCCATTGCGCTTATACTTAGACTCGAAGCAAGGGCTAATGTGATTCTATTTAAAATTGCCATATGAAGACTCAAAATTTACGATAATTCTTTGGACATTTTCGCACCGCGACTACGTAGTAACTCTAAAGATTCTTTCTCTTCAGGTAAAGCCTGAGACCAATCTATTTGATCAAATTCACAATCAAAGAACAAATCACTGATCGAGGATAAAATAGTCTTACCTTCTTCATCTTTGGTGTTCGGGTCAACCTTATGATCTAAAAGCTTATGAATTGCAGGTACACAGGCTGCGCTTGCTGCATCCCACAGTGGACCATAGCACTCTTCAGTGTCCCACAAATAAAAGTTTGCTTTGGCATTAATTAAAGCATCCAAAATATCTAAATGCGGTTGTAAATCTTGTGCTTTTTGTTCTGCCGTTAAAGGATGACCTGCTTCATAGGCATCACAAATTTTTTCCCACCATTTAAACAATCCATCTGACCAAATTGAAACAGCTGGTCCTTTTTCAGGTTCCATAAAGTTAGGATCAAATCCATCTGCAAGCAAACGTTTGACTTGAGCAAGGTCTAAATCTTCTAAAGCCTGTATAAAGACTTGTTGTTGTGCTGATAACATTTTGATCTCACTATTCTATTCCTATACAACATTATGACGAATATTTTTAAAATAGCTTTGAAAAATTTTAATCGTGTCGCTTTTATTTTATAAATGGCATTTATTGTTCATTTATGACAAAGAAGATAATCAAGGACTGTTTTAAAACCATAAAATTGAAGACCATAAAAAAGCCCCGAAGGGCTTTTTATCAGATCATGCTTCATCTGCATCAGCAAGTTCTAGTTTTCCACCACGTGGATTTTCAATTTTTTCTAATACGTGCTCTAGGCTACGCTTTACGCGATCTATCGCACCGTGTAATGAAAGATCAATGTTTTTCGCTCGATGTTTTACCACGACTGGCTTCAAACCTGCTGCTTTGACTTCAATCATACATTGGATATCATCCGCCCCACCTTTGTCACCGTTCTCATCACTGATATGAACTGAAAACTGGGTAATACGTTCGCTATGACGTTGGAATTCTTGATTTAGCTCATCGCGTACGTAAGTAATTAAACGATCACTATTTCTAATATTTTTATCTGTACGGATTTCTATATTCATAAAAAACATCCTCTTTCTAATCAAAAAACGAGTGCAAAACTTATATTTTCGGCACACTTTGCGCCTGCTGTATAAGACAGCTTTTCACCTACAATAAATTGGAACCGTAACTCCTCTATTGCAAAGATGAACACTTTTAACGATCTGCAGATAGGTGTTCTTATACATTCAATATCAGGCCATATTGGAAAATATGCAAGTAGATTTTTAACTTTTTTATGAAAAGAATATGAAAAATGACATCTTGTTACGTTACTTTATAATTAAATGATTTAATTGATTTTTTAATGACTAATTCTGACTAAAAACATCAACTATGTTTAATTCTTAAACTTTTAATGGATATAAATTTTAAATCTTTGCTTTAAATATGCGACTCACGTTTTAAAACATTTCACCTCTTGATGTTTACATATTTATTTTCATTCCATCTAATTTTCGCTTTATTTTTATTTAAGAATCTGTATTCTTGAAGCGCTTTTCTTGGGGGAAAGGAAGAATTCATGAAACTTACACAAATTGCGGCTATCTGCGCATTCGCTTCAACTGCAACTTTGGCTCAAGCTGCGCCTGTTTGGCAAGATTTTAGTATTACTGGTCTTTATGGTGAAAACTATGAACTAACACCAGATGAGAAACAATCTACCATCACTTTTGAGTATGCTGCCAAACTTAAATACGGTGATTTCTTTGCCTTTGCTGACCGTACCAACAGTGATGGTCAGTCGGATACTTATTTTGAGGTTTCTCCACGTCTTAGCTTAGGCGCTGTTTCTGGGAAAAAACTTGAATTAGGCCCAATTAAAGACGTATTAATTGCGACCACTTGGGAAGGTGGTAAAGACATGAACAACTACCTATACGGTGTTGGTGTTGATTTAGCCATTCCTTATTTTCAATATGCGCAATTAAATTTCTACCGTGCCAATAATGAAATCCAAGAAGATGACTATCAATTGACATTTACCTATGGAATTCCATTTAAAATTGCATCTGAAGAATTCCTTGTGGACGGTTTCCTTGATTGGTCAACTGCAGAAAAAGATCAAGTTGCACACTCAAGCGAGTTGAACTGGACGACACAATGGAAATGGAATGCGGGTAAACACATTTCTCCAGATACCCGTCTATATCTTGGTGTTGAACACTCTGTATGGCACAACAAATACGGTGTTCCAGGCAAAGACGAAAATAATGTCAGCGCTTTAATCAAGTATCATTTCTAAGACTGAGCTAAATCCATTGATCAGAAAGCAAAACTTCGGTTTTGCTTTTTTTATTGCCCTTAAAAATAAATCTTTTTAGAATACCCCTATCAATTTTCCATTGACCTGTATCCATGAATTTTCAGATCCGCCCTGCTCAAGCTTCTGACCTAACTGAGATTATGCGTATTTATAATCATGAAATTGCAACAGGTTTAGCAACATGGAACAGCCAATTAAAGACTTTCGCAGATTACCAACAGTGGTTTCTAGAATTACAACAACAGCAATTTCCACTTTTTGTTGCTGAAGAAACAGCGACTCATGCCATTGCAGGCTATGCCGATTATGCAAGCTTTAGAGCAATCAACGGTTATCTATATACAGTTGAGCACTCTGTTTATATCGACCCAGAATTTACTCGACAAGGACTCGGCAAACGCTTAATGCTGAAATTGATTGAACATGCTCAACAGCACAATATCCACGTTATGGTTGCTGCAATTGACCATGAAAATACTGGTTCGATTTATCTACACCAACAACTCGGATTTAAACAAACAGGTTACATGCCACAAGTCGGACAAAAATTTGGGCAGTGGCGTGATTTGGTGTTGATGCAATTAAATTTTGATTAAAATAGAGCAGTATTTATACAGCATCCGTCGTAAATTTTTTTTGTCGCTTTTTCAAAATCTGTTGTATAACCATAAACAATATTGCTGAACTTCAGAGCGAATATCGATGAATAAAATGATAATCAGTCTATTGGCACCATTTGCATTGATACTTAATACAGCAAGCCATGCTGCTGACTACGACTACGATGAACAAAATATAAAAAAGGGTTGTGCCAAACTCAGTCAATATCGTAAATTGGGACAAAAATTTTACGACCAGAAAAACTATAAAAAAGCGCTTGATCAGTTTCAAAGACAAGCATCTTGGAGTGCTTTTTGTCAGTCTGTGGGTGAAGAAGACACTGGCATTCGGGTTTCAGATAATGACATCGACATTGCCAATAATAATGTGGGTTTAACGTATAGCAAACTCAATCAACCCTTATGGTCAAGAGCGTGGTTTCAAATTAAACCCACAAAAACCAGTCAATTTAATTTAAAAAAGTTAGTAACACCAAAACCAAACAATGACTTAACAGGAGAATATGCCAGTTATGCAGGTTTTGGCGAATGGAATAATATCACCATTAAAAAACGTGATCAGAAATATCTCATTCAATTCACTGGTCTATGGATGGGTGCTCGAAGCCTACTTTATGGTCCAAATATTGGCGAATTTGAAACAGAAATGCCACTTCATGCCAAGAAAGCAAGCTATCGTTTTGAAAATTGTCAAATTGACATCAATTTCACCTATAACTCCTCTTTAGGCAATTTTATTAAAGTGAAAGAATTAAATGAACAAGCCGATTGTGGCTTTGGTATGAATGTTTCATCAACAGGCTATTATCAGAAAGTTGAGCCTCAATAATATAGGGTTTAACCACACCTCCCTTGACTCAGGGAGGTAAACAAAATGTTTTCACGATTCTGTTAAATCGCCACTAAATCACGAATCCCCTTTTCAGGCATTTCTTCACCGATGCCTTGTGCAACCACTTGACCACGTGCCATCACGGTATAGTTATCGGCCAGCTCCTCGGCAAAATCATAGAATTGCTCTACAAGTACAATCGCCATTTCGCCACCATCTGCCAATTTTCGAATCACTCGACCAATATCTTTAATAATCGAAGGCTGAATTCCTTCGGTCGGCTCATCTAAAATCAAAACTTTCGGCTCCGATGCTAAAGCACGTGCAATGGCTAATTGCTGTTGCTGTCCACCCGATAAATCACCGCCACGGCGATGTTTCATTTCGTCTAAGACAGGAAAAATTTCATATAAATGCTCAGGAACTTTACGGGTTTTTGCGCCTGAAAACTTCGCCATGCCGATCAAAATATTTTCCTCTACAGTCAGGGTTGAGAAAATATCACGCCCTTGAGGAACATAGGCCAAACCCGCGCGTACACGCTGTTCAGGGCTCATTTTAGCAATGTCTTTGCCATCCAATAAGATTTGCCCAGACTTAATCGGTAAAATTCCCATCAAACATTTTAATAAGGTGGTTTTACCCACACCATTCCGTCCCAAAACCACAGAACACTCACCAATCGGCGCAGTTAAAGTCACATCACGGAGAATGTGACTGCCCCCATAAAATTGATTGACGTCTTTTATTTCTAGCATATTGCTCCCCTTAACGTCCTAAATACTTTTCAATCACATCTTCATTGGCTTGTACTTCCGCCAAGGTTCCTTCTGCAAGAATGGCACCTTGTGCCAGCACAGTAACTTTCTCACTGATGGTGTCGATAAAGCTCATATCGTGCTCGACCACAATCAAGGTATGATTCTTTTTTAATTCCAAACATAACTCTGCTGTGCGTTCAGTTTCAGCATCGGTCATTCCCGCTACAGGTTCATCCAACAAGATCAGTTTAGGCCGTTGCATCAACAACATGCCAATTTCTAGCCACTGCTTTTGACCATGTGATAACAATCCCGCAGGCTTTTGAATAAACTCTTGTAAACGAATCTGTTGCAACGACTCATCCAAAGCCAACTGTGCATCGGGACTTAGCTTGCTAAAAAAACTTTTTTTCACGGTTTTGTCTTTTGGTGCAGCAAGGAGCAGATTTTCCATCACTGTAAAATTTTCAAATACAGTCGGTTTCTGAAACTTACGACCAATACCCGCTTCTGCAATTTGTTCAGTACTCATTTTGGCAAGATCATAGTTTTGACCAAAAAAGGCAGAACCTTCGGTAGGACGTGTTTTACCAGTGATCACATCCATCAATGTGGTTTTTCCCGCACCATTTGGCCCAATAATGCAGCGCAACTCCCCTTCTTCAATGTAAAGAGACAAATCATTTAAAGCGCGGAAAGAATCAAACCATACACTGACTTTTTCTAAGTAAAGTGCAATACCATGGCTGAAATCGGCACCTTCAGCTTTAGGACGACCATAGCCCTCACCGATTTGACCACCATGTTGCGAATTTAAGCCCAAATCTGACAATAGCTCTGACATTAGTGATCCTCCTTTTTAAAGCGCTCAAGCAATCCAATCACCCCTTTAGGGAGGAAGATGGTTACAACGATAAATAATGCACCAAGGATCAATAACCATATTTCAGGATATGCAACGGTAAAATAGGTTTTAACTCCATTGATCAGACCTGCACCTAGAATTGGGCCAATCAATGTGCCACGACCACCTGCTGCAACCCAAACCGCCATTTCAATCGAATTCACAGGATTCATTTCGCTTGGATTAATGATGCCTGCTTGTGGGACATACAATGCACCTGCAATTCCGGCAATCACCGCTGAAAGGACCCATGCCGACAGTTTGTACCACAGGGTACGATAGCCTAAATATTGCAACCGGTTTTCGCTATCACGGATTGCCCCCAACACTCGACCATAAGGCTTATTCATTAAACTACGTAAGCCGATAAAGCTCAGTAACAACACTAAGGCCGTAAGGAAACACAATGTTGCTCGCATAGAAGCAGAGGTAATATCCATCCCAAGAATGGTTTTAAATCCAGTAAAGCCATTGTTCCCGCCAAAACCTGTTTCATTGCGGAAAAACAACAGTGCAGCAGCAAAAGTCATGGCTTGGGTGATAATCGAAAAATACACACCTTTAATTTTGGAACGAAATGCAAAGAATCCAAAGATAAAGGCAATCACGCCTGGTACCAAAATCACCAAAGCCAAAGCCCATAAGAAATGCTGGGTTCCGACCCAATACCAAGGCAGCTCAGTCCAACTGAGAAAGCGCATAAAGTCAGGTAATTGCTCGCCTGCTGACTCTCGCATCAGGTACATACCAAAAGCATAACCACCCAAAGCAAAATATAACCCATGCCCCAGACTTAGAATGCCGGCATAACCCCAGACCAAATCCAAAGCCAGTGCAACCAAGGCGAGACACATGATTTTACCAATCAAAGTCACCCAATATGCTGAGAGGTGTAAGGCTGAATCTTGTGGTAACACATGAAACCACGGCAGAATCAGCATCACAGCGAAACATACAGCAATGGCAATTGCACTATAGGGTTTATCTGAAAGTAATGATGTGATTTTCATAGGCTTACTCCACAAAACGACCTTTGATAGCGAATAAACCTTGTGGGCGTTTTTGAATAAACAGAATCACAAGAACCAAGAGAATAATTTTGGCGAGCACTGCGCCCATACCAATTTCGAGAATTGTTCCACTCACACCTAAACCTAATGCGGCAAGCACAGCACCCCAAACCTGACCAACGCCACCCACAACAACCACAAGGAAAGCATCAATAATATAGTTTTGCCCTAGGTCAGGTCCGACATTGCCGACTTGTGCCAAGGCACAGCCTGCTAAGCCTGCAAGTCCTGAACCCAGTCCAAAGGCCATCATATCGATCCGTGCAGAGCGAATACCGACAGCACGTGCCATCTGACGGTTTTGCGTGACTGCACGGACGAATAGACCAAATCGGGTTTTATTGAGCAGGTAAACCAGTAAAAGTAATACAGCGATGGTGAAGACGATGATCGCGATACGGTTATACGGCAGCATCAAACTAGGTGTAAGCGAAATCCCGCCTGACAGCCATGAAATATTTGATACTTCCACATTCTGCGCACCAAAAATCATCCGGACCAATTGCATCAAAATAAGGCTGACACCAAAGGTCGCCAACAAGGTTTCTAACTGACGGCCATACAACGGGCGAATCACGGTTCGTTCTATCAACATGCCAATCAAAGCACTGACTAAAAACGCTGCTGGAATTGCTGCAATCAGGTACCAATCGACATAAGTACCCAAATGGGTTTTAAAGAAACTTTGCACCACATAAGTGGTATAAGCACCGATCATGATCAACTCGCCATGTGCCATATTGATCACACCGAGTAAGCCATAAGTAATCGCCAGTCCTAATGCTGCGAGCAATAAAATACTTGCGGTACTGAGGCCTGAAAAAACATGTCCTGTCCATTCACTGGCTTGAATGCGGGTTTTAATACTACTTTGCGCACTAACCAATGCAGCCTTTAATTCTGGATTTAAGTTTGGCTGTGTTAGCGCTTGTTCGATGATCGCCAGAACATCAGGACGACTAGAATCTTTTAAGGTTTTAACCGCTTGAATTTTGGTGAGCGTATCTGGACTATTAAAATCAATTCGTGCTTTTAACTGGGCTAAACGTGCCTTCACTTTATTATTTTTTTCATTGAGATAAAGTTGGTTGATGACCTTAATATCCAGTTCATCTAAATTATTTTCCAAAATATCAATCGCAGCCAAACGCTGTGATGCATCTGGGGACTGTAACTTGATCTTCGCCTGACCAAAGCTCAAGGCTTTATGTAAAGTGTTGACCAGCGTCACTTGATTTAAATCACCTGGCCAATCAGTAATTGCCTTTTCATCTGGATAACTGAACAGTTTATCGCCAGCTTTCATGATGTAGGTATTTCCCGAACTGTCGGTATAAAGCTCGTCGTTTTCGACATAGGCCACCAGCTTATCAAGCTCGTCTATACTTGCTGGCCATTGATTCAGCATCGCTCGACGCTTTGCAAAATCTGCACGTACAAATTTTTGAATGGCGTCATCATGACTTGCCGCTGGCTGAGCGGATGACGATTGCGCACTATGCACAGATTCAGCAAAAATCTGTTGAATAAGAAATAATTGAGAGATCGTAAAAAAAAGTGCTGCGAGTTTCAGTCTAAGTGACATGTGCAACTCCCCCTATTTTTGTTTAAATACAATGACCTTTAAAGTTGAGTCATCAGTTAAGCCCACTATGCATATAGCGGGCTTTTGGGGTCGTAAAGTCTTTATTTAGGAATGTACGGGCTCCATGGTTCCGCTTTGATCGGTTGAGGGCTCTTGTAAACCACATCAAATTGCCCATCACCACGAATTTGTCCAATCATCACAGGCTTATGCAAGTGATGATTAGTAGCATCCATACTTAAGGTATAGCCAGACGGTGCTTTAAAGCTTTGACCTGCCATCGCTTCACGGACTTTATCTACATCCGTTGTTCCCGCTTTTTCAACGGCTTGTTTCCACATATTGATGCCAACGTAAGTGGCTTCCATTGGGTCATTGGTCACCAATTTACTGGCATTGGGTAGCTTATATTCGACTGCGTATTGCTTCATCTTATTGACGAATTCGGTATTCACTGGATTCTTCACAGACATGAAGTAGTTCCAAGATGCCAAATGCCCGACCAGTGGTTTGGTGTCGATCCCGCGTAATTCTTCTTCACCGACTGAAAAGGCCATCACAGGAATATCGGAAGCTTTTATGCCTTGGTTACCCAATTCACGATAGAACGGTACGTTAGAATCGCCATTGATGGTGGAAATAACCGCGGTCTTTTTACCCGCAGCGAATTTCTTAATATTGCCGACGATGGTTTGATAATTACTGTGTCCAAATGGTGTGTATTCTTCCATGATGTCTGCATCGGCAACACCTTTAGACTTTAAGAATGCACGTAAAATTTTGTTGGTGGTTCGCGGGTAAACATAGTCGGTACCTAATAGGACAAAACGTTGCGCCTTACCTCCCTCTTCACCCATTAAATATTCAACAGCAGGAATCGCTTGTTGGTTAGGTGCTGCACCTGTATAGAAAATATTTTTAGACTGTTCTTGGCCTTCGTATTGCACTGGATAGAACAACAGACCATTGAGCTCCTCTACAACTGGTAACACTGATTTACGAGAAACTGAAGTCCAGCAGCCAAAAATGACAGCGACTTTATCCTGAGTTATTAACTGGCGGGCTTTTTCAGCAAATAATGGCCAGTCTGATGCAGGATCGACGACAACAGGCTCAAGCTTTTTCCCCATCACCCCACCTTTGGCATTAATTTCATTGATTGCCATCAGTGCCGTATCTTTAAGCGATGTTTCAGAGATTGCCATGGTTCCAGACAATGAATGCAAGATGCCCACTTTAATTGTGTCACCGCCTGTAGCAGTTGCCGATTTATTTTCTGCTGCGGGTTTCGCTTCCGTTTTATCTGCGGGTTTTGAGCAAGCCGTCAGCGCAATGCTCCCCATCATTGCCACAGCGAGAAGTGTTTTTGAAAACATTTTTTGTTGGAACATCATCTTTTTCTCTCCAAACCTTTTGGTGCATTTTTGAATGCGCGATTTTGCTTTTACCTGACAGGCTTAATTCAATTTTTATGCCAAGTGGAGAATTTGTAGTTTTATCGTTAAGTAGTTTTCCTGATAAAAAATAATAAAATCAAAATATTAGACACTGTTATTTTTATATAAGGTTAAGACACATTGATAGGCATCAAATGCCTTTCAATCACTGGATATAGCCAGCACTTAGCAAGTAAAAATGCGAGATTAAAAGCCACACTGGTCAAATTAAGTGCGATTTTTTTTGTTTAAAATGAGCGATGAGAGTGCAAAAAATTTACCCAAAATTAAATTTTAGGGCTTTCGGGATAAATTTTGCGTTACAGCGCCAAACGATTTTTGACGGGATAATCCAATCCCTGAGATGGATGGCGTAGAGGCAAAAGAATAGGAGAAAAAATAGAAAGATAATGCAGAAATTATTTGTACGACGAAGAATGTAATTCTGTTTGCATCAATGCGATGTTTCAGAGGTATCAAAAAAAATGATGCTCTCAGGCATCATTTTTTAAATATGAATGAGTTCAGCAATCAAACACTCAAATCAGCTAAATTACCTTTCTGCTCTAACCAGTCTTTACGATCACCTGACCTTTTTTTGGCAAGTAATTTGTCCAGTAAGCCTGTTGTGTGATGCGTATCGTCCAAATCCAATTGCACCAAACGGCGTGTATTTGGATCTAAGGTGGTTTCACGCAATTGACTGGCGTTCATTTCACCCAAACCTTTAAATCGAGTAATTTGTGGGTTTTTAGATTTAACTCTCTTTAAGATAGCTTCTAACTCTTCGTTATCAAGCGCGTAATAAACATCTTTGGCATCATCGATACGGAACAATGGAGGCATTGCAACATATAGGTGCCCAGCATCGACCATTGCAGGGAAATGCTTGACGAAGAGTGCACAAAGCAAGGTCGCGATATGTAAACCATCTGAATCGGCATCGGCAAGGATACAAATTTTGCCATAACGTAATTCGGAAAGATCATCACTGCCCGGATCTACGCCAATCGCAATCGCAATATTATGCACTTCTTGAGAAGCCAACACCTCGTCAGAAGACACTTCCCAAGTATTTAAAATTTTCCCGCGAATCGGCATGATCGCTTGGAAGTTTTTATCGCGTGCTTGTTTTGCAGAACCACCGGCA
The DNA here is from genome assembly GCF_001425285.1 of Acinetobacter sp. Root1280. Classification (NCBI taxonomy): domain Bacteria; kingdom Pseudomonadati; phylum Pseudomonadota; class Gammaproteobacteria; order Moraxellales; family Moraxellaceae; genus Acinetobacter; species Acinetobacter sp. Root1280. The sequence continues at coordinate 111,510 of NZ_LMED01000026.1, read as the reverse complement.
GAGTCACCTTCGACAATAAACAGTTCTGATTCTTCAAGGGTATGACCCACGCAATCTGATAGTTTTCCGGGCAAGGTAGGGCCGGCAACAATCTTTTTACGTTCAACTTTTTTCGCTGCTTTTAAACGGCGACCCGCTTTCGCAATCACAATCTCAGCCAATTGCATGGCCACTTCAGAGTTTTGATTTAGCCAGAGTGCAAAAGCATCTTTGGCAATATTTAAAACAATGTTAGACGCTTCTCGGCTTGAAAGACGTTCTTTGGTTTGTCCTGAGAATTGTGGTTCTTGGAATTTAAGCGACAGGATATAATTGACCCCGTCCCAAACATCTTCAGCAGACAATTTGAGATTACGTGGCAACAAGTTACGTAACTCACAAAACTCACGCATCGCATCGGTAACACCTGAGCGTAACCCGTTTACATGGGTTCCCCCTTGTGCTGTCGGGATCAAATTCACATAACTTTCCTGAATTTGTTCGCCACCCTCAGCATTCCAGCAAATTGCAAACTCAGCGCTGGCGCGTTCAGCTTCACCCGTTGCGACAAAGGCAGGATCTGGAATGATTTCACGATCTTGTAATTCATCCATCAAATAGTCGACGAGACCATTTTCAAACTGCCATTCAATTTTTTCGTCATTAATCTGATCAATATAATTAATTTGTAGACCAGCAGCCAATACAGCTTTGGCTTTGAGATTATGTTTTAACGCTTTTAAAGCAAATTTAGGTGAATCAAAATATTTCGCTTCTGGCCAAAAATGTACTGTTGTCCCCGTAGCACGTTTTGGCGCTTTGCCTTCCAAAACCTCTAAAGGCGCAACAGGTTCACCATGTTCAAACGCCATTTTATAAAGATTGCCGTGGCGTTGAACTTCAACTTCAACACGATCGGACAAGGCATTGACCACGGAAATTCCAACACCATGCAAACCGCCCGAAAACTGATAGTTATCGGTGCTAAATTTACCGCCTGCATGCAGTTTCGTTAGGATAATTTCAATCCCGCTTTGTCCGTATTCAGGATGAATATCGACTGGCATACCACGTCCATTGTCTTCGACCGACAACGAACCATCTTTATATACCGTGACAGTAATTTTATTGGCATGTCCTGCAAGTGCCTCATCGACAGCATTATCAATTACTTCTTGCGCCAAATGGTTTGGACGAGTGGTATCGGTATACATACCTGGACGGCGACGTACAGGATCTAGACCAGATAATACTTCAAGTGATTGGGCCGTATATTGAGACACGTTGAGTTTTTTCCTTTTATTTTACGGAGTATGATAAAAATTCCAGAATCATGGGTATTTTATCTGCAAAATCTTCCATCGCATGATTACCATGCATTTCTGTCATGATCAATGATGTGTGTGGAGCTGCACTATAATACCGTTCAGCGTCACGATAATCTAAAACTTCATCACCTTGTTGCAATAAGACCAGTATTTTGTCTGCATCTTGTACAAACGGCACGGCAATCGCTTCCAAGTAGTTAAGTTGTAAACGATCTAAAGTCCATTGTTCATTGATCTTATAGGGAATTTGTTCAATCCCAAATAAGTTACTGAACAATTGCCATGGTCGCATAGCTGGATTAATTAAAACAGCAGGCACACCATATTTTGCGACCAATTGTGTCGCATAAAAGCCACCAAAGCTACTCCCCACCAGTGCAACATCAGGCAATTTTTCAATGAGCGCTGAAATTTGATCTAAAACCAGTTGCGGATGCTGGTTTAAATCAGGCAAATGCACACTATGCGATGAATAGCATCGACAATAATCATCTAGTTGTTGCCCTTTTATTGATAAAGGACTACTTTTAAAACCATGTAAATAAATAATATTCATTGAAAATAGTTTGCTTTTTTACCACCAATGTTTTAATTTTTAATGTGATTCAAATCACATTATTGTTTTAATTTGTATATGTTGGGATATTGTCCGACAAAAAACTAAAACTTAATCGCAATTATCGGTATTTTAAATAGCGTTCAGGATGAACAAGATAAGATGATTGCCTAGGGATTTATACATTGATCTACAGCAAAAATAAAGTCTTTGTTCAAGATCAATATGGATGAGGAAATAACAATGCCAAGCTTAACCCCTTTACACGAAACCTATTGTAAGTGGGATCGTTCGCCTCCAAGTCAGGCCGATGTATTAGAAGGTTTAGCGCAGTTAGTGAGTACACCACTCAGTGGCATGGTTCAAGACTTTATCCAGTCGATTCAACGTGAAATGTTGCTGAGTATTTTTGGCTTAAGTAAACAAAAAGCCAAACGATTCCAATCCCGTCCAATTGTCGATAAATTCTATCAATTTGGTTATCACGCATTGCAAAATTATGGTAGCCACCTGATTGCCCCAATTTTACGTAAAACCATTGAACGTTTCCCAAATTTACATGATAAGCCATTGACCTCTCATATGACTTTTTTGGTCAGTGTTTTAAATGGGGTGTTGGGTGATTATTTGTTGGCAACTCATAATCCGCTCGCACTGTCACCTGTGCTCTATGATCATTATGGTTCATTACAGCAAGGTGATTTGGCTGGCCGTGTGGTGATTTTCTCTCACGGTTTATGTATGAATTATCAAGACTGGACCAATCGTAACAATGGCGGTATTGGTGAGAAACTCTTGGCGCAACGTGACCACAACACCATGTTGTATTTTCACTACAATACTGGACGCAGAATTTCAGCCAATGGACGTTCATTGGCAAATCTTTTAGAAGATTTAATCAAACGTAACCCTCGCATTACCAGCATTGATTTAATTGGACACAGTATGGGTGGCTTGGTTTCTCGCAGTGCGCTGTTCTATGGTAAACAAAACATGCATCAGTGGTTCCACATGGTTGAGAATCTGGTTTGTATTGGTTCTCCGCATCATGGTGCGCTATTAGAACGTTTCGGATTTGCCATGCAAGAGAAAGTGGGTAATTTCCCGATTGTTAAAATGATCAGCCATATCGTCAATATCCGCAGTAATGGCATCTTAGACTTGCGTTATGGAAGTGTTCGAGATGATGACTGGGAGCATAACAATGCCCGTATTGGTTTGATGGATGACAACCGTAAACCAGCTCCGCTACCGTCGCATATCAATACCTTTTTAATTGCAGGTACCTTGGAGTTTGAAAACCGCAAAAACCGCACCTTAAAAGTGATTGGCGACTATCTGGTCAGTGTTAAAAGTGCCTTGGGTGAACACCCGAACCCACGTTTCCAGTTGAAATTACCTGAATCGCATAAAGCTGTGTTTTATGGCTTAAACCATCTTGAGATTCAATATCATCCTTTGGTTTCGGAACAAATTGCCAAATGGTTTTATCCGCACCATGATGAATTGGCAGAAGAACAAATTCGCAAATACTTGATTAAATTAGAAAGTATGCAAGGGATTGTTGAAACTTAATTGCAAAAAAGCTGATCTTCAATCAGCCTTTTTTGCTATTTCACTTCAATTTGATAAGACTTGTTCTGCTGAGGATCAATCATGTCACCATATTCATCAAAGTTTGATTTTTCTGCACATTGGGTATCGATCAATAAGCGTTGATTTTTTGCAATAAAGCCTTGTTTTAATTCACAAGTCCAAGCTTTATTATAAAATTTTTGGCTGAGCTTTTTGCCTGTTAAATCAAATTGCGTCACCTCAATCAGCGACTGGGCAAGCGTTCTAGCAGGATGGCTCTGCGACACAGACAATACGTAGTATCTGCCGCCATGTAACTGACAGTCTTCAATTCGACTTGAAAAATAATCTGGATCGACAATAAATTTTTTAAATGGCTGAGCGCCCAATTTGATATAGGAAACATCGGCTGGAATAGTGTCATCAAACTTAGATTTAAACTGACAAGACACATCTTTACTGACCACATTGTTGGCTGGTTTTGCAGAGACTTGTGTTGTAGCCAAGCAGACCAGTATGCCGATCCCGGCTAAATTTATTTTATGATTCATGATTTTGCTTGATTTATAAATAATTGAAGTTTATATGAAAAAAGAGCCAGTTTAGACTGGCTCTTAATGTTTTTAAATTAGTACTTTCTAAACAACTGCCACAGGCTGATCAATGCCAATACACTGAAAAACAGTAATGACCAAACAGGTAAAGACTGTCCTAAGAAAGTCCAATCAACCATGGCACATTCGCCAGAACCCTTAAGCACATTTTCAAACACAGCCTTTAAAGGCAAAGTGTTGACCCAATAGTCCAGACCGGGACCACAACTTGGGACCTGATCTTTGGGTAGATTCTGTAGCCACACATGACGAGCGGCAACACCAACTGACCAAGAAATCGCAGCTAAACCCAAAACGCTATAAATGCGTTTAAATACATTTGTTTTTGGGTTATGCAAAAAGGCAATCAGTGAAATTAGCCCTAGACCAATCAATCCAATACGTTGAAATACACATAGTGGACATGGCTCAAGGCCTTGTACATGCTCTAAATAGAGCGCAAATGACATACCAATCACACTCGCCAAAAATAAAAGACCACTTACGAAGCGATAACTACGCCATTGCATGGAACTTCCTCATTATCTAATTAATGCTTTATCTAAATTTACTCAGATAATCCTCGAAACTTATACTTGTATTTTGTTCAAGTTGCTGTTGTTCTGCGAGAGATGTTCGAGTAAGCCCCTCAAAATACGCTAAAGTTTCCGGACTTAATACATGTTGTTCGTAACTTTGGATATGTTGATTGGCCATATAGCCACCAAAATTCCATGTACCACCTTGCTCTACAGTATCGGCAATCACATGCGCTGATAGTGTTTCATCCACATCATCAATACGTGTTTGCATCACCATCAACGCTTGGCGATATAAATCTGTTGCATAGGATTGGTTGAGTAGATCTGCAAGTGGTTGCATGGCGGTGACATGTTGTTGAATCCACTCAAGTAATGGATATTCAACACCCGCTTCAATGATTTTCGCATTTGGCGCACGACCACGATTGACCACTTCAGCCTGATTTTGCTCAATAATATCTTGTTCTTCATCCCATAAATCTGGGCTTTCTTTAAGCAAGCAATACAACGCAACCACTTCCAAGAAGCCAGCTGTATCCTCATCGATACCAATAGCGCTGTATGGATTTACATCTACCGCGCGTAACTCAACATAGCCAATCCCACGATTTGACAAGGCCTGAGATGGCGTTTCCCCTGCTTGTGGCACTTGTTTTGGACGGACTAAGCTGTAGTATTCATTTTCAATTTGTAAGACGTGATCATTAATTTGAATCGGCTGACCATTGGCATCGTTTAAACCTAAATGACTAAACTGTGCATAAGGTGAATTGACTGCTTTTTGTAATTCAGCCACATAACTTTCTAAATTATTGTAATGAATACCCAATTGTTTTTGTGCAGAATTTTGATAACCAAAACGCCCCATACGCAATGCTGTGGCATAAGGTAGAAATAATGTGCCTTTGATTAAAGGCAACAATTGATGCTCACGCCCTGTCATAAAGCATTTACAGACTGAAGGGCTGGCACCTACCAAATACATCACGAGAGGAGTTAAACGAATAAAGTTACGGATTAATCCGAGATAACGATGACTGCGATAATCTTGCAGGCTTAATGCTTTAAGCGCTTCATTGCTTTCATGCTGTTGTAATTGTTCAAATAACGCATCTGGGAAAGACACATTATAGTGCACACCCGAAATCGTCTGCATACGGCGCCCATAACGAATGCCGAGACCATGACGATATAAGGTTTTGAATTGACCAATATTGGATGTGCCATATTGCGCCAAACGGATATTTTCTTCTTTGTCATCCAGCATACATGGCATGGACAAAGTCCATAGCTTTTCATCATTTTCTAAATGACGATGCACAACAGCATGTACATCGGTTAAAAAGCTTAACGCTTCAGGAATGCTTTCTTTGGGAGGTGTAATAAACTCCATCAAAGCTTCTGAATAATCTGTGGTGATATGCGGATGTGTTAGGGCTGAGCCTAAAGACTGAGGATGATCAGCCTGTGATAAAAAGCCATTACTTTGCATACGCAGGCTTTCACGTTCGATGCCACGTAACATGCCTCTGAATAAGGTAGAATCCACCCAATTTGGTACTAAAGATTGGGAAATCGTTTCGGGTTGACTCATACTTACTCGCTTATCTTAAAGAATTTTTTAAAATAAAATGTTTTGATGCGCGCAGTATAACGTTATTTATCGATATACACGTATAAGCATCGTTGTTTTAAATGAATTATTCACTTTATTTCGGAAAAGTTTTTAACACAAACTACCTCTACAAGACATCTAAAATTTGTGATTTTATAGAAAAATTACCACTAAAGAATTGTAACTACTATGAATTATCAAGAAATTATCGATTTTTGGTTTAGTGAAGAAACTCAACCATTTTGGTTCGCAAAAAGTGACGCATTCGATCAAACTTTGCACCAACGATTTGCACATACCTTGGATCAAGCCAAACATTGTGAGCTATGGACTTGGCGTGCCACAGCAGAAGGTCGCTTGGCTGAAATTATTGTTTTAGATCAATTCTCGCGTAATTTGTATCGAGATCATGCTGAATCTTTTGCACAAGATGCCTTAGCACTTGCGCTAGCACAAGAAGCAATTCAGCTGAATTTAGATCAACAATTAAGCCCCGAACAGCGTTCATTCCTGTATATGCCATTTATGCATAGTGAATCAAAAATTATCCATATCCAAGCTTTACAACTTTTTGAAGAGCTGGGCAATCCACTCAATTTAGATTTTGAGAAAAAGCATAAAGTGATTATTGATCGTTTTGGACGTTATCCTCACCGTAATCAAATTTTAGGGCGAAGCTCGACGGCAGAAGAAATTGAATTTTTAAAACAGCCGAATAGTCATTTTTAATCCTATTTATTTTTATCTAAACAGCTTATGCAGAAATATTTTGCATAAGCTGTTTGACCAGCGCATCAAAGCATACTGATCCATCAGAAACAACAAGCGTTAGAAAACATAGCTGTGTTTAATAATGGTATTTTCAATCATTTCTGCATGTATGGACTTTAACTGCTGTTCATGCGAGTCAAAACTTGGAAATAGCGGTATGCCCTTTCCAAGAAGAACAGGCATGATAAAAACCTCTAAGGTATTGAGCAGCTTCTGTTCAATAAAAGTATTCTGCAATTGTGTTCCACCGACAATCCAGACATTGCCGTTATAATTCTGTTTAAGGTGCTCAACAAGTTCATCCACAGCTAAGTTCCACCGCGAAAGCGAGGCATGAGTTAAAGCTAAATCAGGATTAGAAGTGACGATAAATCCTTTCTGGTTTGGATAGGGCCACGCCTCAGCAAAAGAACAAATCACTTCATAGGTTTTACGCCCCATAATCACGATATCGATATCTTGGATAAAACCATCATATCCACAGTCAATACTTTGAAATGGCGCTAAAAAGGCTACAGAACCATCCAGTGTTGCAATATAGCCATCTGCACTTGTTGCAATATAACCTTTAATTTGAATACTCATTTAACCCTCTCTCAACAGCCTTCACTCTTAACAGTCTTCATTTTTTATCATAGATCAAATACGCATAATACCGTACTTATTGTTTAAATTTTACGTGAACAGTCATTTATCTTGCTGGATATCATCCTGAATTAACAAAATTCTTCTTGAAATTCATTGTCAGTCCATCAATTTAGAACAATATACTGAGGATTATAAATTCATTAAATTCCATCCAGAAGAATGGAAAGGAGAGACACATGAACAAAGTACTCATTGGTCTAACTATTGCAGCGGCGCTCACCATCACAGGTTGTGCGACGACACCAAGCAAACCACGTACCTTTGACCAGCTTGGGCAATACACTACGGTTCCACTTAACGATCATAGCTATCGCATCAGCTTCCAAGGCAATAGCAATATGAGTTTTGGAACAGCTGAAGAAATTAACCTTGTCAAAGCCGCACAAACAACGCTTTTAAATGGGTTTACTTACTTCAAGGTTTTAGATGATCCAAGTAATCGCACTCAGCAACCGCCTCGTAAAGCAGTAGTTTACCCATCATCAAACTACTATCCATATGGCTGGGGCTATCGTCGTCATCCAGTGTTCTGGAATGACCCATTTTATGATATGCCACAAGTGGTGACCATTGACCCTGTGCAAATTTCCTATACGATAGAATGTTATAAAGATAAAAAATCATCACCGAATGATGCATTTGACGCTCGTCTGATTTTGCAATCTTTAGGACAAAAATATGGTGTTAGTCCGACAGGACAAGTACTGCAACCACAGCCTGATGCGGTAACATCAACGAAATAAAAATGCAGAAATCTATTTAGGAAAATGAATGAGCGGAATTGAACAAAGTGAAGTTCTCAATGAAATTCCAAACTTAGATCGAAGCAAACGCTTTGCGACCATCGCCTTGGTGGTGGCTATTGTCGCATGGTTTGCTTTGATCATTTCCGCCAAACTGATGCCTGAGTATGCTTGGTTTATTCATATTCTCATGCTGGGTGCTGAAGCTGGCGTGGTCGGTGGCTTAGCCGATTGGTATGCGATTACCGTGTTGTTTCGTAATCCCTTTGGGAAAATTCCCATTCCTAAATTCCTCAAAGATCACACCGAAATCATTCCACGTAATAAAGCACGTATTGCGGAATCAATGGGTAAATTTGTCCAAGAGAATTTTCTCTCTCCACAAATTGTTGAACGTAGTTTAAAAAGTATTGATCTTAGTTTTGCTGTGGGTCAATGGCTGGCCAATCCTAAAAATAACGGTCAAGTGGTGGATGTGATTCAGCAAACGGTTCCGAAAATTTTCGAATTTGTCGGGCAGGATCAAATTGGACGCTTTATTCAAAACAACAGTGTGCAATGGGTTCGAAATACTCGAATGAACCAATTGGCAAGTGAAATGCTGCGTGCGGTTTTAGAAAATGATTTCCATCAAGATGTATTACAACGTGGACTGGATATTGCCCATGAATGGATGATGACCCATCCTGAAAAAACCCGTGAAATCACTCAAACCATGTTTAAAGAGCTTGGTGTTTCCCGCCTTGCCAAAGGTGCCAGCTGGATTGGGATTGATGTTGAGCAACGGACCATTGATTCAGTGATTGAAAAAGTGGAATCCATGCTTGCTGATCAGGAGCATCCTATTCGTCAAAAAATTGAAGAAGCTGCACATGAACTTATGCTACAACTGGCAGATAACAATAGTCATGCCAGCATAAGTCTAAATGAAACCAAGAATGCCCTTTTAGACAGCGAACCAGTACTCAACTTTATTACTGGTGCTGTGGTGATTTTATGTGATGCGGTTAAATCTGACTTGCTTAAAGCAGACTCAGGTATTGCCATGAATTTACGTATCGCCATTCAACAGCTTGGTGAAAACTTGATGCAAAATCAGTCTGTACGTGAATTGCTGAATGATCGAATCAGCGGAATTGCCATCAATTTAAGTGACCAATATAGTGAGAAAGTGATTAAGTTTATTAGTCAACGTATCCATGAATGGGACTCTACCGAAATGATCGCCAAGATTGAAAATGAGGTAGGCGGTGATTTACATATGATCCGTGTTAATGGTGTTGTGGTCGGTGCATTTATTGGTCTAAGTTTAGGTGTGATTCGTGCTGTGATTGATTTTGCGATTTAAGAATATAAAAAATGGGAGTCTAGCTCCCATTTTTTAGCACTGCACTTTTATCAATTTAAATGCTTTATCAATCAATCGCATAATTGATGGTCACGACAACACGCGCAATTTTATTAATGGTGGCTTTGTCATAAGCACCGCCATAATCACTATCATTATCAGAACCACTTTCAGGTAAAATATAAAACGCACCCTGACTTGCAGAACGCATCGCACCGACTTTTACCCCACCGACTTTTGCAAACTCATTGGCACGACTATGTGCATTTTTAGTTGCATTGGCGATCAATGACATTTTTATTTCTTCTAGATTTGACACCAAATACTGTGGTTTCTGCCCGATGGATATGCCTTTTTCATCTAACAAATAAGCATCTTTTGCGGCTTTCTCAATCTTTTGAATATCACGACTATTTATCACTAGCGATTGCATCGCAGTATAGCCTCTAAACTCACGGGTAAATTTTCCTTCCCCCTGATCAACTTCCTCATAATAGGGTTGAGAGCTTTTATTACCCAGTTTCATTTCTGTTGCCTTAAACCCATGCTCAATAAAGAAATCTTGTAGTGCTTTTATTTCTTGATCTAACAATTGATAGGCCACTGAAACACTGTCTGAAGCACGGCTGGTTTGCAGATGAATTTCCCAGCGCGCTAGATCCGCTTGTATAGGTTTCTCAGCCAACCCTTTGACCACTATTGAATTTTTTTCACCATTAAACTGCTTAAGTGCATAGCCCATGACACTTGCCGAAATAATGAATCCTAAACTTAGAATGAGTGCAAAGACCCATAAAGTTTTATATGTAATTGATTTATTTTCCATTATTGTAGTATCGCTAAAATTATTATAAATAAGTTATAGTAAGGATCCTACAACAAGTCAACCCACTTTGCCCCTATAAACAATATTGCTTTATGGTTTGCATCGCCTATAAAGATTGATCACGCCTTATAAAAATCAGAATAATTCATCTAATCATCATATGAAATTTACATGATCTGATTCAGCGCTTAAAATCACTGCTAAAGTGCATTTAAGCCATCTAAAATTCCTCTGAAACGAATGAATGAAATTTCAGTTTGGATCTTGTGGACTTAAAAATGAGAAATTTAGCAATCATCTTATCGGTAATTTTATCTCTTACTATTTTGTAGTTCTATTTAGTTAATCTTACGCATCATACTCGGCGATATACCATAATGTTTTCTAAACTCACGTGAGAATTTCGACATATCATCAAATCCACATTGATAGGCAATTTGATTAATCTTATGCGTATGTTCATTGGTCTGTATCAACATCTTCTTGGCTAATTGCAAACGACTTTGCATCACATAACGGCCAAATGTGGTTTCATTCTGTTGAAAAAGTTTACTGATATATCGTGAACTAATACGAAGATCTTGAGCAATATCATGAATACTAAGCCCACTATTGTCTAAGTGCTCCAAGATTAAATGCTTGACCTGTACGAGCATGCTGTGGCTACTTGATCTAGGCGTTTTGTCTTTGACCTGATCAAGAACCACATAATGCAGTAAATCAAAAAATTTATGCAGTACCACCTGCTGAAGTTCTGTTGAAGCCTGCTCAGGGAACCAAAATAAATCATGAGCGTAATTTAATAATAAAATTTTCAGTGGATGCCCATCACCAAAAGCATGACCACATAACTGGTCAGGTCGCCCAAAATACTGTTGAAATTGTTCACGCGGGAACATGAGCACTAGTTGATTGAATTGTCCATTCAAATACAAATCATACGGCTGCTGGGTATCATGAAAAATAAATTGCCCTTTGCTGAGGCATTGTTCACGACCATGATACTGAACACCCATTTGACCTTCTATCAGGAAGATAAATAAAATCTCATCATGATGACTATGTCTAATATTGGAAGCATGCCGTTCAACATGTTGACCATAGCCTTTGATTTCAACCAGTTGAATATTGCCTATATGTTTTGCAGACAAAGCACCAAAAAAGCCATCCTGTACAGAAACATTACAAGTCAATGGTACAAATACTTGACTAATCGCATCCTGCCAATAGTCACGTTGCAGCTTATTTTTGACACGCCTTGTGTCATAGTTAAACATCATTGTCTCTCTTATTCTTAGACGCTTATACAATAAAGCTAATCCGTTTAGCATAATTTGTAAACCTTCAACTCAGCGTCTCCTAACCTTGAGATCAAGTAAAAATTATCTCTTTTAAATTTGGAATCTTTTTTCGATTTTTAGTTCCGTATAGATCTATTTTTTGTGCCTGCTCAGCATACCCCCTGATCAATCTTTAGCTTTATAACCAAAAGTGCAATATTGCTTAGTTATTGAGAAAGGATTACTCATGAAAACTTCAATTAAAGTCGCTTGTGCACAAGCGGTTCCTGCATTTCTCGACTTACAAGGAAGCGTAGACAAAACCATCAAAATTATTGCTGAAGCAGCAGAAAAAGGGGTTGAACTTATTGCCTTTCCAGAGACGTGGATTCCAGGCTACCCATGGTTTTTATGGTTAGATTCTCCCGCTGCGAATATGCCTTGGGTATATCAATACCATCTCAACTCACTTGAACTTAACAGCGACCAAGCCAAACAAATTACGGATGCTGCAAAAAAACATAATATGCATGTGGTTTTAGGCTTGAGTGAGCGTGATCATGGCAGTCTGTATATTTCCCAATGGATTATTGATCATCATGGGGAAACCATCGCTGTACGTCGAAAATTAAAAGCTACCCATGTAGAGCGCACCTTATTTGGTGAAGGTGATGGTAGTTCTCTGCAAGTCTATGACACTGCACTTGGTCGCATTGGGGCGCTGTGCTGCTGGGAACATTTACAGCCCTTAAACCGTTATGCAATGTATTCGCAGCACGAACAAATCCATATCGCAGCATGGCCTAGTTTTAGCTTATATACGGATATGACTGCCGCACTCGGCGCAGAAGTCAACAATGCTGCTTCACGTCTGTATGCAGCTGAAGGACAATGTTTTGTGCTTGCATCTTGTGCGATGGTTTCTCAGGAAATGATTGACGCTTTATGTAGCGATGACACAAAGAAACAGTTACTAAAAACTGGTGGCGGTGCATCACGAATTTATGGCCCTGATGGCGGTGATCTCGCCACTCCACTTGCCGAAGATGAAGAAGGTCTGTTAATCGCTGACATTGATCTTAATCATATTATTTTTGCCAAAAATGCAGCAGATCCTGTAGGGCATTATTCTCGTCCAGATGTTTTTCAGTTGGTCTTTAATACTCAACATAAACCTAACGTGATTTATTCAGCACCCACTGTCGAACCAACAAATATTGATGTGACAGCAGAATTGGAGGTTGAAGGAGAATAAATGATGATTCGCTATTTCTGATCACGGAGGCGATACAACTAATCTTGGTTAATTTTTAATTAAAGGAAGGCTCTATAAGGGCCTTTCTTTAATAGAGGGCTCCTTGGCTATAAAATAATTTATTGTTTAAAATAAATTCTAAACCATGTCTCAAATAATAATTTCCTAAATTTTGATAACATTTTTCTATCAAATTAAATTATTTCTAATTAGCATCCCACTGTTGCGATGTATGTAAGACTCTTAAAATACGGACTGTATCTACAATGTCATACACCACAACATAATGTGGATGAACAACCAATTCTCTTGTTTCTTTCTTTTGTCCAATTCGTCCCATGAGATTATTATGGGCAAGTAAACTTACTTTCTCTCGAATTAACTCATCTAATTCAATTGCAGCAAGTGGATTCCTTTCATCAAGATAATCATAAATTCTCTCACGATCTAATTGTGCATCTACGGTCCAAAGAATATTCATTACTTTTTAGTAGTCAATCGTGCCAATGTTGCAGCTCGTTTTGCAGCAAATTTAGCTTCTACGTCCTCATGAGAAATCAGATTCCCCGCATTCGCCTGATCTAAGCCAATTTGTACTTGCTTTTGAAACCAGACATCATAAGATGCCGCTTCTTGTTGTTGCTTTACAAAATCGCGCATGAAATCACGTAATAATTGTGCTCCGCTACGATCCATATCTTTCGCAAAACTAGAAAACTCTTTCTTTAAAGACTCATCCACTCGGAATGTGAAAGTCGCTTCTGTCATAGTTTCAGCTCCAATGTGTTACATTTGAATTCAAATATAACACAAAGCAATATATGACGCACAAAAAACCTTTAGATGGATCTTGAAGTAAATGACTGCTTGATTCATAGATATTTAGCTATAAAAACGAACTAGTTGCCATTAAACCATTGGATATATCGGTTTGTGTAAATTACTACATCATTCGAATAGCACCGATTTATCAGAATCAAAGCCAGTATGATCCCTTAATGGGCCAAAGCTTTGATATATTCTTTCAAAGCAAAGAAAAATATATCTTTGGTCACGTTCCAAATACACAGAATGAACTATTAGAAAGTAGAGACTTTTAATCAAACCAGTAAAAAAGCGATTCAATCTAGTATGTTCAAAATATTTGATCAAAAAAGTCTATATGATTTTCAATTATGTAAAAATTTGATTTAAAAATCGTGGAACGTGAAAAATCAATCAAAAGCCGTTCCAGTGCGCTGAACCCTAGAACGGCTTAGGCTAATACATTGATGCTTATAGGAAAAATTCAATCATTTCGCATAAGCTGTATTATGTTAATTTTAGAAGAGTTTAATAACTACACTTGATTTATAACTCTTCCTTTTAAAATCTTCAGTCCTTCTGCTTGCATTAAAAGTTTAGTCTCATTTTTGAATTCGATTGAAAAAATTCTACCTTTATGGGCAAAAATATCGAATTCAATTGATATCTCAATATCTCCAATATGCCCTACAATAGTTCCTGAAAAAACTTTAAGATCTGAGTTTAAGTTGCTAAAGAAATCTTTTTTTCCCCAAGACTTAAATTCAGGATCACGGATAGAATAAAAAACTGTTTTTAACCCATATGGCTCTCTAGAGATATAATCAAACATAGAGAGTTGTTTTTCCAATAGATCTTTTTCATCATTATTCAGATGTTTTTTCCATTCATCCAAGCAGAACATTTCATAATATCTTAATTTATTATTACCTACTAACTTGCAATAAGTTTTTGAAAAAAAGTCTAATATATCAATCATTTAAGCTATCTCCAACCACACCATAAATGCCCCCACCTGCAGCCCCCTTATATACTAGTGGGATTCGGCTATATTGTTGTAATACAGGATGATATCTTGATCCGAAATCTCTCCAACCAGTTGGTGATCTCCAACTATCATGGCGGTAATGCTGCTTTGGTGTTACATAGTTACCATTCCATTTATTTCCTTTCTTAGCTAACCATTGACCAAAAGCATTATCTAAATAATCTTTCCTATAAGATTGTCGACCATTTTTAGGATTAAGAACACCATTAACAAATCTATCTGAAACCCAATGTGAAAACTCTAGACCAGGAGCTTTTGTTCCTGCTGCTTTCCAGCCAGTTATGCCTCCCGTAAGAAAGGAAGCACCTATGCCAGCATATTCACCATAAGAGTATGCCAAAGATTCCTGATCAACACTACCAATGCCCAATGCCGTTCTAATATAAGGAGATATTCCTAGTAATAAAGTGTCTCCGAAACCAGCTGAAGCATTTACGGCTGAATCAGGTAAAGGAAAAGGAGTCGGATCCCATGACTTTTCCCCCCCCATACCTACTACCATTGGTGCTAACCCACTCGATTATGATTGTAATGCTGTTTAGTTAACTCATCATAGTATTGACCAGGGAAGCGTAGATTAAACTTCACCGTCTGAACACTTGGAAGTCCTACACCAAAATAAGCACAGTGCGGTTTGACACAGCCAAAGGCTTTCATCGCCTGAGCAAGTGCAGTATCTGTACCTGCTCGCATATCCATAGGCTGGGTAGATAACCAGATTTCATCAATACGGATCGATCATGATGTTAATTCACGAATAAGTTGAGCAAGTGATGCCATATCTGTCATCGGCCATGTAAACTGAAGAGATTGATCTGATTTGAGTATCTGAATCTTAAAAGTAATCTCATTGTGTGCTGTATGCTCAAATGGTATAGCAATGAAATTTGATCGTAGTTCTACGTTTGAGATATTGTTTTCAAGAGATGCAGTTTCACCCAACGATTGAGTAAATTGGTGTTGATGCCATGTTCTAATGCAACGCGAGCAATAGAAATATATGGATGATGACATTTTTGAATGAGGAGTTCATGTTTGAAATCATCACTATAAGTACGACGTTTTCTTTTTACACGATCATTATTAATGATAGTCAGTTCTTTATTCATAAATTTAGTACCCATTAATAAATAAGTGGGTACAAAAATAAGCATCTATGATTTGTTTTTGTAGTGGTGCTTTAGCGGATGCTTACTATTTGCCAACGTATAGCCCTGATCTCAATCCAATTGAAAAAGCATGGTCTGTATTTAAAAGAAAAGTGAGAAATATTGTGAGTCAACATGAAAAAACTGTTTCTGAAGCTTTAGATATGGCTTTTAAATTAATGTAGTAATATTTATTTAATTAGCTATACTGACTAAGAAAACGTAACTTAAAAGTCACTAACACATATATCATTGAAATTATTTTAAAAGCCTTATTTTAAGGATAAAAAACTTAGAGCCATAAAAAACCACCATATGATCCTAAGATATAATTTTAGACCATTATTCAACAATAACTTTAGTCCATGTGTTTTCAAACAATTTATCATATTCCTCTAAATCAACATATTTTAACTCACCTTCCAATGTTACAAACATTGGAAGGTTACCTGCTAATGCATGAGAATAATTCTGTTTAAGCAAATATTCTTCAGTATTATAACTAAATGCCCAACCTTTATTTTTCACCTCATAGATTTTAAAAAAAATACATTTTTCACCTGCATAATTAGATATTTCTGTTAACTCATTTTGAGCAATTTCTTTTGCCTGAATAAAATTCATATTAATTCGTCCTTAGCAGTTGAAAATAAATATAACCAGCAAACTGTGCTTGTCCACCTGTTTGCCCATCTAGGAACCGTATTGTCCCATTTTGGTTAACTACATTAAATACATGACCTATAGTATTTTGCCCTCTAGACCCATATACAATCCCTCTAGACCCATTTCCCGCTTGCTGCATCCGATTAGTAATAAAGCTAATATTATTTACAGGATAACTAAAACTTCGACCATATAAGTTTTCCAGATATGATATCGGTGTTGCTCTATTACTAGGGAGCGCCGAAGTAGGTCGTCCTGCTAAAGTGTAATCTGTACCGATAGCACAACCTACGCAATTATAATTAGAACCAGTAGGATTAACATTTCTTATCGATCCTGCTGGTGAAGGCGATCTAACCCGATTTAATTCACTTTGAAGGAAAAATACATCCCTCATAGAGTGTGTTGGTTGTCCTGCTGGTACCACAACATTATACCGATATGTAGGGTTAAAGATCCTAATTTGCTGTTCTAAGCGGAGTACAGATGCAGCAATTAATGGATCTGTTGTTGGTCTCATTGTTGCAATGCGACCATTACGAATGGTTATGATTGTAATGCTGTTTAGTTAACTCATCATAGTATTGACCAGGGAAGCGTAGATTAAACTTCACCGTCTGAACACTTGGAAGTCCTACACCAAATGTAGTTGAGTCCCAAGCCCAAACCGTTGTTGTAGCATCGGCAGCATTAATTAAACGACGAGGCGTGTTTTGAACATCGCTTGCAATCCAATAAATTTTAGTTGCAGTACCTGAACCATAAATAGCAGCAACAGGCTTATCATCCATCCACACATATTCAACCTGTGGAATACCATCTGCATTATATTCACCAATCAAATGACTGTTTTCATCATAAACATACTGAACAGCATTCGCTTTCCATGCTGATCCATTCGCTTGATAACCACGAACAGTACGCTCATTCTTATGGTTGTAAGTCATGTAGTACTGAGGTGCAGTAACAACCCCACCTGTAGTTTTATCCTCACGACGATTGCCTGCATTGTCATACGTAGGTGTAAATCCACCATAGATCAACTCAGCATTCGCTGTATGAGGTGTCGCAATACCTGCAATTGTGGCTAACTTATTACCCGTATAGGTATAAGCTACACTTGCCTGAGGTTGTTGGTGTGTCCCTGTAGCCGCAAGGCTTAAACGGTTACCATTTTTGTCATACGTATACGTAATACTGAAAACATTGCTTGTACCATTTACACGAGTCTCATTCAAAAGACGATCTGTATTGTTGTAACCAAAGCTATCCACGAGACCATTATTACGCGTGATTTTGTTAATACGACCATCATTATCAAAGCCATAAACTAAACTATAGTTAACCACCCCAGCATTATTTTTATTGCTAATCGACTGAACTACGCCACTTTTAGAAACATCATAAGCCCATGTGTAACTTGCAGCCCCAGTCCCCCAATTCCAACCTGTCATCTGACCACCAGCATCATAAGTGATTGCACGAATGAGGGAAGTACCATCCAAAGTAATATTGCTTAGAAGATTTTTTTTGGTTGCATCATAAGTATAAACAAGGTTTCGACCAGATGGTAATGTTACAGCACTTAGCTTGTCACCAAGGGTATAAGCATAACCCACAGATAAAATTGGTTTAGTCCCTGTCCAAGTCGTAATGGTTTTATTGGTTTGAGATTTACCGATAATACGATCATAAATATCATAGATATAAACGGTATCAACACCATAAGCAGTATCGGCAGATGTTACCTTATCTAAACGACCAAAACGGGTTTGGTCATAACCAAAGCTAAGATTACTGAGTAGTGTTGCAGGCGTTGTTGCAGAAGCATTAGTACAGGCTGTTTGTCCTACTCGCTCTAAAGCATCAATATTGGTATTATCACACTTACGAGTCCCATATAGGGATTGAGTGAGCAAATCAGCTTCATTGTAGGTATAAGACTTGGTTCCATAGTCTGTATTGATTTCTTTAGTTAAAACTTTACCATTGCGATAAGAATAAGGATTTGTACCCGCATTTAATGCATCTAAAGCAGTTAATGTATTATCTTGTAAGTCGTAAGTTTTGGTATCAACATTACCTAAGCCATCAGTATGAGTCAGTACACGGTTAAATGCATCATAAGACCATTTTTCGGTAATGCCTAATGCCGATGTACTTTGAATGAGATTTCCATTGAGATCATAAATATTGTCCACCCAGTTTTTAGCGGTATCGGTACCACTCATTGTTCTAAGCGGACGTCTATTTACATCCAATGTTGTGGAACTTTGACTAAAAATGGTTGCACCAGTACTATCTGTGAGTTTTTCAGAAGCAACTACACTATTACCATAATAGCTCTTATTGGTTACACTACCATCTGGGGAAACTGTTTTAATAATACGACCAGCAAGATCATAAAAATAAGAAGTTTTTTCACCATCTGGATTCGTTTCAGAACTTAAACGTTTTAAGACATCATAGGTATAACTGATGGTTTTTCCTGTAATGGCTGAGGTTGAAGTGCCGACACCTGTCGTCTTACTGGCGACTGCCCCATCTGTGTTATATATAAATTTATCCACTAATCCTGATGGATAAACGATACGTTCAGGTTGACCAAGCGAGTTATAACCCACATAGCTAGTCGTTCTGGTGATGTTATTTACGATTTGAGATTCTGAAGTTTTATTACCATAGCTATCGTATGTGAATGTTATTTTATCAAGTGTGCCTGCACGAGGTCCATCTACACTGTCTAGTAATCCATTATTCAAGTATGTATATACAGTTGCTTTAGAAATACTTCCTGCTTGAGACGAACTTAATACAGACTGAGTAATTTGCCCAATTGTATTAATCGTATTCGTTTGGGTCTGATTTGCTCGTTGAATTGTGCTTGGAATACTAAAATTAGTGTTATAGCTTAAAGTAGTTGTACGAGGACTCGACGATCCTACTGCTTCAACCCACGATGTTAATCTGTTACTTGAATCATAAGCAAAAGTAGACTTATTCCCAATTTTATCTGTAGTAGAAGTGAGTTTTCTAATTTTTTTAGAAAACACGAGTTCTTTAACAGGTTTACCACCAACACTTAAGCAAGGTAACGAACTCTTACTATTATAAATAATGCTATCAGAAGTATCGTTTATATCAAAAATTTCAGTAGATGGGGTGGCTGTAAATGAGTTTGGAGTAGAAAGTGTTAAAGTCCCACCATAAGCAAGCTCAGCATAAGTCAAACTAGAATAATCCAAACTCTTATCCGTGAATGAGGCTATCTTATTCGCTGTAGCTTCCCAATTTAACAATGCTTGTCCAGATTTTGAATATTTAGACAAAATTGGGATATTTACACCATATTTTGTTTTAGCGCTGTCATTGAATAAACCATTATGTAGATAGTTTGTGTAGTTATAATCTTCTGTACCGTTTATGGTAGATGTCACTTGAGTCAAGATAGGTAAATTCTTTGTATTACCACTCCATAAAATGGATTGAATATTATAATTATAGGTTGCTGTCTGTCTATTCAATGGATTTGATAGAGTTTCTACACTTGATATAAACCCTTGGAGTTGAAATCCTAACGTCGAAGTATCAGCCCCATTCATATTTCTACGATTTATTAATATTTTATTTCCTAAATTATCTGATACCCCTGTAACGAGATATCCTATAACAGCTCCTCCAGAGGTGGTGGCTGGGGTATATGTCATTGTAATAACTTTACCGCCAAGGTATTTAACTTGAGTGGCTTGAAAATTTTGTATGAACGCTCTTGAACCAGATAAAGATTGGAAGGTAATTTCTGTGCCATTGATATTAACTATCACTGTTAGATTATTATCAGTAATTTTATATTCCAAGTCTGTTGTAATTGGAACGAGGCTTGTGTTTGATAAGCGAACTGATCCATCTGCTTGTTTTGCAAAAAGTAATGCTAGGCCACTGCCTGGCATATTAAGGGTAAATGCACGGGTACCAATTACCTGAAGTCGATAATCATAATTATGAGACCATCCCATTCCGAGTAAGGCTCTGTTTTCTAAATAGGTGATAGCGAAAGCTTCATCTGAACTCTTTGCATCACCAGAACGAAGTGTTGGAATAAAACCTAGTTGCAAAGCTGTTTCGTAATTTCTACTGAAAGGTAATGGGCCACCAATATCCGTACTGCCTGTTATAATTTGACGGGATATGGCATTAATCCCTGGAGTACATGATTGTATATTTTGATTTTGAGCCGTTAATGCCGTTAAACCATATCTTTCACCAGTATAGTCCGCATGTGTATATACTGTTAAGAAAACTAAAAAAAGTGCTAATACATACTGATAAAGATAGTTATGTTTCATATGGTGATTCTCTGTTTTTATCTAGTCATTTTTTCTAATATGAATTTTAGATTGTTTTTTAAACCAACTGTTAATATTTTTTTAACACAACTTAACTAAAAATCGGCAAATATCTCCCCATTTAACATAAAATCTCTTATACGAAGCCTACATCTGCCTTTAACTTATAGACCCCATCACATTCATACCAACTCAACTTCCCCCATATATTGTGTAACTAAAAATTACGCCCATCGAAAACCTAACTTCATCAATCTTGAACACCCATCGCCCCCTAACCAATAGATTACTTAATCCTATTCAGCTCATTAAAACGACCTGCTAAACTGCCACCAACGCATTTATAAAATCAGTCCGGTCATGATCGAAATCCACTCCAAACTCCCTGCTCAAGGCGTCACCATTTTTAGCATCATGACCGCTATGGCACATCGTCTTAACGCCCTTAACTTATCTCAAGGTTTCCCCGACTTTGACGCGCCACCTGCGTTGCTACAAGCACTGAGCCAAGCTACATTAGACGGTTTTAACCAATACGCTGCTGGCGATGGTTTATTAGTGCTAAGAGAACAACTGGCGCAACTGTTTTTAAAACGTGATCAATTACAACTTGATCCAGTCACAGAAATCACCATCACCCCGGGGGCAACGATCGGGATTTTTAGTGCTATACAAGCCATCATCCATCAAGACGATGAAGTGATTATTTTTGATCCAAGCTATGATAGTTATGCACCAAGCGTGCAATTGGTCGGTGGTAAAACCATTCATATCCCACTCAATGCGCCTGAGTTTTCTGTAGATTGGAATCAAGTCAAATCTGCGATTACAGATAAAACCCGTATGGTCATTGTAAATACTCCACACAATCCAACTGGGGCGATTTGGTCTAAACAAGACTGGCTAAATTTAATTGAACTAATTCAAGATAAAAATATTGTTGTGCTTTCAGACGAAGTCTATGAGCATCTGATTTATGACGGCGAAAAACATTATTCGGCATTGTCATTTCCAGAACTCAGAGATCGTAGTTTTGTAGTCGGTTCTTTTGGTAAAACCTTTCATGTAACGGGTTGGAAAACAGGTTATTGCATTGCGACACCAGAGCTCATGAAAGTATTTCGTCAAATTTATCAATTTGCCAACTTCTGTGGGGTAACCCCTGTACAAGTGGCACTTGCCAATTTTATGCAACAGCACCCTGAACATATTGATGGCTTATCAAGCTTTTATCAGCAAAAGCGTGACCTGTTTATTTCAGGTATTGCGGATTCAAAATTCAGTTTAATCCCCTCTCAAGGCACATTCTTTCAAAATGTTGACTACAGCCAAATTCGCCCAGATTTAAATGATGTAGAGATGTGTAAATTCTTAGCGGAAGAACATAAAATTGTGGCGATTCCAGTTTCTGTTTTTTATAAGCAAGCTCCTGAAAACTTACGTTTAGTACGTTTTTGTTTTGCTAAAAAGGAGCAAACTTTGATTCAGGCCTGTGAAATTTTAAATCAAATTTAATCCCAACCCATACAGATCATCTCTGTAAAATTAAAGCCTGAGTTACTCAAATACTCAGGCTTTTTACTCAGCGTTTGTTATATTATCAATAAGATAAAGACACTCGAAATAGACAGTAGAATAAAAGATGCCAGCTCGTCCCGATATGCTTCACCAACCCAAATTCTGGAAGGTTTTTTTAATCTTCCTTGGCCCACTGATTCTAACCAATATTCTGCAAAATCTGTCTGGAACAATTAATACCATTTTTGTTGGACAGATGCTCGGTGTAGAAGCGATTGCCGCAATTTCGGTATTTTTTCCGATTCTATTTTTATTGCTAGCTTTTGTGATTGGTCTATCTACAGGTGCAACTGTTTTGGTTGGACAAGCGTGGGGCGCCAAAGATATCGAAAAAGTGCGTACCATTGTTGGCGCATTGTTATTTATGACCCTGATTGGTGGATCAATCATTGCCTTTTTAGGGGTGTTTTTTGCCAAAGAAATTCTATTGCTTTTGGGTATAGATCCCAAAATCATGCATCTTGCACTGCCCTATGTTCAATGGATGTTAATGAGTAGCCCTTTTCTATTCATCTACATCACCTACACCTCTATTTTACGTGGTGTGGGTGACAGTACTACACCATTGATGGCTTCAAGTCTGACGATCATTGTGGGTGTGATTGTAACCCCAGCCTTGATTGGCGGTTACTTTGGTTTACCTAAGCTTGGCATTATTGCTCCAGCAATTGCCAGTGGCTTAGGCTTTATTTCGACCTTAGCTTTTCTCTATATCTATTTGAATAAAAAAGATCATGCTTTAAGACCAGATTCAGCGTTAATCCAACATATCCGCTATCACCCACAATTTAGTCGCAGTATTTTGCGCTTGGGTGTGCCGACAGGTATTCAAATGGTGACCAACTCGGTCGCAGGTCTAGTGGTGATTGGACTGGTTAACCAACATGGTGCACATGCAACAGCGGCCTATGGTGCAGTTAACCAAGTGCTCAACTATATCCAATTCCCAGCTTTGTCGATTGCCATTGCAGGTTCCATCTTTGCGGCGCAAGCGATTGGCGCTGGGAAGTCTGAGCTGTTGGCAAAAGTGACGCGAACGGCGCTGCTCAGTAATATCGTGATTACAGGTTCATTGGTACTCTTGGCCTATATTTGTTCAAAATATTTGATGGCGTTGTTTATTACAGATCCATCAGTGATTGAA
The DNA here is from genome assembly GCF_001425285.1 of Acinetobacter sp. Root1280. Lineage (NCBI taxonomy): Bacteria > Pseudomonadati > Pseudomonadota > Gammaproteobacteria > Moraxellales > Moraxellaceae > Acinetobacter > Acinetobacter sp. Root1280. The sequence continues at coordinate 87,717 of NZ_LMED01000026.1, read as the reverse complement.
TTGGGTCAACAATTATTATTTATCGTGCTGTGGTCGATTATATTTTTTGGTGCAAGTGCAATTTTTGCCTCAATCATGCGGGCCAGCGGAACTGTAACTGTTCCTATGATTTTTAACATTTTATCCATCCTGGTCATTGAAGTTCCATGTGCTTATTTATTTAGCCAGTGGTTTGGTTTACAAGGCATTTGGTATGCGCTTGCACTGACCTTTTTCAGTCTATGTCTCATGCAAGGTTTGTATTATCAATTTGTTTGGAAAAAGAAAACCATTGAGATCTTGATTTAAATGCATCGGCACTGTGCCCATGCATTTAAATCAATAATGTTGAGCTTTATCGAGATGATTTTAATCCTTTCGATAAAGCTCAATTACTTTAAGCTCCGACTGCCCTAATAACTTGCTTTTATTACGCTCAAACACTTGTTGAATTGCTGGATCATTCGGATCAAAGACTAAGGCTTGCGGTAAAATTTGCTGCTCATTGAGATAGCTTTCAGCAAACAATATTAAAATTTTTCCATTTTCCAGCAGTTCAATTTTCTGAGGTTTGGCAGGTAGTTTAAATGCAACCTTTTGGCTATTTTCTTGCGTTTGGTCAACAAGATTCAGTAGATAAATATCTAAATCTCGTTGATCTAAGGCACTATTTAACTGATTGAATCGGTTAAAATTGGCTTTCTCAACATAATACAAATATTGATCGCCTAAATAACCCATTAAAATAGGTATGCTTCTGGTGTAGATCTCTCGATAAGTATAGCGATTGTCTTCTTGCTCATCTTGATTTGTAGATGGTTCATCTTGGACGTTAATTACACTTACAATATCTGCAACACGTCGATCATAAATCCCAATTTGGTTTTCCGAATCTTGATAAAACTCAACCACTGAACGATACGCATCAACGGAATAGAGAACTTTTTCAGGTACATCAAAATTGAGTTCAAAAAAACTCAAATTCGCAGTATTCATATAAATATAAGGATGATTTGCCCAATCACCTAAAATACGAATGCTTTTTTGGTCTGGCTCAAAGACCATATCGATTTCACGACAAAAGTGTTCCTGATAATTTGCTGGCAATGCGGCTGTGGTGATTTTGCCTGATTTCAACTGGATGCGTGAAATACTGTTCCCTACACCATTGTAAACATATAGATTTTCACCCTGTTTATCCAATAATAGTTTGCGTGGATAACGTTCAACTTTAAATTTTTGCAATACCTGTTTGGTCTTTAAATCGATTGCAAAAACTTGGTCATAATCCAACGATGCCACATACATCATTTGGCCATCACGACTCAACACCACATCGGTTGCACCGACACCTCGGCACATGTTGTGCATACAACCAGTTTCATCATCAGCTAAAGCATATTGGTAAAGCAGTTCCTCTTTGAATGAAACAAGATTAAATCGATAGACTGCATTTTTCTCTGTCTCTGTATAGTAAAGATTGTCCCCATATCGACGATAATCTCCCATTGCATTCATATTGGGTAAAGTAACGGTTTGCTGTGGGACAGCTTCCAAAAAGACCTGACTCTCATAGAATTTTTGAATCTTGATCTTTTGTTCATGACAATCATGGATGTACTGTTGCTTGGTTTTCCCCAAGTAGCTTTCAATATCAAGCTGCTCTTCACCATTCCACAGATAGTTACAATATTGACTGGCCTGTTGTAAATCACTGATCTGACTTTGCTGTGGAGAGGGCGCTGAACTTTGGCCCAGTCCTGAAGGGATGGCAGCCATGATCGCTTTCACTTTTTTTATATTCTGTTCTGACTGTGCAGCTTGTTGGAATTTTTTAGCATAGGTTGTATGAGCTTCAAGATCATAGCTATCTAATACACTATAGGTCGCTTTAAATGCATCATAGCCTTGCAGTTGGGCTGATAAATAGTGCCCAATCAACGCCACTTTTCGATTCAATACATCGATATTTTTTTCATGCTGCTTTTTTACCCGTTTAGACACAATTGTTGCAAACTCATCGACCTGATCTTGGTACTTGTCAATCATTTGGGTTAATAGAACGAGCTGTTTCTTCTGCGCTTCTTGAATGTCATTCATATCATGTAATGCAGATCGATAAGTACTGGCCTGATCTTCATTCAATAAAGGATAAGGTTGATCAAATCGAATGTTATCAACAATGCTACGATTAAAATGCACAACTGGTTTTAATTCTTCTTGTATTTGATCAAGTGATTGATAAATAATGGTTAAATCTGAATATAACATCGCATCCAATTTAGAAAGATCAGGATCTATTTTGCGTAATTGTTCTTGGTGAATAGCTGTTTGATATAAGTCTAGATATTGCACAGAACGATCAAAATATTGTGACCAAAATTTTCTATATTTATAATCTGCTAAGAAACCTGGATATAACCGATCATCCTCATCCTCTTTGATATACTGTGGGTAGAGTCGTTCTATTTCTGCTCTATAAAGCTCTGTATTTTCTACCGTATCATGACTTGAATGGTCTTGTACGCCAGCGACACTGTCTAAAATACGGGCATTCTCTTGATCAGTAGAAGCATAGGTTAAATGTGAGGCGAATAAAATCATACCTATACTTAGGCTTAAAATGGCTTTCTTCATAAAATGCTCAATTCAAATTATCTTTATAATAAAAATAAAAAATTTAATATTTTCTGATCTATTCTAACAAATTATTGTATCAATCCCAATCCGCAGAATATTAATGAATTTAAAGCATGCTGATTTTTATTTTCAATTGATTCGATTATTTCACAATGTCTAAAATGAAAAAACCGCCAGCTTGGCGGTTTTTCATTTTATAAATCAATTATTTTGGTTCTAGCTTTTTACTAAACTTGGTCGCAAAACCTGTAATTTTTTGATATCCAGTCGGTAAAATACGCTGAATTAAATCTAAGGTTTTTGCATCATTTCCAATAAGTAAACGACGTTTGTCTTTTAGTACAGCATCCAACATTTGTTGAGCAGCATCTTCTGGTGGCATACGTAATAGTTTATTAAATGCTTTTGCTGATTTGTCAGGGTTCATTCCTAAAGAACGTAAACTGTCATTCATACGCGCATCATTTGCAATATTGGTACGAATGCCGCCTGGATGGACACATAGTGCCGATACACCACACTTTTCGATATCTAATTCTTGACGTAATGATTCAGTAAAACCACGTACTGCAAATTTAGATGCATTATATGCAGACTGGGTCGGTTGCGCGGTTAAACCAAACAAGCTCGAAATGTTGATGATATGCCCATCACCTGTTTTCTTGATATAAGGTAAAAATTCTTTTGTTCCGTATACAACGCCCCAGAAATTGATATCCATGATCCATTCTAGTTCGTCATAAGATGCGCCTTCTACGGTAGAACCTAAAGCCACACCAGCATTGTTAAAAATCATGTTTACAGAACCATGATTTTGCACTGTGTCCGCAGCCCAAGCTCGCATTTCTTCAACTTTGGCAACATTCACTTTCTTTGAGGTCACACGAACATTATACGCTTTGACCAGTTCAACGGTTTCAGCTAAACCTTTTTCATTCACATCACTAATGGATAAATGACAACCTGCTTTTGCCAATAAAATAGCAAGTTGTTGTCCCATACCAGAGCCAGCACCAGTAATTGCAGCGACTTTGTTTTTAAAATTTTTCATTGTCTATCCTTTTTTAAACCCGCACAAAGCATTCAGAGTGATGTGCAGCTCACTTGCTCAATATAATTTTGACAATCATTATTGTCAATATTATATTATGATTTAGCCGATGTTTTTTTATACAAAAATTCTAGAATAGGTTTCAATGGCTTTTATTGCTAAAATAAGCGCTTCTTTGTGACAATCAAATATGACACGAGTAATTTTTTACAATGAATGAACCACTTTCCACTGAAAAGAAAACTATAAATAAAGCTGCCAAAGAGCGTCAATTTAAAGGCATGTCCTTATCTGAGCGGAAACTTGCACGTCGAGAAAAGCTGATCGAAGCAGGAATTGAAGCTTATGGTACGCATGGCTTTTTTTCTGTCACCGTCAAAGATATTTGTAATGAAGCCAAGCTAACTGAACGTTATTTTTATGAGTCCTTTAAAAAAAGTGAAGAACTGTTCCAAGTCATCTTTCTACAACTGATTGAACAATTACAACAAACCGTGATGCAAGGCGTCATGCAAGCAGCACCTGATCCTAAAAATATGATCCGTGGTGGCTTAACTGCAATCTTTACCATGTTAAAAAATGATCCACGTGTGGCGCGTATTATTTATATCGATGCCATGCTGGTTCAAGAGCTGCATAATCATGCCACGATCCATGAAACGATGGGCCGTTTTGACCGATTAATTCACTCCTTTGTCACCCTGATGATGCCGCATATTGAACGTAGTGAACAAGAAATTTCCTTAGTAGCCACAGGTTTAAATGGCTATGTGACTCAAATTGCGGTTCGATGGGTCATGGGCGGATTTAAACAATCGCTTGAAGAAATTGTCTCAGCATGTGAAATTGTATTTATATCGCTGATTGATTCATTTTCATCTAAATAAGCTTTTTAGCCTGAATGACCCTGTCATAAAATCGTCACAAAACTATCAAATAGCGTATTTTTATGTTCAGTTTAAATAAATTTCTTTTCTCAAAATGGAACATTTATTTAAAAATGTCATGGATTATTCATCATATCGACGATTATTTGTCACATTTTTTTGCAAAAATTCGTCAACATCTTCTTTTTGCAATGATACTGTCATAATTAATCTTTGTAATAAGCCTGTCATAAATAAAAGACGGTACACCGTTCATACATAGGATATTGCGTTGTGAAAGATGACTATATATTAATCGTCGATGACGAACTTCCGATTCGAGAAATGATTCATACCTCATTGGATATGGCAGGTTTTCAATGCCTGCAAGCTGAAGATGCAAAACAAGCCCATCAAATGATTGTTGACCAACGGCCATCTTTGATTTTACTCGATTGGATGATGCCTGGCGGTGTGAGCGGTGTAGACTTATGTCGTCGCTTAAAACGTGATGAAAATTTGGCAGAAATTCCAGTCATCATGTTGACAGCACGTGGCGAAGAAGACCATAAAGTTCAAGGTCTTGATGCTGGTGCAGACGACTATATGACCAAACCATTCTCTACCCGTGAATTGGTTTCGCGTATTAAAGCTGTCCTTCGTCGTGCCAATGCACTCAGTGGCGAAAAAACCATTGATGCCAATGGATTAATACTTGATCCAGTGAGCCAACGCGTCAGTTTTAGTGATAATATTTTAGAAATGGGTCCAACAGAATACCGCTTATTGGCATTCTTTATGACACATCCTGAACGTGCTTATACACGTGCCCAGCTACTTGATCAGGTCTGGGGTGGTAACGTGTATATTGAAGACCGTACCATAGACGTACACATCCGCCGCTTACGTAAAGTGCTTGAACCTTATGGTGCTGATCGCTACGTACAAACTGTACGTGGAACGGGTTATCGCTTCTCTACCCGTGCAGATGTTGCTTTAGGTTAAGCATTCTCAAGGTAAATAAATTTCTATGTATGAACCCTACCCCGTCCCAGATCTTGCACGAGAACATAAAAAATTCCGTTACAGTAGCTTGTGGGAATTTGCAAAACAAGATTTACGCCTGCTTGGTTTTTTACTCATCATTGGCGGATTTATTGGTTTAGGGATAGGGTATTTTTGGATTTGTATTTCCATCGGTTTTGCTGTTTTTTTTCTGTTTCAATTACGCTCTTTATACTTGGTCAATGAGTGGATTTCGAATCGTCCTTACGACTCTCCACCCAATCTAGAAGGTATCTGGGGTGCACTGCTTTTTAATGTTTATCGTGCACAACGCCAAGAACGGGTTGTTCAAGCTGAAATGGTCGGATTGATTGATCGGGCGCAATCCTCACTGATAGCTTTAGCAGAAGCTGTTGTTTTAACGGATGAATTACATCAAATTGAATGGTGGAATCCTGCTGCGGAAAGACTGTTGGGCATTCAACCGCTAGATCGTGGTCGTAATATCTTGACCATTATCCGCCAGCCGAGCTTTATTGAATATTTTAATAATATCGACCAATCTCCAGATGGCATTAAAATAAAATCTTCGGTTTATGAAGAGCATTATGTACAAATTAAACTGACACGTTTTGGCAGTGAGAGCCGTTTGCTCGTTGCTTACGATGTCACACGTGTACATAATCTGGAACAAATGCGCAAAGACTTTGTCGACAATATTTCACATGAACTTCGTACCCCGCTGACTGTACTCAGTGGTTATATCGAAACCTTTACCGACCAAGAAGATTTAAATCCGCGCTGGAAACGTGCCTTTGAACAAATGCAATCGCAAACACGTCGAATGAATGCCTTGGTCAATGACTTACTCTTGCTTTCACGTTTGGAAGGCAATAAACAGGTCGCAAAAAATCAAATCATCGATATGCCGAATTTGATGAATCAGCTTTTTGATGATGCACAAGCCTACAATGTCGATTATGGCCATACTTTAAATTTAGATATCGACAGTCATTGTGACTTAATTGGTTCTGATGCAGAGCTTGCCAGTGCGTTTAGTAATTTAATCACCAATGCGATTAAATACACCCCTAAAGGTGGCACAGTTACAATCGGCTGGCATGATGACAGTGAACATGGTTATTTCACTGTTGAAGATACCGGGATCGGGATTGACCCAAAACATATTCCACGTTTAACCGAACGCTTTTATCGCGTAGACAGCGCACGAAGCCGTCAAACGGGTGGAACTGGTTTAGGGCTTGCCATTGTGAAGCATGTTTTAATGCAACATAATGCGTATTTAGAAATTGATTCTAAAGAAAATCGGGGGTCTATTTTTAGAGTGGTTTTCCCCAAAGAGCGCCTTGATTTTGCAGGTTAATATTTGATTTTTTGATTAATTCGAATGAAACTATTTCTAGATTGTGAATTTAATGGCTTTGGTGGTGAATTAATTTCGCTGGCATTGGTTGACGAGAATAATCAACATTTTTATGAAGTTTTAGAATGCGCAGACCCAATTACTTGGGTTAAAGACCATGTCATGCCTCGTCTAAATCAAAAACCGATTTCCTTAGCGCAATTTCAAAGTCGATTACAGATTTATTTATCTCAATATACAAGTCTTGAAATTGTGGCAGATTGGCCAGAAGACTTTGCCTTGTTTACCCGTAGTCTGGTACTTTCTGCGGGAAAATGTATCCGAACACCTCCGCTGACCATGCAGTTATGGATGCAGGATCCAATCGAAACCCATGTCCCCTCTGAAAATCCACACAATGCCTTAGCAGATGCACAGGCTTTAAAGCTGTCTTATTTCAATGCCATAAGGCTTTAGACTCGGTGACTTTCTACCACAGAAAGTGCACCTCATCATAAAACAAGAAAATTAAACGGAATGCCCTAAAGCTTCACCCATCACCACAATAGAATTGGCTTTAAACTGTTCATCCCAAGTGATTTTATTCTGTTCAAACAATACAACTGCGGTTGAACCTAAATAAAAACGTCCAAGTTCAGCACCCTTTTCTAAGGCTAAATCATGCTGGTTTAGCTCTAAACGCCCTGTTGGTTTTACCTTACCAGTCGCCACAGTTTCAATTCCTGCAACGATCATTGCACCCACTAGAACAACCGCCATACGTCCTAATTCGGTATCAAACAAACATACCATACGCTCATTACGCGCAAATAAACCTGGGATATTCTCTGCTGTCGTTTGGTTTACAGAAAATAACTCACCAGGGATATACAAGGTTTCGGTCAACGTTCCTGCAAATGGCATATGGACACGGTGATAATCACGTGGTGACAAATAAACCGTGGCAAATTCACCATTGATAAATGGTGCAGCCAATTGCGGATCGCCAATCAGTTTGTCTACAGAAAAACTTTGGCCTTTGGCCTGAAAGACATCACCATCTTTAATTTTACCCAACTGAGAAATTGCACCATCTGCTGGAGAAACAATACTGGTCTGATCTGCGTCAATTTCTCGAACACCGTCTTTTAAGGCACGGGTAAAAAATTCATTGAATGATTTATATTTTAAAGCATCACTTTGCTCAGCAATAGAAAGGTCTATCCCGTACTGTGCTTTAAATGCTTGAATCGCTAAATTTTTAACAATTGGATTTTCACTGGCTGCAACTTTACCAACAACACGGCTGAGTTGCTGTTGCGGAATGACTTTTTGTGCTTGGATAAAAATTTGTTTTTTTAACGTTGATGTAAGACTCACGCAGGTGATTCTCCAGTAATAATTGGACTATCGAGGCGATTGCCCCACTCGCTCCACGCACCATCATAGGCTTGAATATTCCAATCCAATAACCGACCCAAGATATAAGCCAGACCAGAACGATGATGTGACTGACAGTACACCACCACAGGCTGGTCAAATTGAAAGCCTAATTGTTCTAGACGTTGTTGCGTGCGTTCTAGAGGATGCAATTTTAAATGATTTTGACGATTAATTGCAGTACTCCATTCAAAATGTTGTGCACTTGGAATGTGACCGCCGCGTCGCGCTGCCAAACGCTGTCCCGTATATTCTTCTGAAGTTCGACAATCCCAAACTTGAATCGCTTGCTGTTCAACCTTTTGCAACAGTTTGGCATATTCAATTCGGTGTTGATCAAGATGTTGTAAATTGACAGTAACTAAGGGTTCAACTTTGCTAAAACTTTCCGCTTCAGCCGAAGTCGGATAGCCTGCTGCCAACCATGCATGAATTCCGCCATTGAGTAGGCTGGTATTATAAAAGCCAAGGCAATGTAAGTTCCAGATCAAACGTCCAGCCCAAGCACCACCTTCATCATCGTAGACCACAACATGATGTTCGGGAGAGATGTTTAAATACTCAATCAGCGCTTTTAAACCGTCCTCATCAGGCAATAACCCTGAAGCTTGTTCTTCCTGTCGAACCAACAGTTGTGGTTTAACATGTAAGGCATGTGGAATATGTAATTGATCATACACAGAGCTACGACTTAGATCGACAATACGAATTTTGTCATGCCCTAAAAATGGCACAAGTTGTTCCGCTTCTATGAGTAATTCGAAGTTAAAGGCTGATGTAGTCATACGTTTTTCTATTTTAAGACCTTGAGCACAAATGATCTTAGCACAGTGTTTTTTACCAATATGCTGATTTTTCACATTCTTTTAGCAAAAATTCAGATATCAATTTTCACTGCTTCGACAACTTCAGGTATTTCAAAGACCTGTCGTAAGTAAGCCAAGAAAGTATCGTTATCCGTCATGGTTTTTCCGGGACTATCTGAAATTTTCGCCACCGATTGACCATTACACTCCACCAGTTTTAACACAATATTGAGTGGTGTTTGCCCCATATCATTGGTCAAATTGGTACCAATACCAAAACTAACTTGAAAGCGATCTTTAAAGTATTGATACAACGCCCATGCACGTTCAATATCTAATCCATCACTAAAGGTTAGCATCTTGGTTTTAGTATCAATTTTTAGTTTTCGGTAGTGCTGATAAGCTTTATCGCCCCATTCAAATGGGTCACCACTGTCATGACGTAAACCATCGAATAACTTGGCAAAATACAAATCAAAATCTTGTAAGAATGCATCCATACCGACCACATCGGTCAAGGCAATGCCCAGATCACCACGATACTCTTGTACCCAGGTTTCTAAAGCAGCTTTTTGAAAATCTCTTAAACGGACATCTAACGCTTGGAATGCTTGTAGAAACTCATGCGCCATGGTTCCAATGGGATGAATATTTAATTCTTTTGCCAAGAGGACATTACTGGTACCTCTAAACACATTAGGTACAGCTGCATGGAAAGTCTGAATCACATGTCTTTGCCAATCTAGACTATAACGACGACGAGTACCAAAATCTGAGACTAAAAATGGAGGAGCTTGGGTGCCTTGTTGTTGTTCAAATTTCTTTAATAATTCAACTTTGGCTTGTAAACGTCGTTCACCTTCAACATAAATGTCATCATTACGTATCCGGCTAAAATAGAGTTCATTGACAATCGCCAAAACAAAAATTTCAAACATCATCGCCTGAACCATTGGGCCTTCAACCCAAATGTCTAAACGACCTTGTTCATCAATACCCGCTTTAATAAAACGGCGTTTGAGTTGGAATAATTCTAAATAGTCGACAAAATCACTTTTGATAAAACGCATACTGCGTAAATATTGCAATTCATCTTCTTGGAATTTGAGTAAGCAGAGATGATCGAGCTGCTCGTTCAAATCATCCAGAATATCCGTCAGGGGATAAACCGTAGCATCTAGATTACGACAGCGAAAATGATACACACTGTGCGTTTGAGGAAATTTATGTAGCACCACTTGTAACATGGTAAATTTATATAAATCTGTATCGAGCAAGGATTGGATGATTGGCGCCATATCTATTTTAATTTCGCTATGCTGTTTTTATTAAAGCATATTTTTCGCTGAGATAACGTAATCATTTATAAGTGATGAACTATATTTTCAGTTAAGCTCAACATAAATCTCAGCAGAATTATTTTTTCAATTTATCTGCTCATATGATAATTTTATAAATTCTATTCTTATTCAAAAGCTTATCAACAGCTTCAACTTTTCAGCAATGGCCTACTCACATCAACTTACAGGGTTTTCCCTGTTAGAATAGCGCTATCGTATTTTAGTCTTATTGTTTATATGCGCGCATTATTACAAAGAGTGTTAGAAGCCAAAGTCGTTGTTGATGGTGAAACCACGGGGGAAATTCAAAAAGGAATTTTGGTTTTTCTAGGCTTAGCGAAGGAAGATAATTTTGAAAAAGGTCAAAAATTAATTGATAAAATTTTGAAATATCGTTTCTTTGATGACGAACAAGGCAAAATGGGCTGGAACGTCAGCCAAGCCAATGGCGGGATTTTATTGGTCTCTCAATTCACCTTAATGGCACAAACGCAAAAAGGCTTGCGTCCAGACTTTGGGCCAGCCATGCCGCCCGCTGAAGCCCAGGCACTGTATCAACAATTGGTTGATTATGCTCGATCACAATTTAAAAATGTTGAGACGGGTATTTTCGCAGCGGATATGAAAGTGCATTTGGTCAATGATGGGCCTGTGACCTTTAACTTGGAAGTTGAATAATTAAAAGCTGAATAATCAAAAGCTTGATCTTAATACCAATGTTTAAATCTTAAAAAGCCCGATCAGATCGGGCTTTTTAAGATTTTCGATTCGCTTAGCGTCCAATCTTCTCTTTTAAGAATTGACGTGCCAATTTAATTTTATCTTTTACTGGTTTTGGAACTTTTGGTGGAATCAGTTTAGCCACTTGGTTAAACCAGACCAACAAACTGAAATCGCCTTCCATTTTGATGCTGCCGTTTTGCATACCCGTCATAAAAGCCGTTGGATCGCCTTTTACCAAAGTTTTTACACCTTGCTCACTGTCAGCAAACTGTAAAACAAAATCAGCTTTTTGTTCAGCACCTGAAACTGTATCAATTTGACCATTGTTCACAATAATTTGGCGTGCCACGCCCAAGTCAGTACCAATCTGAATACGGAACTGACGGTCATGGGTCAATTCAATAAATTTTGGACTGGTACGAGCCAATTGTTTCATACGAAGTGCTAAACCCAATACAAGCAAATCCAGTGGATCTGTACTTGCATCAACGATTGGTAACTTCACAACTGGAATTGCAGAAAGTTTCATGACATTTAAGCCTGTTGTTTTTTAAATTAGATTCGAATTTGCTCATCCTAGCATAACTTGTCATTACGTAGACATGGCTTTCAGAGCAAAGTATAAACTGAAAAAAAGGTATACCATTATGATATACCTTGGAATGTCTAAATTGATTTTTTTCGTGTAATTAAAGTCACTATTGTTATCTTAGCGTTCATATTGACTGAAGTTTTCACTCAAAACTTATTCATCTTCATAGACTGGGGTATGTTCAATATATTGGCGATTTGCCAATGCTTTTTGTGCACGACTGTCTTCACGCAATAAAAGAGCAATCAATGCTGACATCGCCAACATAATCGCGGTTAAATAGCTATATGCGACCGAAATATCAAAGATGTTCTGTACACTATAACGCATTGCTTCCAAGGTGCCCCAGAAGATCATGCCTGCAAACATAAACCCTAACCAATGACGATAAGGGGAAAAGAAAACGGTAGCCAACGCTGCAGCAATTAGACCGAATCCAATCAATGTTGCAAATGTTGTTGATACCATAACAACCTCCGTCAAAATGATGCCTTATAAAAAAACCGTTTAAATAGGTGTTTCACAACAATTTCAAGCTTTATAATTTTTCTTAAATCACCTTATAGAAGCTTATGCTTTGCATTATGTATAGTTTTTAAGAGAAGGAAAGCGCTGTTTTCTGCTTAAACGACACACTTTGTCGCAACATTCATTTGTCATTACATTTTTTAAGAATCCTGTTTTTCTCACAAACTAATTACCATCAATCATGCAGTGTCATTACAAAAAAATACACACAGCTTTTAATCCCTGAAAAACTTTTTTTAAGTTCTAAAACGAATATTTTTATCAAGCTGTTTTATTGAGCGCGAATAGCAGCAAAGTGATTCATTTTCAAATAAAAAATAGCGACTTAAAGTCGCTATTTGTCATGATTCTGCAATATAACCCATGTCATTTAAGCACGGGACAAATCTTTATCATGGACGCCTAAAAGATAAAGCACACCATCTAGGCCTACACTTGAAATGGCTTGATTGGCATTTTGACGAACCACAGGTTTCGCACGGAATGCGACTCCGAGCCCTGCAATTGAAAGCATCGGCAAATCGTTTGCACCATCTCCAACCGCAATCGCTTGCTCCGGTGAAATCCCCATTTTCCCAGCCAACTCAGTCAAGAGATACGCCTTGCGCGCACCATCAACGATATGGCCTTTAACCTCACCTGTCACAACACCATTTTCAACATCAAGGATATTGGCATGCACTTCATCAATGCCCAATTTTTCTTGTAGATATTCAGCAAAGTACTGAAAACCACCAGATAAAATCGCAGTTTTATAACCCAATGATTTCAGTGTCGAGATTAACCGCTCGGCACCTTCCGTCACGGTTAGTCGTTCAGCAATTTGAGGCAATACTGTGGCATCAAGGCCTTTAAGTAAAGCAACGCGTGCACGGAAACTTTGTTGAAAATCTAACTCCCCTTGCATTGCACGTTCAGTAATTTCAGCGACTTTATCGCCCACCCCTGCTTCTTTAGCAAGTTCATCAATCACTTCTTGCTCAATCAAAGTCGAGTCCATGTCGAAGCAGACTAAGCGACGATTACGGCGATAGGCATTGTCTTCCTGCACCGCGACATCAATATTTAATTCAGCAGAAAGCCGTAAACATGCGGCACGCATCGCCTGTGCATCCAGCATTTGCCCACTCAAACCGAATTGAACACATGAACGTTTCAGCCCATCTTGGTGTCCATTACGCTCGGGACGCCCCGACAAGCGCGTCACTGTTTCAATGTTAAAACCTTGACTTGAAACAATATTGGTCACCGCTTGCAGATGTTCGGCTGTGAGCTCTGGTGCTAAAGCGGTCACGATATAACGTGTGCGCCCACCTTCACTCACCCATTGGTCATATTCTGCGCCTGAAATCGGCTTAAAACGAACAGTTAAACCAATATCATGTGCTAAAATAAGGATGTCTTTCATGGCTAAAGCTGTTGCAGTTTGATCGTTTGACGACACTACAATACCTAAAGTCAATTGATTATGGATGACCGCCTGTCCTACATCTAATATTTGCAAAGAATGTACGGACAACACTTGCATTAATCGAGTAAACTGATTGGGTTGGTCAGGTCCTAAAAATGAAATAAGAATGATTTCTCGCATGAATTGACTCGGGTCTGAGCTACAACAATTGGAAGAATCATAATCGAAATCGAAATTTTTTGCTTTGGAAGTTTACGTTGAATGCGCCAAGACAAGGGCTATTTGCTAGCCTACTTATTGTAAGTTTTGCATTTCATACCTTTTTATTGGTAGTTGCAACAACACATCAGTTGAATGAAAACCGTGCCAGCCAAGGCCAACTCATGACCAGCCAATTGGTCACGGACAGCCTATCTGAACTCGAACCCGCAAATACGGTGTCATTGGCGCTGTTGGCAAATCGCTATGCGACCAATCCAAGCGTGGCTTCGATTCGAATACTAGATGCTAAAAAACAAGTGCTGGCAACCAGTGGTATGGCAAAAACGCGTCAAGGTGAAGTTTTTGTTCGTGATGCATTACAGAACGAGAAAAAAGTCGGCACTATTGAAATTACCTTGATCAAGCCAAGTATTGGTGAAATTTTACGGACCCAATGGCTGGCTATTTTAGTGTCCTTATTAATTCATACCTTTTTATGGTTGGCATACCGTGCCATCGCTCGCCCAACGCGCAGTGAATTTTTGGCTCGCATCAACAATGAAGCCCGCTTAAAACACGAAATTCAACAACTGACTGAAGCACTTGAAGCTGAGAAAGCCAACCGCACCATTGCAATTGCGCAAGCTCAACAACAAGCGCAAGCCAAAGCAAAACCTGAACCCAAAACTCCTGTAACCGCGACACTGGAAAATGACCAAGAGATTTTGGCACTGAATATTCAGTACTATGATCCAAAACAACTGATGAATACGGTCAACCAGTCGGTTTCACTGCCTTATTTTAATTTATGTCAGATTTTTCTGAATAAAAGTATTGAACTTTGCGCACAGCATTTCAAATTGAATGCAAAAGATTTCACCATTCATCAAGAATTTAATCAGAATGGTGCAATCCTGAGTATTGATGCTGAAAAACCCAATGCAGCACAATCTATATTAATGGTTGGTTCGGTATTTCAATTATTGTCAGAAGTTCTGTATAAACGTTACCGTGAAGACAAGCGCTTTGTGTTACAGACACGTTGTGCGGTCACCACCTCAGTAGAAGCGATGCAACTTGATGCGTCTCAAGCGGCTGAGCGCTTGGTGAATCATTTAATTGCCAAAGAAATGGCATTGTATTTAAGCAATGATCAGCTCAAGCATATTGGTGATTGTTATCAATTGGTTGCCTTACCAAATCCAACCAATGTGTTGACCCGTCACTCATTTATGATCAATGGTATGAATAATGACTGTGCTGAACTTGCACAAAATATTCGTACTGAGATTTTAAAAGGTAAGAAAAATACACCGAATTCTGAAGCAATCTCAGAGAATTAAATATTTATCATCTATCAAGCCCTCCTCTTTTTTAAAGTGCGAGGGTTTTTCTTTTATTACACTCAATTTCCGATAAGTTAATCTTATTTTTTTCGAAATGAGTGTCTGATCTTTATACTAAATCGCAATGTTTCAATTTTCTTCTCTTTTCATTGCCCTACAAGCTTGTGTATAACTATCTATCTCAAAGGAAGATGATAAGCATAGGCAAAATACGTAAAAACACGTTAGACTATGCTCCGAATGTACTCAATGAAAATGTCATACGACAGAACAAAAAGGTGAAGGTTGATGCCGCTCAATACTGTTGAAGAGCTTGTAGCAGATATCCGTGCAGGTAAAATGGTTATCCTGATGGATGACGAAGATCGTGAAAATGAAGGCGATTTAGTCATTGCTGCAACACACGTACGCCCTGAAGACATCAACTTTATGATCACCCATGCTCGTGGTCTTGTATGCCTAACACTGAGTCGTGACCGCTGTAAGCAACTCGATCTACCATTAATGGTCGACCATAATGGCGCACAACACAGTACAAACTTCACGCTTTCTATTGAAGCTGCAAATGGGATTACCACTGGTATTTCTGCCGCAGAACGTGCCCATACCATTCAAACTGCAGTTGCAGCACATGCCAAACCTGCTGATATTGTACAACCTGGGCATATCTTCCCATTGATGGCACAACCAGGTGGTGTATTACACCGTGCTGGACATACTGAAGCTGGCTGTGACTTATCTCGTTTAGCAGGTTTAGAACCTGCATCTGTGATTTGTGAAATTATCAATGAAGATGGCACGATGGCACGTCGTCCTGATCTTGAAGTATTTGCTGAGAAACATGGCTTAAAAATTGGTACAATTGCTGATCTGATTCATTATCGTATGACCAATGAACAAACCGTAGAACGTTTGGATCAACAAAGTATAGATACTGAATACGGTACCTTTGATTTATACCGTTACCGTGAAATTGGTAATCCAGACATTCATTTGGCTTTGGTCAAAGGTGAACCAAAACAAGGGGTGACGACTGTCCGTGTACATGGGTTCAATCCTGTACGTGATTTATTGAAACTCAATAAAAAAGATGGTGAGCCTGCTTGGAACCTCGATAAAGCACTCAAAACGATTGCCGACAGTGATCGAGGGGTTTTGGTCTGGATTGGTCAACGTCATTTATCTGACTTAGGCCCTGCTTTAGCAGAACTTGGTAAGCCAAAACCAACAAAATCAAATGCTGCACTTTCACAGCAATACCAAACGATTGGTGTTGGTGCACAAATTTTACGTGATCTTGGTGTTGAAAAGATGAAACTTCTTAGCTCACCATTACGTTTCAATGCATTATCAGGCTTTAATTTAGAAGTGGTGGAATACATCACTGCTGACCAAAAAACGGGTCAATAATTTTTAATCAGACTGCATTTATTGCTCAATTAGGTTTTTAGTCGGGAAATAAAAGCAGTCGGTACAACCACTTATCTGTTAAATTATCGAGGTTGCCATGGCGATTCGCCGAATTGAAGGTTTATTACATCTCGCGAGCGAAGACCGTTACGCGATTTTAGTTGGTCGTTTTAACAGCTTTGTTGTTGAACATTTATTAGAAGGTGCAATTGATACATTGCATCGTCATGGTGTAAGCGACGATAATATCACTGTCGTTCATGCACCGGGCGCATGGGAACTTCCAGTTGTGGCTAAAAAATTAGCAGCTTCTGGTAAATTCGATGCAGTGATCGCACTTGGCGCAGTGATTCGTGGTAGTACGCCACATTTCGACTTCGTTGCAGGTGAATGTGCCAAAGGTTTAGGTGTAGTTGGTTTAGATACTGGCCTACCTGTAATCAATGGTGTATTGACTACGGATAGTATTGAACAGGCGATTGAACGCTCTGGTACAAAAGCAGGTAATAAAGGTGGTGAAGCTGCCCTTACTGCTATTGAAATGGTTAACCTGTTAAAGGCAATTTAAAGCATGTCGCAAACACTCCAAGCTACTTATGCAGCAAAACGTAAAGCACGTCGCTTTGCTGTACAAGGGATTTATGAATGGCAAATGAGCCACAACCCAGTGCATGAAATTGAAGCACGTACCCGTGTTGAAAACGCAATGCATAAAGTGGATCTCGGCTATTATCATGAGTTGCTCACAGCCGTGATCGCAAACCATGAAGCATTGGATGCTTTACTTGTTCCTGTTCTGGATCGTGAACTGAGTGCATTGGACGGTGTAGAACTTGCTACATTACGTTTAGGTGCATACGAACTCAAAGACCATCTTGAAGTCCCTTATCGAGTTGTACTCGATGAAGCCATTGAGCTGGCAAAACACTTTGGTGGTGCTGACAGTCATAAATACATCAATGGTGTATTAGATCGTTTAGCAACAAGCCTGCGTGAAGCAGAAAAGCAACAAAGTAAATAAGTTGTTTTTACATGGCTGAGTTTTCAATTATTGAGACCTATTTCAATCGTCAGCAGCAAACTGATGTTGATCTAGGCGTCGGTGACGACTCAGCTCTGCTCTCCCCGCCTTTGAATCATCAATTGGTGATTTGTACGGATACCCTTGTCGCTGGTCGACATTTTCCGTTAGAAACTTCTCCACATGCCATTGGCTGGAAATCTGTTGCTGTCAATCTGTCAGATATTGCTGCAATGGGTGCAAAACCCCACAGTATTTTACTCGCATTGAGCCTATCCCAAATTGATCATGACTGGCTAAAACAATTTAGTCAGGGTTTATATGATTGTTGCGATCAATTTGGCGTACGTTTAATTGGTGGTGATACCACACAAAGTCCACATCTCACCATTACCGTCACCGCACTGGGCTGGATTGAAACAGGCAAAGCCATTACCCGTTCTGGCGCACAAGTCGATGATTTAATTGTAGTCAGTGGCTCGATTGGTGATGCCGCTTTTGGGCTAAAACATTTAGGACATCCACTACAACAACGTCTAGATTACCCAACACCGCGCTGCGAATTAGGCGCTCTGTTAAAAGACTTGGCGTCCAGTATGATTGATGTTTCAGATGGACTTGCTCAAGATCTCGGGCATATCTTAGATGCCTCGGGTGTCGGTGCAAAAATAGATTTAAATCAACTCCCAATTCATCCAGCTTTAAGGCAGCTCAGCAACAATGAGCAATGGAAATATGCTTTAGCGGGCGGAGATGATTATGAGTTATGCTTTACAATAACTATGCAAAATTATGCTAAACTTTTGCAATTAAAACCAAATGTAACCACTACAATCATCGGCCAAGTTACACAAAAATCTGGGATTGTATTTGAGAAAGATGGCTTAGACCATCCACTTCAACTTCAAGGGTACCAACACTTTGCATAAACCTCCGATTGTCTTTAAAAGTATGACATGGGCTGAACGCTTTATTGTGTTCTGCGGTGTGGGCTTTGGTTCAGGCTTAGCGCCTAAAGCACCAGGTACATTTGGCTCAGCATTTGCGCTTTTGTTTATTCCGATTTGGCTTGCAATTGGTTTTTATGGCTCTATATTGGCCATCATAATCATGTCATTGGTCGGTATTTGGATTTGTGGGAAAACCGCAGAGATTATCCATGTGCATGATGATGGGCGCATTGTTTGGGATGAGTTTGCTGGGCAATCAATCACGTTCCTGCCTTTAATTTATTTAGGACAAATGAATTGGATTTGGGCACTGGTTGGATTTGCACTGTTCCGTTTATTTGATGTCTGGAAACCATGGCCTATTCGTGTCATTGACCAAAAAGTCGATGGTGGCTTTGGGATCATGCTTGACGATATTATTGCAGGCCTCTGGGCAGCAATATGTATCGTGATTTATTTATATTTTAAAATGGCTTAAGCCAGATCTGTTAGGTGTGATATGTCTACAACTGTGATCATTCTTGCTGCAGGTAAAGGAACACGTATGCGTTCTAGTTTACCCAAGGTACTCCAACCTTTAGCAGGACGCCCACTACTCGGTCATGTGATTGAAACAGCAAAACAATTACAAGCAAAAAATATCATTACAATCTTTGGTCACGGTGGTGATCTAGTTCAAAATGCATTTGCACATGAAAATATTCAATGGGTAGAGCAAACCGAACAACTCGGTACGGGTCATGCCGTTAAAGTGACTTTACCTGTTTTGCCCCAAGATGGCATTTCTTTGATCCTTTCTGGTGATGTGCCTTGCGTACAACAAAGTACCCTACAATGCTTGGTTGATGTATCCAGTCAAACAGGCATCGGTTTAGTCACATTAACGCTTGATGATTCTACTGGCTACGGTCGCATCGTACGTAAGGATGGAAAAATCCAAGCGATTGTTGAACATAAAGATGCTTCTGATGAACAACGTCAAATTAAAGAAATCAACACAGGTATTTACTGTGTGAGCAATGCCAAATTACATGAATGGTTACCTAAACTCAGCAATGACAATGCTCAAGGCGAGTACTACCTCACTGATATCGTGGCAATGGCTTTAGCGGATGGTATGGAAATCGCATCCATTCAACCAGAATTGGCTTTTGAGGTTGAAGGCGTAAATGATCGTATTCAACTTGCAGCATTAGAGCGTGAATTTCAAAATTATCAAGCCAAATTATTGATGCAACAAGGCGTGCATTTGATTGACCCTTCACGTTTTGATTTACGTGGTCAACTCACTGCGGGTACTGACGTTCGTATTGATATTAATGTGATTATTGAAGGTCAATGTACTTTCGGAAATGGCGTTGAAATTGGCGCAGGATGTATTATCAAAAATACTCAAATTGCGGCAGGAACCAAAGTTCAACCGTATAGTGTTTTTGAAGATGCAGTGATTGGTGCAGATGTACACATTGGTCCTTTTGCACGACTACGTCCAGGTGCGAAATTGGCAGATGAAGTTCATATCGGTAACTTTGTTGAAGTGAAAAACACTTCTGTTGGTCTCGGTTCAAAAGCCAATCATTTCACCTATTTAGGCGATGCAGAAATTGGTGCGGGTTCAAACATCGGTGCAGGTACAATTACCTGTAATTATGATGGCGCCAATAAACACAAAACCATCATTGGTGATAATGCCTTTATTGGAACCAACAACTCACTGGTTGCACCGATTAAAATTGGGCATGGCGCAACCACAGGTGCGGGTTCAGTGATTACCCATGATGTAGCAGACAACAGTCTTGCATTTGAACGTGCAAAACAAATTTCGAAAGAAAATTATCAACGTCCCCAAAAGGTCAAGAAATAAGAGGATATTATTATGTGCGGTATTGTTGGTGGCGTTGCTGAACGAAGCATTACAAATATTTTAATTGAAGGCCTAAAACGTCTTGAATATCGTGGTTATGACTCTGCGGGTGTTGCTCTAGTTGATCAGGGGCAAATCTTACGTGAACGTCGTGTTGGTAAAGTTGCAAATTTAGAAGGCGCGGTTGCAGAGTCGAATATTTTAGGTTCTGTGGGTATTGCACACACACGTTGGGCAACCCATGGTAAACCAACTGAAAACAATGCCCATCCGCATATTTCTGGGCATGTTGCAGTGGTACATAACGGTATTATTGAAAATTACCAAGAGCTTAAAGATGATCTTGAAGCTTTGGGTTATGTGTTTACATCTCAAACCGATACTGAAGTCGTTGCTCACTTAATTACTGAAGCACTAAAATCATCGCCAAATTTATTAAAAGCCGTTGAAGAAATCGTACCTCAACTGAAAGGTGCTTATGCACTGGGGATTGTGCATACCGATTACCCAAATGAATTAATTGCTGTTCGTGAAGGCTCACCTTTAGTCATTGGTGTCGGTATTGGTGAGAACTTTATTAGTTCAGACCAATTGGCACTATTACCTGTGACCAACCGTTTTATCTATCTTGAAGAAGGTGATATTGCGCGTTTAACTCGTGAAACGATTGAAGTTTTTGTTAATGATCAATTGGTTGATCGTCCGGTGAAAGAGCTGGATGCAACCGTGAGTAATGCCTCTAAAGGTGAATATAAACACTACATGCTCAAAGAAATTTTTGAGCAACCTGAAGCAATTCAACAAACGATCTCTCAAGCTTTAAATGGCAATACATTACGAGAAGACTTTTTACAAAATGCTGAAATAGATTTTAAAAATGTTCAGCAAGTTCAAGTGCTTGCTTGTGGTACCAGCTACCATGCGGGAATGATTGCAAAATATTGGTTTGAACAACTGATTGATCTGCCTTGCCAAGTTGAAATTGCCAGTGAGTTCCGTTATCGCTCGCCTGTGATTGTAGATAACACCTTGTATGTTTGTATTTCCCAATCAGGTGAAACTGCAGATACCTTGGCTGCATTACGTGATACCCAAAAGCGTGCCAAAGCAAAAGGGGTGAATATCTATACCATGACGATTTGTAATGTCGCGACCTCATCTATGGTTCGTGAAACAAATCATCATTTATTAACCCTAGCTGGTCCTGAAATTGGGGTCGCATCAACCAAAGCATTTACCACACAGCTTGCGGCTTTGATGTTATTGACCCTTAAACTTGGTCAAGTTAAGCAAACCATTTCAGCTGAACGTATTGATGAAATCACTTCCGCATTGTGGCATATCCCTAAAGTCATTTTAGATACCTTACAAAATGATGCAGAAATTTTACGTTTATCTGTTCTGTTCAAAGAGAAACAGCATTGCTTGTTCTTAGGTCGCGGTACAGAATTCCCAATTGCGCTTGAAGGTGCATTAAAACTTAAAGAAATTTCATATATTCATGCCGAAGGTTATGCTGCGGGTGAATTGAAACATGGCCCACTGGCTTTGGTCGACAATGATATGCCTGTGGTGATTCTTGCACCGAATGATGACATGCTGGATAAACTTAAATCCAATATGGAAGAAGTCCAAGCACGTGGTGGTGAACTGTTTGTTTTTGCTGATGAAAATAGCGGTATCGTGGCTAAAGAACGCCAACATGTTGTCTATGTTCCAACGGTCAATACTTGGTTAGCGCCAATCGTTTATAGTGTACCTGTGCAATTGTTGTCTTATCATGTTGCGGTATTACGTGGTACTGACGTAGACCAACCTCGTAATTTAGCAAAATCAGTTACGGTTGAATAATCAATCAGTTACTCATTGAGCATATGTGTATGAAATAAATTAAGTTTCATACACATATCAATAGCTCAAGCAATCCACACAAACCGTGCGCTAAAATTGCATGAATGTGTGGATTTTTTATGCCTGATTTTTATAGATCCATCAATTTAAAAATAACCTGAACAAAAACCATCTTCTTAAACTTGAACCAACAAAATCCCTGAGCAAAAAATAGCCTCCTTTTTACTTCGTATCAAAGTAAATAAGCTCGAAAGTGAATTAGTCCGTTTTAAAAACTTTATTTCTATTCTGTTTTATTAAACCTAAGTGCCTTATGGCATCAGTTTTTTAAAATTTTTGATTCACAATGCAATAAAAAATTAACATGAAGCTATTTGACAAAACAAACATATGAACATATATTCATATGTAAATAATCCAATTCAGAGGTCCTTATGGGACACAATCATAATCACCCCCATAATAGCCATAGTGATCACAACCACGCACATGTACCTGAAGCAACTACAGGAAATGAAAGAAAAATTCTGATTTCTTTCTTCATTATTTTCAGTTTTATGCTTGTTGAAGCTGCTGGGGGAATCATATCTGGTTCACTGGCACTGTTAGCTGATGCAGGCCATATGATGACGGATGCACTTGCATTAGGATTAGCATATGCAGCGTTTCGCTTTGGCCGTCGTACTGCGGATAAATCACGTACTTTCGGCTATATGCGCTTTGAAGTGATTGCAGGCCTGATCAATTCTCTAACATTGTTTGGGATTGTTGGATGGATCGTCTATGAAGCGATTGTACGCTTTCAATCACCTCAACCCGTACTTGCAGGACCGATGTTTATTGTCGCAATTGTTGGTATGTTGGTGAATATCTTTGTTTTATGGTATCTCACACGAGATGATACGGATCATGTAAATATCAAAGGTGCAATTCTGCATGTGATGGGTGACTTATTGGGTTCTGTTGCTGCAATTATCGCTGCAATCGTCATCTGGTACTCAGGCTGGACACCGATTGATCCGATTTTGTCTGTGCTTGTATCATTACTTGTATTGCGCAGTGCATGGTCTTTGTTTAAACAAACCATTCATATTTTATTAGAAGGTGCGCCTGCCAATGCGAATACAACAGATATTACCACTCACTTATTAAAATCCGTTCAAGGCATTCAGAAAATTAGCCATATTCATGTATGGATGATTACTTCAGGAAGAGCAATGGCAACATTACATGTCCAACCTGAAGCAGGTGTTGATATCAAGACACTCACCGAACAAATTGAACATGAATTAAAAACCAAATTTGATATTGAACATCCAACTGTCGCGATTGATTGGCAAGGTGATAGCAGCTGCAGCCTTGAAAAACCGACAAAAATTGATCCTCATGCTGGACATAGCCATTAAGATCAATATGGATCAAGCACAAAGCGCCACAAGGTCATTGATTGTTACCTTGTGGCATCCACATTTTGAAATTCACTTTGCTTTTAATAATCGATTTAAAAAATAGAAAATTTAACCACACTGCTCTTCTGCAATATGTTTTGCCATATCAGACAAAACATGGCTGACATGCGTATCAGCGATTTCATATAAGACTTGTTTGGCCTGACGCTCACTTTTCACCAAGCGTGCTGAACGTAATAAACGTAAATGATGACTAACCAAAGATTGCGACAAATCGAGTGCTTCACAGATATCGCCAACTGGACTAGGTCCACGCATACAGAATAAAAGAATTCTGAGACGTGAGGCATCTCCTAAAAGTCGAAAAGTTTCAGCCAGAATAATAATCTCGTCTTGCGATATTTCTGTTGAGCCGTCTTTAAAAGTCATATATTAATCACAATCGTTGTTCATAATTTTTCATCATAAAAGATTCTACTCTTGTGCTTCTCATAAGGACAAGACTTAATCGCGATAAAGTATTTTTCTGGAGGTGCGGTTTTATCAAGTTTGAATAAAAAACCAATTCTTTATAAAGATTGGTTGAGTTGTAACTTCAGCTTCTTTCCACAAGCAATAATGGTTTTTCGATCGGCATCAATTGCGCCATAAGCAATCGCCATCACACGCATTTGCAGGGTAATATCATAATGCGGATAAGAGGCAGAGCGATGAAATAAACGGGCATCGATTTCCAACATTTGCGCAAAGTGATGTAATTCCTCCAGTGTATCTGCCATCAAATGACACCATTCTTGGCCTTTAAAAGGAACTTTTGCGCGATCGACATACACACTCATAACAAGATTCATTTTCCCTATTTCGGATTGATTATCCCATGAAATTCATCCATGATTGAATACAAATTCAAGGTATAGCAAAGCGTCATTTGATGACAAAATATAATGAAAATTTATCCAGCCACACCAATCCATCTCAAGCAACTCAATCAGCTTGTCTGCACCACATATCGCCAACATTTTGCTGATCTTTGGTCAGAACAAGGTCTACAAAACTTTCTCAATCAAAATTTTAGTTTAGAAAATTTGTCCGAATCTCTGCGAGATCCTGATCAAGTTTGGCTATTGCTTGAAAATGAACAAGCGCAAATTATTGGATATGCCAAATTAAATCTCAACCAATATGAACCACATTTAGATATTATGGGTGCAGAATTACAGAAAATTTACTTGCTTAAAGAGGCGGTTGGGAAAAATTTTGCATCTTCGCTTATGCAAAATGCGATTGATATTGCACGTGAACATCAACAAGCTTCTGTATTTTTGGAAGTATTAACAACCAACACCCGTGCAAAAAAATTCTATCAAAATTTTGCTTTTACAGAGAAATTAAGCATCGACTTTAAAACAGATTTATATGATATTGGTATGGATTTAATGCAACTCGAATTAACCTCAAGATAATGAAAAAATACCTGATTAGTGCATGTCTTGTGGGTGAAAATGTTCGCTACGATGCCAAGAACTGCCTACAACACAAGCTTAAACAACTGCTAGACACTCAACAAGCCGTAGTGATTTGTCCTGAAGTTTCAGGCGGCTTAAGTACACCTCGGCAGCCTGCTGAAATCGTAGGTGGTGATGGTTATCAGGTTTTAAGGGGGCAAGCCAAAGTAAAAGACGCCAATGGTGATGATGTTTCAGCTGAATTTATTCTAGGTGCAGAAAAAACCCTAAAACTCGCCCAATACCATCAAGTTACACATATTATTTTAAAAGCCAACAGTCCTTCTTGTGGTTCACAGATGATTTATGATGGATCATTTTCAGGACATAAAATATCAGGCAAAGGGGTTACTGCAGCCCTACTCGAACAACATGGCTTTAGCGTACTCACTGAAGATGAGTTTTTAAAACAGTTAGCGTATGAATAAGCACTATAAATAAAAAGAGAGCCAAAGCTCTCTAAATGAAAGGTAACTTTTAAAATAGTATTATTGCTTATTTTCAGCCATTTTATCTGCTTTCGCTGCCCAATACGTGGCTAAAACAGGCCCTGAAATATTATGCCATAAACTAAAAATAGCACTTGGCACTGCGGTTATTGGAGATGCTGCAAAATGTATTGCCGCTAAGGTCACACCTAAACCAGAATTTTGCATCCCCACTTCAATCGCAACAGCTTTAGAGTCAGGATAAGATAGGTTGAATAGACGACTTGCCCAATAGCCTAATAAAAAGCCTAAACCATTATGTAAAATCACCACACCCAAAATCAGCAAGCCCGATTGCAAAATTGAAGCCTTACTGGCTGCAATAATTGCTGCCACGATCACCACAATGGCAATCACAGAGATCAAAGGCATCACTTGAATATATTGCTCAGTCTTTTGTTTAAATAAGCTTCTTAAAATCACGCCCAAAATAATTGGAAAAATTACCACTTTAAGAATGTCGATAAACATTGAACCCGCATCAATCGGAATCCACTGGCTGGCTAACACATAGAATATTGCAGGTGTCAAAATAGGCGCTAAAAACGTTGAAACAGATGTACATGTGACGGATAAAGCAGTATTTCCTTTGGCCATATAGGTGATGACATTGGATGCTGTCCCTCCGGGGCAACAGCCGACAAGGATTACCCCTACCGCAATTTCGGGTGGTAAATTAAAAACTTTACAGAGAAAGAATGCCACACTGGGCATCACCACAAAATGTGCAACGACACCGATCACAACTGCTTTGGGATTTGACAAGACATTTTTAAACTCATCTACGGTCATGGTCATGCCCATCCCCAGCATGATAATCCCTAAAACCCATGGAATATATGCTTTCATCCAGACAAATGCTGCTGGAAAACATAAGGCAATAAAGGCAAACACCACAACCCATAGAGCAAAAGTTTTTTGTACAAACTGACTAAAACGTAAAATTGCTGACATTGTCCTTACCCAAGCAGATTGAGGATTTCGGCTTATCTTAAAACAAGATGTTCTAAAGCAGTAATATTTCTCAAATGATGCAAGTCTTGATGCTTATGCTACGTTGAAAATCTCTTTTGAGATCACGCGTTTTACACCCACAGCCAGCATTTCCTGCCATGCGTGTTGTAAAGAACCATGTAAATCAATCGCTTTGGTCGCGTCCGAAATCACGAAGGCTTTAAAGCCTAATTTGGCGGCATCCATGGCCGTCCATGCGACGCAGAAGTCTGTTGCAATCCCGACAATATACACCGTATCTATACCACGCTCTTTAAGATAGCCCGCCAAGCCTGTAGTGGTTTTATGATCAGCTTCCATAAAGGCTGAATAGCTGTCAATTTGGGAACGAAAGCCTTTACGAATGATCAGTTGTGCGGTTGGTATGTTTAGATCAGGATGGAATTCAGCATCTTGCGTCCCTTGTACACAGTGTGATGGCCACAATACTTGCGGACCGTAATCTAATTGAATCAGGTCATAAGCTTTACGGTTGGGATGATTCTCAACAAATGAAATATGGTTTTCAGGATGCCAATCTTGAGTCAATACAATATTGTCAAAATGTAGTGCCAATTGATTGATGGTTGGAATAATTTGCTCAGCATGGGCAACTTCTAAATTTCCCCCTGAAGTGAAACCATTTTGTACATCAACAACGATCAAGGCGCTACGCTCAGATTGCAACATTTCCCTACCCTTATATTGGCCAAATGACTATTATTTTAATCGTAAAAATTTAAATACTCGATGACTCAACATACAATAAAAAAGCCTACATTTGCGAGCGTCTTATCAAAATCAACCAAGAAATCATCTAGAACGGTTCGCTAGATTCTAAACGGCGAGACTCCGCCGCCCAATAGAAAATTGTTTTCTAGCGCGGATGGATTTTACCCTGCGTTTGGATTGAAACTGCGCGTTGTTCAAGTTTGATAAAAAACTGAAAATTAAAAAAAATTGCTTGGAAATGTGAGTGATTTGTTGCTTTTGTTAAAGAATTTCCAAGCTTTGACTAAAGCATATTGTTCTGACACGCTGAATCAGTCATAATTTGCATAAGCATTAGGCAATCTTTAAGATGATTGTTTCACGCTCAAATCAAAATACTGCAACCATCCCAATCCTTGTTTACTCAAACGCATGTGGATGGAAAAATAGGATATTTTTTTAAAATGACTCAGCAAGCACAGACCATTCAAGGCTCAATTGTCGCAATCGTCACCCCTATGTTTGAAGATGGCAGCGTAGATTGGAAGGGTCTCGAGAAGCTCGTTGAGTGGCACATAGAACAAGGCACTAATAGTATTGTTGCTGTCGGTACAACTGGCGAAGCATCTACTCTTAGCATGGCAGAACACACAGAAGTAATTAAAGAAATTATCCGTGTTGCCAATAAACGTATTCCAATTATTGCCGGTACTGGTGCAAACTCGACACACGAAGCGATTGAACTCACCAAAGAAGCCAAACAACTCGGCGCAGATGCCGCACTTTTAGTTACCCCTTATTATAACAAACCAACGCAAGAAGGTTTATTCCAACACTATAAGGCTGTTGCTGAAGCTGTTGATTTACCTATCATTCTTTACAACGTGCCTGGTCGTACTGGTGTAGATCTGCACAACGACACCGCGATTCGTTTAGCAGATATTCCTCAAATCGTAGGAATTAAAGATGCGACTGGCGATGTTCCCCGTGGTAAAGAGCTGATTGATGGCTTAAAAGGTAAAAACATGGTGGTGTATTCAGGTGATGATGCGACTGCGAGTGAATTGATTCAGTTAGGCGCCCACGGCAATATTTCAGTGACAGCAAATATTGCACCAAAAATCATGAGCGAACTTTGTGCCGCTGCAATTGCAGGTGATGCTGCAACAGCGAAAAGCAAAGATGACCAAGTTGCAAAATTAAACAATATTCTATTTTGCGAATCGAACCCAATTCCAGTGAAATGGGCACTTCATGAAATGGAATTAATTGGTACTGGCATTCGCTTACCATTAACTCCCCTAGCAGAACAATACCGTGCACCACTGCGTGAAGAACTCAAAGCAGTGGGTCTCATTTAATAAGAGCTTAGTATTATGCAATTACGTTTAGGTTTAACTCTTGCCATTTCAGCTTTAAGCTTGGCGGGTTGTAGTTCCCTTGGAATCAGCAATGGTTCTTTAGATTATAAAAACACGACCACTGTAGAGCCACTTAGCTACCCTGAAGGTTCAACAGTTAGACCTGCAACGCCAATGTATCCAGCTCCTATTGTTGACCCTCTTGCACTTCAGCATGCACCAAAATTTGAAAATAAACGAGGCAACCGTTACGAAGTTCCTCGTCCAGATGTTGCTCAAATCAGTGCACCTGCTGATGAAGTTTCTGCATCAACTGAAAGTGTTGGTCGTCCTCAAATTTTAACTGATGGAAATGGCAATCCACTGATCAAAATTGATGGAAATTCTGCTACAATTTGGCAGTACGCACTTGCGACCCTCAGTAGCTTAAATCATAAGGTTATCGGCCAAAGCAAAAATGCCAATGAGGCAACTGTAAAAATCGATAATTCAACTTATGTATTGAAACTTAATTCTGTAG
Source organism: Acinetobacter sp. Root1280 (assembly GCF_001425285.1). Classification (NCBI taxonomy): domain Bacteria; kingdom Pseudomonadati; phylum Pseudomonadota; class Gammaproteobacteria; order Moraxellales; family Moraxellaceae; genus Acinetobacter; species Acinetobacter sp. Root1280. The sequence continues at coordinate 58,343 of NZ_LMED01000026.1, read as the reverse complement.
GTTCAAGTAACACACTTGCTGTGTTTAACGCCGATAATAGCTTTGCAGACAAAGAAAAAGCTGCAGAACTATTAACCCAGATTTACCAAAACTGGCCAGCCTAGTCGTTCTAGGCAATTTTTTTTTGCAAAAGGTTCCCCCATGTTAAAACAAACCTTGCTCTATACTGGTAAAGCGAAATCTGTTTATGAAACAGATAGCGCGGATCATCTAATTCTAGTTTTCCGTGACGATGCTTCTGCATTTAATGGCGAAAAAATAGAGCAACTAGACCGTAAAGGTAAGGTGAACAACCGTTTTAATGCCTTTATCATGGAAAAACTGGCTGCAGCTGGTATTGAAACACACTTCGAAAAACTTCTTTCTCCAACTGAAGTTTTAGTGAAAAAATTGCAAATGATCCCTGTTGAATGTGTAATGCGTAATTATGCTGCAGGTTCATTATGCCGTCGTTTGGGTGTTGAAGAAGGTTTAGAGCTTGTTCCACCAACATTTGAATTGTTCTTCAAAGATGACGCTTTAGGCGATCCTATGGTGAACGAGTCTCAAGCAATTGCATTGGGTTGGGCAAATGCTGAACAATTGGCGCAAATGAAAGAATTGACTCAAAAAGTCAATGTTGTGCTGAAAGATTTATTCGCTCAAGGCAACATGCTTCTTGTTGATTTTAAACTTGAATTTGGCGTGTTCCATGACCGTATCGTTTTGGGTGACGAATTCTCTCCAGACGGTTGCCGTCTATGGGATAAAGACACCAAGAAAAAACTCGACAAAGACCGTTTCCGTCAAGGTTTAGGTGGTGTTGTTGAAGCTTATGAAGAAGTGGCTACTCGCATTGGTGTAGATCTTTCAGATATCTAATTTTAGATACTGATTCTTCAGAAACCGAGCTTTTTAGCTCGGTTTGTTATTTTAAGATGCTGATTTTTCTAATAGGTAATCATATAAATTTTCACCAGCTTTTTTCTGAAAGCGGTTTTCAAATAAAGGCACTAAAAACTCAGGATTAATTTGTGGGAAACTAATGTCCTCAAAATCTTCATCGGATGAGTCTGCATATTGAATAATGACAATAATTTCTTCACCCTGTTGGTTTTTTAATTTTCCTTGTGTTCTTAAATCTTGTAATGCTTGAATAATGGTCTTTTGATAGTGCGCTTGCAATTCGCTATATTGCTCATCTGTATAATTCTCTCCCAAGTCCTGATACAAAGCCGTGATTGCATCGTGAACACGATTATTGGCAGTACTTGAACAACTCCATTCTGAAATCCACCATGCTTCATAGACGTCTTCAAAGGTTTTTAATTGTTCTAATGTGCATCCTACATAAAAGAAACCACAGAAATCTTCAACCATTCCCAAACCAATAGCACATAAATGCTGATCTTGTGTAAGCTGCTGAATCTCAGCGAAAGCATCTTGAATGTCTTGGTAAATCACTGAATATAAATGGTCTTTGTTCATCATCATGTTCTTATCATTCACAATTTCAATGCAGAGTTTACTATCAAAGCATAAATTCTGTATATAAACCATTCGCCTATGTTGGCATTTAGCATTCGTAAAAAATTCAGCAATCGATGGCTTAAAAATACTGTAAATTATTTTTGAAAAAGCGTTGCGATGAAACTTTAAACATTAAAACTTGACCTTACAATTATGGTAAGGTTTATCTTAAGTTTAAGTCTTCTTAGAGCAGGGTGAGATATGGAATTTTATATTGAAAATATGACCTGTGGTGGTTGTGCACGTGGTGTAACCAAAGCAATTCAATCTGTAGATGAAAATGCTAAGGTGATTGCCGATCCACCAAGTCACAGTGTTAAAGTTGAAACAACAGCAACACAGCAACAAGTGGTTGATGCTTTATCAGAAGCGGGCTTTCCTCCACGCTAAGCTGATTGGATAAGGTGAAAAGGGCTATCAATTTAAGGTAGCCCTTTTGCATTAAAGCAAATATAAACTGATCAAACTGGGCTCTGTCATGGGATTTATTCGTCTGTATAGCATTGATCAAACCCAGCTTTTGCTGATGTAAATTGTTGATCATCACTATATTTCATCAACTTAATTCAATATCATCGCCTCATCACTGAGCCAATCAAAATCATACGCTTTATCAATAATTTCAAAAGATTGTGTATCAAACTTCCCATAAAACATCGCATGATAAAATCTAGATTTCTAAACTGAGAACACTTTAAATAACCATACACTTTGCAGATTTTATTCTATTTATATTTTTAAAAGTTGTTTTCTAAATAATCTCAAGCTCACTATGATCACAACAAACCGTTACAAAAAGAGCTACAAAATAGAGTTATGCGTACATTATCAAAACGATATTCATTAAGCCTGACCGCCAGCTTAGTTTTTACATTTCTATATCCACATGCCTACGCTGCGGAACAGATTCCAGCCACCCAAGAAGTTAAAACACTTGATACCATTGTTGTTACAGGTACACGCTCGCTAAAACGTTCTAAAACAGATTCCTTACAACCAATTGATGTAATTAGTGCAGCGGAGTTGACAGAACGTACAGGTTCAAGTGAGTTGGGTACGGCGCTGGCTAAAATTATCCCCTCGATTAACTTTCCTCGTCCAACCGTTGTCGATGGAACAGAACTCGTTCGCCCAGTGCAACTAAAAGGGCTTTCTCCTGATCAAGTTTTGGTTTTAGTGAATGGCAAACGTCGCCATACAGGGGCATTTATTAACCTTGGGGGCACCATTGGACGCGGTTCGGCACCGACCGATTTAAATGCCATTCCGATTTCTGCCATCAGCCGTATTGAAGTACTTAGAGAAGGTGCATCTGCTCGCTATGGTTCAGATGCAATTGCTGGTGTTGTCAACATTATCTTAAAGTCTGATCCTAAAACAGGTGATGCTGGTATTCGCTACGGTATTTATGACAAAGGTGATGGTGAACAAAAACAATCCTATGTCTCGGGCGGTACTCAACTGGGCAATTATGGTTATGCCATTTTTTCTGGTGAATGGCAGGACAATGAAGCAACCAATCGCGCAGGTTTAGACCTTCGTGATCCAAACGCCACTACATACGGACAAAGAACTTTTCGTTTTGGTGATCCAAAATCTGATGAGGTAAAAGCTTCTGTTAATGCTGGTTTTGACCTTAGTGATACTGTTGAATTATATGGTTTTTCAACCTATAGCCATCGTAATGCAGAAACTGCTGGGTTCTATCGTTTGAGTAATGCCTCGAACAATGTACCTGCATTATTTCCAAATGGTTATTTACCGCTGATTCGCGGTCAATTAGATGACTTTAGTGCCGTTGCAGGCTTACGTGGGGAAGTCGCAGATTGGCGCTATGATGTTTCAGCCAATTATGGCTTAAACCAATATGATGTAAATACAAAAACCATCAATGTCGATCTATACAAAGATACAGGTTCAACACCAAATTCATTCCATAATGGACAGTTAAAGAATACTCAAGCTGTTTATAATATTGATCTGTCAAAAGAATTTGAGATCTCTGCTTTTGCAAGTCCATTAAATGTCGCGTTTGGTGCTCAGTATTTAAATCAACAATATCAAATCAAAGCAGGCAATCCGGCCTCTTATTATAAAAGTGGTTCTTCAGGTTTATCAGGCTTTCGTCAAGCAGATGCCGGGAAATGGACACGTGACAGTTATGCAGGATATCTTGATTTAGAAACAGATATTACCCAAAAACTTTCAGCATCTACAGCCTATCGTTATGAGAAATATGATGACTTTGGGGACACCAATAATGCATCTCTTTCATTACGTTATAAACTTTTACCTCAAGTTGCGGTACGTGGCTCAGTTTCTACAGGCTTTCGCGCACCGAGTCTGGCACAACAATATTTCACCCAAACTTCTTCGCAATTGGTCAATGGACAGTTTGTTGAGGCTGGAACATTTCCAAGTTCTTCACAAGTTGCACAATTGCTCGGCGCAGAAGACTTAAAAGCTGAAAAATCAAAGAACTATAGCCTTGGCTTGGTATTTACCCCGACTAAAAACCTATATGTGACTTTGGATGCCTACCAAATTGATATTGATGACCGCATTAGCTTATCTTCAAATATCAATGCCAGCAGCCCCGCTGTTCGCGCTTATTTGGTATCTAAAGGGATTACCGATACCAATTTCAGCACGGTTCGTTTCTTTAATAATGCCAGTAATACCCGCACTCGTGGTGTAGATTTAGTTGCCAATTACCAATGGCAAAACCTGCCTTATGGCGAGTTAACCACATCTTTGGCATATAATTTTAATCGCAATAAAGTCACCGATGTCGATAAAAACCCTGAGATTTTAAATGCCTTGGGTGTCAACCTCACCCGTTTAGACCGTCGTGAACAATATGGTCTATTGGCAGGAAGCACGCCTGAACATAAGTTCAGTTTAGCCAATGATTATAAAATTGGAAATTTTGGTATCAATACCAATATCACGCGTTATGGTAGCTTCGAAACTTACAGTAACTCAGGTGCTGCCAGTGATCAGAAATTTTCTGCAAAATGGCTGTTGGATTTAGCACTGACATACCAATTAAACAATTGGAAATTTACTGTCGGGGGAGACAACATTACCAATGTTTATCCTGATAAAGATATTTATGACATCAACAAACCTACTGGCGGAAGTTTGCAATACAGCCAGTTCTCACCGTTTGGTTTTAATGGTGCGTTCTATTACGGCAAAATTAATTATAAGTGGTAGGGGTTAAAATTAACCAAGGGCTTAAAACCGAGTTGAATGGCTCGGTTTTTTTATGTGTGTCGTTATTGGGTATATCCTCAACCGGTTTAGAAACGCATACACTGGAATATAATTTTCTTCATTCATAATTTTAATTAAATCAATTCTATGGGCAAATAAGTTGTTTGATTTTAAAAACATTCATTGCACACTTTGCTTTGAAAGTTTAAATCAATTTGTGTAGGTGCTACCTAACTTTTCAGAGATGAACAGAGACACGTTACAAAATCTCCTGTTGGATCAGCGAGTATCGGTAAGCTTGGATTGCTGGTGAACTTTTTTTAAGAAACTTATATACTCAAAACAAACGATATTCAGATTTAATCCAACATGATAAAAACAATTTATGCTGTCATTTTATTCTTGATCATTTTAAATCCTGCACAGGCGGAAGAGTTAAGCTGTCAGCAAGATTATCCTAAAATTATTGCGCCAGACTTAGATCAATTAGGACAAGATTTAAAGAAAAATGATTATTCATTTATGCAACAAAAAACCCATCCATCTCTGATCAACTATGTTGGTGGTGCAGAAGCTTATCAACAGCTGCTTAAATACGTTCAAAATCTGCTTGCCAAATCTCGGGTAGAAATTGTCAATGTACAATCAAAGCCGCCACTTTATAGCTATATCGTAGATCGTGAAGAAATTTGCTTTGTACCCAAAACCATCACCATGAAAGTTGCGGGTCAAATTCAAGCAGCATCACCCTCATTTATGGTCGCCATTCGTTCACTACAATCACATCAATGGACCTATCTGGACGGTGAAGGACTAAAGAATAATCCTCAGATGCTGTTTACACTTTTTCCAAATTTCCCCAAAGATGTGGAACTTCCATTTCAAACAGATGCCATAAAATAAGCTATTGGATGATGACTTTTATAGGGGCTGAAAAGATTTGATAGAAGTTTTGTGCATCGATCTGATATTTATAACCTGCCAAAACATATACAGTGCCCTTTTCAGAGAAACTCAACTGACCATTTTTAATCTCATGTTTTGCAGAACCTGATAAAACGACAAAATTACTGAGTTGCTGATTGAGCTTCACGCCATCTTGCTGAACCAATTGCACATTGAGTAATACCGGCTGTTCAGCTTTTACTTTGATATTCTTGGGTGCTTGAATATCAACGATGTATTTCGAATAAAGTTGCGCAGAATTGGTGGTTATTCCGTAGGTCCCTGCAATATATAATTTTTTAAATGTTTCATCATTCAATGCCCAAGGCCAAAAACTGATTCCACGGTGCTTGGTTGTTTCTAAAAGATTGATCAAATCAGCACGATAAGCTGGGTTATACGCTGAATTATATTTCTGAACATCGGCATTGATTTGTTTGGCTGCAATTAAAGTATTGCGGCTATTGGGCATACTTCCAACCAATAACCCTCGTGGAATCTCAGACAGTTGTGACTGTGCACGCGTAACTTGATCTGCATTAAATGAGGTCGTGACGACTTGATTTTCGACTTGGTACTTTTTAATTTCATCCTGCATTTTTGCAACCAATGCTGGATTGGCACTTTTCATTTCGATCATCAGTACAAAGTTTGGATTGTGCTTAAATGTGGTGAAATATTCTGCAAGGGTCGGTACTGAATAAGCTTTGTTTTTAGATTTTAATTGTTGAACCTGCGCAAGGCTCATTTCTTCAATTTTACCTGTTGAACGTGTAGTGCGATCCACTGTTGCATCATGCATCACCACAAGATGCTGGTCTTTGGTTAAATAAATATCGTTTTCAACAATATCTGCTCCCAAAGCAACTGCATGTTTTGCGCTTTCTAAGGTATTTTCATCTTCTAAACTGGGTACACCACGATGCCCAATAATAAAGGGTTTACGCAATAGTGTATTTTTTGGAAATTGTTTTAAGACACTGGCAAATAGCGTACTTTGCGTTGTAATAATCCCATTCACACCTGAAGTCAAAATACTGGCGACATCCTGCGGATCATGTGCTGGGGTATCAACCCACACTGTCATTAAATGACGTTGAATAAAGCTAACACTCGGTTTGTTGGCAAGGCGATGCGGAAGAACCACGATGCGTGCATAGGCCTGATTAGTACGACGCATAATTTCAGAAAGACTTGCATGACTCTCCTTTAAATTTTCGCGACTTAAATCTAATGCTGTTCGAAGCGTAGGTACAATTTGATGCGCAGACTTGAGTAAATCATCACTTTTCGACAATACAGTAATATCGCTCATATCGTGAGATTTAGAGAGTAATTTTAAGGCTTCAATACTTTTGGGATCTTTGATTTCTAAAACAGGAATGGTATTGCGCTGTGGATTCACCAAATATTGTTGTAATGTTTCAACCACCTTCCCTGTCTGATCAAGCAAGTTTAAATTGGCATCTAATTGATAATATAACTGATTAGTTGAATTTAATGGACTGCTGGTAGTTTTAACTTTTTGAATTAGCGTCGGTGCCAAAGCGACATTAGTTTGAATTTCTTGTACTTGAGTGACTTTATTGGCTAAGTCTGGCAATGCACTGGTTTGTTCAGAGACTTGAATATTTTTAACTTTTAAGACTAGGCCTGTTGCTGAAAGCCCGATGCCGCCTTTGGCAGATCCTTGGTCAAGTTCTACGTCCTGCATTAACTGGTGGTTTAAATAGTGTTGTACCCGTTGTCCAGAGACCACAATGCTGGCTTTATACCATTGATTTGCTTTGATGTTCTCCGAAAATGCTTTCGTTTCAGAGACCTCCCACTGCCCGTTACTTTTATGACGACCAAACTCCGTACCATTTTTTGCAGTGGTATCTGTTCTGAGGGTAAATTGATAATAACTGCTTGGAATCACCCCCTGAGTTTCTGTGACATCATAAATCACACTGCCCCAACGCGAGTTATTGACAGCTTGGTCTAAAGTAAATTCGAGATCAATGCGATAATTTTGCTGTTTTTCAAGATTTTGCGGTAATAAAATTGAGGTCGGACTGACTGAATTTGCTCGACCATCAATATGAAGCATCCCATTCTCAACATAGACATTGCCCGCATTGTTGCCAGGAATACGCCAGCCTTGAGGAATTGTTTTTTGCTGAACAAAACTTTGTTGATAAAGTGTTTTAAGCTGCTGCGAAGCAAGTTTAGGCTGATTTTGGGTCGAAATTTTACTTGCAAGTTCAGCATGGCTCAACATCGGCAAAGAAATTAAAACAGCAAAAGATAAAACGGATAATTTCATAAAATTTCTAAACCATTTAGAAGCACTTTGATCAAGCGTATTTCTAAAATGGTGTCAGCCTAATTTAAATTTTGCCGATATTTTAAACCTTTATATAAAATAGAACATCTATTTAAAAGATGCCTAAGCAAATAAACTTCACAACTACTGTTGCTGCTGTTCCTGTTGCCAACGACGTTGTTGTAAACGCTCACCTTCAACTTCACGCTTATTACGAGCAGACTCATATAATTTTGTGCCTTTCAATTCAGGTGGTAAATATTCCTGTAGCACAAAATTTTCAGGGTAGTTATGAGGATAAAGATAATCCACACCATAGCCTTGTTGTTTCATAAGCTTGGTCGGTGCATTACGTAAATGGAGTGGCACAGGAAGGTTGGACGTTTTTTCTGCAAGTTCTAAGGCTTTATTGATCGCCAAATAAGTGCTGTTACTCTTTGCACTGGTTGCCAGATAAACTGCGCATTGGCCTAAAATAATTCGACACTCAGGCATGCCTATCGCTTGAACCGAGCGGAAACATTCGCCCGCTAAAAGCAAGGCATTTGGATTTGAGTTTCCAATATCTTCTGAAGCAGCGATCAACATACGACGAGCGATAAAAACCGGATCTTCACCGCCTTTAAGCATACGTGCCATCCAATACAACGCTGCATCAGGATCACTACCTCGAATAGATTTAATAAACGCAGACACAAGATCATAATGCTGCTCACCTGACTTGTCATAGCGTGCAATATTCTGTTGCGCAACTTTGACCACGATCGCATTGGTCACAATATTTTCAATATCGGACTCAAAGGTACTGGCAATTAAATCGATTAAATTAAGTGCCTTACGTGCATCACCCGCAGCAAATTGAACCAAGGCATCAAATTCTTCAATCTGGATATGGCGGTCTTTTAAAAATTTATCTTGTTGAATCGCGCGTAAAATGAGTTCTTGAATCGCCTCATTACTTAATCCATTTAAGGTATACACCTGACAACGAGACAGCAAAGCACTGTTGACTTCAAATGAAGGGTTTTCAGTGGTTGCACCGATCAGGGTAATTTTGCCTTTTTCAACCGCATTCAATAAGGCATCTTGTTGCGACTTATTAAAACGATGAATTTCATCAATAAACACCACCGGTGTTAATAAATCACCGCTGTCAGCAATCACCTCACGGAGCTCTTTTACCCCTGTATTTAAGGCAGATAAGCTAATAAATGTACGATCGACTGCTTGAGCCAATAACAATGCGATGGTGGTTTTTCCAACACCAGGCGGCCCCCAAAAAATAATCGAGGGTAAATGCCCTTGATCAATCATTTGACGGAGTGGTGCTGCAACACCGAGTAAATGATCTTGCCCAATAATTTCAGACAAATCACGTGGACGTAAACGTTCTGGAAGCGGAATTTGAGTGTCTGACATACTGCTTTTTTAATTGATGAATGCTGTCCTTAGTCTACTATGGAAAATCATCAATATTGCACTTTCAGCTTTAAAATAATCGATTCTGCAAAACCTCCATTAACGAGGCCTGAAATACTTGACCATGACTAAGATGTGGATAAAGCATTAATTTTGCATCTACGCCTTTACTGGCCAAATCTAAAACCAATTGACGGTTATTTTGAATCATGTCCCGATCTGCATTTGGGCTGATTGGTCTAGTTGTAGACTGAATGATGTCACCTTCCATCACCCATAATTTTTTATTTTTTAATTGCTCAGGTGGGGCTTTTTCAACGGCTTTGAGTAATCGAGAATCTGCCCATGTGAGAGATGGACTGGCTGAAAAATAGTGTGAAAACTTATTATCTGTGCTTTGACTATTTAAAAGGGTATCTAAAACAAATAAACCACCATAAGAATGTCCCCATAATGCGGTACGTTGCTTATCCAGTTTTACTTGCGTATTGACCCACGGCATAATTTTTTCAAACAGCACCTGTCTAAATTGTGCACTTCCCCCTGCCATACGTTCAGGATTGCGTGGGTCAGCCGCCACTTTCCCAGATTCATCGGCAGGTGTGTAGTCTACAGACCGTGAAGCGGACTCAAACGGTAACTGGGTTTGATAGCCTATAGCTACCAACACGGGGCTGTCTTGTTCGGATAGTTTTTTTAACAGTGACTCATCTAAACGCGCCATAGCAGAGTTGCCATCTAACATATAAACAGCAGGTAAGATCTTATTTTTATTGATGTGTTTAGGGATACCGACCCAAACTTTATAATGCCGTTGTTGATCTGCGGATTGAAAATTTTTTACTTGAAATTGATAGTAACTGGAGCCTTGCTCCGCAATATTTGGCCCTAAAGCTTGCAAATCTGGTTTTGCATAAACATTGCAGTGAATACCGAAACTCAGGCTGATTGCACATACACAGAATGCACTTTTTTTGAATAACCAAGATAAAGCAAACATTTTAAAACACATCAAACTGAAGAGTTTGCCTATCATATTACTATTTGATAATGATTATCAATTCACAATTGATTCAAATGATTTAACGCACCCATCTTACAATGTATTCATCAATGTCTTCTTCATTGACTTCTGTTTCGGAGATACAACGCCCAGCAGCAGATTTTCTGGCCTTAATCACATTGCTTCTTGAGCCTGTGATCAGATAGTGCCATGCCGGTAAATTTTTACCTTCATTCACCCGACGATAAGCACAACTTGAAGGCAACCAATGAATATTGGCTAATTTTTCAGGGCTTAATTGAATACAGTCAGGTACATAATCTAAACGATTAGGATAGTCAGAACATTGTGCTGTTTCACAATCGAGGAGTTTACAAGACACTTTGGTATAGGCTATTTCATGTGTGTCATCATCTTCTAATTTCACCAAACAGCACAGCCCACAACCATCGCACAACGCTTCCCACTCGGTCGGATTTAACTCAGACAGTGTATAATTCTTCCAAAACTGGGGACGGATCTCAAAGGTCATGGCATAACATTAAAGTCATTTAAGGCGAAATAATTATATCAGTATATAAGCAGAAATTAGAAAATTTAAAACAGAACAAACCTTTACATATTGCTTTATTAATCACACTTTTTAAACACAACTTCACAAGTCCCTCAGATTTTTCTGCCTATACTGAAAATACATAACAAAAATATGGAGATGAATCTTATGTTTCGTTGGGCAATTATTTTCGCTGTGATCGCCTTAATCGCAAGTTTATTTGGTTTTGGTGGTGTCGCGGGAATGTCTAAAGACTTCGCAGTCATTCTTCTCGTTGTCGCGGTAATCCTCGCGATTGTTGGTTTTATTTCGAGAGGAAAAGTTTAGCTTTTCCTGATCAATTTTCATAAAAGAGAAGAACCTTGGTTCTTCTCTTTTTCATTTGAAAACGACCTTTTTCATTCATAAATTTTCACATTTCTATTGTAAATATTCGAAATTTAGTCATTTGAATCTTATATATTTATGCTTTAATCAATCTCATTCTCGCCGATACACAAGGATTAACAGATGACTCTTGCAATCAAAACTCGTGAAATTCAATATCAAGCAAAAGATGGAACAACTTTAATCGGTTATTTTGCTGCGCCTGAATCCGCACAACCAGTTGCAGGTGTGATTGTTGGTCCAGAATGGTGGGGCCGAAATGAGTATTCTGAACAACGTGCTCGAGAGTTGGCACAACATGGTTTTGCTGCGCTGGCAATTGATATGTATGGCGATAAAAAAACCACGGCTGTTGCGACTCAAGCCCATGAGTGGATGATGCAAACCTTCCAACATGAGCAGACCATTGTTGAGCGTTCAGCTGCGGCTTTGGCTGCTTTAGCAGCACAACCAGAAGTCGATGCAACGCGTTTGGCTGCGATTGGATTCTGTTATGGTGGTAAAGTGATATTAGATTTGGCACGCTCAGGTGCTAACTTAAAAGCTGCGATTACTTTCCATGCAAATTTATCTGCGCAAAAAGCAGCGGAAGCAGAAAAATTTAAAGCGCAAGTGTTAGTGCTACATGGTGAAAAAGACAGCATGGTGTCTTTGGCAGATGTCGAATCGTTTAAACAAGAAATGCAGCATGCTCAGGTAAAATCTGAAGTGATCATCCTCAAAGATGCTAAACATGGCTTTAGTAACCCACAAGCAGATGAAAAAGCAAAAGCCAATGGCGTAGATCTAGGTTATAACGCCGAAGCAGAAAAAGCCGGATTAGCAGCAATGTATGATTTATTAGATCGTACCTTGGCTTAACCTACTCTGGCTTAATTAAAATACGTTCTACGTCGATTAAGACAACAAAACGAGGGATTAGAAATGACTGAAAAAGTATGTCCTTATTGTGACTTTGAAGAATTTGATATCATTGATAAAAATGAATTTGGTGCAATTTTGCCTGAACATAACCCTTTGTCTAAAGGTCATTCAGTGATTATTCCTTTGCGCCATATTGCTTCTTTTTTTGAGGTTTCAGAGAAAGAACGTAAAAGCCTTTCCTCTTTATTGGAACTGGCACGTAACGAGCTTAAGATTCGCCATCAACCTGAAGGTTTCCATATCGCCTTTAATGATGGTCATGTGTTTGGTGAAGATCAAAGTGAACATTTCCATATTCACATTATCCCACGTTATAAAAACGAACCGCTTAAACTGGATAAGCGTTGGGGTATCATCAACGAAAACTAAGTTGTGGCTATAAACGCATTTGAAAAGACGCTTTGGCGTCTTTTTTTATGCAGATTGCTGCTCAAGTTTAAGATAATTTTCCGCAATAAATTTATCTTGGTTATACTGAGCATCCAATTTTTACGCTAGATTGTTATGTCGCAATTTTCATTTTCAGATGCGCTATTGACTTGGTTTGATCAACACGGGCGCCATGATTTACCGTGGCAAGTGGCTGATGATCCATACAAAGTTTGGGTGTCTGAGATTATGTTGCAACAAACACAAGTCAAAACTGTACTGCAATATTTTGATAAATTTATCCAACGCTTTCCGACTGTCGATGATTTGGGTAAAGCCTCATGGGATGATGTTGCCCCCTATTGGGCAGGATTAGGCTACTACGCCCGTGCACGCAATTTGCATAAAGCAGCAGGCGTGGTCAGCCAGCAAGGGCATTTCCCACAAAGCTTAGAACAATGGGTGGAACTTTCAGGTATTGGTCGCTCTACTGGTGGCGCGCTGATGTCGCTTGGCTTACGCCAATATGGCGTCATTATGGATGGCAATGTAAAACGTGTTTTGGCCCGTTTCTTTGCCATTGAAGATGACCTGAGTAAACCCATCCATGAACGAGCCATGTGGCAACTGGCGGAAAGTTTATGCCCAACTGAACGCAACCATGACTATACCCAAGCAATTATGGATTTGGGTGCAACCATTTGCACGCCCAAAAAACCACTCTGCTTATACTGCCCTATGCAAAAACATTGCCAAGCCCATCAACAAGGGCTAGAAACTGAACTGCCTTATAAGAAAGCTAAAAAGCCTGTTCCCGTTAGAACAGCCACAGTGTTATTAATTGAGTCAGATCAACAATGGTTATGGGAGCAGCGTCCTAACAGTGGTTTATGGGGAGGCTTATGGAGTTTGCCGATTTTTGAAAATGAGCTCGCGTTTCAACAGCTTTGTCAAAGTCTAAAACTTATTCCAACTGTTGAACCTGTCCAAATCTCGCATAGTTTTACCCATTTCACATGGATTTTAAATGCGCATATTGTTCGAGTTGAATCAGACCAAAAAGAATATCTTCAGGCTGAACTTGGGGGCGAATGGTTAACACCACAAAAAGCTACACAAATGGGCATCCCTACAGCCATGAAAAAATTGATCTCAGCAGTAAAAATATGACATAGTCAGACACGGGTATTCGAAGCATATTTCAATTTTAATTTGCCCTTTTGAAACTTGAAAATAAGGATTTCTCGTGTCACGTAGCATCCAATATTGCTTGATGGCCTTGCTTGCCATTATTTTAACTGCATGTACCACTGCACCTAAAAAGCCAAGCTCATCTAAGCCTCAGCTTCCACAAGCTCAAATTAACCGCCTAAAAGCAATGTCAATGCCAACCCGATTGGCAATTCCTGTAGATGGAGTAAAACCACAAAACCTCACAGATACTTGGGGTGCATCTCGCAGTGCTGGGCGAGCACATGAAGGAATTGACATCATGGCTTCACGTGGAACCAAAGTTTATAGTAGTACTGAAGGTGTGATTGCCAGCTTAAAGAGCAATAATCTGGGGGGTAAAGTGATTTGGCTCATCGGACCAGGTGGTGTTTATCACTATTATGCTCATCTAAACGATCACAAACGTGGTCTACAAGAAGGCGATTACGTTAAAAAAGGTCAGTTAATCGGCTATGTGGGCAATACTGGAAATGCACGACATACTGCACCGCATTTGCACTATGGACTATACTTAAGAGGTAAAGGCCAAGGTGCAGTCAACCCCTACCCTTATTTACGTTAATTTTAGATTGAATCAATTTAGGAATATTCCATGTCAGAAGCATTGCTTGAGCGTTTAGTTGAATTTGCAGAATCAGGCAATCAACAAAAAATTGCCCTCAATGGACAAAATCATCAAGGCTGGATTATGGAAATCACCGATGAAGCATTAATGATCAGTACTGGCTTTGCAGACAAAGCGGGTAAAGATATTTGGGTAAATTTTAAAGATTTACAACATGCGCAACTTTCCTATTGGGACAACAAACAAGATCAGTGGGTCGAATTTAAACTTTAGACAATTAAAACTTAAATCAATCAGAACAATGGTAGATCTTTTATGACAAATAAACGCTGTGGTTGGTGTTCAGATGATCCTATTTATATTGAATATCATGATCAAGAGTGGGGTAAATCCAATCGAGATGAACAGCATTTATTTGAAATGCTTTGCCTAGAGGGGCAACAAGCAGGTTTATCTTGGATTACTGTTTTAAAAAAGCGTGAAAGCTACCGCGCCCAATTTTTTAACCACCCGATTCAAACCATCGCCAATTTTACTGAACAAGAGCTTGCGCTAAAATGTCAGGATGCTGGGCTGATTCGCCATATCGGTAAATTAACGGCGATTCGTGACAATGCCGTTGCATGGCAAAACATGAAAGCTCAAGACATCGATATGGTGAACTGGTTATGGGATTTCGTCGACCAGCAAGTACAACTCAATGATGTCCCTGATTATAAATTAGCACCGGCACAAACTGAAACCAGTCAAAAGCTTTCCAAAGTGTTAAAAAAGAATGGTTTTAAATTTGTTGGTCCAACCACTTGCTATGCCTTTATGCAAGCAGTGGGTATGGTCAATGACCATGAAAATGATTGTATATCCCGCTAAAAGTTTAACTGAGCAAACAGGAAGGATTCACATGTCAAATAATACGTTTCATGCTTATGCTGCCTTAGAGGCAGGTGCAGCACTTGTGCCCTATCAATTTGATGCAGGTGAATTACAGCCTCATCAAGTCGAAGTCAAAGTTGAATATTGCGGTTTATGCCATTCCGATGTTTCAGTGATTAACAATGAATGGGGAAATTCAGTTTTTCCAGTGGTTGGCGGTCATGAAATTATCGGTACCATCACTCAACTGGGTTCAGAGGCGAAAGGATTAAAAGTCGGTCAACGTGTTGGTATCGGCTGGACTGCGGAAAGTTGTCAGCACTGTGATCCATGTGTTAGTGGTCAACAAGTGCTTTGCACAGGGGGTTCAGTTGCAACTATCGTTGGTCATGCAGGCGGGTTTGCAGATAAGGTCCGTGCAGGTTGGCAGTGGATTATTCCTTTTCCTGAAGATTTAAACCCTGAAAGTGCTGGCCCTTTATTGTGTGGTGGTATCACTGTTTTTGACCCAATCTTAAAACATCAAATTCAAGCAGTTCACCATGTTGGTGTCATTGGGATTGGTGGCTTAGGTCATATGGCCATTAAAATACTCAAAGCGTGGGGTTGTGAGATCACTGCCTTTACATCGAGTTTGGATAAAACAGATGAACTTAAAGCGATGGGTGCAGACCATGTGGTCAATAGTCGCGATGCCAATGTTTTAAAAGCACAACGTGGCAAATTTGATTTATTGCTCTGTACGGTAAATGTGAGTTTGGACTGGAAAGCATATCTCAATACACTGGCGCCAAATGGCACAATTCATATGCTAGGTTTAGTCCTCGAACCGATGCCGATTCCAGCGGGTGCACTGATTGGCGGTGCAAAATCAGTGACTGGTTCACCAACAGGCTCCCCTTTTGCATTGCGTCAATTATTACAATTTGCCGCACGCAAAAACATTGCACCACAAATTGAAGTTTATCCAATGTCAAAAATTAATGAGGCTTTGGAGCGACTTCACTCTGGAAAAGCCCGTTATCGTATCGTATTAAAAGCGGATTTCTAATTTAAGTCTGACCATCCATCACGGTTTATCAAGAACCGTGAATGGAATAAGGCTGTCGGGCTATGCATTTGCTCACAAATCAGTTTAAGCCACACTCTTGGCTGACAATTCACCTCTTACCCAATCTGCCAATAACATAATTGCATCCTGAATTTCCTGAGACAATTCATGCCCTGCATTTAAACGAATACAGTTGTTATAACGGTGATCCTCACCAAAAATAATCCCTGGCACAATATTGATACTGTATTGCTGTGCATAATAATACAACGCCAAGCTATCAATCTGTTCTGGGAACTGTAACCACAAGGCATAACTTCCCTGCGGTTGATTTAAACGGATCTCAACCCCATAAAAAGCATGTTGAATAAACTGTAGATATTGCGCAACTTGAGCCATCAACTTAGGGCGTAACTCACTCAAATGCTGACGATAGGCTCGGCTATAAATCAAATCGGCAAGCCCCAATTGCAATGGTGTATTGACCGAAACATTTTGTAAAATTAACTTGGCATGTAAGTGCTGTAAACGTTGTGGCAAACAGAACCAACCGACCCGATAAGAGGTCGACAACGACTTGGAAACCGATCCGCAATAAACCACATAGCCCTGTTGATCCCAATATTTAATCGGTAAAGGGCGTTTGGCATTAAAGCTACATTCAGCATAAATATCATCTTCAATCACGTAACACTGATACTTCGCTGCCAGCTGTGCGATTTTTTCTTTCTCGGCATTAGTCAAACAGAAGCCTAAAGGGTTTTGAAAGTTGGCGGTTAATAAACAGACTTTTGCGCCTGAGTTTTGCATCTCTTGTTCTAAACGCTCCAGATCAAAACCTTCGGTATTGGCAGGGATTTCAATAATTTTTCGTTTGAGCAACGCCAATAATTGCAACTGACCATTATAGTTTGGCGTGGGTACAATCACACTGTCACCGATTTGGCTAAGGCTTTGAATCATCACAGACAATGCCGGCATACAACCATTGCTGATATAAATATCTTCTTTGGCAATATAAAAACCATCTTCAGCCCAATGTGCTGACAATGCCTCTCTTAACTGAAGGTGCCCTTGGCGGTCATTATATAAAAAGTCTTCTGGCTTACTGTGCTTTAAAGCACGTTGTATTGAACGGCGTAAGGCCTCTACAGGAACTAAATTAGGTGATAACTGAATTGAACCTAAATGGATCAGCTTATTATTGATTGCTGCTTCATGAATTTGAATTTGTAAGTCTAGATTTGAAACCTCACGCGCCCTCGACTTAAAATCAGGATGGTCAGGTACAGCAATCTGTGGGGCTTTTTGCTGCGATTGAACAAAATAGCCGGACTTTTCTTTGACATAAATCAAGCCTTGCGCTTCAAGCAATTCATAACAACTCTTTGCTGTATTGAGACTAATATTTTGCAATGCTGCAAATTTTCGCAAAGAGCTAAGACGTTGCCCAACGGCCAACTCTCCACAATAAATTTTCTGTGCAATTTGTTGTGCTAATGTTTGATATTGAAAAGCCATATCTGTACTCAAATTTTAATATTTGTTGTATCTGTATCTATAAAGTTAACAGATTTATGCTTCATTCACAGCCAATTTTTACAAACAAATTGATTTGAAAGGAGAAAAAAATGAGAACGATCGCTTTAATCAGTATTGTCTTTGGATTAACTGCTTGCCAGCCTCAGCAGGTCAATCAAGCTGCTCAGAAACAACATTTTGTATGTAAATCTTTGATTGAAGGCTTTTTAAAAACACAAAATTTAGCTGAGTATCAGCTTGATCATCTAGAACCCACCTTACACCAGACTGCAGCTGTGCGAAACTACCGCTACCATGCCAGTAGTGATCAACGGATGAAGATTAATATCCCGGTGCAAAAAGACTTGGCGTTTAAATGTCTTCAGACAGCAACTGATCATTTTGAAATCCAATTGGTCAATCCACAAAAACCCAGTAGCCAAACTTTACTGAGTCTGGATTTACCACCACAAAAGACTATCGAAACTTTGACAGCTTTTGCGTTAAAAACTCAATAAATAAACGGACACGCTTTGGTAAATGTTCCTGTTGATAATACACCGCATGGATGTGTTGCTCATAAAGCTCTATTTGATCTTCAAATAGAGCGATCAAGCGTCCTTGCTTTATATCTTTTAAAATCTCAAACTCAGACAATCTCGCAATTCCATGCCCGCGTAAACACAGTTGACGGACAGTTTCACCACTGGATGCTTTGATTTTTGGTTTGACAGTAAGCCTTTCTCCATTGACTCGAATCGGCCAAGTATTTAAACGGCTGACTTTGCTAAAGCCAATTTGGGTATGATTTAAAATATCTTGCGGTGTTGCTGGATAACCATGTGTAGCTAAATACTCAGGACTGGCAACGATATATAATCGGCTTTTACACAACAAACGCGCATGTAAGCTCGAATCATTAAGATCACCAAAACGTATTGCAACATCTGTCTTATGTTCTAATAAATCAATGATCTGATCGTTACTGTTTAACTCTATTTCTATTTCAGGATACAACTGAGAAAACTCTTGCATCAACGGTGCAATCACATGTAATACAAAAGGTGTCGCGGAATCCACGCGAATCAGCCCAGATGTATCACTGTCAGATTTTAATAAAGCATCTTCTGCTTCATTGAGGTCATGCACAATTTTTCGGGCTTTTGCTAAAAATAATTGCCCCTCTTGGGTCAACTTAAGTTTACGTGTTGTCCGCTCTAATAAGGTGACATTCAGTTTAGATTCAAGTCGTTGCAAGGCTCGACTTACACCTGAAGTGGTTTGTTCAAGATGCGTTGCTGCTGCAACAATTGAACCACTATCAACAATATTAATAAAAGCCTGTAATTCTTCGAGTGTAGATTTCATTGCTGTCAGCGCTCTGCTTATTGTTGATTTCTAGTCAATAATATTTTGCATATTCCTGTATTTTTCCGCAACAATTAAAGTAGCAAAATACACTCAATCTCAGAAAATAAAGTGAAATCCAGCATGACAAACATCGTTCCTCAATTTGGTGTCGGTACTTTCCGTTTAACAGGACAAACTGTGATTGATTCGGTCAAAACAGCCTTAGACGTTGGTTATCGTGCTGTAGACACTGCTCAAATCTATGGCAATGAAGCAGAAGTCGGTCAGGCCATTGCAGAAAGCCATATCCATCGTGATGATTTGTTTATCACAACAAAGATATGGACAGATCATTATCAAGCCGACAAACTTATTCCAAGTCTTAAAGATAGCTTACAGAAACTAGGTACTGATGCAGTCAACTTAACCTTGATTCACTGGCCAGCACCAAGTCTAGGAATTTCTGTTGCAGAAATGATGCTGAACCTGTTAGAAGCAAAAAAGCTGGGCTTAACTGAACATATTGGAATTTCAAACTTCAATATCGACTTATCGCAACAAGCCATTGCTGCTGTAGGACTTGAAAATATTGCCACCAACCAAATTGAACTTAGCCCTTATTTGCAAAATGATAAGTTGGTGAATTTTTTACAGTCACAAAATATTGATGTGACCTCTTATATGACTTTGGCGTATGGTAAAGTTTTAAATGACCCAACATTAACTGAAATTGCCAAACAGCATAAGGCTTCTAGCGCTCAAATTGCATTGGCATGGGCATTGCAGAAAGGCTTTGCTGTCATTCCGTCATCGACTAAACGTGAAAACTTAATCGCCAACTTAAAAGCACAAGAGATTCAGTTATCGGCTGAAGAAATGCAATTAATCGCGCAATTGGAACGTAATGGCCGTGAGGTTGATCCTGAAAACTTAGCACCTCAGTGGGATGTTTAATTCACTGCTGGAGTAAAAGTGATTTAAAGCAGAGCAAATCTTGGCTTAGGCTTTGATTAGCAAAGTTTAGTTGCTAGGTTTTGCTTACTAGGCTTCAAAACATGATTTACCCCTTTTGATCATGACTTAGATTGCTTCGCAAGATTGTTTTCTTGCGAAGCTTTATTTTGTCATTTCATCAACATAGCGGCTGAAAACTAAATAACCATCCTCGTGATTGGCCGAACACTGTTACATCCCATCATTTTCAATATGCTGTATATTTGAGATTTCTCATGAAATTAAATTTTCCCTTACTCGCATTGGCCATTGGTGCTTTTGCAATAGGAACAACTGAATTTTCTCCTATGGGCTTTCTTCCCCAAATTGCAGAAAATTTGAATATTTCAATCCCAACCGCAGGTATGCTGATCACCGCATATGCACTCGGTGTCATGATTGGTGCACCGTTTATGACCTTATGGTTTGGACGGTTTCCACGACGTAAAGCGCTTATTTTAGCCATGATTATTTTTACCATTGGCAATATTCTTGCTGCAATTGCCCCCAATTACTGGGGCTTAATGGCCGCTCGAATCCTGACCAGTCTCAATCATGGGGTGTTTTTCGGGATTGGTTCCATTGTTGCAACAAGCGTCGTATCTAAAGACAAACAAGCCAGTGCAGTTGCCACCATGTTTATGGGCCTCACCATTGCCAACATCGGTGGTGTGCCTTTAGCCACATGGGTTGGGCAGAATATTGGCTGGCGTATGTCATTTGCAGCAATCGCCTTACTCGGCGTGATTACTATGCTGTCACTATGGAAAGCCTTGCCTGAAGATAAAGCAAGTCAACGTCCTGATGTCAAAGCAGAATTAAAAGTTCTGACTCGGCTGCCTGTGGTTCTTGCATTGCTCACCACGGTGATGAGTGCAGGTGCAATGTTTACCCTCTATACCTATATTGCGCCTAGCCTACAAAACATCACCCATGCAAGCCCGATGTTTATTACCTTGATGCTGGTACTGATTGGAATTGGTTTTTCAATTGGTAATCACTTAGGTGGGAAATTTGCAGACTTGTCACTGACCAAAACATTGACCAGTTTCTTGCTGTTACTGATGGTGAGCATGTTGCTGTTCCCTATACTGGCTCAAACTCAAATTGGTGCAGCATTGGCACTGATTGTCTGGGGAGCAGCAGCCTTTGCCGTGGTCCCACCTTTACAAATGCGTGTCATGTCTGTTGCTCATGAAGCACCTGGATTGGCATCTTCGGTAAATATCGGGGCATTTAATTTAGGCAATGCTTTAGGTGCAACAGCTGGTGGAGCAGTATTGAGTATGGGCATGAGTTATGCTGCGGTGTCTATTGCAGGTGCGGTACTCACAGCTTTAGGGTTAGTGCTGGTTTTTATTCAAATGAAAATGAATAAAGCACCTGCTCAACAATATAGCCATTCAGCGTAGCGCTTAACAATCGCCACAAAGACTGCAAGTAACCTTTCTTTCTACATCAACACATTGAGAAAGGTTACTTTCAATAGTTAAATGAGCGGAAAGATCTGCCAAGCATTATTTTTTCGAATATAGCGTTGTTTCGTCAATAAGTGATCTGCTTCAAGATTATTGATCAAACAATGCCTATTTTAAAATATCAGGCAAAGCTGTAAAGGGTTTATTCTTTGCCAATTCTGTTTTCATTTTCTGCAACATCTGATAAGGCTGCTGTTCAACCAAAATATTAGTTAAGCTTGCGGGAATGGAACCTTCTGGATTGGCATGTCCAGAGGTAATGACTTTGACTTTATTGGCACCCAGTTTTTGAAAGGTCCAATCACCTGAATAATCTTTTAAACGCACATAGTCAGGATTTAATGCTTTACCTTGCTGAATCGCAGAATTCTTAATAAAAATGCTGCCATTTGCATCTTTAGACATGGTTCCTTTAACCACCATGTCGCGATCTTTTAAGGGAAAGGGAAAATCTAAAACCATATAAATGCTGAATTCACCTTTTTTATCATCGCGAGATAACACTTCAGCTTTGGCAACATTGGGTACCCATTTCGGTGAGTTTTTGACGTCCAATACCAAAGCAACAGCACGATCAATCGGTACGTCTAATGTTGTTTCAGCTTTATAAGACAACACAGAATTACTGGCATCCTTGTATGTCCATACCTGAATGTTATTTTTATTCAAACTCAATTTGGCATTGCTTGGTAAAGCAGCTTGTGTAGTCAGGCCAAAAGCACTGATTACACAAGCAAATAACATCACTGTTTTTTTCATTTTTGAATGTTCAAAATTTGACTAATTGTTTTAATTCTATCGCATCAGATTTTAAGCTTAAATATCATTTAAGCCTAAAACGTCTTTCATATCGTATTTTTTTGCATCTTTGCCGACAACCCAAGCGGCTGCACGTACGGCGCCTGCAGCAAAATTCATACGATTCGTGGCTTTGTGTGTCACTTCTACACGCTCACCTTCGCCAATAAACATCACTGTATGTTCGCCCACAATATCACCACCACGAATCGTTTCAAAACCAATGGTTTCACGTTCACGTGGACCTGTATGCCCCTCACGACCATAGACAGCAACTTTCTTTAAATCACGACCCAGTGTGTCAGCAACAGCTTCACCCATCATCAGTGCAGTACCTGATGGTGCATCTACTTTATGACGGTGATGTGCTTCAATAATTTCAATATCCACAGTATCGCCAAATACTTTAGCTGCCAACTCAAGTAATTTAATCGAAACATTCACACCCACTGAATAATTTGCAGCATAAACAATCGGTGTCTGAGTCGCAGATTGATTTAATAGCTCTTTTTGTTGATCCGAAAAACCAGTTGTACCAATCACCATCGCAACACCAGCAGCACTGCATAGTTTTAAATTATGTTCAGTGGCAACAGGCGCAGTAAAATCAATCACCACATCCACATCTTTGAGGATCTCTTCCAAGTTGCCAACCACTTTGATTCCCACAGCACCAATTCCAGCAAGCTCTCCTGCATCTGCACCAATTAATGTGCTTTCTGGACGCTCTACTGCAGCAGCAAGCTGAAAGCCTGCTTGTTGTACAGCTTGAATCAATGTACGGCCCATACGGCCACCTGCACCTACAATACCAATGCGTGGAGCTGCTGACATACGATCTTCCTAAATCTGAATTTGAAAATTTGGCTCTACTATAACAAAACTCGGTTCCAAGACGACGTTTCAATATAAAAAAATACTGTGATCTTTTTACTTGCTTTGGGATCTGTTGCGCTCATTGGTACAGAATAGCCTGAACGAATAAATAGATTAATTTTATAAAATATATCGGTAAAACTTTGAAAAATTTACAACTTTTCAAATCCATTTCATCAAAATGCAAGAATCCCTCAGCAGACTACATGCCACGAATGAAAATAATATGGCTTATAAGGAGATCAATATGCATTCGAATAAAGTGGCTTTCGCTCTGGTACTCGGCATGATGATGACAAATGTTTGGGCTGAATCAGCACCTGTAACAACATCAACGACAACTGAAGAAAAAACGCTTGCTCAACCCAATAGCAACACAGCATCTGAACCTCAAACAGAAGTTCGTGTCGAAGATATTGATGCACCAATCATCGAATAATAAGCACCTATTTTTCAGCGGTTGAGGGTATGTCCAATACCTTCAACCTCTCATTTTAAAAATAACTCAATTCAATTGTAATTATCATCATAAAAATTAGGCACTACAGCCAAACATCAACACTTATATTATTTTTAAATTATCTAAAAACTGATTGAAATGTGTATTAAATTACAGCTAAAAATAACTAAAAAACAAAAATTAAATTTTTCAGATCTGTAAGGTCTGTTAATAATTCGTCTATGTTTGCGATTTTGCGTTTTTTTAGCTGATATTAGGCACGAAATACCAAATCTAGTCTTTCTAAATAATGAAAAACATCGTTTCGCAATATAACGATGTAGCAGCAAAAATACGCTACACTAAAAGCGCTTGGACGCAATCATAAAAAGCAAATATCAAAGGAAATAGCATGCAACCCCAAAAAATCATTTTAGGATTGGTGATGACAACAACTGTTTCACTAGTTTGGGCCGAAGACACAATACCGCCTACCGCTCCATCATCAGAATCATCGACACCAGCAACACATCCCGCGGTGATACTCCCCCAAGATGATAATTCAATAGATGCTGCCCCGGATGACAACGAATTTGATTTATCACCATCGGATCAAGCATCAAAGTAAAAAAAACGGAGCAACAAGATCTGTTGCTCCGTTTTTACATATTCAATGTTTAGCTTGCTAAATGAAAAGGTCTAAACTCAATTAGTCAAATAAACGATCGAAGAAAGATTTTTTCTTTGGTGA
Organism: Acinetobacter sp. Root1280; assembly: GCF_001425285.1. Classification (NCBI taxonomy): domain Bacteria; kingdom Pseudomonadati; phylum Pseudomonadota; class Gammaproteobacteria; order Moraxellales; family Moraxellaceae; genus Acinetobacter; species Acinetobacter sp. Root1280. The sequence continues at coordinate 33,779 of NZ_LMED01000026.1, read as the reverse complement.
TGATTTATTGTCATCACTTTCCATCGTGGCTTGAAGTTCTTTCAATAGCTCACGTTGGCGGCTGGTCAAATGTACAGGTGTTTCCACCACAATACGGCAAAGTAAGTCACCTTGCATACTGCTACGTACAGGTTTTACCCCTTTACCACGTAGTCGGAACATTTTACCCGTTTGTGTACCTTCAGGCACTTTCAAACTTACACGACCATCCAACGTTGGAATTTCAAGTTCTTTACCTAAAGCAGCATCTGCGATACTGACTGGCACATCCATATATAAGTCTGCACCATCACGTTGGAAGATATCGTGCTCACGCACTACGACTTCAACGTATAAATCACCAGATTGACCATCACGGATCGCTTCACCTTTACCCGTTAAGCGAACGCGATCACCATTATCAACACCTGCAGGAATAGTAACTTCAAGAGTTTGCTGACGATCTGATACACCTGAACCATGACATTTGCTGCATGGATTTTTAATAATTTTACCTTGTCCACGACAGGTACTACATGTCTGCTGAACAGAGAAGAAGCCCTGTTGCATACGCACTTGACCTGCACCATGGCAAGTCTTACAGGTTTCTACATCATTTGGATTTTTTGAACCTTTACCATCACACACATCACAAGGTGCTGGTGCAGTAAAGGTAATGGTTTTCTTAACGCCTCTCACCGCTTCTTCGAGTGTTAATTCCATGACATAACGCAGGTCGGAACCACGACGCGCACGTTGCTGACCACGGCCACCTCCGCCAAAAGCGCCACCAAAGATGTCACCAAACTGACTGAAAATGTCTTCGGCGCTGAAACCACCACCAAAGCCACCGCCGCCCATACCACCTTCAAAGGCGTTATGACCCATACGGTCGTACATGCTACGTTTTTCACCGTCAGAAAGAATTTCATATGCTTCCGCACATTCTTTAAACTTTTCTTCAGCTTCTGAGTTGTCAGGATTACGATCTGGATGATACTTCATCGCCAACTTACGGTAGGCTTTTTTAATTTCATCATCACTAGCGGTTTTAGCAACACCTAAAACCTCATAATAATCACGTTTAGCCATGATTGGCGATGCTCCACAAAATTTGATAATACTTCTATGCAGAGTAAATTGGGGGCGATGTTATTTTTTACAAGCGTGAAATGTGGTTTTTTTTAAAAAACAGCTTTTTTCTGTAAATATTTAGTAAAACCTTTGAGCCATGTATTGAGTAAATATAACCACGCAATGGCACTAAATACCACACCAGCCACAGTGCACGCTTTTACCCAAATGAAACTGTCCCAATAGAAAAAGATTAACGGAATAAACCATAGCGCAGCAAAGGCTGCCAAAATCAAAAAAATGAGAGCATTGCGCATAATCCACAACGCTTGCGCATGTATCCATACCTCTGCATTATCTGCCACTGCTACTTTACGTGCTAACCAATACGCCAACACGGCTGTAATCACCGTAAACAATGCAAGAAACATAAACAAATAAGAGCTCGTAATAAATTTACGATGCTGTTCTGGATTTGTTTGCCCCATGGGTGTTTTTGACCTCAAATTTATTGCATACCAATTTACTTATTATGCAATAAAATTTCCTATGTTATTTTCTGTTAAAGATTAAGTGCTACTATATTGAAGTTTTCAATTTTTCGCACCTAATATTCTCAACAATTTATGTATTTTCTGTAGTTTTTTTAATCTTAAACCAAGTCGCATACAGCGCTGGTAAGAAAAATAACGTTAAAAGTGTCGCAATAATTAAGCCACCCATAATGGCCACTGCCATTGGTCCAAAGAAAATACTCCGAGAAAGCGGAATCATGGCCAATACTGCTGCCAAGGCGGTGAGAATAATTGGACGGAATCGACGAACTGTAGCATCCAAAATTGCATCCCATTGATTCTGCCCTGATCGAATATCTTGTTCGATCTGATCAATCAGAATCAGTGAGTTACGCATAATCATTCCAGATAATGCAATGGTACCCAGCATCGCCACAAAACCAAAAGGCTTATTGAATAAGAGCAGGAATAAAACCACCCCAATTAAACCTAACGGCGCTGTCAAAAATACAATGAATGAGCGAGAAATACTCTTTAACTGCAGCATCAGCAAAGTAAATACCACCGCAAGGAATAATGGCATCCCTGCATTCACAGAGGTTTGCCCTTTTGCCGACTCCTCTACCGCGCCACCAACTTCTAGCAAATAACCACTAGGTAAGGTTGTACGGAGCTGATCCATTTTTTCAGCCAGCTCATTGACCACGGTTGCAGGCTGTAACTTGGTCCGAATATCTGCACGTACAGTAATGGTCGGTAATCGATTGCGGTGCCAAATTAAACCATCTTCAAATTTATATTGAAGCGTAGCGATCTGCGCCAAAGGTACGGTGGTACCTTTACTTGTTGGAACAGCAAGACTGGATAATGCTTCAACATTGACACGCTCAGCCTGATCACCGCGGATACGAACATCAATCAGCTCACGTTTTTCACGATATTGATTGATAATTGCACCCGATATCGAACTGTTTAAAAAATTCGCCAAATCTTCTGAGGTTACACCCATTTGACGGGCACGATCTTGATCAATCACCAACGAAATGATTTTACTTTGCTCACCCCAGTCCAAATGAACATTTGCGGTATTTGGATTTTCACCCACCAGTTGAGCAACTTTTTGGGCTTCCTGACGAACAATTGCAATGTCTTCACCCGATACACGAAATTGCAATGGATAGCCAACAGGAGGACCATTTTCTAATAAAGAGACACGGATACGCACCTGCGGCAATAATTGGCGAATTTGCGTATCTAAGGATTTACGAATTTCATCACGATCATCCAGTGACGATGCTAAAACCACAAATTGTGCAAAACTGGCTTGTGGCATCTGTTGATCTAAAGGCAGATAGAAACGTGGTGTACCTGTTCCTACATAAGCAACATAATTATCAATACCCTTTTGCTTGGATAAAAATGCCTCGACTTTCTTGACGGCATCTTCAGTTGCAGTCAGTGATGCGCCTTCTTCCAGTTTTAAATCAACCAAAATTTCGGCACGGTTTGAAGACGGGAAAAATTGTTGGGGTACAAACTTAAACATCACCACAGACAGGACAAAAACCCCAACCGTAATTGAAATGACGGTTTTTCTATAGGTCACGCACCAATTCACCAACTTTCTAAAGCTTTGATAAAATTTAGATTGATATGGATCAAAATGCTCACCAGTATGATGAATCACGGGCTGAGGTTCTGGTTGCTTACGTAATCTTGCAAGAAGACGCTGATACCACGGTGCTTTTTGTGGCACTTTGTTAAAATCTGGAAGTAACTTATCCCCTAGATAAGGAACAAAAACCACAGCAGCAATCCATGAGACAATTAAGGCAATGGTCACCACTTGGAAAATTGAACGGGTATATTCCCCTGTGCTTGATGCGGCTGTAGCAATAGGTAAAAAACCTGCTGCGGTAATTAATGTTCCGGTCAGCATCGGAAATGCGGTACTGGTCCATGCAAAACCAGCTGCCTTCATCCGGCTATAGCCCTGTTCCATTTTGATGGTCATCATTTCGACGGCAATGATGGCATCATCAACCAATAATCCTAAGGCCAGAATCAAGGCTCCTAGAGAAATCTTATGTAAGCCAACATCAAATAAATTCATGCCTGCAAAAGTCATCGCAAGCACCAGTGGAATCGAAAATGCCACCACCAAGCCTGTACGAAAACCAAGCGAAAAAAAGCTCACCAATAAAACGATAATGACTGCTTCTGCAAGAACTTTGACAAATTCATGAATACTGCGTTGAACAGCCACTGGTTGATCTGAAACTTTTTTCAGTTCCATACCTAAAGGCAGTGATTTTTGTAAGGTTTTAAATTCCGTTTCTAGGTTTTTACCCAGTGCGATGATGTCACCACCTTTACGCATAGAAACCGCTAAACCAATTCCATTCTCGCCCATAAAACGCATGCGAGGTTGTGCAGGCTCACTAAATCCACGATAAACGTCAGCAACATCGCCCAGTTGAATGGTTCTATTTCCCACCAACAAGGGCATTTTTTTCAAATCATCGACACTTTTTAAAGCACCACTGACTCGTACTTGAATACGGTCAGTGCCTGTTTCAAAAAAGCCAGCACTGGTCACACTGTTTTGCTTTGCCAAAGCCTCTTGGATTGCAGTAACTGGTACGCCCATTTGTACGGCTTTAGTGTTGGAAAGCTCAATCCAGATTTTTTGATCTTGTAAGCCCACCAGATTGACTTTACTGACATCTTTTACCCGTTGTAAGCGAAGCTGTAAACGGTCTGCATATTCTTTTAACGTTGCATAATCAAAATCTTTGCCTGTTAAGACATAGATATTCCCAAAGGTATCCCCAAACTCATCATTAAAGAACGGCCCCTGAACACCAGAAGGCAACTGTGTTTTGATATCGCCTACTTTTTTACGCACTTGATACCAAACATCTGGAATTTGGTTAGATTTTAATGAGTCTTTTGCCATAAACATGACCATAGACTCACCTGGACGCGAGTAAGCCATAATCTTGTCATAGAGCCCTGTGCTCATCAGTTCTTTTTCAATTTTATCGGTAACTTGTAAAGAAACCTCTTGAGCTGTTGCACCAGGCCAATAGGTTTGTACCACCATGACTTTAAAAGTAAATGGTGGATCTTCACTCTGAGAGAGTTTTGAATAGGAAAATAGCCCAACAATACCCAATAGGATCATAAAATAAAGTACTAATCCTTTATTTTTGAGTGCCCATTCTGACAAGTTAAAGGAGTTAAATGGACTCATGATCATGCTCCTTTTTGAACAGTTACAGCACGATTTTCACGGTCTACCGGTTTTATTTTTTGCTTTTCACGAAGTAAATGTACCCCTCCTACAACCACCCATTGCCCAGGATTTAAGCCTTTCACGACAGTAACGCTGTCACGGCCATAGCTGCCCAAAGTCACTGAAACTTTAGCAATCGTTTGGTCTGGATTCACCACCCAGATATAGGCTTGATTGTTATTTGCTGAGACGCTAGATAAAGGCACACTCAATACATTTTGAATATTTTGATTAAAGAATACCCGTGCACTTTGCCCAAGTTGAATTGCGGACTGCCCTTCTTTTAAAGCCACTTTAACCATAAATGTACGTGATTGATCGGCTGCTGGAGAAATCTCTCGAACATAGGCAGCAAATCGATCTTGAGGTTTAGACCATAAAGTCACCCATGCATTTTGTCCGACTTTAATCTCTGCAATGGCTTGTTCAGGTACACCTATCACCACTTCACGATCACCATCAATCGCCAGTTGGTATGCCGCTTGCCCTGCTGAAATCACTTGCCCAGTTTCAATATTACGTTGGGTAATCACCCCATTTTTATTGGCAATCAATTGGTTATAACCCGTTTGATTGGCGCTCACATCATAATTGGATTGGGCTTGTTTTAAACTTGCCTGAGCAGCATCATATTGATTTTTCACTGAATCATACTGTGAACGACTCACAGCATTGATCGGTAAGAGCTGCTGAAAGCGTTTAAATTCATCTGCTGCAGCCTTAGCTGCAGATTGTGCACTTTCGAGTTGTGCTTTGGCTGAGTTCAATTGCAATTGGGCATCTTTCACATCAAGTTTTGCTAAGACTTGCCCAACTTTGACACGAGCCCCAACATCGACATAGCGTTCTGTAATTTGTCCCCCGACACGGAATGCCAATGCTGTTTGCTGTCGAGCTTGAACATCCCCCGCATAACTTTTTTGGTCTTCATGTGATGTTGTAGGTTGGGTCACCATCACCAAGGGAATTTGTTCCGCTTCAGGTGCTGGTTTGCTACACCCCACTATTGTTACACTACACAATACCAATAGGCTCGTGATCATTAAATTTAAACTACGCATAGGCAAGGCTCTTAATCAAATGCATTTTTTCGGGCAAAATAGAATGAGTATATTTATTTGCTCATTTTTTAATTAATATACTGCATGGTACAGTAATTGTGAATCATGTATAGAGTAATTGACCTATTTTTCTTTTTTTGGAACTTATTGTGCAAATAACAGCTGGACGTCCAAAGGACTTAGAAAAACGGAAACACATTTTGGAAGCCGCCAAAAAGCTATTTCTAAAATTGGGTTATCACGGTTCAAGCATGAATCAAATCGCCAAAGAAGCAGGCGTTACAAAGCTGACGGTATATAACCATTTTCAAGATAAAGAAACTTTATTTAGTTGTGCCATAGAAGCAACCTGTGAAGCCTCTATCGATGCTCGACCATTACGACTCAATCTTCAAAGTGATTTTTATGCACATTTTTTTCAGGCGTGTGAGTTGGCACTCACTGTCATTAGCTTACCTGAAGCCATTAAACTTGAGCATCTATTGTTAGAACTTGCCGCAGAAAAAAATCCTTTGGCTTTACAGTTTTATAATTCTTCCCATCAAAGAATGTGTGCAGTCTGGCAAGATTTTTTCCAACAAGCGGTCACGCTTAAATTTATTCAAACAGATGATATTGAAAAACAAATTAATTTAATTTTGTCATTATTATTGGGTGTTCGACACCACGAGGTCTTATTGGGGATTCGCCCGATTCCTACGGAAGATGAAAAACAGCAAATCATCACCGAAAGTATTGATTTATTTATGATGAAATATAAAGCCAACTGAAATTATTTAAAAACAAAATAATGTCCAATTGTTGTTTAAGGCATACTCAATGCATATCGCATAGGCTTGTTGATATCAAAAGGGCAAAAACTAAAGCTAAATATCCAAATTAAAATTAAGCCAAAGTCGACTTCTTGCACAGTCATTTACATACTTTTGTAGGGAGTCTCTTGGATTGTGGTGGAATCACGTTATATTCGAGATAACAAGAACTGGAGAGTAACAAATGGTTCAACAAATTGATGCTCCGCTGCGTGAAGATGTACGCTTACTCGGAAACCTTTTAGGCGAAACGCTAAAGGAACATGCAGGACAAGATTTGTTTAATCAAATTGAACAAATTCGGGCTTTAGGTAAAGGCGCTCGAGATGGTCAAATTGAAGCAGAAAAACAACTTGAACAATTATTTTTAAATTTAAAAGATGATGAAATTCTGCCACTCACCCGCGCCTTTTCACACTTTCTAAATTTTGCCAATATTGCTGAACAATATCACGTTGTGCGTAGTCGTCGACAAAGTGAGTGCGATGAAAACTCACCATCACCCAATGTGCTGGATCATTTATTTAGCAAATTCAAAGATCAGCAAATTTCAGCAGAAACGCTCTATAAACAAATTTGTGAATTAAAAATTGAATTGGTTCTCACAGCGCATCCAACCGAAGTCAGTCGTCGTACTTTAATCCAAAAATATGATGGCATTAATCATTGCCTGTCTACTTTTGATCAGCAAAAACTGACACCTAAGCAACGTGCAGATGTGTTAACCGATTTAAAACAACTGATCTGTTCTGCATGGCAAACTGACGAAATCCGTCAGCATCGCCCAACCCCGATAGATGAAGCAAAATGGGGCTTTACCACGATTGAACAGACTTTGTGGAATGCGGTTCCAAAATTCATCCGTGAATTGGATGACCTCGTTCAGGACAATTGTGCAAAGGTTTTGCCTTTGGATATTTCTCCAATTCGTTTTGCCTCTTGGATGGGGGGTGACCGTGATGGTAACCCGAACGTCACCCATAACATTACTCAAGAAGTTTTGTGGTTGTCACGCTGGAAAGCGGCTGACCTTTATGTGCGTGATATTGAAGATCTTCGTTGGGAACTCTCGATTGAAGCCTATTCCAATGAGCTACTTCAAGCTTTGGGTTATAGCCATCCTGAACCTTACCGCGAATATTTGCGTGCGACCCGTGAACGCCTCAAAGCAACCCGTCAATGGTTGGCAGATAAATTACGTGGTCAGCATTCAGATGTAGATCGCAGTTTAATCATTCGCCATAAAGATGAATTATTACAACCGTTATTACTTTGCTATCGTTCACTGATGGCATGTAATTTACCTGAGATTGCCAATGGTAAATTGCTCGACTTTATCTATCGGGTAAATTGTTTCGGTATTGAATTACTTAAACTGGATATTCGCCAAGAGTCAGGTCGCCATCGTCAAGCCATCTCAGCAATTACTGAATATCTCGGTTTGGGTAATTTTGAGACATGGACAGAACAAGCGCGTCAAAATTTCTTATTGCAAGAATTACAAAGCAAACGCCCATTATTACCTAAACATTTAAATGAGCCTTCAGGTAGTCTGATTGAAAACCCTGATGTTCAAGAAGTCTTTGCAACCATGCGTACTTTGGCTGAACAACCCAAAGAAAGCTTAGGTGCTTATATCATTTCAATGGCGGAATATCCAAGTGATGTTTTGGCGGTATTGTTACTGCAAAAAGAAGCGGGAATTGAACATCCATTACGCGTTGTTCCTTTATTTGAAACCTTGAAAGACTTGGATGGTGCTGCAAGTACCATGAGTACCCTGTTCAATATGCACTGGTATAAACAGCATATCCAAGCTAAGCACGAAGTCATGATTGGCTATTCGGATTCTGCCAAAGATGCTGGCTTTATGTCCGCAAACTGGGCCCAGTATCGTGCGCAAGAAGAACTGACTGCAATTGCCAAACAACATGGTGTTCAACTGACCTTGTTTCATGGTCGTGGTGGTTCAATCAGTCGTGGTGGTGCACCAACCCAACAAGCATTATTTTCTCAACCACCTGGCTCAATTTCAGGCGCAATCCGTGTAACTGAACAAGGTGAAATGATTCGCTTTAAATTTGGTCTAGAAGAAATTGCCTTACAAAATTTGGAAATTTATGCTGCTGCAACCTTAGAAGCGACATTATTACCACCACCTGTGCCAAAACAAGCATGGCGAGATTTGATGCACAGCATGACGGATTTATCTGTTCAGGTGTATCGTCAGACTGTGCGTGAAAACCCTCATTTTGTTAAATATTTACGCACCGTCACCCCTGAGCTTGAGTTACAAATGTTGCCGCTTGGTTCACGCCCTGCGAAGCGTAAAGTCAGTGGTGGAATCGAATCTTTACGAGCCATTCCTTGGGTTTTTGCCTGGACCCAAATTCGTTTAATGCTTCCTGCTTGGCTGGGTACTGGCGCAGCGATCAACCAAGTGATTGATCAAGGTCAAAAAGCGGTATTGGATGAAATGTTAAAGGAATGGCCTTATTTCCAAACCTTAATTGATATGTTGGAAATGGTCCTCTCTAAAGCCGACTCAAATATTGCACTGTATTATGAATCTCATCTTACCGATGATGAAGACTTAAAAGTACTTGGTGCTGAATTACGTCAACGCTTGCATGATGCAGTACAAACCCTGTTGGCGATGAAAGGTGAATCGCAACTGTTAAGTTCCAATGATGTACTTGATCAAGCCATGAAAGTACGTAAGCCGTATTTATTACCCTTACATTTATTACAAGCCGAATTGATGAAACGTCGTCGTGCATACTTGGCTGAATGTCAGGCGGAGCATACCCCTGTAGATCATGCACTGATGGTCAGTATTGCTGGTATTGCGGCAGGTTTACGTAATACGGGTTAAGTTCAAGTTTCTTTGAAGGGGTACATAGGTACCCCTTCAACTTAGTGACCCTCGATAAAGTCATTTCGGTGAAGAAATAGCAAAAACTTATAAATTATTACAGTCAATCACAATACCCGCTATATATGAAAATGGAGTGGTACTTACTAAATATGCTAATTTTTATAAAGCAGATGGTGGAGAATGTATTATTGTTTCTAGATTAGATAATGAATCTAACTTTGGTGGGTACGAGGATGTCATATATTTTAAAAAAAGAATAATGTTGCGTAGTTCAAAACAAAGTTTTTTTTCCATTTTTTTAGATGATGATGCAAAGATAAAATCTAAAAAAATCGAATATAGCGATTATTTAAATGGTAAAGAGGTACAACAAGGCCTAAAAGAAGATTTCATTTTATATCGGGAAAAAATGAATAAAAACACATTAAATCAATGTTAAGGATGATTAAGATCAAACTATTAATAATATTATTTAATTATGCTGACACTGACTAATGTTAATTTAGAAGCAACTTCACACAAATAAAATGCCTAATTCATCAACAATTGCAAAAAAATCTCAATTTGAATGGAAAAAATTTAAGCAGTTACAAAATCCTGAATTATTCTTCTTTTTTATATCTATTTTTTTTAATACTTTGATTTTACGCACTAACATTATTTAATTATTTGACCAAATGGTACAAAACATCAATTTTCCCTAATAAATGCAAGTGCTTAGTTTGACTAAAATGATTAAAACTCTCGAAAAGAAAGCGTATGATGTGTCCAATTTGTTTTTTGAGTGCTCAATTTATGTCCAACTGGTTTCCCAAATGGCGTCCTTATTCTGGCAGCATTGATGCAAGGCCTGTCGGTACCAATGAGTATTTACCTCCTGCGCAAAGTGTCGTTTTAGGGATTCAACACGCATTTGCCATGTTTGGTGCAACTGTACTCGCACCCTTTTTAATGGGCTTTGACCCAAACCTTGCCATTTTAATGTCAGGGATTTGTACCATCTTATTCTTTATTGTTACGGGTGGTCGTGTTCCAAGTTACCTAGGTTCAAGCTTTGCCTTTATTGGGGTGGTGATTGCTGCAACTGGCTATGCTGCATCAGGTACAGGTACGCCAAATGCAAATTTAGCTGTTGCAGCTGGCGGGATCATGGCATGTGGTGTGTTGTATGCAATGTTCGGCTTGCTCGTCATGGCAACGGGGACCAAATGGATTGAAAAACTCATGCCACCAGTGGTGACTGGTGCAGTGGTCATGATCATTGGTTTAAACCTTGCGCCTGTTACGGTGAAAGGTGTCGCTGGCAATGACTTTAATATGTGGATGGCCTTGGTCACTGTACTGTGTATGGGTTCAATTGCTGTATTCACAAAAGGGCTATTACAACGCTTATTGCTCTTGGTTGGGTTGTTATTGGCTTATTTGATCTATTTCATTGTTGCAAATGTAATGGGAAATGGAACACCGATTAATTTCACGCCTATTCAACAAGCCGCATGGTTTGGTACACCCACTTTCCATTCACCTGTTTTTGATCTCAATGCAATGTTAATTATTGCCCCGATTGCTTTAATTTTAGTGGCAGAAAACTTGGGTCATATCAAAGCAGTCAGTGCCATGACTGGCGAAAACCTAGATCCACAAATTGGTAAAGCTTTTGTTGCAGATGGTATTGCAACCACGCTTTCTGGTGGTGTCGGCGCACCTGGTATGACCACCTATGGTGAAAATATTGGTGTAATGGCCGTTACGCGTGTTTATTCTACGATTGTTTTTGTCATTGCTGGTATTTTTGCAATTTTCTTAGGGTTTTCACCTAAATTTGGCGCAGTTATTCATACCATTCCAACGGCGATTTTAACAGGTGCTTCAATCGTGGTCTTTGGTTTAATTACCATTGCGGGTGCGAAGATTTGGATTGAAAATAAAGTCGATTTTTCTCAAAATAAAAACTTGATGGTTGCCGCAGTAACAATCATTTTAGGAACGGGTGACTTTGCCCTTCAATTTGGTGATTTCAACTTGGGTGGTATTGGTACTGCAACGTTTGCAGCATTGATTCTCAACTGGTTCTTTAGCTTAAAAGATAAATCATAATTATAAATTTAACCTATTTTAAGCAGCCAAAAGGCTGCTTTTTTTATTTTTATATAATGTGAGCATCTATCCACAAATAAACGTTTTTTATTTCTTGGAGAGAGGTCTCACTTGGTACATTTGGATGATCAAGTTCTTTTAACAAGTATTGAAATGCTGCTTTCTGTTCAGGATATACATCTATCGCTTGTGCCACAGTATCGTTTAAATTACATGGCCATCCTTCTATATTGTCCAATGTCAAAGGGAGCAGTCGTATTATCCGTTTAATTAAAGATTTTTTAAGGTTGATTAATTCTTTTGCTGTTTGATCAGATGCCTCTAATATGCGTAAATACCCTTGTATATCTGCATCATAACCACTATTTATCGCCTTAATTACATCTCGATCAATCTGAACATCGTTAAAGAGCGCAGATAAATCTTCTCCATAAATACACTGACAAAAGAATTTGATCCATGCTCCCCAACTTTGTAGGGAATGCTCATTTAAAACCTCGTCTAGAAAACCAATATCGACATCAACTTTAGGTATAAATGGGTGTAAAACCCTAAGATTTGCGCTTATTTCAACAATTTTTTCATTTAAATTTTTAGGTTTATTTTTAAAAACAACACAAAGGTCTAAATCTGACTGACCGATAATTGCAATGCCTTGAGCGACACTGCCATAAACATAGATACTATGTAAATCTTCAGCAAAGCTGCGACTAAAAGCGTTAATCACCTCTTCTAGCACGGGCTGAAATACTTTTTGAATCCTCATTGATTGCAACATTCATTCACTTTTTAATTTTTAAAAAAAATTAACAATTGAGACAAAATAAAATATACTCATTTTAATTAGACTATAAAAACTAAAAATGATGAACATGAATAAATTTTTTTTTGTTACTCTCATTATATGCCTAACAATAAATCCTCTCCTCGCAGAAAATCAAACTCTTAAAGATATTCAACTTCTTGCGGAACAAGGAAATTCCAATGCACAATTCAGATTAGGCAACATCTACTTGCAAGGAAAAGAAACAGAAAAAAACCCCATCAAAGCTTTAGATTGGTACACCAAAGCTGCTGATCAAGGGCATTCAACAGCTCAATTTGCACTAGGAGTTCTATATGACTTTGGTGAATATGCTGACAGCATAAAACAAGATTCTGTAAAGGCAATCAAGTGGTATACAAAAGCAGCAGATCAAGGTGTTGCCATTGCTCAATTTAACCTTGGAAATAACTATTACAATGGCGATGGTACAGATAAAAACTATGCAAAAGCGTTTGAATTATTTACAAAGTCTGCATTTCAAGGAAATGATGATGCTCAGTTTTATTTAGGTTTAATGTATGCTTATGGGCAATATGTTAAACAAGATTATGAGCAAGCGTTAAGCTGGTATACTCAATCGGCTAATCAAGGGAATAGTAAAGCTCAATTTAATCTTGGAAACATGTATTTATATAAAAAAGGCGTAGAACAAAATTATACTAAAGCATTTGAATGGTGGACTAAAGCAGCTGATCAAGGTCTTGTTAATGCCCAATTAAATTTAGCTTATGGTTATTATACTGGTCAAGGTACTCAACAAAATTTTGTAAAAGCTTTCGAGTGGTACAATAAAGCTGCCAATCAAAACTCTATTACAGCACAACTTTACCTAGCAAAAATGTATAGAGATGGTGAGGGTGTAAAACAAGACTATTCCAAAGCATTTGAGTGGAATAGTAAGGCATCAGCCCAAGGAGACCCCACTGCGTCCTACAACTTGGGCATTATGTATAGAGATGGTGAAGGCGTAGCTCAAAATTATAAAAATGCTTTTGATGCTTTTAACAAAGCTGCCAATCAAAATCATAGTTCAGCATTATATAATTTAGGAGTCATGCACTCTAAAGGTTTAGGTATACCTCAAAACTCTACCAAGGCTCTTGAGGCGTTTAGTAAAGCTGCTGATCTAGGACTGCCTGAAGCTAAAGAGATTTTAAATAAAGTTAAAAATACAAATACTTTGCTATATTTTTAAAGCTGAACTATTGATATTCACTCTCTTTCCAACATAGTTTTTAAACAAGGAGAAAAAAACAAATTCCCTTGATACATCCCCCGCAAAGTTTTGCTCATCACCATCACCCACAACATCATTAAAATTGCAGCAAATGCTAAGCCTGTATCTACAATAAAACTGAGATGTAATTGGTGACCTAAACTCAATATTGCCAAGGTAAATACACCCAGTGGGAAAGTCAGGCCCCACCAACCGAGATTAAAAGGTAGCTCGGTTGCCGCATGTTTAAGTGTGGTTAGAACTGCGATTGCAACCCACCACACACCAAAGCCAAGCAAAATAAAACTTGCCACAATCCCAGCATTTTGAAAGAACACACCTAAATTTTCTAACTGAATCAATGCCAAAACTTGAGGAGCCTGAGCACCTAGAACCAAGAGTGCCAATGCACCTGTACCAATTGGCCCTAAAGCTAACCAGCTCGTAATTGCCAACTCTTTGCTCGGCAATTGATGTACAGCCAAACGTAACATCAGAATGGTGAGAATCCCAAAAGCAGGCAATACAGACATCCCCCACAGCATATAACTGGCGAATAAAATAGCCACTGCCTGTTGACTAGCATGCATATGCGCTAAAAGTAAGCCGCCTGATGTTGCTGCAACTTCACAGGCCACAATTGGCAATAGCCACATTGCAGTCATTGTATGCAATTGATGATCTTGTTTATGGAACATACAAAACGGTACCAGCACCCCAATACCCACCGCTAAAACCACATCGACATACCACAACAACTGCGCAATTTGGAACGCAACATCACCATAAATGGGTATGCCATATTTTAAAAAGCCATTTAATACCGTTGCCAACCCCATTGGAATTGCACCTAAAAAGAGTGCCATTGCTGGATGGGAAAAAATCTGCTTCGCTTCTTGAGGATAGATGAGCCAGCGTAGAACATACAGTATGATAAATACAGTAAACAGTAGTGTGTTGAACTGCCATAAAATAGTTGCCAGCTGCCATAAAAAATCAGATGCAAACGGAAACTCAGGCAAGATCAGTGCAACAACCCCTGTTCCCATGGTCATGGTGAACCAGTTTGGCGTAAACTGTCGAATCACATCACCTGTTTGTTCAAGTTGGTAAAATGGCTTTTTCATCGCTTCATCCTCATTTCAGCAGATAAATTGATTATAAAAGCATCTTTTAATAAATAAAATTGATTTAATTTAATAAAATGAATCAATTTTACTGATATAAAAGTATTCTCAGTCATTTTTTTCTGGATAAAAACACAACAACAAAGACGAAACTGTGAGATTATGGCAATATATAGTCCTTTCAAATTTTAAGCTTATTTTGAAACCATGCAGCTGTTACGTCTAAATGCCTTAGCACCAAATTTTCAATTGCCCCAAACCGCTGTGACGATTGGCAATTTTGATGGTGTCCATTTGGGACATCAGGCGATGGTTTCTCAACTCAAAGAAGTGGCTAAAGCCCAAAATTTAAAAACCTTGGTGATGATTTTTGAGCCGCAACCTTTAGAGTTTTTCAAAGGTTATGAAGCACCACCACGGATTTCTTCACTCAGAGAAAAAGTAGAATATTTATCTGAATTGGGTGTCGATTATATTGCTATCGCTAAATTTGATAATCAATTCCGTAGCTTAAGTGCAGAAAACTTTGCAAGCCTGTTAAAAAACAAACTCAATGCGCAAAGTTTGATTTTAGGTGATGATTTTCACTTCGGTAAAGACCGTCAAGGCAATAGTGAATTTTTAAAACAATATGGTTTTGATGTCACCAATCTCAATACCATTGAATTTAATGGCGAACGTGTCAGTTCAACCCGTATTCGCCAAGTTCTCCAAGCGGGTGACTTATCACTTGCAGCAAAATTATTGGGTCGCCCATACAGCATGATTGGTCGTGTGCAATATGGTGATCAAATTGGTCGTACTTTGAATTTTCCAACCATCAATGTTCGACTTGGCCGTCATAAACCCTGTTTAAGTGGTATTTATGCTGTCGATGTTATTTGCGAAAGTACCTCATTGACACAGAAAGTCAAAGCTGAGAACCCCGATAAAATCGGTGTGTCTGGCTATCAAACAGATGCGTTATTTGGTGCGGGCCATGTGGGAACACGCCCTGCAATCAAACAAGAACATCCAGAATGGCGATTAGAAGTACATTTTCCAAATGTTTCTGCTAATCTGTATGGTCTGTTAATGCGGGTCACTTTCCTCGACTATTTACATGGTGAATTAAATTACCCATCACTTGAAGCGCTTCAGGCGGGTATTGATGATGATGTCGAGCGTTTGCTTGAGTTTCGCAAAAACACCCCCAAATTTCCTTTTTAACTTAAACTTTTATTGTAAAACGCGTCAGCAATGGTGCTGATAATATTGGATGACAACTTGCATGAGCGATAAGCAAACTTCTGAAAATGCAGTGGATTATAAAGCCACGCTAAACCTACCAGGTACTGAATTTGCAATGAAAGCAAATCTCGCAGTACGTGAAGCAAAATGGTTAGAAGAGTGGTATGCCGACAACATTTATCAGCAGATTCGTGCTTCGCGTATTGGCAAGAAAAAATATATTCTGCATGACGGTCCTCCATATGCAAATGGTTCATTGCATTTAGGTCATGTCGTCAATAAAGTTTTAAAAGACATTATTGTTAAAAGTCGCACTTTAGATGATTTTGACGCACCTTATGTTCCAGGTTGGGACTGTCATGGTCTACCAATCGAGCTCAAAGTCGAAGAAAAAATCGGTAAAGTTGGCGTAAAAGTTGACGCATCGACTTTCCGTAAAGCCTGCCGTGAATATGCATATACCCAAGTCGAATTACAAAAAAAAGACTTTGTTCGTATGGGCGTGTTTGGAGATTGGGATAATCCATATCTCACCATGAACTTCAAACAAGAAGCAGATATTGTTCGCGCGCTCGGTGAAATTGCCAAAGCAGGCCATATCGAACCTGGTCTAAAACCAGTGAACTGGTGTATGGATTGTGGATCATCACTTGCTGAAGCAGAAGTGGAATATGAAGATAAAAAATCTGATGCAATTGATGTGGGTTTCGGTGTTGTAGATCTTGCTGATTTGTCTGCAAAAGTGGGTGTCAGCGTTAGTAATCCAACAGATATCGTGATTTGGACAACGACACCGTGGACATTACCCGCGAACCAAGCAGTTGCCTTACATGCAGATATTGCCTATCAATTGGTGGAAGTTCAGTCTGAGCGTGGCACACAAAACTTAATCTTAGCCAAAGATTTAGTTGAATCTGCATGTGAACGTTACAAACTTGAACAACCAAAAGTATTGGCTGACTTTGTTGGTGCGACGCTCGAAAACTTACAATTACAACATCCATTGATTGTAGATCGTCAAGTACCTGTAATTTTAGGTGAACATGTCATCGCAACCAGTGGTACAGGTGCTGTGCATACTGCACCTGGACATGGTGTGGACGATTATAAAGTTGGCTTAATCTATAACTTAAAAGTAGAAAACCCTGTAAGTGGTAATGGTGTATATTTACCGACTGCGCCTCTTTTTGCAGGCGAGCACATTTATAAAGCCAATCCAAAAATTATTGAAGCATTAACAGATGCTGGCAAACTCTGGGCGCATCTGCCAATTAAGCACAGTTACCCACATTGCTGGCGTCATAAAACACCAATCATCTTCCGTGCAACCCCACAGTGGTTTATCAGCATGGATGCGAATGGGTTACGCCAAGATGCTTTAAATGCGATTGAAAATGACATCGACTTTGTCCCTGATTGGGGTAAAAACCGTATCAAGTCAATGATTGAAGGCCGCCCAGACTGGTGTATCTCTCGTCAACGGACTTGGGGTGTGCCGATTCCATTCTTTGTACATAAAGACACCAATGAATTGCATCCTCGTACCGCAGAGCTCATTGAAGATGTGGCGAAGCTCATCGAAAAAGAAGGCATTGATGGTTGGTATAACCGTGAAGCCAAAGCATTTATCGGTGATGATGCTGAACAGTACAATGCTGTTCGTGACACACTCGATGTATGGTTTGACTCAGGTACAACGCACTATGCAGTATTGCGTGAACGTGCAGAACTGCAAGATCCTGCTGATTTATATCTTGAAGGTTCTGACCAACATCGTGGTTGGTTCCAGTCTTCATTGCTCACGTCGATTGCGATCCATAAACGCGCACCTTATAAAGCCCTGCTTACGCATGGTTTTACCGTGGATGAAAAAGGTCGTAAATTATCGAAATCATTGGGTAACTTTATCCCACTTGAAGACATCATCAAGCAGTTAGGTGCTGATGGTTTACGTTTATATGTTGCATCAAGCGATTATCGTTATGAAATTGCCGCAAGTAACGAAATCTTTAGCCGTGTAAGTGACAGCTATCGTCGTATTCGTAATACTTTACGTTTCTTATTGGCAAATTTGAACGGCTTTAAACCATCAACAGATGCGTTACCTGTAGACCAATTGATTGCATTGGATCAATACATCTTACAACGTGCAGCAGACGTACAGAAAACCATTCAACAAGCTTATGAAGATATGAACTTCCATGTCGTCACCAATGCTTTGACCAGTTTCTGTATCAATGATTTGGGTGGTTTCTATTTAGACATCATCAAAGACCGTCAATACACCACTAAAGCAGATTCAACAGCACGTCATTCTGCTCAAACTGCGTTGTATCATTTGGTTCAAGCCTTTGTTCGTTGGATGAGCCCTATCTTAAGCTTTACAGCACAAGAAGCGTGGCCATTGATTCCAGAACAAACTGAAAAATATGTATTTACTGCGCATTGGTATGATATTCCAGTGGCATCAAGCACCAACTTGATCTCTGAAGCAGATTGGCAAACCTTAATTGAAGTCAAATCTGCGGTTAATAAACAGATTGAGACAGCGCGTAATGCGAAATTGGTCGGTAGTAACCTGTCTGCTAAAGTTGAACTTTGGGCAAATACAGACCTACAAAACGTCTTGAAGCAATTGGGCGATGAGCTTCGTTTTGTCTTGATCACCTCTCAAGCAATTGTTTATGACTACGCTGAGCAAGGTGAAGCAACAGAGCTTGAAGGCCTACGTGTTAAAGTTTCTGCTGCTGAAGGCGAAAAATGCGCACGTTGCTGGCATGTTCTTCCAGATGTGAATACACATCATGCACATCCAGGGCTTTGTTCTCGTTGTATTATTAACCTTCCTACAGGTCAAGGTGAAGAGAGAAAATATGCCTAATCCGCAAAATAAAAAGGGCTTATTACAGTTTTATCCGCATAATTTGATGTGGCTTGGACTTTCTGTCCTTGCCATTATCATTGACCAATGGACAAAAAATATTGCAAGTGCAGAGCTGACTTATGCTCAACCTGTACCTGTACTGCCCTTCTTAAATTGGACATTACTGCATAATTACGGCGCAGCATTTAGCTTCTTGTCTGATGCGGGTGGTTGGCAGCATTATTTATTCACAGGCCTTGCAGGCGTTGTATCGATCATCTTTATTTTTTGGCTTATGCGTATGCCAAAAACCACGCTGATCTTACCTGCTGCAATCGCATTGATTCTTGGCGGCGCATTGGGGAATTTAATTGATCGTGTGACATTAGGTTATGTGGTCGATTTTATTCATTTGCATTACCAAGGCAGTAGTTTCCCTGCATTCAACATTGCCGATAGTGCGATCACTCTCGGTACGATTTTATTGTTAATTGATACCTTCTTTTTAGAAAAGCATCGTATTCAACGTGCGGAAGCGCAAAATGACTGAACAAATGATTAACCCCAATGACGAAACGCGTGTTGCGGATGGCTCAAAAGTAGAACTGCATTTTTCTGTTGCCATCGAAAGTGGTGTTGAAATTGATAACACACGTAGCCGTGAAGAGCCTGTAAGCTTAGTGATCGGGGATGGCAGTTTATTGCCAGGTTTTGAAAAAGCCTTATTTGGTCTTCGTGCAGGTGACCGTCGTACTGTTAGCCTTCCACCAGAAGATGCTTTCGGTCCGTGGAATTCTGAAAATGTGCAAAAATTCGATACAGTAAAATTCGAACAACGTCCTGTTGAAGGCCACATGATTGAGTTTGAAGACAAAGCCAAACAAAGTCTATTTGGCGTGGTTAAAACTGTCGGTGAAGATATCACTGAAGTGGATTTCAACCATCCACTCGCAGGTAAAAATATCACTTTTGAAGTAGAAATCTTCAAAGTTACTCCTGCGGGTCAACAAGGTGTGAAAATTATGTAAGCCTTTGCTTATATAATATTTAAAGCTCCTTCGGGAGCTTTTTTATTGATACAAATACCCACTTCAAAAAGGTCAAGACAAAGTAAAATCCACAGCAGCTTGCACATGGATCGACGTTGTATCAAACAGCGGAACAGAAAACTGAGTGTCTCCAATGAGCATACAAATTTCTGTACATCCCAAAATAATGCCTTCAGCACCCTCTAATATTAGCTGCTCAACAATATGGATGTATTTCTGACGAGATTCTTCCTTGATCACACCTAAACACAATTCATCATAAATAATATTGTGAACCATCTGTCGATGCGCTTGGTTAGGCACCAGTACATTGATGCCTTGTTCTTCTAACCGATGCTTATAGAAGTCTTGTTCCATGGTAAATTGAGTACCTAACAAACCGACTTTGCCAATGTTCTGATTTAAAACTTCTTTTGCTGTTGCATCAGCGATATGAATAAATGGAACTGAGACCGAGCTTTCAATAGCAGAAGCAACTTTATGCATGGTATTGGTACACAGTAAAATACCTTCTGCCCCTGCTTTCTCCAACTGAATTGCCTTCTCTGTTAAATACAGTGCTGCATCGTCCCATAAACCTTGACGCTGTAATATTTCTATCTCAGCGAAATCAACACTGATTAAAACAATTTTTGCAGAGTGTAATTTTCCTAATTTTTGTTGAACGCTTTTATTCAGCTGCTGATAGTACAAGTCTGTAGATTCCCAACTCATTCCACCTAATAAACCAATCGTTTTCACTTTTTTGCTCGCTTAGAATTTTCATCTTTTCTAGGGTATTTTGAGATTTCATAAATGGTTTGCGTTTTAGACTCAAATTGAGCAAGTCAGGCATATGATCAATATCAATCAAGTTACTTATGTTTCAAACCTATATATTTTCCAATACAAGCACTTTAAATATCCAGTGACTATCGTACGATATCGTCGTGATCAAGCCTTCATTGTTTCAATTTAAATCTCGTCTTACTCATCGTTGAAACAATCTACACGATATCGCATATTTGTATGATTATTCAGCTATACTTTGATCTCATTTCAGCTCTTTATGATTCGCATGCGCCTAGACTTCTTCGATTTGCAACTTTTTATCAATATCGTGGACACAGGAAGCCTCACCAAAGGCGCAGAACGCTCGTCGATTTCACTACAGGCAGCCAGTGAACGTATTAAAAAACTCGAACAACAATATGCCACAAGCCTTTTTACTCGGCATGCCTCTGGGGTCAAACTCACAATTGCAGGTCAAACTTTTGCAGAACAGGCTTTACGTCTAATACAACAAAGTAAACAGCTTGAACAAGCGATGTCACCCTTCGCAAAAGGCCTAAGCACACAGATGACTTTGTGGTGTAATTCATCTGCACAAAGTGAATATCTGCCCTTATTACTTCCTCAGTATTTAGTTGAAAACCCCCATATTCAGATTGATCTACAGGAAGCTGAAAGTAATGAAATTATTCAGACCATTGAAAAAGGCAATGCAAAACTCGGCTTAATTTCGAGCTTTTTTAATGCACATCAATTACAAACTTTAGCCTTTTCAGATGATCCGTTAGTGCTGATTTGTCCATCAAATCATGAATTAAGCGAGCGAACAGAGCTCAGACTGGTCGATACTCTGAACTATGCCTTTGTGGGTTTAATGCAATATCACTCTCTACAGCAGTCGATTGAAAACCAAGCCAAATTGCTCAATTGTGCAATTCAGTATCGTTTAAGATTGCCAAATTTTGCTGCGATCGCACAAGTGGTTGCAAGTGGTGTCGGCATTGCCATAATGCCCAAACGGGCAGCAATGCGACTCAATCAACTCTATGCATTTGATCAAATTGAGCTGGTTGGAGAATGGGCAAAACGCCAACTACAATTAGCTGCTCAAAATTTTGATGAACTTCCAACAGCGTATCAACACTTTGCCCAATTTTTAATTTCACAAAAATCGAAACTGATTTTAGCTTAAAGACTTAAGCACCACGCTAATATTCATTTTTAAAACTAACTAAATCGCTATCATCTGCTTTGATTTTTTCAGTTTACCCAATATGGTCATAGCTTCACATGTGCGGACAGAGCCATTACACGACCATTTGTCCTCAGACTAGATCACACCAAATTGATGCAATACCGAATATAAGCCAAAAATCACCAAGCCACAGAAGAAAACTTTACGAAATTTTTGCTCTGGAATACGATAACGAATTTTTGTTCCCACCCACATTCCTATTAATGCAGGCACCAAAGCAATAAGAGATAACTGATAATCAATTGGCGTATCTTCAACAGGATTTTGATGTAAGAAAACAGCAAGACACAATGTTGAAACGGTAAAAGCTAAACCTAGAGATTGAACCAAATCATCACGCTTTAACTGCAAAGATTGTAAATAAGGGACCACAGGAATCACCACCACTCCCGTGGCAACAGTTAAAGCACCGCCTAAATATCCAATGATTGGGGAAAGCCATTTTTCATGCGGTGCAAGATTTGGCATACGTTTGGAAAATAAACCATAGAGTCCATACAATGCCAGCATTCCACCCAGTAATGCTTCACTATGAAAACCACCACTAGAGTGCCCTAAAGTTGGGAAAACACTCCAAATTGAACCGATAATAATCCCCAACAGTAAGGGATAAAAACGGCGAACTAACCGCCATACATGACCTTCAGCAAACAATTGCCAAAAGTTGGTCACCATAGATGGAATGATCAATAAAGTTGCGGCTTGGAATGGGCTAATCACAAGGCTTAAAAGTCCCATTGAAACGGCAGGTAAGCCGAGACCAATTGTGCCTTTAATCATGCCTGCAATTGCAAATACACCAATTACAAATCCCATCATGTCGTTTTACCTCAATATTCTGAGGCAATGCTACGCCAAAGCTTTGTTTTGAAATATCACTGTTTTTAGGATAGAGCCTCAAGCAATGATTGAGGCTTGATGTTGAGTGTTTTGGCTAAGTAGCTAAGAAAAGAATTTACGATCATTTTACGTTACTAGAGCAAACAAGCTTTCTATAATTTTTTTACCCCATTTGGATTTATTCACAATGAATATGTCACTTGCCAATTCTACAAAAATATTCCCCACAGCACTGATCTTAGAAAATCAGGACATGCATGATTTCAACAAAGAAATTCAACAATATTTAGAAGATTATCCAGAGACCCAGTTTATTGATATCTGCTTACATGATCTCAATGGTCATCTTCGCGGTAAGCGTATTGAAGTAAATGCCCTCCATCAATTGCAGAAAGGCTGTTACTTTCCGTTGTCTATTTATGCGATGAGCTTGGATGGTCAAGTGGTTGAAGAAAGTGGGCTGGGGAAATATATTGGTGAACCTGATCGCTTATGTATGCCCGTCTTGGGCAGTCTAAAGCCTTGTGCAGATCAACCCCATCAGCATGCCCAGCTGCTATTAACCATGAAATCCGATGATGGTTCAGATTGTGTGATTGAGCCTCGCAATATATTAAAAAGAATTTTATTGACACTGCATCAGATGCACTATTTTCCAATGATGGCTGGTGAAATCGAATTTTATTTGTCTGAAAATATCCAAGATGCCCCGTTTTCTCCCCAATCTGATCCGCTTTCTACCCAATGTTTCGATGTTGATACCCCACATAATTTTCAAACCGTTATTCAACAAATTGAATTAGAAGCAAAACGACAAGATATTGATTTAACAGGTGTTGTAGCTGAAAGTGCTTCTGGACAATTTGAATTGAATATTCAGCACAGTGACAACATTTTAAAACTGTGTGATGACATCATGTGTATTAAACGAATGATTCGTCAAATTGCGATGCAACATGGTTTAAAAGCCAGTTTTATGGCGAAACCAAATATGGCGAAAGCAGGCAGTGGCATGCACTTTCATATGAGCATACGCAATCAATGGCAAGACAATCTTTTTAAAATAGATCAGTTAAAAAATCCAAACCCCATCATGCAGAACGTGATTGCAGGTTTACTTGACTTAATGCCCGCATCCATGGCTATTTTAGCACCCAATATTAACGCATTTCGCAGATTCCAACTTGGCAATCATGTTCCACTAGAAGCCAATTGGGGCTTCAATAATCGCAATGTTGCGATTCGTATCCCCTGTTCAGATCAGGACAATCAACGCTTGGAATATCGTGTTGCAGGTGCAGACGTCAACCCTTATTTGTGTGTTGCAACCATTCTGACGGGGGTACTGCATGGCTTACATGCAGCACTGGATTTACCTCAATCAATCCAACAAGTAAAAGTGATCAACTCACGGCATTTCTTACCCTCTCATCAGCTTGAAGCACTGCAATTATTTGAAAAACATGCAGTCTTTAAACAATATTTTGGTTCAAATTTTATCCAATTATGGTGTGCATGTAAAAAGTTTGAATATCAATCTGTCATCAATAAAATCACAAATGCAGAATTGGAATGGGGCATATAAAGGGCTGATTTAAAAATTCTAATGCCTTAAATCAAAATAGTATGATGACCATAAATTAACAGTGATCAATAAAAAAATCCCTTTTATATAAAAGGGATTTTAAGCAGCTTAGACTGAATTGCGTTAAAGCTGATTATGCTTTAAGTATTGAAATAAATAACAATTTAGAAACTATTTACACACGACTTTAAAAAATGCCAGATTAATTTCATCATCATCAATATCACTTGGATCTGAATCTTGCGGATCGCTATTGATCAATTGACCATTTTTTTTATAATCTTCAACCAAAGTGATATTTGTCGTACGATCAGCACATTGGTCTAAATTATGAGAAAGTGTATAGTCACCTTTTTTCATATCCAGTTCTTCACTGTCTGCATCAGCAACAAACTTAGCCCAATAATTTACCGTTTTGTCTTTTTTCACAATACGATCGGTGTCTAGATAAAAACTACCATCCTCATCTTTGACAATAAATTTCCAATTTTCTGCAAGTGCATACTGACTCAACATTGTTGTAATGCAGATTAAAATAATTTTTTTCATACCGTTCTCTAAAATAAATATTTTTATGGGTGAAATTGAAATCACATCACCGTTATGGACGGATTTCTTTTAACTCTCTTTGGATAAAGTGCTGAATCATTTCCCGATAAAGCATTTCCACCAAATCAGGGTTGGTACCAACATCTATGGCTTTCTGACGTACTTTATTAATTACTTGTTGTACACGCTCAGGAGACTGTACGTCGTCTACATTACGTTTAAATCTGACAGCTTGATCAACATAAAATTGGCGGGTTGCAATCAACTCAATCAGTTCCTGATCCAACTGATCGATTCGATCACGTACTTGTTCTAATGATTCACATTTCTCTTTTTTAATCATCTGTTTTTTCTGCATCCTGTGCTTCTATATGATGTTGAGCGCGTTCCAACTCATTCTCGGCTTTATACTTCTGTTCTAACACATTACTAAAAATACTTTCAATCATCCAAACCCGATATAGGCTATTAAAAACGTAACGCTTTCCTTCAATACGCAATTCTAAAACAGGAAAATCAGGTTGATGCTTCTCTGCACATTGCTGATCATTGGCTGTTAATAAAGCTTCAACATCTGTATCTGTTAGATTTTCAATCCCTAAATCATGTTGCATTTGCTGTAAATGCGGCTTGAATGATAAATCACGCCCCTTGGTCCAAACCGCTTGTAAAATGTCATACATCACATCTACACGTTGCTCTTCTGGTACGCTGTAATAAAGCTTTGCCATATTTAAGGTGCTTTCAGCAGTCGGACGACAGAACGGGGTAAATTTCACTTCTGAACGCTTGGAAAGACGGGTTGCCAAACTCCAATCAAAAAAGTCCCGACCGTGATAACTCAGCGGAAATAAGTTCAACTGAATATTATAATAATTTGCGAGTTCTTCTTTGATATATGCCAATAATAACCAACTGATTGGGTCTTCTAAGGCAATATATAAATCAAGTTCAGGATGCATGGCCTGAATTTCAGCAAGCTCTTCCGCATCACTCATCAAATGCTCACGCCATTCAATGTGATTGATCAGAAAAATAGGGTTATCAATCAATAATTTTTGTTGTTTTAAGCGACGAGTCAGCCGTAATAAATCATCCACTGCATGATATTTACGTCCACCAAATTCAAAATAGCTTTCTAAAATTGGGCTTTGACCAAAAATACGTTCTGGAAAATTCTGTGGTTTTTGATGCTGACTAGCCATCACGAATAAAGTGCGCAATTTGCCATACTGCTGTTGCCACAGCATATGGAATACATCTTCGAGTAAATAAAGAAAATTTTGACCGGTCAGCGGTGTATTTCTAAGGATTGTTTCCGCTTGTTGTAATGCTTCTTGAGTTGGTTGTTCTGGTTTTTCATCATCATAACTAAAGCGATGTTGATTGGCTAAGATTTTGGCGTCTTCTAAACTATAATTGCGCCATTCCTCTATAGTCATGCCATTGGGGGGTTCTGCTGCGGTATTGGAAATAATCACTTTAAGTGGCTTTAAATCATCACTTAAAAGATCTTCCAATTGTGTCAGTTGCTGTACAGCAAGATAACTATAAACATCATCTAAACGCAGATAAATACTCAGTCCCTGTTCCGTAGATAACACCTCTTGACGAATCGGCTTTTGGTAAAACCAACTCGATCGGATTGGATCAAACCAACGGCGTAACAGTGACATGCGTAGAGCCTCGAAATAAGCACTGAAAAATAAAAGAAAATCTGATTGAAACTCGCTCAAGCATACCATTCATTCACGGGTGATGCTGAGAAAATTAATTCTAACCAGTCATAACAAAACTTATAACAATTTGAATCTGAATGATCAATATCCCAAAACTCGATAAAATTTAAATCGTTAGGTCAATGCAATAAAAAGCACCCAATCCATGAGTGCTTTTATTTTGTTTGGGAATCTTATTTTAACGCTTAGATTTCACGCACCGCACCTTTCGACGCACTGGTGGTATGCATAGCATAAGCTTTTAATGCTTTTGAAACCTTACGTGGACGTTCTTCAGCTGGCTGCCAACCTTTTTCGTCTTGAACTTTACGGCGTGCAGCCAAGGTTGCATCATCAACAGCGAGATGAATTGTACGATTTGGAATATCGATTTCAATCAAATCACCATCTTCAACCAATCCAATAACACCACCCTCTGCAGCTTCTGGCGATACGTGACCAATGGAAAGACCTGAAGAACCACCAGAGAAACGACCATCTGTAAGTAAAGCACATTCTTTACCTAAACCTTTCGATTTTAGATAGCTGGTTGGGTAAAGCATTTCTTGCATACCCGGACCACCACGTGGACCTTCATAACGGATGACAACCACATCACCAGCTTTGATTTCATGACCAAGAATTGAATCTACAGCAGCATCTTGGCTTTCAAAGACACGAGCCGTACCATTAAATTTCAGGATCGAATCATCTACACCCGCAGTTTTTACAATACAACCGTCCACAGCGATGTTTCCGTACAGTACAGCCAAACCACCGTCTTTAGAGAATGCGTGTTCAGCATTACGGATCACACCTTTTTCACGGTTACCATCTAAAGTTTGATAATAACGGTTTTGCGAAAATGCTGTTTGAGTTGGAACACCACCTGGTGCTGAACGGAAAAACTCGTAAACCTCTGGATCTTCGGTACGAATAATATCCCATTTATCTAAGGCATCTTTCAACGTATTTTCATGTACGGTATAGACTGTTGTATCCAATAGGCCAGCACGATCCAATTCACCTAGAATTGACATGATACCGCCTGCACGATGGACATCTTCCATATGGACATCTTGTTTTGCAGGCGCAACTTTACACAACACAGGCACTTTACGCGATAAACGATCAATATCGTCCATGGTAAAATCAACACCTGCTTCATGTGCCGCAGCCAATAAATGCAATACGGTATTGGTTGAACCACCCATTGCAATATCTAGCGTCATCGCATTTTCATAAGATGCTTTGGTCGCAATTGAACGCGGTAATATGGTGTAGTCATCTTGTTCATAATGGCGCTTTGCCAACTTAACAATCAATTGACCGGCTTTTTCAAATAATTTTTGACGATTTGCATGGGTTGCTAAAGTTGAACCATTACCCGGTAAAGATAAACCAAGGGCTTCTGTCAAACAGTTCATTGAGTTGGCTGTAAACATACCTGAACATGAACCACAAGTTGGACAAGCTGAACGCTCGTATTGTTTTACTTCTTCATCGGTAAAACTATCATCAGCAGCAACCACCATTGCATCAACGAGATCAATCGCATGTTCTGTACCACGGATTTTAACTTTACCCGCTTCCATTGGGCCGCCAGAGACAAATACCACAGGAATGTTCAGACGCATTGCCGCCATTAACATTCCTGGTGTGATTTTGTCACAGTTAGAAATACACACCATGGCATCTGCACAATGCGCATTGACCATATATTCAACAGAATCTGCAATCAAATCACGCGAAGGCAATGAATACAGCATGCCATCATGCCCCATTGCAATACCATCATCGACCGCAATCGTATTGAATTCTTTTGCCACGCCACCCGCTGCTTGAATTTGTTCAGCAACCAGCTGACCTAAGTCTTTCAGATGCACATGACCAGGGACAAATTGAGTAAATGAGTTGACTACCGCAATAATCGGTTTACCAAAATCTTCATCTTTCATTCCTGTTGCACGCCATAAGCCACGTGCGCCAGCCATATTTCTTCCATGTGTCGATGTTTTTGAACGATAGTCAGGCATTTGTATTTCCAACATTGTTTGAGCTTGAAATGAATATCAATTCACTCTGGCTAAATAAAACTGATGATATAGCAATAAATCAGTCGAAATATGAACACATCATACTATAACTTAGCATATAACCAATGATCTTGAGCATGATCTTTTTTTAAACAAGACGTGTCTATTGATATTCCAACAAGCTTTGTAGATAAATAAAACATTAGAATTTAATATAACGCTATCGTGTTGGATAAGACACAAAACTTCTATGAATAATTTTTTATTTTTTAATAAAAAATATTTATCATTTAATAAAATTCACTAAATTTTATTTTATAAAAGCTCTCTAAACGAACCTCGTTTATTCACTTTCAAACAGATTATTTCTGTTTAATCAAAATGTTTTTTGCTGATGCTTCTGCTCGGTTAACTTGGCAATCGATATCATTTGGTGATGTATGATTTATTCAAAATAAACCAGAATAGTAAATAATTTAAAACGCCCGATGAATTTCATCGGGCGTTTGCATGCAATAAGGCTCAATCTATTTGAAGAATAAACACCTTCTTTTAAACTGAATTTATTTGATTATGCATTCAGTTTTACCAAGTGATGTTTACTCGGCGATTAGGCGCTAAACACTCGACCAATTGAATTTTTTTGTTCATTCCATTGCATTTCTGATACACGTCAGTTTTATTTTCTGCTGAAAATTGAATTTGATCAGCAGGAATTCCTTGTTGTTTCAACAAATCTACAACGGTATTGGCTCTCGCTGCTGATAAACGTTGGTTATACGGAAATGAACCTAAACGGTCGGTATAACCTGCAACAAAAATCTTGCTATTCCCATCAGTTTGTTTAATTTGATCGGCAATTTTGCTAATCACTTCAGGATTTTTTACCCCACTTTTATCTGAATGATCAAAATAGAATAAAACACTGGCTGATTGACCTGTAGGGGATAGAGCCGTTTGTTCTGTCGCGGATTGGTTATTGATGCCCCAAGCCATCAGACCTTGGCATTGTTCACCTTTCCAATATAGATTTTCTGAACGGTAGTGCTTATCAAAGTCTATGCGCAACTGGCAACGTTTATATTGATTTGAGCTCGGCTCTCGAACATCCAATACGTAGTTCCAAGTTTTAACAGCAAAAAGGCCTTCAGAAAATTGTGGATTCCCCAAAACATGGCGAATCTGATCTTTGCTTAAACCTTTATCTAAACGTGCCACATCATCATATTCATAACGATTCACTTGCTTTAAATAACTGTCTTTCACTTCAGGAAAATGAATTTCTTGGATATTTGATGTTTCAACTTCAGCTGCATGACTCAATGACATCACAAGACCACTGAATACACTGAACATAATTTTTTTGTTAAATGCTTTCATTTTTTCTCTCTTAAAAATTTGCGAAGAAAAAGGAAGACCGTTCGATCTTCCTCGTCTCGTGATTTAGTCAATTACACCACTGATACCGATACGAACACTTGGGTCGCCTTGAGATGCTGCCGCAACACCACCTGTAATCGACCAACGTCCATTGTCTGCAGTTTTACGTAAGGTCACACCTACCGCATTCTCACCACCATGGTATGCCGCACCTGCAGCATAGGTATATTTACCAGGAATATATGGTGCTGATTCAAGTGCCATTGCTGCTGCAATACCCGCATTGGCTTTTTTCTCAACATCATCAATCCGGTTATTGGTAATACGGAAAGCGTTGTCTAACTTATTGCTGACATTGTCAATTTTGCTATTCAATGCTTGATCAGCTTGGTTCAATGCATCGATTGCACCACCGACATTGTTATACTTAGAGTCACCTACATTGTAAGTTGGTGCAGTGAAGCTACCCGTAATATTGTCATAACCAGCACCACCGCCAAGATAATTCACAACTGCTTGGTTGGTTGTATTCAATTGGCTACCGTTGACTGCATCTTTTGATGTTGCATTCACTGCACCCTCTTTAACACCTGTCACAACGCGGTTGCCATCTTTACCCGCCACACTCACACTGGTACCACCAGTATCTTTCGCAACTGTAACTGTTGCGTCCTTACCTGCTTGTTGAACTAAGCCGACACTACCATTGTTAATATCATTTTTGATATTGCTGATATCCGTTGAGTTTTGATCAACTTGTTGCTGAACATTCCACAATTGACCGCCATTTACAGCATCTTTAGAACCTTGAGTAACTGCACCATCTTTTACATTGCTAATGGTTGTACCATTTGTACCACCACCAAGTGTGATCTTATCTTTTGATGCATCGTCATATTTAACGGCATTATTGGCAAGCTCATTGACATTGTTATTCACAGTGCCAATTGCGCTATCTAACTGCCCTTTATTAACTGCATCTGTAGCATTTACAGCATTTGCCACGTTGGTAATTGTTTTATTACCCGCGTTAATACCTGCCACCGTTACACTTGGTCCACCGGCAATGGTTAATCCTGTGTTGTTTATCACAACCGCATTATTACCAATTGAGATTCCAGCATTATTGAGAACCGTATCACCTGCTTTCACAGAATCAACTGTTAAATCTTTTGCTGTTGATACTTCATAGTTGTCTGAACCATCAGCATTTTTGCTCTTATTCACAACAATATTCTGACCATTAGAAACAGTCGTTTTAGATGTTGTTGCCGCAGAGCCAATGGCTTTATCCAATGCTGTTAATGCATCACCGACATTCGACTGATTACCTTGTGCAACATTATAAGTTGGTCCAGTAATGGTGCCGTCAGCATTGACCTTCGCATTACCGCCCAAACCATTTACAAGTGCGTTTTGAGTGGTAACAACTTGGTTACCAACAGCTTTTAACTGCGCTACGTTTACAGCATCTGCATCTGCGCTACCCGCTGCAACACCAGTAATTTGACGATAAATACCGCTTGCCGCATCACCAACTGCTACTGCACCAGTTGTTGATGTTGTATTGCTAATTGCTGTTTTGTCTGCACTTGTTGCAACTGACAACGCATAACCTGTAACACCTGCACCAGTCGTCGCCGCTGAGCCATTACCTAACACAACTGAACCAGCAACTGTTTTGGTCACATTGTTTCCAAGTACAAACGTATCATCTGTAAGCACTTGGTTATTATTACCCACAGAATAACTGTTCGCACCATCAACAATGGTCGGGTCACCAATGGCGCCAGAATGATTACCTTTCACTTTGTTACCAGTACCAATACTAATTGATTGTGTACCTAATGCTTCAGCACCATAACCAATTGCAATTGACTCTTTGCCATTTGCTTTCGTGTTATGACCTAAAGCAACTGAACTATCCGCGCCACTCGCAACAATTGCATTTACACCAATCGCTGTAGAGTTTAAACCACCCGCACTTGAGTCATTAGTTGTTCCCAAATCACCTTTCGACATATCGGCATTGGTATGGAAGAACTTAATACCATCGGTATTCATCTTCTGCACTGTTTGACCAATCGTCAGACGATCTGTGGTTTCTTGACCTTGCTTATCGTAGGTTAAGAACAATGAATCTTGGTTTTTATTGTCAGGTTTCGTATTTACAACTTGATCAATAATATTCACTTTGTTGCCATTACCATCTACAACTTCAGTGATGTTTTTCGTGACAGCTTGCTTCAATTGCTCTTCAGTCGCTGCTCTACCTTTAGTCGCAAAATCACTCGCTGTAAGATCTTTATTACTCAATCCTTCAATTGTGTCACTTGCCTTATTAACAACAACATTACCTACAGTCACTTTGTCGAAGTTTACGTCTTTCGCTGTTGCAACTTGATAGTTACTTGAACCATCTGCATTGGTACCAGCAGTCACAACAACATTGTCTCCAGCCGTAACTGTGGTCTTCGCTTTGGTTGCTGAATCTTTAATGCTGTTGATTGCACCATCAATTGTGTTTGAACCCGTGCCACCAATGTTGCTTGTCGTAATGATACCAGTCGTTGCATCTCTCGTGGTCAAACCGCCAATTGCATTTTTCAGACTATTACCAACATCGTACAATTGACTACCGTTGATCGCATCAGTTGATGTTGCGTTAATAGCGCCTGCTTTAACGTTGGTGATCGTGGTTCCACCTGTACCTGCAAGGGTTACGTTGTCATAGTTTGCACTACCATCAGCATTCTTGTCGTACTTCACGGCAAACTTATCAGTTTCACCTTGCGATGCATTGAGAGTATTGATTGCTTTGTTGATGCTAGTTTCTGTGTTGCCACTACCATCTTTAACCGTCAACGCTGTGTTATCTAAACCTACAATCGTATTGCCTGAACCATCTTTAACTGAGATACCATCTTTACCGATCACAGTAGAACCATTTGTACCATTGGTTCCATCGTTCACTGTAATGCCAGTTAAGTTATTGAGGTTTTTATTTAACTCAATCGCAACTTGACCATTTGTAACCTTCGTAGTGATGTTGCTATCTGCACCAACAACTTCAACCGCTTCACCTAACTTCTTGTTAACTGTATTGCCATCTGCTGCTTTTAAGCCAAAGCCAGTATTAGTAAGACCTGTACTTAAGCTATCCAACTGACCTTTGTTKACYGCATCRCTTGCTGCTGTCGCATCYGCTACGTTCTCAACTTTGTTGCCATTCGCATCTAAACCATTTGCTGTCACTTTGCCTGCAAATACTGGTGCGTCGATCACTGTCTTGATGTTGCTGTTCGAACCTGCGCCTGTTAAGCCACCGGTAATGTTCAGCGTCTCTCCAAGTTTACGATCAACTGTGCCACTGTTACCCGTGAAGGTCACTGGTTTAACCACTTCASTGTTGAGGTTCGTTAATGCATCACCCACGTTGTTCGCTGTTGTGGTCGTACCATCTGTTTTAGTGGTGACGTAGCTTGGCGCACTGATTGCACCTGTGCTGTTGTCATATTTTGATCCACCGCCCAAGTTCGTTGCAGTGCTATTACCTAAAGTATCGGTCTTACTGCTTGATGCTGTAGTCGCTGCATCTAACTGACCTTTGTTGACCGCAT
>NZ_LMED01000025.1:0-288425 GCF_001425285.1 Acinetobacter sp. Root1280 | reverse complement strand
ATCAACTAAAACGAGTTTAAACAATTATTTCAACTCAAATATATTCTGTTAATGATTCACTACCGCCTCGTCAGCGAGTAGTTAACTGTGATAAATCACAGAACTTAATAAGCTATCTGCTTACTAAGTTCTGTAATCACTTAGTCTTTAATTAGTGGTGGAGACTAACGGAGTCGAACCGTTGACCTCCTGCGTGCAAAGCAGGCGCTCTACCAACTAAGCTAAGTCCCCAGCTTAAGATCTTAATATATCTGCTCTTCTGTGTTCAGTAGACTTGGTGGGTCTGACAAGACTTGAACTTGTGACCCCACGCTTATCAAGCGTGTGCTCTAACCAACTGAGCTACAGACCCTCAGATACATCAATGAAGAACAACTTGTTGTGGATTCTTACCAATCGTCAATCTTTCGTTAAGGAGGTGATCCAGCCGCAGGTTCCCCTACGGCTACCTTGTTACGACTTCACCCCAGTCATCGGCCACACCGTGGTAAGCGTCCTCCTTACGGTTAGACTACCTACTTCTGGTGCAACAAACTCCCATGGTGTGACGGGCGGTGTGTACAAGGCCCGGGAACGTATTCACCGCGGCATTCTGATCCGCGATTACTAGCGATTCCGACTTCATGGAGTCGAGTTGCAGACTCCAATCCGGACTACGATCGGCTTTTTGAGATTAGCATCCTATCGCTAGGTAGCAACCCTTTGTACCGACCATTGTAGCACGTGTGTAGCCCTGGTCGTAAGGGCCATGATGACTTGACGTCGTCCCCGCCTTCCTCCAGTTTGTCACTGGCAGTATCCTTAAAGTTCCCACCCGAAGTGCTGGCAAATAAGGAAAAGGGTTGCGCTCGTTGCGGGACTTAACCCAACATCTCACGACACGAGCTGACGACAGCCATGCAGCACCTGTATGTAAGTTCCCGAAGGCACCAATCCATCTCTGGAAAGTTCTTACTATGTCAAGACCAGGTAAGGTTCTTCGCGTTGCATCGAATTAAACCACATGCTCCACCGCTTGTGCGGGCCCCCGTCAATTCATTTGAGTTTTAGTCTTGCGACCGTACTCCCCAGGCGGTCTACTTATCGCGTTAGCTGCGCCACTAAAGCCTCAAAGGCCCCAACGGCTAGTAGACATCGTTTACGGCATGGACTACCAGGGTATCTAATCCTGTTTGCTCCCCATGCTTTCGTACCTCAGCGTCAGTATTAGGCCAGATGGCTGCCTTCGCCATCGGTATTCCTCCAGATCTCTACGCATTTCACCGCTACACCTGGAATTCTACCATCCTCTCCCATACTCTAGCTTCCCAGTATCGAATGCAATTCCCAAGTTAAGCTCGGGGATTTCACATCCGACTTAAAAAGCCGCCTACGCACGCTTTACGCCCAGTAAATCCGATTAACGCTCGCACCCTCTGTATTACCGCGGCTGCTGGCACAGAGTTAGCCGGTGCTTATTCTGCGAGTAACGTCCACTCACTGTAGGTATTAACTACAGGAGCCTCCTCCTCGCTTAAAGTGCTTTACAACCATAAGGCCTTCTTCACACACGCGGCATGGCTGGATCAGGGTTCCCCCCATTGTCCAATATTCCCCACTGCTGCCTCCCGTAGGAGTCTGGGCCGTGTCTCAGTCCCAGTGTGGCGGATCATCCTCTCAGACCCGCTACAGATCGTCGCCTTGGTAGGCCTTTACCCCACCAACTAGCTAATCCGACTTAGGCTCATCTATTAACGCAAGGTCACAAGTGATCCCCTGCTTTCCCCCGTAGGGCGTATGCGGTATTAGCATCCCTTTCGAGATGTTGTCCCCCATTAATAGGCAGATTCCTAAGTATTACTCACCCGTCCGCCGCTAGGTCARTYACCGAAGYAAYCTCCCCCGCTCGACTTGCATGTGTTAAGCCTGCCGCCAGCGTTCAATCTGAGCCATGATCAAACTCTTCAGTTAAAAATCATTAGTGACTTAAGGTCACAATTCTGGCTCATCAATGTACTGACAAATTCTCTCAAATAAACTTCGAGTAATTTAAACCAATCAATCAATGATAATATTTCGATTCTGATTTATCAGAAGTTTTATTTAACACCACCGCCGATGGATGTGCATTCTACAGCATTCCCAATCCAACACAACCCCTTTTTTTAATTATTTTTCATTTTATCTATCACTTGCTTATTTATTCTTCTAAATTGACCTTATTTCTGTTTTTTGGTCTATTTTTTAAGCATGATCAGCACAGGACTGCTCGATTTATTTGATAATTTATTGTCTTTATCTATTTCCTGCCATTTTAAAGGGCGACAATCTATATATTCACAGTAACCACCCTCACCTTGATAATATTCATCATTGAGATGTAGTTGATAAACAAAACTTCCAACATAACCTGCTGCTAAACCAAATTTATAATCACCACGGCTTTGTGCTTGAATATCAATTTTGGTATTTTCATCTTGATATTGCCATTCAAACTCGCGTGGTAAATACATCTCCTGATGATTTACTGTTGTGACTTTAGGGAACACCCGATGAATATTGAAACAGACCTGTCGATCAAGCATTTTTGTTTCATTGTTTTGAATATCTCGAATATAGATACGTGAATGTAAAATATTATTCATCTGATCACGACTATGCATAAAAATAATCTGTAGATCATCATTCACTTGAATCAATTGATATGTATACAGCGCATAAGGCAGATAAGGGAAATTCACTGTTTTCATATATTCAAAAACAGCATTTTGTTCAATTTCGTAATTTTGATCCTTGTATTGAATAGTCCCTTTACAATGTGCAACCAAAGACCAGTGCTGTGCAAATCCAAATTTCAAATGAATAAAATGAGAAATTAAAGGCATTGTTGTAATGCTTAAATTCACACTCAATTCGTCATCTTGTCTTTGAATAATAAAATCAGGAATTTTTCCAAACACTTTTTCTTTTTGACCAAATGTATAGATCACATTGCTATTTTCATCAAGGTGAAATTGACATTCATGCTGAATTGAATATGAGTTTAATTGTCCCACCATATGGGGGCTGGAGCTGACCAGTAAGGTTGCTGTATCTAAAGCAGTTGTTGAGATTTCATTGTTATTGCAAAAAACAGGACTATTGGGCTGTCCAATCAAACTAAAAAAATTGAGGTAATGCAACGGCGCGGGTAAATTGGCAAGCACTAATTTTTGATGAATAATTTTATATCTGTCTTGTGGGGGATGACAGCAAAGTTCTATAGGCTTTTGAGCTTGATTCAGCTGTTTAGACTGATCTAAGAAATCTTGAAACAACCGCATATCAAGCCCCCTTACCTTTTTATCTTTTTACATTTTATTCAACAGTATTCTTTCTCGCTAAGAATGTTGTCACAAAACCAGAAATCGCATAGATAATCGAAATGACTAAAATCCCTACAGGAATATTATAAGTGATTGCTGCAAGGATAAAAACTGCTATAGGCAATACAAAGAATGGAACACGTTTACGGTCTACCGTTTTAAAAGAATAATATTTGATATTTGAAATCATCAACAAACCCACTGCAATGATAACAAATGCATTGGTCGCTTGAATCGCAACATCTTTTAAATCAAAAATATAGGTAAAATCTTGTCCAACCCATACCCATGCAATAATAATAATCGCTGCCAATGGGCTTGCCACACCGATGAAATAACGCTTATCAACCACACCAATTTGTACATTAAAGCGGGCTAAACGAAATGCAGCACACGCGGTATAAACAAAACAAGCAGCCAAGCCAATCCGCCCTAGATCATGCAAACTCCAGCTATACATCAAAATTGCTGGCGCAACACCAAATGCCAAGAGATCAGACAGTGAATCGAATTGTTCACCAAAAGCACTTTGTGCACCAATTGCACGAGCAACACGACCATCTAAACCATCAAATAGTGCTGCAAGGAAAATCGCATAAACGGCTTGAGTGAAGTCACCATTCATACTGGCAATGATCGAGTAAAAGCCAGATAACAATGCAGATGTTGTAATCAGGTTAGGCCACAAATAGATTCCGCGACGTTTGACCTTCTGCCCTTCATGGGTATGCTCTTCTTCTTCCACTTCAAAAGTAATGCCATCAAATCCATGGTCTTGATTAGAAGAGTTTGGGCTTTCTGGTTTATTTATATTTGTCATTTTTTGAATCCTATCTATGGCTCTTATGGAGCTGTTGATATCTCACTTAAATATTTTATCACATTCATTTTTAAGTGAAATTGATGTGAATTACTCAATGTATTTCGTCTTAATTTGTAATTCACACCATCGTTCATGTTTCTGTTGATATCCAATCGAATGGATTATTCACCCACTAACCAGCGAACAGCAGCATGTCCACCATTTTCACTCATACGTAAATGTGGGAACAACCATTGTAATGCCTCATCAGCATCGTTAGAGAATTTCCAAGGTGGGTTAATCACCAACAAACCACAACCATTCAAGCCGACTGGTGTGTCATCTGGCCAAACACAAACTTCACAAACCAACTGACGGCGAATCCCTGTTTTCATCATTTTCTTTTCAAAACGATCAATCATGGCACGGTCTTTAATTGGATACCAAATGGCAAATACACCTGTTGGCCATTTTTTATGTGCGGTGGCAATCAACTCGACCAATTGCGGAAAGTCTTTACGTTCTAATTCATAAGGTGGATCGATCATCACCAAACCACGTTTTTCTTTTGGTGGAATAACCCCCAAAAGACCTTCATAAGCATCACGCTCATGTAAACCCGCACGTTTATCGCGAATATTAAAATACAATTGTTGAAACACATCACGCTGCATTTCAAAAATAGTCGCTTTATCAATATCACGCATGCCTTCAAGTGCAAACCACGGTGAACCTGGATAAGCGCCTTTACCTGAACCTGCACGCATATCTTCAACAACTTTAAGATATTGTTTTACACCTTCAGGCGCATTACGTTTAATCGACTCATCAAGCTTAACCAGACGATGAATACCGGTTAAGAATTCACCTGATTTTTGTGCTTCAGAAGTAGATAAATCATATTTACCTGCACCACCATGTGTATCTATATAGCGATATGGTTTGTCTTTAGTATTTAGACGTGTCAAAAGTTGCAGCAATAACACATGTTTCATGACATCGGCAAAGTTGCCTGCATGGAAATGGTGACGGTAATTCATGTTTCGATTAATTCCTGAGTTCAATAATCATTTTAACACGAAAAAATATTTCTTCACTGTCCATCGTTTGTTCTAATATAACAACATATCTTTATTGCACTATTTTTTGGTAATTTATGGAAGCGCTGCTACCCCCAAAGTCATGGAATGTTGATCAAATTCTTGATGATTTAGATCAACATGGATTTACCATTATTGATCATGCTTACTCCGCTGAATACGGACTTCAACTGGTTGCAGAATGTACTTCAAATTTAAATCGCTTTCGTGAAGCAGCAATTCAAAATGGTGTGATCAGCAATATTCGCAGCGACCATATCTTGTGGATCAATGAAGAGCTCACGATCGCACAACAACATATTGATGCACTCAAACAGCTCTCGCAAATTTTAAACTACTCATTTTATTTAGGCATTCAGGATGTAGAAGCACATTTTGCCTGCTATAACGCAGGTGAATTCTATGCACTTCATCGCGATAATCCACAAGGTAAAAATGGTCGTATGATTTCTACGGTGTATTATCTACACCAAGAATGGCAGGATGACTGGGGCGGAAAATTACACTTACAGGATAAAAATAATGTTTGGCATGTTATAGAACCCCAGCCTAATCGTATTGCCATGTTCCAAAGTGATTTATTACATGAAGTGCTAGAAGCCAAACATCAGCGACTATCAATTACCGCATGGCTAAGAAGCGACAATACTGTGTTGTAATATACTCAGTTTTCAAATTTGCAACGCTGTATCTCTATAGGCCAAGCTTTAAATTATTGAAATAGACCTCATAATACTCTTCATAAATTCAGAGGATTCAGCACATGTTTGATAATACAAAACAAATCATCTCGCGTATTGGGGAAACAGATCAATTGTATTTGTCAGGCAATACACCTGAACTTGCACTTGAACGTGGGGACTTACGCTTACAACTGGTCACTCAAAGTCATTCAAAGCAGGAACAAATTCATTTCTTGCAAGAAGCCATTGTTTTACTTGAAACTGCACGATTTGAATATGAAGAAATGCCAATGTCAGTCTATATTCAGCTTTCTTTGCATTTGGCCAAAGCTTATATGATTTACTTTGAATTGACCAAAGAATCACGTTATGCCTTGATTATGCAGCAGATTTTAAAACCATTGGCACAACATCATCATGCTGATATTTACTTTATGTTGGCTTATGCATCTGTGAGTAAAAATGAATTTGCATTGACTCGTCACTGGCTGAGTAAATATATCAAGACAACTGATTTTGATTTAACCTTACTGCAACAACACACTGCCTTTAGACCTGTTCGCAATGAAGCTTGGTTTAGTCAAATGATTCAGTCTAAATTACATTGATCAGCGCTATGCCCATTCAAAATAACTCAATTTGTTATTCGTTTTGATCAAAGCTAATTTGATCAATACTAAATAGAAAAGATGGCCATAACGGCCATCTTTTTTGTTGCTCTGGGGGAAACTAAATCATTAGGCTGTTAGCTTATACGCATCTAGATGTAATTGTTGGTTTAACTCATCAATCCAAATTGCCCAATCATCATCTTGTACCAAATGACTGATTAATAAGTCACGTTGAGATTTATTCCAAAACGGCGCTTCATGTAATGAAAGATTTGCTGGCAATTGATGAGTGCGTACATATAGCTCAATTGCTGCGGGACTATTTGCCAAACCAAGTTGAGAAAATAGTAATTCTAAGGATGGTGTGTTCGTCCTGAGCATATTGCCTCCTTATATAAATTTATTTGTCATCTTTTATTCAATTAACTTATAAGAAAATAATTTTAAAAGATAGTCTAGATTTTAATTTTCTTGTTTCAATTT
This sequence comes from Acinetobacter sp. Root1280, assembly GCF_001425285.1. Taxonomy (NCBI): domain Bacteria; kingdom Pseudomonadati; phylum Pseudomonadota; class Gammaproteobacteria; order Moraxellales; family Moraxellaceae; genus Acinetobacter; species Acinetobacter sp. Root1280. The sequence goes on along the minus strand of NZ_LMED01000025.1, from coordinate 281,402 downwards.
GTGATTAAAAAACAAACAAATGTTGGCTTAATATAAATTATCTATTCTCAAGATGTTTGATTTGAAGCATAAAAAAAGCACTCTAAATAGAGTGCTTTTTCAAAATTAATCTTTAACAGATTAAATTTTAATTATTTAAGCATATCAGCAATAGCTGCGCGCTCTTCTTCAAGTTCTTGAAGAGTTTTGTCCATACGTTCACGGCTGAATGCATCAATTTCTAAGCCTTCAACACGAGTGTATTCGCCATTTTCACAAATTACAGGAACACCGTACATCACACCTTCAGGAATTCCATAAGAACCGTCAGAAGGAATACCCATTGTTACCCATTCGCCATTGGTGCCAAGCGCCCAATCACGCATATGATCGATCGCAGCATTTGCAGCAGAAGCAGCAGAAGAAAGACCACGCGCTTCAATGATTGCAGCACCACGTTTACCAACAGTTGGAAGGAATACGTTTGCGTTCCAATCAGCATCGTTGATTTTGTCTTTTAAGCTTACGCCATTTGCAGTTGCAAAACGGTAGTCCGCATACATTGTTGGAGAGTGGTTACCCCAAACTGTAAGGTTTTTGATATCCGCTACAGCAACACCCGCTTTTTGAGCAATTTGAGTCAACGCACGGTTGTGGTCAAGACGTAACATTGCTGTAAAGTTCTTCGCTGGAAGATCTGGAGCAGATTTCATTGCGATATAAGCATTTGTATTTGCAGGGTTACCTACAACAAGTACTTTAACGTCACGGCTCGCAACTTCGTTAAGTGCTTGGCCTTGACCAATGAAGATTTCACCGTTCACTTTCAACAAGTCAGCACGTTCCATACCAGGACCGCGTGGACGTGAACCAACCAATAACGCGTAGTCAGCATCTTTAAATGCAACTTTTGGATCATCAGTACCGATCATGCCAGCCAATAATGGGAAAGCACAGTCATCTAATTCCATCATTACGCCTTTAAGCGCAGCTTGAGCTTTCTCAAATGGAACTTCTAACAATTGCAAAATAACGGGTTGGTCTTTACCAAGCATTTCACCGCTAGCGATACGGAATAATAAGCTGTAACCGATTTGACCAGCTGCGCCAGTAACGGCAACGCGAACAGGTTGCTTCATGTAATTATCTCCAATGAGGATCGTTAATGTGATTAAACGGTTAAATCCGTTTTAATCGAATTATCATAAACGGCAAAGATTGTACTCCAATCCTTTAACAGTTGCATGTAAAAGAGAATGCTTTTCAACAAAAGTATGATAGGAAATATAAATAAAATTCCTCAGAAGAACTAATAAGTCCCTTTGATCGAGAATGTATTTGGGCAGTTTGAAACAATGTGATTTGAACATTGTTTATACTGACCATTGACCCGATAACACACTTGAACCTCGGTTAACACTGGGTTTGACGATGAACTTTGACAAGTAAAACGGATACTGTCGTTATTCATTCCCGGGTTTAATCTAACAAATTGAGTTTTTAACGCATTATGTTGCACATTTTTGTTTTCAGAGCTGGTTAAATCTGCAGGAATTTTCAAACGATCTGCTAAATTAATCACAGTTCTAAAATATTGACTCGCGTTCATTGGAACACAGCCACCCACGCTACGCCACAACTGAATACGTGCATTTTCCTCAGGCATTACCCGTGCAACCACCTTAGCTTGTAAAGGGGTCAAACTTGCAGATGTATTGGTGGTGCAATTCCGCTCTGTCGTTTCAGGCAACAGACCTGTGATTGTCAATGAATAACCTTCGAGACATTTGCGTTGCTTTTGTTTTGAAGAATCAAGTGCACAGACAGCAGGTGTCAACTGGACTTGCATGACATAGCCTTGTAATTGCGGTGCAGCATGTAACTGCACATTGAGCCCAAACAATCCCGCAAAGCATAAGCTCCATGCTAAGCAAGATTGTTTCAATTTACGCAAAATTTTGAAAATCATTGATTTACCAACAAAGTTTCATCCAAGTCCAAATAGTTTTATTGTGAAACACGGGTTGGAATAACAGGCATACGACTTTCAATCGCTTGAGGCCCTTGTCCCAACAAGATTCCATAATGTGCTGCATTGGTCATCACATTTTTTACATAGTCACGTGTTTCATTCAGAGGAATAGATTCTGTATATTGATCTGCTGAAAGATTTTGATAATCTGGCTGCCAACGTTTCGCGCGATTTGGCCCAGCATTATACCCTGCGGTTGCCAAGACAGGATTACTGCTTAATTGACCATGAATCATCGACAGATAGAAAGTACCATAGCGAATATTGGTATTGGCATCACTGAGCGCAGCAGGATTATAAGTTTCACCCATTTGTTTTGCCACCAACTTTGCAGTGCCTGGCATGATTTGCATCAAACCACCTGCACCAACATGTGAGCGAGCAGCAGTTACAAAACGGCTTTCTTGGCGCATTAAACCATAGGCCCAAGCAGGATCAATACCCGCATTACGGCTATGACTCACCACCAACGACTGATGAGGTGTTGCATAACGATAAACATAGTTATGTTTTTTCTCAGTACGTTCTGCCGCATAAATTGCACGATCATACCAGCCCATATCAGTTGCACGTTTTGCCGCAGCAAGCAGCAACCCATCATCATGTTTTAAGTATGCCTGACGTACCGCCCAGTTCCATTCCCTATTGGTATAAGTTGCAGGCGCATTAATATTTCGTAAAGTAAATGCACGACGGAAATGAATATCGCTATTTAAGCGTTGTTGGTCATCAGTTGAAGGCTGTTCTCTGGCAGGGCTATCATTATACTTTTGCCCCAAATGATCTTTGGCAAGCAGATTATGATAATCATCACCCGACATTGCCAATCGTTGATAGATATCTTTAGCGGTTCTTTTAGATTGTGCATCATTGCGTTGTTCTGAAGCACGCGCCAACCAATATTGCCAACGGTCTTCTTGCTTTTGTGTCACGCTCATACTGTCTATTGCACGAATCACACTTTCCCAAGCCCCAAATCGAATGGCTTGTCGTGCATAAACTTCTGCTTCTTCTGCACTGAAAGGCACACCATAGCTTGCATCAAAATTTTGCAGTACTTCACGATTAAAATTATTTTTCATAACGGTCGTTCCGCCGATATAACCGACAGTACGATAAATATATTTTTGCACATCCGCTGGTACACCCTGAACCAACTTTGGTACTGACTGCAAAGCGCTGGTTAAATCTGTATCTGCTGCACGACCCAGTGCATAAACCAAATAAGCATAATCTTCTACATTGTTTTTGGGTGCAGACCATAAATAATTTAATGGATTGGCTTGGATTTGGTTCAATTGGGTTAACGATAAATTAACGCCAATCGTTTGTGCGGTAGCGATGGCTAGACCAGACTGCCCGGCTCTCAGTTGTGCATATAATCGTTGTTGGCGATCTTGTGCGGTCATGAGTGGGCTACTAAGCATCATGCGGCCTAAACCATTGCATGATTCAGGTTGAGAGTTGGTTGCCAACCAAACATCTTTAAATTCAGCATAGACCAAAACGTCACCAGTTTTCGCACGAACTTGAGCAACAGCACAACGTTCTGCTTGATCTGGATTAGAGACATATTGCAATACAGGTTGCGCGCTGGCGTAATCTGCTTGTTTAACCTTCTCTTCGACATAATCCGCAGCCAACTTTTCCGCCATCGCCGATTGAGGATAACGTTGCGCAAAGCTAATAATATTTGCAGCAGGTTGAAAGGCGAGATTTGAATTCAATGACCAATACTCAGGATAATAGCCCAAAGCATCATTTTGCATTGAAGAACGATATTGTTCTAAAGCACTTGGATTATTTGCATTGCGTAAAGCATCATTAAACTGCTCTTCAGCAGCATGAGCCACTTGCAGGCTTGTACATGCAACTGTTCCTAAAAGGTAAAGTTTTAATTTATTTTGCTTAAGTTGCTGCTTTAACACCGTTTTTCTCTCAACCTGCATGATGTGCCTTTAACATACTGATGCACTTATTTGTGCCTAGTTTAATTATTCTAATCCATTTCTACTGTTGTGTTATGTAACCTTATGATTCATCATTAATATTGTTCTCTATTTTTTCTTCATAATTTTCATTTTCAATGCCCTACAATCCAATAAATGGCAATAGCCGCTAAATATTTTCCTGAGTTCACTCTAAATGCTATAAAATGGCGCGCCTTTTATGAGTCTGTTAAAATAGCAGGCTTAGTACACATTCAAAATTCCCTTTATTCATAGGAAAGACGCCTCCATGACGGTTCAAACCTTCATTCCCAATGGTGCCAAAGCTGCCTCAGAAAACACTGTAACCCAGCCACAGCACACCCCAGCCGACGGTGCAGTAAAAAAACTGTATATCGAAACGCAAGGGTGTCAGATGAATGAGTATGACAGTCATCGTATGGCAGATCTTTTAGGCGACTCACACGGTTATATTTTAACCAAAGATCCAAGTGACGCAGATATCCTGTTAATGAATACCTGCTCAATTCGAGAAAAAGCCCAAGAAAAAGTATTTTCTGAGTTGGGTCGCTGGCGCAAATTAAAAGAAAAAAATCCTGATCTCGTCATCGGTGTTGGTGGATGTGTTGCTTCTCAAGAAGGCGACAACATTCAAAAACGTGCACCATATGTCGATATGGTTTTTGGCCCTCAAACCTTGCACCGTTTACCGCAAATGCTGGATCAGCATGTTGAGCAAATCGAAAAACCGAAAAAAGACAAAATTAAACTCGTAGATATTTCATTCCCTGACATTGAAAAATTCGACTTTTTACCTGAACCGCGTGTTGAAGGTTACAAAGCGTTTGTTTCAATCATGGAAGGTTGTTCAAAGTACTGTTCTTTCTGTGTGGTTCCCTATACTCGTGGTGAAGAAGTTTCTCGTCCTTTGGATGATGTCTTGGCAGAAATTGCCGGTTTGGCTGAAAAAGGCGTTCGTGAAATTAGCCTTTTAGGACAAAATGTAAACGGTTACCGTGGTGAAACTTTTGAAGGTGAAATTTGTACCTTTGCAGATTTATTACGTTTGGTTGCAGAAATTCCAGGAATCGGTCGTTTACGTTATACGACTTCACATCCGCTCGAATTTAATGAAGATTTGATTCAATGCTACCGTGACCTACCACAAATGGTTTCACATCTGCATTTACCTGTACAAAGCGGCTCAAATGATGTGTTACAAGCGATGAAGCGTAACCACACCATTGATGTCTATATCGAAAAAATTGCCAAACTGCGTAAAGCTCGTCCAGATATGCATTTATCTTCAGATTTCATCATCGGCTTCCCTGGTGAAACTGATGCACATTTTGAAGAAACCTATCAGTTTATCCAAGATTTAGACTTTGATCATTCTTATAGTTTTGTTTATTCAAAACGTCCTGGCACACCAGCGTCTGAATTACCTGATGACACTTCTGATGCAGTCAAGAAAGAACGTTTAGCCAAAGTTCAACACTGGATTAAGCAATCAAGTATTCGTAAAACCGATGCGATGTTAGGGACCATTCAACGTGTACTGGTTGAAAATGTTTCTAATAAAGATCCAAATTTATTGGTCGGTACAGCTGACAATACACGTTTAGTAACATTTGTAGGTGACGCCTCTTGGGTCGGACGCTTTGCAGAGATTGAGGTTACAGAGATTAAGACCCTAAATTTAGTTTATGGAGAACTCTTGAATCTTGAGCCTGACGTGGCGTAATGTAAGGGTATAGACTTTACTTTAAAAAAGGATATCTCTTGACTGCAGCGATTCGACGTACAGTAGCTTTTCCAGGTATTTCAGTTGAACGTTTAAAAAGCATGTTAGGTGCTTATAACGGTCATCTGAAACAAATCGAACAACGTTTAAATGTCAACATTTCTCATCGCAACGATAACTTCTATATCGATGGTGATTTAGAAGCAGTTGAAAGAGCTGAAGGTTTATTGCAGCGTTTGCATGCAGAAGCTGAACTCTCTCAGCAAATCAGTGCTGATACGATTCATTTGATGATTCAAGGCAGCCAAACTGACCGTGAGTTACAAGACGACCTTTCAGACAATGAGCATACCGGTTTAGATGATGTCTGGTTGCAAACGCGTAAAGGTCGAATCAACCCTCGTGGTGCCAATCAAAAACGTTATGTACAACGTATTCTACAAAGCGATATTTCTTTCGGAATCGGCCCTGCAGGTACAGGTAAAACCTATCTTGCAGTCGCTGCTGCGGTAGATATGTTAGAACGTAATGAAATTCAACGTATCCTTTTGGTTCGCCCTGCTGTTGAAGCTGGAGAAAAACTTGGTTTCTTGCCGGGTGATTTAAGCCAAAAGATCGACCCATATCTACGCCCGCTTTATGATGCGTTGTATGAAATGCTTGGTTTTGAAAAAGTTGCAAAACTGATTGAGCGCCAAGTGATTGAAGTTGCACCGCTTGCTTATATGCGTGGTCGTACATTAAATCATTCCTTTGTGATTCTCGATGAAGCACAAAACACCACCCCTGAACAGATGAAGATGTTTTTGACCCGTTTAGGTTTTGGTTCTCGTGCAGTGATCACTGGGGATATTACACAGGTCGATTTACCACGCGGGCAACAGTCTGGTCTTGCTCACGCATTGCGTATTATCGAAAAGATCAAAGAAATTCACATCACTCGCTTCCATTCCCGTGATGTCGTTCGTCACCAGCTGGTACAAAAAATTGTAGAGGCTTATGAAGGATGGGACAGTGAACAATACCGTTTAAGTGCTGAAGCACGTGCAGAACGTAAAGCACGTCAAGAAGCCTTAATTTCTGAAAATGATTCTGCCGCAGATGCTCAACATGAGGAACATACTGCTGCAAATCAGGAAAATGTTTAAGGACTGTTTTTGAAACTTAGCTTATCGTTACAACAAGCGTTTGAAGCACCAGAATTGGTGCTCAAACGTGTCTATGTAAAAAAAGTCATTGAAACAACACTACGTCATATTGATGTAGACCAAGATTGTGAAATCGGAATTGCGTGTGTTGATGAAGATGAAAGTCACAAATTAAATTTTGAATATCGTGAAAAAGACAAACCCACCAATGTATTGTCTTTTCCAAGTGAAATTCCTGAAGAAGTTTTATCCATGCTCGATGCATTACCCATCGGTGATTTAGTCATTTGCATCCCCGTGGTTTTACAAGAGTCGATTGAACAACAAAAGACACCGATTGAGCATTTCACTCATATGCTGGTTCATGGCACCTTACATTTAATGGGTTATGACCATGAAACTTCTGATGATGATGCTGAAGAAATGGAAGCACTCGAAATTGAAATCTTGAAAAAACTAGGCTTTGAAAACCCTTATACTGTTAAAGAAAGTTGATTTTATAATCAACCCCAAATCCCTCTGCTCTAGAGGGATTTTTTGTTTCATTCAAATGAGATGCCTTTCAAAAACAGATCTCATTCGAAAATCTAAGTATTTGAATACATCATCACGGTGTATTATCGGAAACTCTCCCAAATCCCTACTTGCCCTTCTTTGACGCGTGGAATATTGCCTAATTTAATCCAAGGCATATTATCACCATGAAAATCACTCCCCACAGAGACTTTTAAACCATATTCAGCAATCATTCGATCAACCATTTGTCGTGTTGAAGCGGGTTCCATTGCGGGTGGAAGCTCAACAGCATCACCACCATATTGTGCAAAGATTTCAATTAAATAACGGGTATTTGTTGCTGATAGATCATAACGTGTTGGGTGTGCCAATACTGCAAAACCTTGACTTTCATGAATCACCTGAATGGTTTCTGCCAAACCTAAACCATCAAATTTTACATAGGCTTTTTTACCTTCCTTAATGTATTTATCAAATGCCTGCTGTGCGCGCTGAACAAAACCCTTTTCTACAAGCGTCTTGGCAATATGCGTCCGAGTAATCCGATCAGGTTCACCATCCACCTTTGCCACAACTTCTGCATAAATATCCTGATGAATCAAAGGAATTAGCAGATCACAGATTTGCTTGGCTCGCTCAGCACGAATTTTCTTCTGTTGCGTTAAAAGCTGTTGTAATGGTTCAGGATTTTGCATATTGAGCGCAACAATATGCACACCATAACTTTTTTTAGTCTCAGGTCTGGACCATTGACTAGAGATTTCTACACCTGAAATGATTTGAATTGGTTGATTTTTTGCAAATTGTTCAGCTTGTATTAAGCCATCCATGCTATCGTGGTCAGTCAATGCAAGTGTATGTATGCTTTTCTCGATGGCAGCTTGAACCAATAACTCTGGCGTCAGAGTCCCATCAGAAATATTACTGTGAGTATGTAAATCTATGCCTTGCATCTTTTATACTATCCCATCAACCTGAACAGACTAGATACTTTAACATGAAAGCACTTTTAGACTTTGTGCCCCTCATTATTTTTTACTATTTACTTAAAACGGTTGATCCTAAAGATAGTCATCACCCGCTATTACAATTAATAGATTATACGGGTGGAACAAATAACAATGACATATTAGTTGCAACTACTGGTTTAGTTCTATCTATGATCATTATTTATGGTGGGTTGTTTATCCATCAAAAATTTAAACTTGAAAAACAACAGTGGATTATCTTATTAATAACAATCGTGATGGGAGGCATTACGCTTGCATTAAGAGATGCAACTTATATTAAATTAAAAGCAATTCTTATTAATTTTGTATTTGCGACAATTTTGATCGGTTCACCATATTTTGCCAAAGATAAAAAGCCTCTCATTCAACGTTTATTAGATCCAATATTAGATCTAACACCAAATGGATGGCTAAAACTCAATTTTGCTTGGGCAGGCTTATTTATCACAACAGCTTTATTACATATTTTCTTTGCATTTATTTTTATGGATGGAAAATATTGGGGGGAATTTACAGTATTTGGTGACATGATACTGATGATTTCCTTTATGATAGCCCAATTTGTTATATTACGAAAACACCTTAGATCCACTGACGAATAAAGTGTTTTAGAAAATCGAGAAATATCATGCCATTATTTGTAATTACGTGTACAGATCAAGCAGGTACAGTAGAAAAACGTCTTGCTGTACGCCCACAACATTTAGCTCGACTCGAGAAGTTAGATGCTGAAGGCCGTGTCATCGTGGCTGGGGCGATGCCGATTGATCGTGAAAATCCACAAGCAGGTTTTTATGGCAGTACTTTAATTCTCGATTTTGACAGCCGTGAAGCTTTGGATGAATGGTTAAAAGATGAACCTTTCTTAAAAGAAGGGATTTACAGTCATATTGATGTTAAACCATTCAATAAAGCATTGCCTAAGGGATAACATAATGCGCGTTGTCGTCCAAAGCTTACTTAGCCTGACTTTAAGTTCTTTTGTACTTTTATCACCTGTTGTATCGGCTGAGCCTACTCAATCTTCAGCGACTCAAGCAACGACGGCAGCGCCTACTCAGGCGACCCAACCTGTTGCACCGCCAAAACCGAGTATTATTCCTGCTGTAGCAGGTGCAAATTCCAGCACCCAAACACAGGCGCAAGCACAAGAAAATAAACCTTTAACGGCTGAACAAATTAGCAAAGAAAAAGCGTCTCAAGATGCCAAAGCTAAAGCTTTGGTTAAAGACCAAGCAACACGTTTACAGCAACTTGAAAAGGCCAATTTAGAAGCCCTTTCACAGAACCAAGAATTACAACTCAAAAATGACAATCTGGGTGTACAAGTTCAAGTTCTACAAAGTGAACAAAGTGCGCAAATGTTCTTATATGGTGCTGCGACCATTGCTGTTGGTGTTTTACTTGGCTTTTTAATCGCAAGTTATATCTATACCAAACGTCGTCGTCAGTGGTAAGCCCACTGCTTTGACTTTGCACTTAGAAAGTTTCACGCTATAACCTGATACTGCGAAATGTCAGGTTTTTTCATTTTAATTATCAAAAGGTAATCTGCTTTGTCAAATGCCATTCAAACTGCCGATTTAGACTGGCAATGTATTGATGGAATTGAAGTTCCAATTTCCAAACAATTTGGTGATGTCTATTTTTCTAAAGACAACGGGTTACTTGAAACCCGACACGTATTTTTGAATGGTAATGATCTTTCAACACGACTTGCAGATTTAGATGATTTTGAATATTTCTGTGTTGGTGAAACTGGCTTTGGTACAGGATTAAATATTTTGGCATTGTGGCAACTTTGGCACAATGTTCGTCCAGATAATCACAGCCACCTACATGTGATCAGTGTAGAGAAGTTCCCCTTGTCTAAACAGGATTTAACCCGTGCGTTGAAGGTCTGGACTGAACTTCAACAATTTTCTGATCAGTTGATTCAACACTATCCATTACCCATCGCTGGTTGTCACCGTTTAAGCTTTCCAGAAGCCCGTTTTTCAATTGATCTGTGGTTAGGTGATGCACATGATGTATTTCCAGCAATGGTAAAAGCCCAACAAGTTAATGCATGGTTTTTAGATGGATTTGCACCCTCTTGTAATCCAGATATGTGGGAAGATAAAGTTTTAAACAATATTGTCAGACTGTCAGATTTTGGAACAACTTTTGCCTCATTCAGCGTGGCAGGCGTGCTTAAACGGGGTCTAAAACAACATGGAATCACTATTTCACGTCCGCGTGGTTTTGGTCATAAACGTGAAATGCTAAAAGCCATTTGGAATCCATCTGAGCAAACAGCCGAAGAAAATCAATCTCAGTCAATGGACCTTACAGCGCAAAACATTCAAAAAAAAATACGGAAAAATCAAAATAATTTCAATCAACGCCACATTGCCATCATTGGTGCTGGAATTGCAGGTTTAAGCTGCGCATGGGGATTTGCCCAAAGAGGACATCAAGTTACGATTTACGACCAATCAGCGCCTTTAGCAGGTGCTTCTGGTAATCCTCTGGCCTTATTAAATCCGAAACTATGCCCTATCGAGCAAAGTTCGGAACATTTAATGACCTTGGCTTGGCAACATGCCTTACAGCACTATCCAAAATTTCAGGCTTTTCGTGCTATTGCGGTTCAACAATTAGCACAAAAAAATGCTGAACATTTACTGGATTTACCAGCGCAATATCCTCAAGATTTACTCAAAACTCAAACAGCAGATGATTTAGAGCTACAAACCACGCTAGAGAGCTTACAGCTCACTCAAGCGGGTTCAATTTATCCCCAGCAACTCAAAGACCAAATTCTTGAACATCCGCTGATTCAATTTAAACATGCTCACATTCATAGTATTGTTCAATCGAATCATCATCAATTAACACTACAAGATAGCCAGCACACAGATCTTGGTGATTTTAATCATGTGATTGTATGTTGTGCCAAAGAAAGCCATGCTTTTTTTAAGCAGTTCCCGATACTCAAACCGATCCGTGGACAAGTTAGTTGGCTCAACAATGTTAAACACCGATTAGATCCACAATACGCCTACAGTTATGGTGGCTACTGCATGCAGCTTGATGAACAACATTTGATTTTAGGTGCTTCTTTTTATCCCAATCGTGATGACACTGAAGTTTTGCTTGAAGACCATGTGCATAACTATGAACTTATCCACAGTGTGTTTCCACAATACGCAGAATCACTCTGCAAAGTAGATGAATGGCACGGGCGTGCTTCTGTACGAGCCCAAAGTCTGGACTATTTTCCATTACTGGGAAAAGTTGAAGCTGAGAAAGAGATTTATACATTTTCTGGGCTTGGCTCTAAAGGTTTTTTATTTGCGCCCTTGTGTAGTGAAATCTTGGTGGCTTTGGTCCTTAATCAAGCTTGCCCGATTCCCCAAAATTTATTGCAAAAATTAAGTCCAAACCGCTTTCAAAAGAAAGTAAAAGCCAAAAAACCTTATTTTAAACCGATTCAATCATGATTCTTTTTTATTGATTATCGTAATAAAAAAGCGCCTTTCGGCGCTTTTTTATGAACCCTGTTCTAATGGGAGACCTGCATCACGTGCTGCACGTGTTCCCCCCATAAGTACAACGTAATCACGAGAATCATCTAAACTCTCTAATTTTTCAGCAGCTCGAGGCGCTTTACTTCCACCACCACATAAAATGTAAATGGACTGATCCGAATTCACTTGAGTCAAGCTCTCAGCACTTAAACCATCTATAGGCTGATTTACAGCCCCTTTTACATGGCCTTCGGCAAAGGCTTTTGCATCACGAACATCCCAGATAACTGCATTTTCTGGGAACTCAAATGTTGTAATTTCTAATTTACGGATCATTGTGCACTCCTTTGATGTAAACAACACTTGGCAAATGAAGAAAACATCCCTAGCATCTCAGATATTCTTTCCATTTGTAAAGGTCTAAACTATGCCATCTTTCGATATTGTTTCAGAATTAGAGATTTTTGAAGTAAATCATGCTGTTCAAAACACACAAAAAGAAATTGCAACACGCTTTGACTTCCGTGGTCAGGACGTTTCAATCGAAATTAATGAAAAAGCCAAAGAAATTAAAATTTCAACTGAAAGTGATTTCCAGTGTGAACAAGTCTATAGCATGCTTGAAAATCATTTCTTTAAACGTAAAATCGATATTCAAGCCCTTGATCCACAAAAAATGACGGCTTCAGGTAAAAATATTGTGCAAGTGATCAAGCTTAAAGATGGACTTGACTCAGATACCGCAAAAAAAATTAATAAAGCCATTAAAGAAAGTGGCGTCAAAGTGCAATCTTCTATCCAAGGTGACAAGATACGTGTAACTGATAAAAAGCGCGATACATTACAGCAAGTTATGGCATTTTTAAAAGAACAACAATTCGGTGTACCTTTACAATTTAATAACTTCAAAGACTAAGGTCTTTAGCAACACTATAGGTTAAGACATGACTCAGACCAACCGTTTATCTAAACTTGTGAAAGCGACTTCTAAATTCCCTAAAGGCATTCGTAGTACGCTCTGGAGTAAGGCGTTTGGTCGAGTTGTGCCTATGGTGGGCACAGCCAATATTAAGTACCTAGAAGTCAGCCATTCAAAAGTTGTGGTGGAAATTAAAAACCACCGTGCCATGCAAAACCATATTGGACAATTACACGCTGTTGCAATGGCGTTGATTGCTGAAACAGCAACAGGCTTTGTCACAGGTATGAATGTTCCTGATAGTTCAATTGTCTTGATCAAAAGCATGCATATTGAATATAAACGACCATCTAAAGGTGATATGACAGCAACAGCGACATTGAGCAAAGAACAAATTTTAGAAATGCAAAGCTCTGAAAAAGGTGAAACGCTGGTTCCAGTCACCATTATGGATGAGTCTGGAAAAGAGCCTGTAGAATGCCAAATGGTGTGGGCTTGGGTGTCAAAAGAACGCCTAAAAAAGAAATAAATACAAATCTGCAAATGTAAATAAAACTTACTGCTCAGTAAGTATAAAATTTACCAAAGTACAAATAATGAGTGACGATTATTCACTATATTCATGCTTATTTACTCATCAAGATGGTGTTATTTCCACCACCATCTTGAACTATTGAGATTTGAACTATAGAGAATAACCATGCGATCAGCTACGCCAAGAAAAATTATTGTACTCAGCCTCATTCTAAGCCCTATTTTGTTTCTCACTGCATGTGCCCAAAATCCAAATCACGTTGCTACTACTGCAACGGGCAACACATTAGCAGCGAATTCAACCACCCAACAAGCGCAACAAAATAAAGCCATTGTGACTGATTTTTATGAAGGTGTATTTCAAAAGCATCAAGTTAAAGCATATGCAGATCGTTATATTGGTGACCAATATATTCAGCACAACCCGCGTGTTCCAGATGGTAAAGCGCCCTTTGTAAATCACTTTACCCAGTATTTCCAAAAAAATCCTGAAGCAAAAAGTGTAATCAAACGTGCTGTCGCAGAAGGAAATTTAGTATTTTTACACGTTCATTCAGCTCAAAATCCACAAGATCGTGGTGTTGCAATTGTCGATATCTTTAGAGTCGAAAATGGAAAAATTATTGAACACTGGGATGTACAGCAAGCTGTTCCAGAATCAAGCGCCAACAGCAATACCATGTTTTAACACAGTATTTAAATCAAACGATCTAAGCACCTATTCCATAAAAAATCCCAAACAATGTTGGGATTTTTTATCTTGAGCATTTAAGCACTTTGTGACGCTAAATACTTCTGCTTTACATCTTCAGGAATTTGGCGTTTATTTCCCGCAACATCTACAGCAACAAAAGTAAATACACCTGCAGTCACACGTTTGGCAGCACGAGAACTGTCATGACTATCCCAAACTTCGATCTGCATTTGAATCGATGTATTACCGACCTTTAAAAGCTTGGTATAACAACTGATCACATCCCCCACTTTTACGGGAACAAGAAAAGTCATCTGATTAATCGAAATCGTTGCACAACGCCCTTTACTAAAGCGTTCTGCATGAATTGCACCAGCCAAATCCATTTGTGAAACAATCCAACCACCAAAAACATCACCACTCCAGTTTGTATCTGCTGGCATTGCGATGGTTTGTAAAGACAGTGTACCTTCAGGTTTTACATGAGAATCTGACACAATAACTCCGAGCCCGTGAATTACTTATGGGCATTCAATTGTTGATCTAACCATTCTTGTAATTGGTTAGCACGTAACGCACCACTTATTCTAGCAACTTCCGTGGTTTTATTCATTAAAACCAAGGTTGGGATACTGCGAATATTAAATGCACTACTTAACCGTGGATTCGCTTCAGTATCAATTTTAGCAAAAACCACATGGGGGTTATTTTTTGCAACTTCAGCAAAATGCGGTGCCATCATTTTGCATGGGCCACACCACTCTGCCCATAAATCAATCATAATTGGCAAATCACTATGACTGACAAAGTTACTGAAATTTTGTTCATTTAACTCAATAGGAGCAAGTGCAATCAAATTTTGATGACATTGACCACAAGTGGGTTGAGCATTTAGTTTATCTTCGGGAACTCGGTTTTTTGCGCCACATGATGGGCATACAATAATCATCTAGCTCACTCCAATATGTTGATGTAAAAACTCTAATTGGGTCAAAATTGATTTTTCCAACCATTTCCCATGATAAATATCAAAATGTGCCATATCCCATTCATGATATTGCACAAAAGGTGCAATATTTGTTGCCGTTTCTCGGCTAGATTCAATGGGGATAAAACTGTCTTTTTTAGCCGCAATAAATAGCACAGGAATATTAATACTTCTGACAGTCTGAATTGGTCTAAAACGGATTAAATTAAAAAATACCCGTGCCGGAACTTCACCACTCCAAAAGTAGTCTGGATTTACAATCGACATATAGCCGTTATAACTATCTTTGGTCGGAATAAAACATAAATCAAAGGGATGTACCACAGGTAAGGTTCGTGGAAGCATACCAACTTTTGCCCCCATATAATCTTGACTGGATATTTTTAATGCCTTGGGTAACTGTTGAATTGGAAACAATTTTGCAGTTTCTGCCCCATCCACATAAGGCACTTGCACCATAATAGCTTGGACACTCTTTAGCTCACTTGCAAGACTAAGTACATAGCCTCCACTCAAAGAGGTCCCCCAAAGCGCTATTTTTTTTGGATTAATTTTCTTTTGTGTTGCGACATAACTGACCACGGTTTTCCAATCATCCAACTGATTCTGCAATGAAATCAGTTCACGAGGAAAGCCTGTACTTCCTCCCCAAAAACGATAATCAAACAGCACAACCGCATAGCCTGCCTGTGCAATTTTTTGCGCATAGTTCACCAACTTAAATTGTCTTAAACATGCAAATCCATGAGCCATAATAATAACAGCAGGTTTTTTTAGATTTTTAGGTCGATAAAAATCTGCCGCTATGACTTCTTGTCCAATGGGGATATATAGTGGTTCAACTGTATATGCGTACATACACACTCCATTGCGTTATCTTTTATAGATATTTCTTTTATAAATCTTTTATCGTTCAAACTCAGTTCTGAGCTTAATGCTATTATATATAGCATATTGGATTTTAAATCATATAGGAGTGACGAAATGAGTGAAAATGTTGGTTTTGCTGGTCAAATTGGTCCAGAACATATTGCTCAAGTGGCAGAAAAAGGCTTTAAGTCTATAATGAATAATCGTCCTGATATGGAAGGCGGAACAGAACAGCCTACAAGTGCTCAAATTGAAGAAGCTGCACGTGCTGCAGGTTTGGACTATGTATTTCTACCTGTCGTTGCTGGTCAAATCACAGAAGTTGATGTCAGAAGCTTTGCCAACCGCTTTAACGAGCTTCCAAAACCAGTACTCATGTTTTGTCGTACAGGTAATCGTTCAAATAACCTCTATCAAATTGCAAAACAAATGGATTTATTAGATGACGAATAAATTCTCATGAATATAGAAGGCATTCTATTGAATGTCTTTTGGTTCACCTTAAATGGAAAAGCTTAAGTTTTTACAGCAATTCGAATAGATTGCACTTTTAAAATTTTGCAACAATTTAAACAGATCTGTTTAGTGAATCAAACAGGTATTGTACCTATGCTTAAATGGTTATATGACAAACTAAGCAAGTTCACGATATGATCTTTAGCATCGTTTCGTCTTTTCCATAATTTAAAAATAAAGGGATCTTCACATGCAACAGGCTCTATTTGGTGGTGGCTGCTTTTGGTGTACCGAAGCCGTATTTTTACAGCTCAAAGGTGTCAATCACGTAGTCAGTGGTTATGCTGGCGGGCATACTCCCAATCCAACTTATGAAGCAATTTGTAATGGGGATACCAATCATGCTGAAGTGATTTTGATTGAATTTGATGAACAGCAAATCAATTATCAACAATTACTCACGGTTTTTTTTGCAATTCATGATCCAACTACATTAAACCGCCAAGGCAATGATATTGGAACACAATATCGTTCGGTGATTTATTACTTCAATGAACAGCAAAAACTTGAATCTGAACAATTTATTGAGCAGCTTAAAGCAGATGGTTTAAATATTGTGACTGAACTCAGTCCAGCACCCACCTTCCATCCTGCCGAAGAATATCATCAAAACTTCTTTGCCCGTAATCCTGCGCAAGGTTATTGTAATTTTGCCATTCCGCCAAAATTACTCAAACTCCATAGCCAATTTCAAGATCTTTTAAAAGACTAAGATCACTGAAAATACTTCACTTTATACAACAAAAGTGAACTAACCCAATAGCCAAAATATCAACATAAAAAAACCTCCATAAAAGGAGGTTTTAAAATATTTGTAATTATTTAAATTAATTATCACTCATAAAGGCAAGATCATTTAATCCTGCTTCACTTGCACGAGACATCACTTGTGCAACGGTATCATAGCGAGATTCTTTATCCGCTCTCAACTGTACAGCTGGTTTTACTGGCTTTTGACCTTCTTCATCAAATCGTTTAGCCAATTCATCTAAAGTAATGACTTTATCATTCCAAGCCACATCGCCATTCTGATTGATACTGATGGTAATTGCTTCAGGTGGAGGCGCGATTACTTCAGCAGTAGTCTTTGGTAAAGTTAATGGTATCGATGGGTTAGCAACGGTGGCTGTCACCAAGAAGATGATCATCAATACCAACATAATATCGATCAGCGGAATGAGATTCATCTCATTCATGCCAGAATCGTTGTCTTCTCCCAATTGAAAAGCCATTAAGCTTGACCTCCAACTAAACCTTTACTGGTAGATTCAGATTCAACTTTTTGCGTTGAAGAATCTTGTTGTAACATCGTATCAATTAACAAACCATGTGCTTGATCTTGCAACTCATTTGACAATGTACGGTTAAAACGTACGCAAATGTTATATGCCAATACCGCTGGAATCGCTACAGCAAGACCTAGACCAGTCATGATCAGTGCCTCACCAACTGGCGTTGCAACTTGAGCTAAACCTGCTTGACCACTTTTACCTACAGCAACAAGTGCGTGGAAGATTCCCCATACCGTACCAAATAAACCAACAAATGGTGCAAGTGAAGCAATCGTTCCTAAAACTGAAACACCTTTTTCAGCATTGGCCTTTTCTGCTGAGATTTGACGTAGTAACGCTTGTTCTGCAACTGCTTTACGTTGGTCAAAGCTTAATGGCGCAAGCTTGGCTTTTAATGCTTTTAAAGCCTGAGCAAGGTGATCCTGAGCAACCTGCTTGAGTTGACGCGTGCCTAGAATACGCAAAATGAACACAGTCCACGTTGCAATAGACATTGCCAATAACACGAAATACAGTGTCTTACTGACCGCATCAGCATGTTGCCAATAAACTGAAAAGTTCATATGCACATTTCCTAATTCTTAAAAAAATTATTTACTTTTTAGAGACCGACAATGCAAAATCTTGCCTAATTTTAAATGGTACACCCGCACCATTTTCTCTATAAGCTTTAAATTTTGCAGATTGAGTCTGCTTAACAACATAACTATCTAAACTTGAATTACCACTAGATTGAAGAATACGAACATTGGTAATATTTCCGCCCGCATCCGCAGTAATTTCTAGATTCACAACTTTTGTTCCATCTTCTGGAGACATCAGTTTAAGTAATTGCTCTTTTGCGATACGTGGACTACGACTCCAAGACACCTGACCTTCATTTACATTACGCGGCGTGTTTCTTTGCTCTTGATCACGACGTTGACGATCGCGCTCATCTTGCTCACGTTTTTGACGATCACGTTCATCTTGTTCACGTTTCTGCTGTTCCGCACGCTTCTGATCATCTTGACGTTTTTGCTCATCTTGACGTGCCTTATCCTGCTTCTGTTGCTCTTCTAAACGCTTTTGTTCTTCAAGCTTTCTTGCCCGATCATCATTTTCTACAGGTTTTTTCTGCTCAATGATTTTTGGCTTAACCACAGGTTTAGGCTCAACTTTCTTCTCTATAGGTTTCGGTTGAACTTTAGGTTTGATGGGTTCAGATGGAGGTGGCGGCGGCGGTGGAACATCTTCTTTTAACTTTAAAAATTTGATTTTTAAAGGTTCTTTCTTTATTTGAGGCAGTTCAAATGGTTTCATATGACTTACCCCCCACAACACACCTACGTGCCCGACAACAACTGCTAACACTGCAGCAAGGACTTTTTTCTTCATCGGTGGTGGCGTTTGAAGTGGTGCAATGGAAGACTGACTCATAAGAATCTAAATACCTAAAATTGAGCAAACTACAAAAAATTATTCAGTTTGTAGATTAAGCTCATCGGATAGAACAATTAAAGTGCAACAATGATAAATGAGAAGTGTTTTCATTTGCAACTGGTTTTTCAATGTTTTTAATCGATTTTACAAATTAAAAATAAAAAAAGGATGCATAAAGCATCCTTTTTTACGACTCATATTAAATGAATATTCACATGTTATTGAAAAACAACAGTCTTATTACCATCGACAATAATACGGTCTTCTAGATGCCATTTGACCGCTCTAGCAAGTACGTTACGTTCAACATCTTGGCCTAATTCACGCAGTTGATCCACAGTAAAATCGTGGTTTACTCGTTCTACATCTTGCTCAATGATTGGGCCTTGATCCAGATCAGCCGTCACATAATGCGCTGTTGCCCCAATCAATTTAACGCCTTTTTCATAAGCCTGTTTATATGGATTTGCCCCCACAAAAGCAGGTAAAAATGAGTGATGAATATTGATCACTTTCATTTCCCACTTTTGTACAAACTCTTCATCGAGAATTTGCATATAACGCGCGAGAACCAATAAATCATTCCCTTGCATTAACTCATCGATCTTTGTATAGGCTTCACGTTTATTTTCTTTGTTGACAGGAACCACATAGAAAGGGATACCAAAGTTTTCTACTGATTCGCGTAAGTCTTCATGGTTTGAAACCACTTGGGTAATTTCACAAGGTAAGCCACCACGCGAATGACGCCACAACAACTCAAGCAAAGCATGGTCAACTTTAGACACCAAGATACCGACTTTTTTAATGTCGCTCACCAAAGCCAAACGCCAATGCATACTATAACGTTCAGCCACATTGGTTGCGAAAGTTTGAATGAGACTCTCACGACGGGATTGCAAATGATCAAGTTCAAACTCAACACGCATAAAATAACGCCCGCCCTGAGCTTCAGTTGCGTATTGATCAAGCGCAGTAATGTTCGCGCCCTGATGATACAAAAAGCTCGATACAGCTTGCACGATTCCTGGCTTGTCTTCACAAGTAATCAGTAGACGTGCTGTGTTGGCAGTAGTCATGTTCATGTTGATGGATATCACTTATAAGTTAATTTAAAAAACAGCCGAATATTTTAACGCTTTTTCATCAGCTTTCAATCTTGATTCAGCATCAATCGCGTTTTACCGCAGATAAACTGGCAAATAATTCCGAAGAACCGAAGCTTTCTAGCAAACGTTCATAGGTTTCACGACTTTCACCACGTAAATAAGGACCTTCTAAAAACACCATCTGGCGCAATGCTTGCCAAATCCATTTTTCATCTAAATGGTTGGAATCACTTAAATGCCCAGACATATATAGGAAGTTGGTCCAGTTGGTCAGGACAATCCAAATATTGATGATGAGTGCTTCAATTTCAGAAGGTGTCATCTGCATCAGCCCTGCTTCAACAAAGGCATGATAAATTTTTTGCCCTTGTTGCATCACCTTGCCAGCAAAGCGAGGATAAATTTTTCTAAAGTCGTCATTATTTTCAATTAAATGATAAACATCACGATGTAGAAAGCGATATTCCCATAGCTGACTGCTTAAAACTTGGAAATAACGGATTTTATCATTCGCATTGACTCCACGGTCATCGGGTAATGACAGCATATCTAAAGTTTCTTTTTGGTATTGTTCCATCAATTCTTTGATGATTTCTTGTTTGTTTCGAAAATGATAATACAAATTTCCAGGACTGATCCCAAGCTCTGCTGCAATATGATTCGTTGTAACTGCACGTTCGCCGCGCTCATTAAAAAGTTGCAGACTAATCTGCAAAATTCGGTCTTTCGTTTTCAAAGTTTTGGAGCTCGACATCCTATTACCATTTTTAACCGTTAGCACAAGCTAACATAAAGTGACTTGACTATTTAGAGTATTTACTCTAAAAATTATATTATATTAACCTATTCGTAAATGGTGTTTGTCATGAACAGTCATACAAAAACAAATTCAATGACTTCTTACTCACCTGAAGTTCAACGTATGCATGACATTCTTGAACAACAGAAAGTCGCTTATCAACGCTACCCTGTTCCTACAGCAAAGGAACGTATTGAACGTTTAGCTCGCTTAAAGAAAGTTCTGGTAAAATACCAAGATCAATTTGCAGAAGCAATCAATCAAGACTACGGCAATCGTTCAATCAGCGAAACTAAAATTGGTGAACTACTCACATGTTTAGAACAAATTAAATATTATAGCAAGCATTTAACAGCATGGATGAAACCATCTAAGCGCCATGTGTCTATCTTACACCAACCAGCCAAAGCTTGGGTGCAATATCAGCCTTTAGGTGTGATTGGAATTATTGCACCATGGAACTATCCATTATTGCTTTCTGTTGGCCCACTGATTTGTGCACTGGCTGCTGGAAATCACGCAATACTCAAAATTTCAAGTTCATCTTCTAATTTTGGCTTCGTACTTGAAAATGCACTCTCAGAAGCATTTCCACAAGAATTGGTTGCCGTGGTCAATGGCGGTGGTCAAATTTCCGATGCATTTTCACATTTAGCATTCGATAAAATCATTTTTACTGGCTCTACCAATGTCGGTAAAACCGTGATGTCCGCTGCTGCCGAAAATCTAGTGCCTGTTATTCTTGAGCTTGGTGGTAAATCACCTGTAATCGTACACCCTTCAAGCGATCTCAATCTGGTCGCTGAACGTATTGCTTTTGGTAAATTGTGGAACTCTGGTCAAACCTGTGTAGCACCAGACTATATGTTCCTACCTAGAGGAAAAACTGCCGAGTTTATTGAAAGCTTTAAACAAGCTGCAACAACAATGTACCCGACGATTCGTGATAATCAAGATTACACCAGCATCATCAACGATAAGCAATACAACCGTGTTCAAGGTTATTTAGAGGATGCACGTCAACAAGGCGCTGAGTTGATTGAAATCAATCCTCAAAATGAAGAATTAGCGAGTGTACGTAAAATTGCCCCAACATTCTTAACAGGTGTTCTACCGACAATGGACATTATGAAGAATGAAATCTTTGGTCCAGTGCTTCCAATTATGGAATATGATCAAATTGACGATGTAATTGACTTTATTAATGGCAGACCGCGTCCACTTGCTTTATACTATTTCGACTTTGACAATGCCCGCGCAGAATACGTTTCTCAACGTACCCATTCTGGGCATTTCGGTCAAAATGCCGTAGTTACCCATGTTGCACAAGACGATTTACCATTTGGTGGCGTTGGTGCATCTGGCATGGGCAAATATCATGGCCCAGAAGGTTTCTTTGGTTTATCACATGAGCGTTCAGTAATGTCTATTCCTAAGCTATTTAGCTTAAAATTCATATTAGCGCCTTATGACAAAGCCCTAAATAAGATTTTAGAGAAAACTTTCTTACGCTAACTGATCAAGGCATGATCTATCAAATTAGATCATGTTGCGTTTTGACGAATTCCGCTTGTCTTTTAAGCGGAATTTTGGTATAAAACGCCCCTTGAATGAATTCAATCCGTTTTATTTTGACTGGCCATACAGATTTGCTGTTGGCTAAATCAATGGAGTTACACCATGTCTAAGGTTTGCCAAGTTACCGGCAAGCGTCCAGTCGTTGGTAACAACGTCTCACACGCCAACAACAAAACTAAACGCCGGTTCGAGCCGAACCTGCATCACCACCGTTTCTGGTTAGAAAGCGAAAAACGTTTTGTACGTCTTCGTCTAACCACTAAAGGTATGCGTATTATCGACAAATTGGGCATTGAAAAGGTTGTTGCTGACCTTCGTGCTCAAGGTCAAAAGATCTAAGGAGTCTGAACCATGCGTGATAAAATTCGCTTAGTTTCTACTGCTGGTACAGGTTATTTCTATACCACTACTAAGAACAAACGTACTATGCCGGAAAAAATGGAAATCAAAAAATTTGATCCAAAAATCCGTCAACACGTAATCTTCAAAGAAGCTAAAATTAAATAATTTTAGTTTTCTTAAAAAATACGATCCATTTGGGTCGTTTTTTTTGCCTTTTTTTTCTTCGACTTGTTAAACTCTTTAGCGAATTTGGCACTGATTGTGCATTTTATATGGCTTTATACAAAGTCATTACCTTAAGAAATGATTTTTTGAATGATTTCTCCTGAAGATTTAAGGAGTATTTAGTGCCTCATGATGTAGATCTGATTATTTTACTTGCAGTTGGTTTTGGTATAGCCCTGATCTTTGGCTATATCGCTGCACGATTACGCCTGCCACCTTTGATTGGTTATTTAATTGCGGGAATTATCATCAGCCCCAATACCCCAGGTGTTGTTGCAGACATCGCGCTGGCCAATCAGCTTGCTGAATTAGGCGTCATGTTCTTGATGTTCGGTGTCGGAATGCATTTTTCCCTCAACGATTTAATGCAAGTCCGAAAAATTGCCCTCCCTGGTGCAATTTTACAAATCGCGGTTGCGACCTTACTGGGTATGGCAGTTTCCATCTTTTGGGGCTGGAGCTTTGGTTCTGCACTGGTCTTTGGCTTAAGTTTATCCTGTGCAAGTACGGTGGTTTTACTCAAAGCATTAGGTGATAAAGGGCTACTTAACTCGGTGAATGGTAAGATTGCCGTTGGCTGGTTGCTGGTCGAAGATCTGGTCATGGTTTTAGTCTTGGTTCTACTGCCTGCAACAGCTGTACTTTTAGGCGGACATCCTATTGCAGGACATGAATCTGATCAAAACATTTGGTTAACACTCGGCATCACCCTATTAAAAGTAACTGGTTTTATCGCCTTTATGCTCATCATTGGCAAACGCCTTGTGCCAATGATTATGCAATATGTGGCACGTTTAGGCTCTAGAGAGCTTTTTACTTTAACCGTAGTCGCAGCAGCAGTTTCAATCGCTTATGGCTCATACGCAATCTTCGGCGTTTCTATGGCACTTGGAGCGTTCTTTGCCGGAATGGTGGTTAAAGAATCAGATTTTAGTCATCGTGCAGAAGAAGAAACCTTACCTTTACGCGAAATTTTCTCGATTTTGTTCTTCGTTTCTGTCGGGATGTTATTTGATCCACGTATTATTGTGGAACAGCCTCTGCATATTTTAGCAGTCATTGCCATTATTATGATTGGTAAGACGCTGGCAGCGATGGCATTGGTGTTATTTTTCCGTTATCCCATCAATACAGCATTAACAGTGGGCGCCAGCTTGGCACAAATTGGAGAGTTCTCCTTTATTCTGGCAACCTTAGGCTTGTCACTGGGATTACTTAGCCCTGAAGCGCAAAACTTAATCTTAGCGGGTGCTTTATTTTCTATTACTCTCAATTCGTTTCTATTTTCTGCGATCGAACCTGTACAAAACTGGATCCGTGAGCGTTCGCATTTGGCGCGCTTACTTGAGCGTAGCGGTGACCCATTGGCAATGCTTCCAGATGAAGTTGATCAAGCGTATTTACGTGATCAAGTGGTGATTGTTGGTCATGGTGAAGTCGGACGTCGTATTACCAAAACGTTGATGGATGATGGCATCAAAGTGGTCATCGCTGAAGAGAACCGCGAAATTGTAGAGAATTTGCGTGAAAAAGGCATCGCTGCGGTTTCTGGCCGAGCAACAGAACCCAGTGTTTTGATTCAAGCCCATATCCAACATGCACGACTATTGGTGATTTCACCGATGGATATTGTAGATATTCATAAAATTGTCGATACTGCTAAGCTGCTTAATCCTGAGATTCAAGTGTTAGTTTGTGCTGAAAATAAAGAAGAGGCTGAAGTGATCCGTAAAGATAATGTTGGTGAAGTCTATTATGCAAAAGAAGAAATGGCGAAAAACATGAGTAATCATATTTTAAACCAGATCCAAATTGCTCATCATCATGAACCAACACATTGAATTAGGATAATCTTTAAAACGTAGATCTTTAAAACGCAGCTAAAACCACACGACTGTTCTTTGTGGACCTTGGAAAGTCGTGGTGCTTCCATTATGTAATGGTATCGATAACCATGTTGGATGGGGGGATCGCCACCCCATCTAAGCAGAGATTTAAAACTTCTAGAATTTGATGCCATTTGCGTATATCAGGTTATTTGCATACAAAGAAAAACGCACTCGAAAGTGCGTTTATTGTATTTATTCTAGAATAAATGAAATCACTAGCTCATAAATTTTGGTTGTTCATCAACAACTTCAGCGTGCCATTCATCTGCCTGTTTTTCAAGTAACGCAAATAATGCAGCTTGAATCATCTGTTGTGCAATCGCTGGCGTTTGATCACCCAGTAGTGCCTTCACTTCTTCATTAAATTGAATAGTGACCAAGGGCTCTTTTTCAGAACCTGCATTACGCAGTGCCAGCTCCCCACTTTCGAGCTGTACCAACTCCAAAATAGCTTCCTGATTTCCAAATAACTCTTTTAACTGTTCGATAGACATAAATCCTCCATGCTCAACATGGGGCAAGGTGCTGAATGCACTTTGCATCTTGTAGATATTTTATATAGTCATTTAAAACAAAATTTCAAGTATATCTGATCAAAAAGATCAGAATTCAACCATTTCATTACGAAAACCATCAATAAGTTGCGATAAATCTCGGTGCCACTCTCTTAAAATCTTTGTATCAGGCAACCAAGCTTGTGGTGTTTGCGTCACTTTGATAATTAAGTTTGATGATGTTTCATCCTCTGGTTCTGGCGCACTTGGTTCAGGTGCATATTGACAAAGTCGATACGCTCTTTTGAGTTCAGCAATAAATCCTTCTTTGGCTAATTTTTGCATCACTAAAACTTCTGGTGAGACTTGTCCTTTAGCCGCCATATTTTCTTCGATTGACTTTAAGGTTGGGGAAAAATCATTTAAACGGTAATAACGTACCAACTCTTGCAGAAATGCTAAAACCGCGCCATGTAAATGAAATACTGCTGCTTCACGATGTGCTTGAGCTTGTTGAACATTTTCAGTTTGTTCTCCCTGCATACATGCAAGACGAGCAAAATAAAGTTTTTGATTGGTACGGTCTGCATGAAAGCGAGCTACACGTGACATGGAAGTTCCCTAAGATTTTGGCATTCTTTACAGTCTTAGCTTAATCTTTATTGAACAAAAATCACAATGAATTTTATCCATGTTGTATGTCAATAAAATAGATAGCGCTCGTTTTTGCAAGAATATCAATTTAAGTTTTTATTTTTATCATGGTTTGACGAGATTATTTAAATACTAAAATAAAAAAAAGGAGCAATAAATGCTCCTTAGACTATCTGCCAATTATGCTTCTGGCTTATCTTCCGCTGCTTTTACACGAATTCCATGACCATGTAAGCGCAAGGTATTTAAACCTTTAATCGCTTTAACTGCTTCTCTACCATGTGGCATTTCAACAAAAGCAAAACCTTTCGATTTACCTGTTGCCGCATCAAGTACTAGAGTACAAGTATCTACTGTACCGTATTGCTTAAATAACTCTAACAATTCAGCTTCAGTTACAGTACGTTCTAAATTACGAACTAAAATTTTCATCTCACAACCTTAAAATATAAACGAGGCAAAAAACATCAAAAAGCACTCGCCTACCTACTTTTTGAATGAAAAACGATTGCTATAGTTTAATCTAGATCTATACCAAAATCTAAATTAATCGCCCGACGCTCGATTAAGGCACTTTTTACAGTTTGCTCTCGCTGTCTATAGTGAGTTTCTGTGCTACATAAATTTCGAGTTAAATCATTGAGAAAATAACTTTCAATCTTACGCCCTTGTTCATCTGTTTGCGTATGTGCCCAAAAACTTAAATTTTGTTTGGTTAGAATAAGTTCATTTTGTGCGCGTGTTAAAGCCACATAAAGTACACGGCGCTCTTCTTCAACTTCATCGAAATTGCCTTGTGCACGTGCATTTGGGTATTGCCCCGCAGAGACATTTGCCACATAGCAAACCTTTTGTTCTGTCCCTTTAGCAGAATGGATGGTAATTAAAGTCACCACATCATCTTGCGACTGACGCTCAATTTCACTGATTGAAACAGGGTCAAGTACATATTCTTCTAAGAACTCGCTCAGTTGGGTATGTTTAGACGCCAGTTGCTTGACCAGATCAAAATCACCCACTCGTTTATGCCAATCTTTTTTGGCATAGTTTTCTTCAAGTTGGTTGAGAATAGCCTCTACACCGAGTTTTACACAGGCTTCAACTTCGGTTTTTAATACACTCATTTGCTTCATGATCAGCAATGTATTGTCAGGAATGCGCCCAAACTTCTCTAATTTTTCTGTAATTTTCTCAATATCTGCATCCAGTAAGAGCTGTTGCGCCAGCTTACTCGCACCGACGTCGCCCACGCCATTCCATAAGGTTAAAAACCGCATCCACGCAATATCATCCAATGGGTTAGCAATAACACGCAATAAACTCAATAAGTCTTTGACATGCGCTGTTTCAAGCAACTTCATCCCTCCAATAAATCGGTAGGGAACATTGGCTTGGATAAAAGCAGCCTCAATATGTCTTGCCGCAAAGGCTGAGCGCACCAACACCATATGGTCATGCCAAGCTGAACCTTCCAATAAATGCCGCTCTTTGATGTCGATCGCGATCCATTTTGCTTCATCAAACTCATTTGGAAAAACATGCATTCGCGGTTTAATGCCATCACCACGATAAGCTTCAAGTTTTTTATCGTAATGAATCGAACTTTGATCGAGTAACCAGTTGGAAAAATCTAAAATTTCTTGAGTAGAGCGATAATTTTTTTCTAATTTGAAAATCTCTGCATCTGGCACACGCTCTTTAAAATGGTGGATATTTTCAAAATCCGCACCACGAAAACCATAAATCGACTGTGCATCGTCTCCCACGCAAAACAGTGATGTTTTATCTTTTAATGGTTCAAGAATTGCCCACTGCAAAGGATTGGTATCTTGCATTTCATCAACCAGCATGTACTGACATAAGCCCGCAACATAATCCGCTAAACCATCGGACTGTGCCAAAGCAGAAGCAACCACGGCGAGAATATCATCGTAATCTAGAAAACTACGTGCCCGCTTACGGGTTTCGTACTCTTTCATGATTTCTGCGATTTGCTCTTTATCGTCTAAAAACTCAGGCAGTTGCTTTTCTAAAGCTAAACTTAGTTTTTGCCGAGTATTGCGTGCAAAGGAATATAAATCACAAAGCTGTTGTGGTTTAGGCAAGGCGTTGGGATTCTTTTTATCATCCTTTCCACGAATCAAACGGAACAACATCAATTGATCATCACGATCTATGATCGAAAATTGATCCAATCCAAAAGCTTTTGGCACGCGTCTAAGTAAATACATGCAAAAGGTATGAAATGTAGATGCGCGTAACCCTTTGGCCTGATCACCTAAAGCAAGCTCTACCCGCGCCACAATCTCGCTGGCAGAACGGCGCGTAAATGTCAAAATTTGGATTTGATTGGCAGGAATGCCTTGATCAATGAGATATGCAGCTCGTGCCACAATGGTTTTGGTTTTGCCACAACCTGCCCCAGCAAGAACTAGACTATGTTTTGTTTCAGTCGTAGCAGCTTGTTTTTGTTGAGGGTTTAATTCATTAATCAGGTTGGCTAAACTCATTTTCACTCATCATTTTATGGATGGCTGCTAGTTTAGCAGAGCTATAGTGAAATTATGCATTTTAACCCAAGAATCAAGTCGTGAATTGACGCTTAAATCAGGACATACCAATGAAGAAAAATTCAAGACAATAAAATTTATTGTCCCTAGCAGAGATTAAAGGAGGACTTTTACAATAAAAACCGCCTTATAGTCTTAACAACCGTGCCACACTCTCACAACAGCGTTCTAAATTTTGCTCACCATGCTTTAATGCTGTTGCTAAATCACATGCACCATCAACAATACCAAAAATTGCACTAAAGCCTTCTGCATAAAGCTCCTCGACGCCTTCACCGATATGCCCTGCAAAAACAATCACAGGTTTATTCAACTGCTTGGCAACTTGCGCTACCCCAAAAGGTGTTTTGCCAAACTTGGTTTGAAAATCAATACCACCCTCGCCAGTAAACACATAATCTGCTTGGGCAATTTTTTCCTCAAGTCGGGTTTCTTTAATCACGATTTCCACACCAGAGCGTATTTTTGCACCCGTAAAAGCCATAAGTCCGAAACCCAAACCGCCTGCAGCACCAGCACCCTGTAGATTTGCAACATCAACATTCAACTGTTGTTTCACCAACGCAGCAAAATGATCAAGGTTTTGATCTAAGATCCCAACCATCTCAGCAGTTGCTCCTTTCTGTGGCGCAAAAATAAAAGAAGCACCATTTGGACCACATAACGGATTGTTTACATCACTGGCAATAATAATCTCAGTCGCTTTTAAACGCGCATCGAGTTGTGAAAGATCAATGCTTTTGATCTGCTGAAGCTGCCCACCACCCACGTCTACAGAATGGTTATTCTCATCTAAAAATTTTGCCCCTAAAGCCTGTGCCATCCCGGCACCAGCATCATTGGTGACACTACCACCCAGGCCAATAATGATTTTACCAACACCCAAATCCAAAGCGGCTTTGATCATTTCGCCTGTACCCAGAGTTGACGTCACTAAAGGATTGCGTTGAGACTTTTCGATCAGGTGAATACCATTTGCCAGCGCCATTTCTATAACAGCCGTCTGACCACCATCAATTAATCCCCAATAGGTCGATATTCGTTGCTGAGCCAATGGACCAGTGACCTCAACATATACTTTACGACCACTTCGTGCAGCGACCAAAGCATCGACTGTTCCCTCACCACCATCTGCCATAGGTACATGAATAAACTGTGCATCAGCAATGACTTTTTCAATACCACGTTGCATTGCAAAACAAGCTTGTTCGGCTGTCATACTTTCTTTAAATGAGTCAGGCGCAAGAACAAAAACTTTAGACATGAGCAAATGCATTTCGATGAGATTCAAAAAATAACATAACGATTTTTCGAGTATAGATAAACTAATAAATTCATAATTAAGACTAAAGAAATGACAACTATGCAACGTGTAAACCTTGGTAAGACCGCCCCAGAACTATATAAAACGGTCATCGAACTTGAAAATTTATCTATGCAAAAAGTTCAGCAAGCTGGGCTTGATGTTGGATTCTCTCATTTACTCAAATTAAGAGCCTCGCAAATTAACCAATGTGCTTTCTGTGTTCGTATGCATACCCAAGATGCAATTAAAGCGGGTGAATCAACTGATCGTATTGCGTTGATTAGTGCTTGGCGTGAAAGTGAATACTTTACTGAAAAAGAACGTGCGGCTTTAATTTTAATTGAAGAGATTACTTTAATTGCCAATCAACATTTTCCAGATAGCGCTTATGAACAAGCTGCACAGCATTTATCCAGCGATGAAATCACGGCGATTGAATGGGTTGCGATTGTGATCAACACATGGAACCGTATCGCCATTTCCAGCCAGTATAAAGTCGCGAAATAAGCTAAGTTTCAACACTTAAATCATTTATCTAGGTAACACCTCGCTTTTCAGAAATGTTAATTGAGATAAGATTTAACTGAATACTGCTCTAGTTGCATAAATATTTACGCCAAAATGCAAAACGCCTGATGTCATTGATCAGGCGTTTTGTTAAATGCACATATGATTTCAAACATTAAGTAAAACCTTAATGGCTCGCGGGTGGGATTTGTTTAATTGCTGCAGCAAAGGTGAGATAGTTGACCCCTTGGAATAAAATATCCACACCTAAAAATAATCCGAGTACCCAAAAAGGGGAATCTGGTGATGCCAGAATAATTGCACCTGTTGCCAAGGTTAAAAGCCCTGAAAATAATGTCCACCCCCATCCAGACATTGGTTTCAACATAAATGCATTAAAAATACGAATAAAACCGCCAATCAATAAAGCAATTGCCAATAAATTGGTTAATACCACTGCAGTGGTAATCGGAGATTTAAATGCATAATAACCCGCTGCGATATACAACACACCAAACAACGCCCAAAGCCAGCGGAAGCCACCATCAAAAATTTTAAATGCTGCAATTAGGTGTAAAACCCCACCGATCATCATTAAAGCACCAAACAATGCAACAACCGTCAATGTTGCCATACCCAGTGAAGCCAATAGCACTAATCCAAAGATCACCAATAAAGCTCCAAGCAGAAGATACCATTTACGGTTTTCATGGAGTTGATGACGAACTAAATCATTTCCTACAGTACGCATAATTCTTCTCTTGGTTGTTATTCATTCATTTTATTGTTGATCTAATTCAGGTGTTTGTCTGTATAAAATCTGCATCTATACCAGAATAAAGCTTTGTTTGAGCAGAATCTAAGCGATAAACAGCACAGCTCTATACACTACTTCACCCAACCCATTTCTTGTGCAGTGAGTCGACTGATCATGGTATCTTCTAGATCTTCAGGTGTCTTGCTTTTACTTTCAGAAAGCGCAATATAGCCGCCCATAATTTCTGCACGCTGTTGTGGATAACGTGGTTGTTGTTCAGGATTGGCATAGCCTGTCGGATAGAGAGGCTGCCCTGTTGTAAAATCATATTTATCTTTTGCACCAAAGGTATGCAGTAACTCATGTACAAGAACAACTTTATTACTCGAACTTTGCTTCGGCGATGCAAATAGATTCACAGAACCAATACGCCCACGTTCCAATGCTGTAGAGTGTTTTAATATTTTCTGCAACTTGGGATCATAATAATTTAAATACAGGGTCACCGATGGTGAGCCATCTTCGCCTTGATGCTGTTTCCATGCATAAAATCTAAATTTTAAACTCCACAAAACTGTATCCAAGATACGGCCTGATTCTGGAAACTTAGGTGGCAAGGTATTTAACTCACGTCCAAGCTGAAAATGAAACGAAATCGGTTGCCCACGAAATGCTTGAGACTGCAAACCTAAATAATGTTCAATTTCCTCAAGATCATCTGTTGAGATTTGCTGAATATAGGCTGCTGTGGAGCGTTGACCATCTGCATTGATTGGATGTAATAAAACAACGATTGGCTTGCTCCAATCTTGATTCATATCACGCCATGCGTTCACTGCAACAATCAGCAGAATGACCAGTAAAATACCAACTCGAATCTTTTTCCACATTGAATATATTCTCAATTTTTAATCGCAATAAAAATGCTGACCTAGGCCAGCATTTTTAAATATTTATGGATTAAGCTTCTACCCATTTCCCATCTTGGTAGACCAAAGACCATTTGGTTTGTTTACCTTCTGGGGTTTCTGAACCAATATATTGCGCTTGGTTTTTACGGCTAAACTTAACCAATGTTGGATTACCATCTGGATCTTGATCAGGTGCTTGCAAGATAAACTGATACTTAGGATCAAGTTGATCTGCAACTGAACGTAACTCCGCAACCTTCGGTGCACGTGTTTCGCGTACTTTAGGGAATTTGCTTGCCGCCAAGAATAAACCCGCTGCTCCATCACGTAGAACAAAGTAATCATCATGTTTGACTGAACGTAAATGTTCCATTTTGATTGGGTCGACACGAGGTGGCGCTGGCTGACCATTTTTCAAAACTTTACGGGTATTGTCACAACTCATACAAGCGAAATATGGACCAAAACGACCCGTTTTCAACTGCATCTCGCCATCACATTTATCACATGGAATGGTTGGACCATCATAACCCTTGATTTTGAACTCGCCTTCTTCCAGCTCGTAACCATCACAATCCGGGTTATTTCCACAAATATGTAACTTGCGACCACCATCAATCACATAGCTGTCCATTGCAGTACCACATACTGGACAACGTTTTTTCGACATTAAGTCAGCAGTTTCAGCACTGTCATCATCAGAAAGTATAGCCAACGACTCAACTGGTGTTAAATTCAATGTCCCTTTACAGCGTTCTTTTGGTGGCAAGTTATAACCAGAACAACCAAGGAATACACCCGTCGTCCCTGTACGAATCTGCATCGGGCGTTCACATTCTTTACAGTGAACAGCTTCAACTTCTACAGGTTGATTACGACGCATGCCGTTTTCGCCCTGTGCTGTGGTTAAACGCTTTTTAAAATCACCGTAGAAACTATCTAACAGCTCTTTCCAATTACGTTCACCATCTGCAACTTTATCCAATTGACCTTCCAAATCTGCAGTAAATGCATAATTCATCAGGTTATTAAAATTCTCGTCTAGACGATCGGTAACAATTTCACCCATCTTCTCTGCAAAAAGACGGCGATTGTCGAGTTTGACATAACCACGATCTTGAATCGTCGAAATAATCGCAGCATAAGTCGATGGACGACCGATTCCACGTTTTTCCAATTCTTTTACTAAAGATGCTTCAGTAAAACGTGCAGGTGGTTTAGTAAAGTGTTGAGAAGGATCAAGTTTCTCAAGTTTGAGAATTTCACCCACTTTGACTGCAGGTAATAAAACATCATCATCAGACTTGTTCTGACCACGCACTTTGGTAAAACCATCAAAAACTAAAGTACGACCTTTGGCTTTGAGTTCTACACCATTCGCATCAACCAAAATCGTTGAGGATAAATACTCTGCTGGAGTCATTTGACATGCAACAAATTGACGCCAGATCAAATCATATAAACGTTGTGCATCACGCTCAACCCCCGCCAAACTATCGCCTTTTAAGGCAACATTGGAAGGACGAATCGCTTCATGGGCTTCTTGCGCATTGGCTTTATTCCCATAACGATTTGCTTTAGCAGGTAAGTACTTCGCACCAAATTCAGTTTCAATATGATTACGCACCATACTGACAGCATCATCACTCAAGAATGTTGAGTCAGTACGCATATAAGTAATAAAGCCAGCTTCATATAAACGCTGTGCAAGCATCATGGTTTTCTTTACAGAGAAACCTAAACGAGTACTTGCAGCTTGTTGCAAGGTTGAAGTGATATAAGGCGCACTTGGATTGACCTTCGTTGGCTTATCTTCACGTGTTGCAACTTTATATTCAGCATCTTTTAAAATGTTCAATAAAGCATCTGTTTGCGCTTTATTTTGTAATTTTAATGTTTTGCCGCCTTGTTTGACTGCTTCTAAACGAATTTCATCTTTTGCAGAATGAGTGTCTGCAAAAACTTGCCAGTATTCTTCAGGAATAAAGGCACGAATCTCACGCTCACGCTCGACCACCAATTTTACTGCAACCGACTGTACACGCCCTGCAGAGAGGCCACGCGCAATCTTTTCCCACAGCAGTGGTGAAACCATGAAGCCCACCACGCGGTCGAGAAAACGACGAGCCTGTTGCGCATTCACACGGTTTAAATCTAGACGTGTAGGTTGTTTAAATGCTTCTTGAATGGCATTTTTGGTAATCTCGTTAAAGACCACACGATGGTAACGGCTATCATCACCACCAATCACTTCTCTTAAATGCCAAGCAATCGCTTCTCCCTCTCTATCCAAATCCGTTGCGAGATAGATTTCATCTGCATCTTTGGCTAGTTTTTTGAGTTCAGCGACCACATGTTCTTTGCCTGGAAGCACTTCATATTTGGCTTTCCAACCATGCTCAGGATCGACACCCATACGATTGACTAAAGCGGATTGTGCTTTTTCAGCCTTCTGTTCATCCGTCAATTTGGTACGCGTTGCAGGCTTTTTTTCTGTCGATTTACTTGAACCACCTGTAGGTAAATCACGAACATGACCTACCGAAGACTTCACAATGTAATTTGAGCCTAAATATTTATTAATCGTTTTCGCTTTTGCAGGCGACTCCACAATCACTAATGCACGTTTTTTCCCAGCATCAGGAGAATTTGCTGTTGTGCTTTTGGATGTGGACCGAGGAGCGTTCGCCATAATAAACCACTGTTCCTATTATTAAGTTAAATTTCAGCCAATTTAAGTAAATATGCCTTCATATCATCAAGCTGTGTTGCTCTGAGGTCAGATTCTTCATCCCAATAAAGCCCTACACAGTTGGCCTGCATATCAATAGCATAAATCCCTTTTAATGCAATGGGAAAATCTTTAAATTTCTCATCACCGAGGACCACTTGAAGCTTTTGCTCTTCTACACGGGCGCGCATCAAAGCTAAGCGTGCATCTGGAATCAGTAC
The DNA here is from genome assembly GCF_001425285.1 of Acinetobacter sp. Root1280. Lineage (NCBI taxonomy): Bacteria > Pseudomonadati > Pseudomonadota > Gammaproteobacteria > Moraxellales > Moraxellaceae > Acinetobacter > Acinetobacter sp. Root1280. The sequence goes on along the minus strand of NZ_LMED01000025.1, from coordinate 246,184 downwards.
ACTATAATAAGCCACCATACTCGCACGAGACTCTGTTGCCATCGGGATTTTCGTCCACTCTGGTGCAGCCACTAAACGTGGGTGTAAGCCCATCTTGCGTGCTTTCTCTCGCATTAAACCTAATGCTTTTTCTCTAGGGCTTACGCGTAAGCCAAAAATTGAGCCCAATACAAAAACAATAATAACGAGCGCAACCCAAAGACCAGTGTGTTCCATAGTTCACCTTTTAATTCCTATATTAGAGTTGCATAAGCTGAATATAAAACGCAAGTTTAAAATTAAAATTACCGCCAATTACTGATTTTGAGGTCAGTTTAATTTCTTATTTTTCATTCATATTTTTTTCATAAAGCTCCATCCAGCTTCCCAATGACTGAATAGCGCTTTGCAGCGTTTGTCCTAATTCGGTAATTTGATATTCCACTCTAGGTGGTACTTCTGGGTAAATCTGCTTGGTTATAAGTTGGTGTTGCTCCAGCAGTTTTAAATGTTTCGACAACTCTTTTTGTGGGATTGGCGCTAAAGCCTTCTGTAATTGGCTAAATCGAACAGGATGTTTTGCTTCAATAAGATGATAGACAATTGGCAATACCCATTTTCCCGAAAATAATCCAACAAATCGCATAATCGAACAATTTTGCTCATATTGCAGTGTCGTCATTTTTCTACCTTACATAAAGCTACATTTTATAGCCTTTGAGTTTAGTCTATTTCAAACCAAACAACGACTAAGTCACCAATTGGTAAGTACTTACTTTGACAAATAAATTTTCACAATATAAGAGTTTGTAGACATTTTAGTGAAAAACATGCGATTAAAGAATAAAACGGTTTTAATTACTGGCGCAACCAGTGGAATCGGTCTTGCAGCAGCACAACGTGCAATACAAGAAGGTGCTTTTGTTGTGTTTACTGGCCGAAATCCAGATCAAATTGTACTGACACAAGAACAATTCGGCACCCAAAGTTTGGGCATCCAATGTGATCACTCAAGCTTAGTATCACAAGATCATTTTATTGAGAAAATGCAAGAATTATCCATTAAATTCGATGTGATTTATATCAATGCAGGCAATGTTAGCCATGAAGCATTTGGACAATGGACCGTTGAACAATTCGATGCGATTTTCGACACCAATGTAAAAGGTCCATTTTTTCTGATACAAAGCTTACTTCCAATGATCAAGCCCCATGCTTCAGTGATTTTATGTGGTTCGACCAGTATTCATATTGCCTTAGAGAAAAGTAGCGTTTATGCTGCCTCAAAAATCGCCTTGCGTTCTTTGGTTAAGACCTTATCTAGAGAACTTTTAGCCCAGCAAATACGATTTAACTTACTTTCACCGGGACCAACCTTAACCCCTGCCCTCAACAAAGTTGCGAGTACACCCGCTGAAGTTGAACAGCTCAAAGCCAGTATTGAAAATCTTGTGCCAATTCAAAGGTTGGCGGATCCAGTCGAAATTGCCAATGCCTTTATTTATCTTGCTTCTGATGAAGCTAGATTTATTGTCGGTAGCGAACTCTTGGTCGATGGTGGCGTAGCAAATTTATAAGCATAAGCAAAGCTATAAAAATACAATGTATGGCTTAATAAAAAAGCGCTAAATATTCAAATCTAAGCGCTTTTTTATATTGCTCTGGGCAGCTTAAAAATCGCCCTAATTTAAATACATTTCATGACTATAAACAACTTCATGACCATTCCAATAAATATAGCCTTTTTCAATCAACTCTTTAAGCAATAAACGGATATCTGATTTTGGAAACATTTGCTCCAATAAATCACGCAACTCATAAATATCTTTAGGTTTATCGGTTTTTAAATTATTCAATTTATGAATAACTTCAATTTGCACTGGATCTATTTTTGCAAAGTTTTTAAACAAAACCTGATGTACTGCACCCACAGAGTCTTGCTGATCCATTTCCTGTAACACCTGATCTGAATCGATACGTAATTTTTCTAAAATTTGATCAATTTTTTCAAGTTTGATACTGGATTGTGCTGCGGATTCAGTCTCAGTTGGAAGTGCTAAAACAGGTTTATCGATATCGAGACTTGTCCATTGTTTCAAGACTTTTTTACGATAAGCCACCTGATCATCAAAACGTTTGACAATTTTTAAATTGATTAACATGCCAACCAGATGCTGAGCTTTTTCTGGCACAACTTGCAAAATATTCACAATAGAATTCTTTAATTTTTCAATGGTATTCGGTTTGCCTGTCATCTCTCCCAAGGCATCGCAATACTTTTTAACCATTTGCAAATACGGTTTATTTTGAATGGTTTGTAGACTAGGTATCGAGTACTTGTTGCGTTGACGTTCCAACGTGGATTGGACTTGAATAAAACTACACGCTAGATCAGCGCTACGCATCAGATCTAACAATAAGGAACAACTTGGCATCGCAGAAATGACTTCAATCTGCATCTCTGGCTCTAATAATGCCAATAATTGCCCTACCACAACTGCATATTCATATTCTTTTTCAGATGCATTCGGTACTTCTAAAATCACCACCTGACCACTGCTCACCCAGCCTGAAAATTCAGTTAAATCTTCCAGTGAGTACTGGAATTGTCCCGTACAATTGAAAAGATAGAGTGTTGGGTAATGTTCAATAATCTCCCGCAGCATTTTGGCTGTAGGCATATTATTTTCAAGATCGAGAAGAACAGCTTTATTCGGCATGGTCAAAAAGTTTGCAACTGAACAGTGGCAAGCATTACAACCAGCTTTCAACAAAAGGTCAAATAAAATTGGAAATTTAATCCTAAATTCCCAATTCCATCTGACTTAAATGTATAAGCTTTAGATTTTAAAGATAAATATTATTGGATGGTTGCAATCACTTGATCAGCCTGACACGTGCTCCCGACTTCTTTCAGCAATTCAATTTGACCACTTTGATGTGCCAAAACTTGAACTTCCATTTTCATAGCTTCCATAATTGCCACAACTTGCCCTGCACTCACTTGCTCTCCGGTTTGGACTTTCCATGCAATAATGGCCCCATTAATAGGCGCTTGTAAGTGCTCAGGTTGAAGTGCGAACTCTGTGCTTTGCGCTGGTTGTTGCTCCACCTGAACTGCACCTTGAGCAAACATTCCTGCAGGTAGGCCTAGACGGTGTAATTTCCCATCAATTTCGATATAGCTTAAAACCATCGCTTGTTGATGCTGAGGAATCGCGCGTCGAGTTGATTTTAAGTCTTGTTTAAAATCATTTTCAATCCAACGCGTATGTACTTTAAATTCGTCGGTAAAATCAGGCTCATTCAGCACGGCACGATGAAAATCTAAAACTGAAGCCACCCCCTCAATTTTAAACTGCTTTAAAGCGCGTTTTGCGCGACGTATTGCGATTTCACGCGTTTCCCCCGTCACAATCAGCTTTGCCATTAAAGAATCGAAATGGCTGGAAACCAGAGAGCCTGTACGCACGCCAGTATCGACACGCACACCATGACCAAAAGGTGCTTCAAATAAACTTAGTGTACCAAATGCTGGAATAAAACCACGGCTAGGGTCTTCTGCATTGATACGAAACTCAATGGCATGGCCTTGTGCTTTAGGGGTTTCTTTGATCGATAATTCTTCGCCCAAAGCCACCTGAATTTGCTCAACCACCAAATCAACTCGCGCTGTTTCTTCGGTCACGGGATGTTCAACTTGCAACCGCGTATTGACTTCTAAAAATGATAGCGTCCCGTTTTGGCTCAATAAATACTCGACTGTCCCTGCTCCAACATACTGAGCAGCCTGACAAATATTTTTTGCTGAAGTTAAAATCTCTTGGTAAATCTCATCACTGATAAATGGTGCTGGAGATTCCTCAACTAATTTTTGATTGCGGCGCTGTAAAGAACAATCGCGCGTACCTAAGACCACCACATTCCCATGCAGGTCGGCAATCACTTGCGCTTCCACATGACGAGGATTGTCTAAGTACTGCTCAACAAAGCATTCGCCACGACCAAAGGCCGCTTTTGCTTCACGGACAGCAGAGTCATAGAGTTCTTTCACTTCTTCAAGCTTCCAAACCACTTTTAAACCACGACCACCACCACCAAATGCCGCTTTAATTGCAATAGGCAAGCCATATTGTTTTGCAAAGGCTAAAGCCTCATCCGCATTATTCAATGGGTCTTGTGTGCCTTGTACCAAAGGTGCACCCACTGAAGCGGCGATTTTACGTGCTTCAATTTTATCACCCAACTTGGTAATTGCTTCAGGAGATGGGCCTACCCACTTCAAGCCTGCATCAATCACAGCTTGTGCAAATTCAGCCCGTTCCGATAAAAAACCATAACCAGGATGTACCATGGTGGCTTTTGATTTTTTAGCAATATCAATAATGGCATCAATATTTAAATAGGTTTCTTTTGCGGTTGCGCCAACCAAACCCCATGCTTCATCTGCAAGTTCGACATGTAAACTGCCGATATCGTCATCTGCATACATTGCCACGGAAGCAATGCCCATATCACGACAAGCATGGATAATACGCACAGCAATTTCACCACGATTGGCAATCAATAATTTTTCATTTACATATTTTTGCTGGTTCATCTTAGTTCTCGATATCTACAAATTCGGCGATTTTTCTAAATTTGATATGGCAATCCGCAGGTATTTGTGCCACCAAATCCCAATGATGCTTGGCAACCGAAGCAATCACAGGATAACCACCAGTTAATGGGTGATCATTCATAAACAATACAGGTTGACCATTGGGTGGAATCTGCAAAGCACCAATACATGTACCTTCACTTTCCAATTCATGATGAATATTACGTGTTAAGGGCGCTTTCCCAGATAAACGTAATCCCACTCGATTACTTTCATTGGTGACTAACCATGCTTGATTGCACAGTTTTTCAATACTGCTTTGCTCAAACCAATCCGTTCGAGGTCCCATCACAATATCAAGTTCAATCGTATCGCCAAGGGACGGGAGATTGGATTTTGGCACTTCGTTGATGCTGATATTGGATGGGACGACTTGACCTTGGTAAATGACATCACCCGTTTTTAAAGGGGCTGGACCAAGAATGGCTAAACTGTCAAAAGAACAGCTATTTAAAACGGGTTGAATATCCAAACCACCACGAACCGCAAGGTAATTGCGTAACCCTGCGCTCGGCGTTTGAATTTGAAATTCATCTCCCTCATCCAGTGCAATCGCCTGATAGCTGTCAAAATCTGCTTTTTGACCATCTGCAAATTTCACATGGATATTGGAAATTGCACCTGCCACGCTAATGACAGCTGAATTTTGCATGACTGCTTTTAAACCACCATTTAGCACCTCAATCACAGGCGTATCCGTTGGATTTCCCACGATTCGATTGGCACAATGCATCGAAGCGACATCCATCGCCCCTGCTGTACCCACACCGATATTGCTGTGCTGAAAACGGCCTTCATCTTGAATCGAAACTTGCAAGCCAGATGCCGTGATTTTGAATAGGGACTGTTTTAAAGTTAAATCTTGTCGTGGCGTGATTTGCTTGGGTACATCCACAGATACAGGATGATGGGTTATATCCTCAAAATGCACCCGCATTCCTGGTCGTAAAAGCGCAGGATTTTGACGCTCCAAATCCCACATTTTTTCTGACGTTGTTCCAATCAATTGCCAGCCACCCGGACTATCTTTTGGGTAGATACCCGAGTATTGCCCAGCAAGCCCAAGTGAACCTGATGGAATTTTTTTACGTGGTGTTTTTAGACGAGGAATATCTGTAAAGGGCTGATCAAGGCTACTCATATAAGCAAAACCTGGAGCAAAGCCAATAAACGCAACGTCCCAAGTGCTTTGATGATGTTTTAATATCAGATCGGCTATAGAGAGGCCTTGAAGTTCCGCCACTTGTGCTAAATCTTCACCATCGTAACGAATCGGAATAATCACTTCCTGCGTATTTCGATCAAAGCCTGAATCAAGGTTTAAAGTACCAATCAAAACACTCAAGGTTTTAAAGTCAGTCTTGATTTCGTTAAAACAAATCAAAATTGTTTTTGCAGCAGGAATTAAATCTTTGATTCCATTCAAGTGTAAATTTTGCAATTTACTGTATAACGCCAAAGTTTCTTCTAAACTAGAAAGTTCAATCAAGAAACTGTCGGAATTTACCGATAAAAATCGCATTTACTGATCCTTTCTTGTCTTAACGCATCCACGCACGATCAGGTATGTCTGTAATCAACATATGTCCTGGTGCATGGCTAATGGCAAATGGGATTTTCGAGTTCATGATTGCAGCTTGAGGCGTTACACCACATGCCCAAAATACTGGAATTTCACCCTGTTCAATACGTGAGGCATCACCAAAATCTGGCTGATTGATGTCGCGTATGCCCAAACTTTCAGGATGACCAATATGTACGGGAGCACCATGAACACTCGGCATACGTGCCGTAATTTTTACAGCCTCAGCTATTTGATGGGCAGGAATGGGGCGCATAGAAACCACCATATTTCCTGAAATACGTCCAGCAGAAAGGCATTCGATATTACTCAAATACATCGGTACATTGGTCTTGTCATGGATATGACGCACTTCAATCCCCGCTTCTTGCAAAGCTGTTTCAAAGGAGAAACTACAGCCAATTAAAAAGGTCACTAAATCAGGATGCGCGTTATAAAGCTCACTCGCATCAGTGAGCTCATCGACCATTTCACCGTTTTTCCAAACACGATATCGTGGAAAGTCAGTGCGAATGTCTGAGTCAGTAGCCAATCGAGAGTGGTATACCCCTTCTTCCAAAACATCTAATACAGGACAGCTTTGCGGATTACGCTGTGCGTACAACAAGAAATCATATGCCCAGTCTTTAGGTACAGAAATCATATTCACTTGCGTCATCCCAGCAGCCATTCCTGCTGTAGGTTGATCAAAACCTGCACGAATTTGTTGTCGCGCATCCAATGCAGCTTTTAGCTGAGCTGGATCGACTTTAATCTCTTTAAACATGTGTCTTGTCCTTATTGTTTTATGCACAAAATGAACGAACTTGAATGTCGTTTGTTAGCAGCTCAGCTTTAATCGCTGCGGACATTTCTAGTGCACCTGCGGTATCACCATGCAAACAAATCGTATCGGCTTGAATTGGGGTAAATACGCCATCAATTGACTCAACCCCACCATTTTTCAACATCGCAACCACACGTTTTGCCACAAACTCAGCATCATGCAAAACAGCACCTTCCAAACGGCGTGAAACCAGTGAGCCATCGCGGTTATAAGCACGATCAGCAAAGGCTTCTGAAACCACTTTTAGACCTGCCTGACGTGCTTGTGCAACCAAATTTGACCCAGCCAAAGCAACCAGTACCAATGCAGGGTTATACATTTTAATAGCTTCAATCACGGCTTCGGCTTGTACAGAATCTTTGGCAATGGTGTTATACAACGCCCCATGCGGCTTGACATATTGCACTTTTGAACCAGCAACTTTTGCCAAACCGTCAAGCGCCGAAATTTGATAGAGCACATCTGCAATCAGCTCGTCTTGAGACAAATCCATATTACGGCGACCAAAACCAACCAAATCTGGGTAAGAAACATGCGCACCAATCGTGACATCTAATTTCACTGCTTGTTGAAGCGTTTTCAATATTCCCAACGGGTCACCTGCATGAAAGCCACAGGCAATATTGGCGCTACTGACAACAGGTAAAATTTGCTCATCATTGCCCATTTTCCACGAGCCAAAACTTTCACCCAAGTCACTATTTAAATCGACATACATTGTGATCATTCCTTTTCAATTGAGTGTGAAGTTGATTAGAGCTTGGTGAGGTAATTAAATACCGTCGTGAATGACATATAACCCATCCACCATGTGAGTAAGCAGGTTAATACACCCAAAACCAGCAACCATTTTGGATAATTATAATTGCCCATCATGTCTTTACGACATGCCGCAACATAGACAAAAATCGTTAAACCAATTGGTAATACCAAACCATTAAAACCACCCACAAAGATCAGTAAGCCCGCAGGTGTTGCACCTAGAATCACGTAAAGCAACAGGGCTAAAGAAATAAAGCTAATGGTGAGGTAGTTGGTATGTTTAGTGGTTAAGTTCTGTTTAAATGCGGACATAAATGAAACAGAGGTATAGGCTGCACCAATTGTGCTACTGATTCCCGCTGCCCAAAAAATCAAACCAAACAGTTTAAAACCAAATGTACCCGCAGCATATTGGAATGCTTGCGCAGCTGGGTTGGCATCGTGACTTGCTAAATCAATATTTGCACCACTGACCACAACCCCTAAGAATGCCAAGAACAATACATAACGCATGATCCCGACCACCACAATACCTTTGGTTGCGGCTCTGGCCACTTCATCAATATTCTCTGGTCCAACCGCACCTTTGTCCAATAAACGATGTGCGCCCGCATAGCAGATATAACCACCTACGGTACCGCCAACAATAGTTGTAATGATGGCGAAATCAATTTGATCAGGTGCAAAAGTTTGTTGAACGGCTTGCCCCACTGGTGGCATGACAATGAATGCAACGATCACGATCAAAACGATTTTGAGCAACCCCAAAATAATCATGCTCTTGTCCATCGCCAGAGTGGCTTTTCTGGAAGCAAAAATCAGAATTGCCAAAGCACCACTCAGCACGCCGCCGACCTTGGTATCCAACCCAAAGAGTGCATTTAAGCCCAGTGCAGCACCCGCAATGTTACCGATACTAAAGAAAAACCCGCCTAAAATGACCAGAAATGCGAGTAAGTAACCACTCCCCGGTAAGGCTTTATTGGCAATATCAGAAGCGCGCATTTGCGTTAAGGTGACCACACGCCAAATGTTTTGCTGAACAACATAATCAATAATGATCGAAACTAGGATTGCAAAGCCAAATGCAGCACCTAATTTCACTGTAAATACAGCGGTTTGAGTTAGAAAACCTGGCCCCATCGCAGACGTTGCCATCATAAAGATAGATGCAACAATTGCCCATTGACGGTCAGACAAAAAAGAAGATTTCAATAAAGACATGTAGGCGTTCCTCATCCATTTGAGCTTAATCAACGCTATTTCAAGTGAAACAAAGAACATCTATTTTTCTAAAATACGAGATTCTTTAATCCTTTAAACTTTTAAGATTTTCTGGTTATGCTGAACCAAATCTGTATTTCAAATAAAAGCATAGGCGAAGGTCAGTCACAATAAGACTTTATCCAAAATTCATTAAACACAACATATTGAATTTACGTGTTTTTATTATTTTAAAAATCATTTAATAATGAATATTTATCACTTTCTATAAGTTCTCATTATCAATATTTCATATTTTTGCAATTTTTAAATCAAAACCAAAGCTGCATAAAATGCCGTTTTATTGTTCATTATCTAATTTTATTATTCAGCTTTTTCATGGCATTTTCCGAAGTTAAAACCGCTAAATCCGTCAACTTTTCTTTTAATGCGGTGTTATTGCCTTGTGTATAGATTGCGGTAAAGTGGAATGTCTTTAATTGGATTGGCGTATCCAAAATTTCCAATCGCCCATCTAAAATTTCTTTGATTGCCGTTAGTTTAGGTACCACTGCAATCCCTAAACCTTGTTCAGCTAAACGTAATAATGTGACCAACGAATAACTTGTGATGGATAGCGGTTCATCAATCTTCTGTTCTTTCATTTTGGCTTTGAGCTCTTTATAAGGATAGGTAATTCTTGGATAGGTTAAAATGGTATGCGACATCAATGTCCGCAATGACATCTGCCCGATTCCACCTTTAAATGAAGGTGATGCCAGAAAGCTTAATTCAAAATCACACAATGAACGTTCTATACATTCAAAAGGCAAAGTTGGCCCCAGTAAAAACGCCATATCCAAATCACCGATGCGTACACCTTCTTGTAAATCTGGAGTTAAATTCACCACGATTTCGATGGAAACTTTGGGAAACTCTTGCTGGACTTGCTCCATATACTCCACTAGCCAAGTATGGACAATCGTTTCGGAAACCCCTAAACGAATCGTTCCTGTTAAATACTGACTTTCTGTGAGTTCAGCCACCAAGTCTGTTTCCAGTCGCATAAACTTTTCAGCATATTTAAATAAGGTCATGCCCTTATGCGTGGCTTTGATTTGACGAGAACTGCGATCAAGCACTTTAAAACCGAGATCATTTTCAATCGCAGTAATTTTTTGAGAAATTGCAGGCTGTGTCGTGTGAAGCTTTGTTGCGGCTTTATTAAAACTGTTTAAGGTCACCACCCAATAAAATGCTTCGAGGTTTTTTAAGTTCATAATCCATTTTAACCCACAAATTTAGCGCTTGCGTTATGCAAATCCTTTGCCAATATCACTGCTATGTGTGAATTTACACCTGATTCAGCACACCTCAGCCACTCATATTTCACATCCGTTGCATCAATAATGCGGAGGACGATTGGTCATTGGGTCAAATGCTGCAATACCTTCTGACAAATCAGCAGATTCTATACGTTGGTAGATTAACTGCATTTGTTTTTTTAAATCAGCGATTTCCAAGCTTTGTTGCGCCACTTGATCATTTAATTGTTCGACTAAATCATCTAAAAATGCAATTCGGACTTGCAAATCTTCTATGGGTGCGGAAAATGACGCCTGATCATCAATATTTTTATGTTTAGTCATTTTTAGTCCTCAGTGTGGGATGTTTAGGAAACCGTATGGCCTATATTACTATAAGGGATGTCCAACTTGCGTTTGGTGGACCTGCCCTGCTCGATGGCGCAAACTTCAATTTAGAACGAGGCGAACGAGTCTGTCTGATTGGTCGTAACGGTGAAGGTAAGTCTACTTTACTCAAACTGATTGAGGGAAGTTTATTGCCTGATCAAGGTGAAATTGCATTACAAAATGGTATTACAATTTCTATGCTTGCTCAGGATGTACCGATGGATTCGGGCAAAGTTGCCGATATTGTTGCCGAAGGTGCAGGAGAAGCTGCGCTCGTCCTAAAAGAATACCATGAAGCCAGCGATGCTTGTGTATTAGGTGATATGGAAGCTTGTGATCGTATGGGCAACCTACAACATAAGCTCGATTTGCTCGATGGTTGGGCATTAGAAACCAAAGTAAATTCTATCTTGAGCAAAATGGGCTTAGATCCTGAAGCAGATTTAGCAGATCTATCAGGCGGGCGTAAACGCCGTGTACTTTTAGCACGTGCATTGTTGACGCAACCTGACGTTTTATTACTTGACGAACCAACTAACCATTTGGACGTAGAAAGTATTGAATGGTTAGAGAAATTCTTACTCGATCAAAACAATCTCACCCTGTTATTTATTTCCCATGACCGTGCTTTTGTTGACAGTATTGCGACACGTATTGTGGAGTTGGATCGTGGTGTTTTACGTAGTTATGAAGGTAACTACTCACGCTATCTCGACTTAAAAGCACAGCAAATGGAAGCTGAAGAAAAGCAGAATGCGCTGTTTGATAAACGCTTGGCTGAAGAGGAAACTTGGATTCGTCAAGGGATCAAAGCACGTCGTACCCGTAACGAAGGTCGTGTACGTGCATTAAAAGATTTACGTGAACAATCTAAAGCACGTCGCTCACAACAAGGTAAAGTGAGCATGGCGACTCAAGAGGCGAATCGTTCAGGTAAATTGGTCTTTGATATTGAACACTTAAGTGTGGCTTTTGGTGATAATGCACCGATTATTAAAGATTTCTCTGCGTTAGTACTGCGTGGCGACCGTATTGGTTTAGTCGGTGATAATGGTGTAGGTAAAACCACCTTGATTAAAGCCATTTTAGGTGAACTTGAACATGGCGGTTCGGTGAAAACAGGTACACAGCTTGAAGTGGCTTATTTTGACCAATTACGTAATGCGCTAGATCTTGAAAAATCAGTAATGGCCAACGTGTCTGAAGGCTCAGACTTTGTCGATGTTAATGGTGGTCGCCGTCATATCTACAGCTACTTACAAGACTTTTTATTCTCGCCTGAACGCGCACGTACTCCAGTAAAAGCACTTTCAGGTGGTGAGCGTAACCGTATCCTTTTGGCAAAGTTATTGCTTAAACCGTCTAACCTTATTGTGATGGATGAGCCAACCAATGACTTAGACATGGTGACTTTAGAATTACTCGAAGAGATGTTGAGTGATTATAAAGGGACTTTGTTATTGATCTCCCATGACCGTGCATTTATGGACAATGTTGTGACATCAACTTGGGTATTTGATGGTAAAGGCAATATCGATGAATACATTGGTGGCTATCAAGACTATCTAGAACAACGTCCAGATCAACGTGTTGTCGATCAGAAAAGTGATGTAAAAAAAGCCATTGCGAAAGCAGAAGCTGCTGCGACGCCTGCTGAACCAGCCGTTAAAAAAGTGAAGTTGAGTTATAAAGATCAACGCGCTTTAGAACAGTTACCTGCAGAAATTGAAGCTTTGGAAAAAGAACAAGCTGAACTGACTGCAAAACTTGCAGATGGTTCTTGGTTTGTGACTGATGCAGATGCAGCCACCAAAGCGTCGCAACGACTTGGTGAGATTGATGAACTGCTGCTTGAAAAAATGGAGCGTTGGGATGCATTAGAAGAAATGACCAAAGGTTAATTCTTCTAAAATCTTTAAATAAAAACTCCGCAAATATGCGGAGTTTTTATTGAGCCTGCCGACATTGAAACCAACAACATAGATCAATCATCTTATAGATATACAATACATATTTTCAGCTTTATGTATTAACCAGATTCAAAGACATTGAAACATAACGCAACCCATGATTTTCAATGGTTTCATCTTTCACCACAAAGCCAAATTTTAAATCATACTTACGGAAAACAGTTGTCGCCCACTGCCATTAATTGCAAACTCATCAATAAAAGGCGCAATCAATTGGGTAATTGCAATTAAGTCCTTTATGGTTGCTCTTCTGATTGTCTTATTCATGTGGGGGACATTTCAATAGTGGAGTAGCAGTAAAAGATCAAAATGCTAAATTTAAGTCTGTAATCAGAGTTTCATCATCTAGCTAATACTTTAAATGATACATAACAGAATCTTTCATTTTTAAAAATAAACGCACTTATTTAAATGGCTTAGTTCAAGTTAAAATGACGGCAATACTTTACTGATTAAAATTAAATAAAACTTAAAAAATCAAAGCACTTACCATTCCCCACTCATCTTACCCATGATCATTTCATTTATACTGAATTTCGCTACAAGCACTTCATGATGTTTCCATACAAATCCACCAAGATATGATTATCGAATCTAGTTCAGATCTCGAATTATTTAGTGAGAATATGATCATGAAAAAAGTTACATCATTACTTGTTGCAGCATTCACCACAGCAATTTTCGCAGGTTCTGCAATGGCAGCAACTCCAGCACAGCATTCGACTCAAGCGGTTAAAACCCATCAAATGCAAAAACAACATAAAGCTGGTCATAGCCAAAAACACCATGCCGCTGCACAAAAATCAGCAACAGCAAAAAAAGTAGAGGGTAAAGCAGCAACCAAATAATCCACTTTAAAACGTTGTTTTAAAACTGTCGCTTTATAAAATTATGATCCTCATGCTTAAAAGCTACACCAACAGTGTAGCTTTTAAATTTTCAGCGAATGCTCTGGATCGCTTCAAATCCATTCGCTACTTTAAACCGAATTTTTCAACAGGTTTGATTAACCATAAAGATAATTTTCTTAATAAAATATCAAAAAATTGCTGTTGTAACATCCAGCAAGTCAATACAGATAAACCAATACAAATCCCAATTTCCACAAAAATATGAAAATCCAGTTGCCAATAACGTGCAATCAACATCACCACAAAACCATGTAGCAAATACACCGCCAAGGTGTTTTTTCCAAGTTGCACACAGCCAATATTTAATAATTTTGTCCATGCAAACATCGCGAAAATGCCCAAACTCGACATCAATAAACAGCCTATTCTGATCCACGTACCATCCCACATACTTACCTTAAGTTGCTGATAACTTAAACTGCCATATAACCAAAATGGGTTGATTTGGGTGAAATATACCAAGCTTGCAATACCCACCACGATGAATCCAGCTAAAATTTGAGTGAATTTAAATTGCTGAATTTTCTCGACAATGGTTTTGCCATAAAGTGCACCCACAATAAAAAATGGAAAAAAGCTAAAAATTCTTCCGATAGAGTATTGGTAATTGTTCCATGGGCTTAAGCCGACACATAAAGCAAGAATCAGTGCAATCAGCAGTGCAAATTTTGTTTTTATCAAAAAATGGGTAAGCGTTGTCCATACCATCATGCCCAACAGATACCATAAGATCCAATAAGGTCGTTCAAACACATTCCAATTGAGCTGAAATTTACCTGACCAGATCACATCAAATGCAGGAAATAGAATTTGAAAGGGTAAATAGAGCGCGACAAAAAATAAAATATTTTTAAACCATTTACTGTCTTTAAACAACATGCCCGAAATAAAGATAAAAGCAGGCATATGTACAAAATAAATCGTACCTAATAAGACATGATCAATCGGATCTTTCCAACCGATCATGCGTTCTAGAAAATGCCCGAGAACCACTAGAAATATCAGTGTTGCCTTACAACTGTCTAAGTAGGTATCTCTCATCGTAAGGTTGTCTAAAATAGTCGGTGAATAACTGCGATTATATACCTAAAACATGCACTTGCTTTTGATCAATCTCAGCAAGATGCTGGCGATAGATTTTAAAATTTTCCAAATCAAAACACACGAAACTGACTTCCTCTAAGTTGTTCGTCTGGGTTAAAAACTTAGTCACGCTGTTTATGGCGATAAATGCTGCTTCTGATTTGGGAAAACGATAAATCCCTGTTGAAATATTCGGAAATGCCAGTGTTTTTAGCTGATATTGTTCAGCGAGTCTTAAGCTATTGAGATAGGCTTTCTCAAGAAGTTCATTTTCAGCATGCTGTCCATCTTGCCAAGTGGGGCCCACTGTATGAATCACATAATTACAGGGCAACAACCCCGCTGTGGTAATCACTGCTTCACCAATTGCGCAACCACCCTGTCTGGCTCGGATCTTTTGACAATCCTCCAAAACAGCAGAACCACCTTTACGATGAATTGCACCATCCACACCACCACCGCCAAGTAACGAGGTATTGGCAGCATTCACAATTGCATCCACCTTTTGAACTGTAATATCACCTTGAATTAACCGAATTATTTTCACGTCATGCTTCCTTGCTTATCCTCGATGAGAGTGAATGACATCTTGAATTTTCTTCTTTAAACCGCTTCATGCTACACTCCTTTCAGTTTTAACTTCCCCAAAATTTACAAAACTGCTATGAGTAAAAAGCATCAATACGAGCCTGGAAAATTTTATTGGGCATTTTTACATCCGAAATATTGGGGAATCTGGATTGCGATTGTATTTTTGATGATGCTCGCAATTTTGCCTTGGGCAATTCAGTATCGCTTAGCAACATTGTTGGGCAATATTGCCTTTGACCGACTAAAATCGCGTCGTGAAACAACAACGCGTAATTTAGAAGTCTGCTTTCCAGAATGGTCGCCTGAACAAGTCATCGACAACTCAAGACAAGTCTTTGTTGATCAAATGGTCGGGGTCTTTGAAACATTAAATGCATGGTATTCACCACAATGGTTTAAAAACCGTGTCAGCATTCAAGGGCTAGAGCATATCCAACAGGCCAAACAAAATGGTCAAGGCATACTGCTACTCGGCACCCATAGCACCATGCTTGATGCTGGTGGTTATTTATGCGCACAATTTTTTGAACCCGATGTCGTGTATCGCCCACAGAATAATCCTTTACTCGATATGCTGATTTATCGTTGTCGTGCAACGATTTATAAAGCGCAGATTGATCATGATGATATGCGTGGATTGATTCGTCATCTTAAAGAGGGTGATGCAATTTGGTATAGTCCAGATCAGGATTTTGGATTAAAACAAGGGGTGATGGCGCCCTTTTTTGGTACGCCCGCTGCAACAGTCACGGCGCATCGACGTTTATTGAAAATATCAAAAGCAGTCGCAATCCCACTGTATTTTTATCGTGATGGTGATATCAAAGATCCAAAATATCATGTGCTTATTGAACCTGCTGTTGATCCATTACCCAGTGAAGATGAAATGGATGATGCGATTCGTGTCAATAAAATCATTGAAAATCAACTGCGGATCGCACCGACACAATATATGTGGTTTCATCGTCGCTTTAAAACACGTCCAAAAGGCTACGAGAAAATCTATTAAGTTTAAGTATTTTTGTTTTAACGATCAGGAGATAAAAAATATCTCCTTTTTTATTTTGGTCATCTAGCGTCTAAATACCATCGTTCATGGCGAACTGCGTCTAGTTACACATGCCCACTTTCTTGATTAAACAAAGCGAATTAAGATTTATCAATAATAAGCGGAATATATTCAAATTTAAGGAAAATAAAACAATGAATATCACCAATAAAGTTCTTTTTTCATGTTTGATCAGTTCCAGTTTGATGTTTATCGCATGTTCAGAGCAAAAAGCAGATACAGCCCAAAACAAAACATCAGAAACTACGTCTACTGCAACAACTCAAGGCAATTGGAAAAGCAAAGCGACTGAACTAAGTACAGCCAACGCAACAGAGATTACAACAGACTTGGCTCAACTTAATCAGATCGTCAATCACGCAAATACGCAAGCACTTCAATTAAGAGCGGAGCTTCAATCAGCTGCGCTCCAACCTGAAAAGCGCCAGCATATTTTACTCAAAGCCAATGATATACAAGTGAAAACTCAACAACAAATCATGGCATTAAATTTAAAAAGCAGTGAAGTACAAAGTCTACGCACACAAATGATTGATAATTTAATCACCAGTCAGAAAATGTATACGCTTTCAACAGCCCCAGATTTTGATGCAAATGCACCCAGCGATGAATTTGAGCAACTTGGTAAACGTTCAATGGCGCTTCAACAAAAAATTTCTGCTGAAATGGACGCCTTAAATCAACATTATGGAAAATAAAAATAATTTGGATCATAAGCGGGTTAAGTAGAAAAACTAACCTTTCCATACCCGAAAACGTGCCATAGCCCAAATCACATAAGGCCAAAAAATCATATTGACTATGCTATGGATACTTTCCCAAATACGCCAATAGCCTCTACCAAAAATATCTGCGCGTGCATTAAAGATTTCAATTACAAAGGCAAGCACCACTGTGGCGATAATCGCAAAATTTGATTTAAGTTGTCTTTTATGAATTGCAGCAACAATAAAATAGATGATTAAACCTGCATAGATAAATAAAGCATCACTACTTAAACCAGTAAAATGTTTAAGACTTGAAGCGAATTCTTGAACTTTTGCGAGAAACATAGCCACTCTTTTTTATTTTCAATCTTGTCTATTCTAAATTATATACCATAAATAAAGCATAACCCGAGTTCTGCATCCTGCAAAACTCGGGTTCATGAGGTTGTGCTTTCACATCTTATTCTTATTTTCTTGGTTATCCATTCCAACATCAAATCCTTGATGATTGCTCCATCGACTTCGTCTTCCTTAGTGAGATTTTCCGTTCTCATTCCCTGTGTCGATAAGTAAAGATTAAAACGAATATGCTTTGCATGCTATCCGCTTAGGGCCTAAATCCATGTAAGTAATTGCTTACAAAAATCAGCCATTTTTTAATTTTATTGTCAGACAATCAGGTTCCAGCTTTATAACTTTGTGCAATTTCATCAGTCACCAACTTCTCCTCTTTCTCTGCTTTTTCAATCCCTTCCTGAATTGCCTCTTGCGCTTCCCTTTCATCTGCATCGGTTTGCTCTAACTCTTCTTGAGTTTGCTCAAAAATACGCCCTGTTTGTAATACCACATAAATCGGAAAATGATCTGAACCCACATGAGGCAGCCGCTGCATATGTACTAAAGCAAAATCTGTACTATGAAATAAATGATCCAAAGACCATCTTAAAAATTTATAGTCAGCATGGAAGGTGTTGATATATCTGCGCCCCACACGTGGATCAAGCAAACCACTGATACGCTGAAATAAACGCGTTGTGCGTGACCAAGCAACATCGTTTAAATCCCCCATAACAATACAGCTCTCATCCAAGTCTTTGATCTGATCCCCCACAATAAGCAATTCAGCATCACGTAAAGTCGAGTCTTTGGCTTCTGTTGGACTTGGTGGTTTGGGATGTAAACAATACAGTTGCACCGCTTGCCCAGATGGTAAAATCACCGTGGTATGAATAGACGGAATTTCATCACTGAGAATGAATTTAACCTCTGTATCGACCAACTTGAGTTTGCTATACAAATGCATCCCATAGAGATTGTCTAAAGGTATAGCCACACGATAAGGATAATCTTTTTCAACTTGAGCCAATTCATTTTGCCAAGTTTGATCAGTTTCAAGTGTCAAAACAATATCTGGCTGGTGCTGTTCAATTTGCTCAAGCAATAAGTGATACTGATCGTTCGGTGTCAGCACATTCGACACAATCACTGAAATTTGCTGATCAGGATTAAGCTGATCTTTGGTCACCTGTTTGACTTGTTTCTTCCAAATGAAGGTATAAGGCAAAACCATCTTTAATTGAAAAGCTACGGCAGCTATCAATAAAAATAAAATCACTTCACGAGCCAAGTCCCACGGCGCTGTCCAAAACAACATCAAGACCAAGGCAATCAGACCAACAAATAATATCTGCAAGCGTGGAAAATCAGCACCTCTAAACCACCATTCATCACGGGGAATCAGTGACCAGAAACTTAGCCAAATCACAATCAAAGCAAGTACTTCTATCCAGATCATATTTTGTCACTCTTATATTCTTAATTTTTGAATGATTCATAAATTAATATCAATTTTGCATGTATCATAAACAAGATATATTGCACAATATAGTTGTGTTTTCATTGTGTATGCTATTGCAGTTACACACTCTTTTGATACACTCAAACCCCCTTTTATTTTTTAACGCACCGAGGCAAAGTGACATGAAAGTAGGTCTGGTCGGTTGGCGCGGGATGGTTGGTTCTGTCCTTATGCAACGTATGGTTGAAGAGAATGATTTTGCTCATTTTGAGCCATTCTATTTCTCTACCAGTAACGCAGGTGGTGAATCGCCTGCTTTTGGTGGTAAAACTGCTCCAGCACTTATGGAAGCGACGGACATTACCAGTCTGAAGCAAATGGATGTCATTATTACCTGTCAAGGTGGCGACTATACATCAGAAGTCTTTCCTCAGCTAAAAGCTGAAGGTTGGAAAGGCTATTGGATCGATGCAGCTTCTACATTACGTATGGATGATGAAGCAATTATTGTACTCGACCCAGTCAACTTAAATGTTATCAAAGACGGTTTGGTCAATGGTATTAAAACATTTGTTGGTGGTAACTGTACGGTTTCTTTGATGTTGATGGGCATGGGTTCACTGTTCCAACACAATTTGGTGGAATGGATGACGGCGATGACTTATCAAGCCGCTTCGGGCGCTGGCGCGCAAAACATGCGTGAGCTGATCACAGGTATGGGGTATTTATATAACAATACTCAAGACTTGTTAGATGATCCACGTTCTGCGATTTTAGACATCGACAGCCGAATTGCCGAATTACAACGTGGCGAAGCTTTCCCGAAAGCAAACTTCGGTGTGCCTTTAGCGGG
The DNA here is from genome assembly GCF_001425285.1 of Acinetobacter sp. Root1280. Classification (NCBI taxonomy): domain Bacteria; kingdom Pseudomonadati; phylum Pseudomonadota; class Gammaproteobacteria; order Moraxellales; family Moraxellaceae; genus Acinetobacter; species Acinetobacter sp. Root1280. The sequence continues at coordinate 226,496 of NZ_LMED01000025.1, read as the reverse complement.
CTCGTTGATCCCTTATATTGATAAGCAACTTGAAAGCGGTCAATCTAAAGAAGAGTGGAAAGGTCAAGTTGAAACCAACAAGATCTTAGGTAATGCTCAGATTGTTCCAATTGATGGTCACTGTGTACGTATTGGTGCAATGCGTTGTCATTCTCAAGCCTTAACATTGAAATTGAAAAAAGATGTTCCGCTTGATGAGATTGAGGACATGATTCGTCAGTCTAACCAATGGGCAAAAGTGGTTCCAAATACACGCGATGCGTCAATGACGGATCTTACTCCAGTCGCTGTAACAGGAACTCTATCTGTGCCAGTAGGTCGTTTACGTAAATTAAATATGGGTAAAGAATATTTAGGCGCATTCACTGTAGGTGACCAATTACTTTGGGGTGCTGCTGAGCCTTTACGTCGTATGTTACGTATCTTAATCGACTATAAAAATGCTTAAAGTCACAAAAAACTCATAAACAATGAAAAAGCCGATCTATCTTGATCGGCTTTTTTATGTAACTATGTTTATGTAACTCTAATGTTAATATTTTACATATAGACTACAGCTAATATTGTATTATGGGGATGCCTTGAACTTTGTCAGAGCAATGGATAGAGATGACTGTATATAACAAATTAAAAATTGCCATTTTAGCCATCATGACGTCGCAAGCGGTGAGTGCGATTACAATAGACCCGATCCAAGTTCAGTCAGGGTCTGGTGATCTGCTTTATGCTGAAATGAAGTTTAGTAATGCAAATCCAAATGAAAAAATAGAAGTCGGATTAGCCGATGCAGATGATATTCAAAATATTGGTATTTCCGCGCAAGCACCTGGGCATTTAAATTTTTATACTCGTCGTTCAGGAGATGGCACTGGGGTGATTGTGATTACCTCTTCTCGTCCGATTGTTGAATCTGAATTAAATATATTATTAAAAGTCAAAGAAGGGAGTGCGACCCATATTCAGCAAGTCAAAGCCCCATTGACTCGTGGGCGTAGCAACGTCCCTGCTCCAATGAGCAATGCCTTAGTCAAAGAAAAGCCTCTGACACCTCAAATCATCGTCAGCGAAAAAGATATTGCATTAAATTTACCAACCAGCACGCAATACCACGTGACAACGCCAGAAGTCGTAACTCCACCAGCTATGGCGACCAAAGCAACGACGACAACTGATTCAGCTGGTACTTTAGCAATTAATGTGATTGCACCACCAGCACTCAAAACAGAACAAAAAACAACTACAGTTGCGACAACCACACCACCTGCAGCTACAACCAATACTCCTAACCATCTTCAAAGCAATCATCAAAGCAGTGCTCAGAATACGCCACAAACAACGGCGGTAACTGTACAACAAGTGCCTCAGCCACCAGCCGAAAAAGCACCAGTGCAATCTGCAAAAGCTCAGACCCCACCCGCTAAATTAGACGAGCAAAAAGCAGAATCACAAAAGCCAAAAGATTCCAAAGCTGAGACCAAGCAAGCAAAATCGAATGAGTCTCGTGTAGAGAAATCGAAAGCAGAGTCACAAAAAGTGCTTAAACAGCAAAAAGCCAATAAAGCATTAGATAAACAACCTAAACATATTGTTCAGGCCAATGAATCACTGTGGAAAATTGCATCTCGGATTGCAGCAGAAACCAATCAAAGCGTTCCAGAAGTGATGCGACAAATTAAAGCAAATAATGCCAATGCGTTTATTCAAGGTGATGTAAACCGTATTCGTCGTGGTGCTGCACTCAATCTAGCAGCCAGCTATCGTCAAATACCACAAAGCAAAAATAAAGTTGCAACGGCTGCACCTGAAATTGCCAAAAAGCAATCGGGTTCTGCCAAATATCGCTTAGATCAAGCAGAAATGAGTTTAGTCGCAGACAATGAACAACCCGCTGCTCAGAGTCAAGGAAAGCAAAATACACAGTTGAATCAGACCACTACTGAATTATCTACAAAAGTTATGACATCTCGTGAAAAAACGGTTAAATTACAGAAGAATGTGAACCAACTTGCAGCAGGTTTACAACAAAAGAATCAGCGAATTCAATTATTAAATGCTCAGCTCGCTCAATTGCAACAGCAATTACAACAGCAGAATGCAAAAAAACCAAATAGTTAGGATATTCAAAATATTGATTCATTGTGCTCAATGAAGGGGAAATAAAATGTTGTTGTATGTGATTCCATTTGTTCTACTCTTGGTCGTGGCGATCGTGCTCAAAAAACGAGAGGATGCCAATAAAGAGAGTGCCAGTACCAATAACAAAAAAAGTAACAATAAAAAGACTTCAAAGAAAAATGTTGCACGTACTGCGCGTACCTCAAAAAAACAACAGACCACTGTTGTTGAAGATGAAGTTATTGTTAAACAAGCAACAAAACCATTAAGCCCTGAATTAAAAAGCAATATTGAAAAGCTGATTGCTGAGAAAAACTATTTTTCTGCTGAAGCAAAAATCAATCAAGTTTTAAACCAAGACAATGCTCAACATGAACTTTATCTTTATCTTTTAGATGTGCATCTGGCACAAAAAGATGAATTTGCAGTGAATCAGTTGATTAATCATATTCGTTCATTGGGCTTAGACGAAATCGTCATTCAAGCCGAAGAACGACGAAAAGCCAATCAAGCTGATCACCCAGTTGAATCGATTGCTTTTGAGCCATCAAGCCCTGTCGTGCCAGAAAGCAAAAATACAGCTGCCTTTGATGCCTTGATTGGAAATACAGAAACAATTTCACAACCCGCTGTATCTAAAACCGAAACGCAAAATCTGGCACAAGTCGATGCGCTAGAATTCGATCATGCAACGCTTGTTGAGCAGAAAGTTGAGACACCGCAACAACCTGTTCAGCCGTTAGAATTTAATTTAGATCCTGCACCTGAAAAAGCGCCAACAACAACACCTGAGCTTTCTTTTGAAGTAGTTCCTCCTGCCCCAGAAATTAAAACTGAAACTGTTAAGCCGTTAGAATTCACGTTTACAGCAAATGAACCTACAGCAGTTCCAGTTGAAAAAGCAGCAGAGGTTGAAATCGCACCAGAATTCAAACTTGATTTTGCTGAACCGATTACACCAGTAGCTACTGAAGAAAGCACACCAGTACGTGATTTTGAATTTAAACTCACGCCTACTGAACCAGAGACACAGCCCACTTTTAGTTTTGATCTAGATCCAAAACCTGAAACAGTTGAGCAAGTGCATAGCACAGTAACACTTGGCCTTGAAACGCCTAGTGAAGCTGAAACCAGTCTGGCCATAGATGCAAATGACCCATTACTCCATTCATTCCCTGAGCTGGCTCAAGTAAATGAAATTCAATTAAATTTAGACCTTGCTCAACAATATCTAAATTTGGGTGCATATGCTTCCGTTCGTGAGCTACTCTCACAAAATGAAGCAGCGTATACCGCTGAACAACGCCAACAATCACAAAATTTACTCAATCAAATAGCTTCTTAAATCTATTCGTCTTAAGATAAAGCAGTCATGAATGGCTGCTTTTTTATTATGAACAAAAAAATTGCTTTAATTTACATGGGTGGAACTTTTGGCTGTATTGGCGAGCCTTTAGCGCCGATGCCTGATGCTGAGTTTATTCCACAACTCAAAAAGGTCTTAGCACCTCAGTTTAAAATTGAGTGCTTTAAGGCGCCCAGTATCAAAGACAGTAGTGCATGTACAGCCATTGACTGGCTTATGCTGATTCAACAAATACAAAGCCTACAACTCCAAAATTTCCAACACTTTGTCATTATTCATGGTACAGATACGCTCAGTTATGCTGCGGCGACCTTATCACGCTTTTTAGCTGAGTCCTGTCATGTCGTCCTTACTGGAAGCCAATATCCACTGCTCAATATTCAAGGGGACAATACTCGAGAATTCACCGATGCGCTGGATAATTTAAATACCGCACTCGATGCCGTCACTCGACTTCCTGTAGGCGTGTATTTGGCTTTCTACCATCAAGTGATTCATGCAAGAACCACATTAAAAGCTCATAGCACTGCTTTAGATGCGTTTAAAGGACTCAAAGCCGAACAACAAATAGCGGTAGATCATTCCGTCATTCAGGTACAACTTTCACATATCGAAAAAGCCAAATCGCTCAATATCGTCAATTGGATGATGGTGCCGACTGAAATATTACAGTTTGAACATAATCTGGAAATTTTCTCCAAACATGCTCCGCATTTCTTGATCATTCAAGCTTATGGGGTAGGTAATTTAGCCGTAAATGCGGGCATTATCCAAAAAATTAAAAGCTTGCAGGAAAATGGCTGCCAAATCATTTTATCGACTCAAGTGCCTCTAGGCGGCATGGATCAACGCTATGCGATTAGCCAATGGATCAAAGATTCAAAAATTTTGGTCAGTGATGCACTGAGCCAAGCAGATCTTTATGCCAAAATTGTTAAAATTTATTTACAATACCCCTCTTCGGAACAATGGCATGACCATTGGTATGATCATCCTGAATAGAGGTATTTATGCAACGTTTTGCAATTGGTATTGAGTTTTGTGGCATGCGATATAAAGGTTGGCAAACTCAACAGCCTGGCGTACGTAGTATTCAGGAAACCATGGAAAAGGTGCTCAGTAAAATTGCCGACGAGCCTATTATTTTACATGGTGCGGGTCGTACTGACGCGGGTGTCCATGCGACCAATATGGTGGCCCACTTCGACACCAATGCGATTCGCCCTATACGTGGTTGGTTAATGGGTTCAAATAGTCAATTACCCAAAGACATTTCAATCCAATGGATTAAAGAAATGGATAACGATTTCCATGCACGCTTTAAGGCAAAAGCTCGTCGTTATCGTTATGTGGTCTATCAATCAGCAAACCGCCCTGCCTTGTTACATAAACAAGTAACACATGCCTATTATCCACTCGATGTGGATAAAATGATTGAAGCGGCGCAAAAATTTCAAGGCACGCATAATTTTGAAAGCTTCCGCGCTGCTGCATGTCAGTCCAATCAGCCTGTACGTCATGTCAAACATTGTCGCTTAATTCGTCATGGCAACTATCTAGTTCTCGATATTCAGGCAGATGGCTTCTTACACCACATGGTACGTAACATCATGGGCTGCTTACTTGAGATTGGCCAAGGTCTATATGAAGTGGATCATATTGATGAAATTTTTGCGGCACAAGATCGTAAAGCGGCAGGAATCACTGCACCACCAGATGGGCTTTATTTTATTCATGCAGATTACCCAGAACAATTTGAATTGCCTCAACCACCGTTAGGGCCACATTGGTTAAATATGCCTGAATAATTTTTGCGGCTACATATAAAAAATCCTTCTCAATAGAAGGATTTTTTCACTTACCAGAATTTCCACCACGCTTTTCGAGGCTGAGTCTCTGCTTGAGTGAATTGTTGCTGAGGAGTTTCTTGTTGATTTTGCTTCAATTCAGAATTATTTTGCTGGTTTTTACCCGTATTTTCTTGATGAATTTTTTCTGCAATTTCTTCAAGAGATTGATCCAACCATAATTCATACCAATCTAAAAAAGGTATTCTATCCGTATTACCGAACTCATGCGATGGATAAATCCCACCATCATTGGCTCGATCATCTGTCCAAATATGACCATATTCTGCACCATTCACAACGAGATTTAGACTCACCCCACAACCATAATTACAAATTGCGAGTACACCATTCATTTGATGTTGATGAAATTCAGAATATTGCCGTTCGTATTCTTCCTCATCCTCCTCATCACATGTAGGCTCAAAAAATTCATTCCAAGGCTGTGTATGTGGAAATGCTAAATTGGGATGAAGCAAATTATCTTTATTTGGATAATCCAAATCTTTAAAAAGCACCTTTTCAAAAGACTCTATTCCATAATATGGTCCAGCACCACCATTTCCAAGCTGAGTCAAAAAAGCAACATAATCTTTGGGTAATTGAATTTGATGGCTACGTTCAAATTGTTCAATCACATCTAATGATAAACGGGGATTTAAACGATATTGATGGCGATTTGCACCAAATAAAGTGCAATGTATATCTAGCGCTTTCAACTTCTCTAATTTTTGCTGAATTCTTTGTAATTGTTCATTCATTGGCTTTCTCTATTTATGATTGGATTTTTAATATATTAATCATACAACGTAATAAAAAACTTCGAATTTTACAATTCGAAGTTTTTAGTCTTATTATCTAAATTTAACCACTAACGCTGTTTACGCTTTCTATATTCCACAGGCGTTTCATTGGTCCAACGTTTAAATGCGCGGTAAAAAGTACTTGGCTCAGAGAATCCAGTCAAATAAACAATACGCTCAACACTTTCGGTGGTATTGGCCAACAGTTTCTTGGCTAAGCGACAACGATAATCAGAAAGAATTTGCTGAAAACTGGTATTGGCTTCCGAAAGCTGTGTACGTAAACGACGTGGGGTAATGCTGAGTTGTGCAGCAACAGTTTCAAGGGTTGTTTCACCACTTTCCAAAGTGGAGCCTATGGCACGGCGTACTTCACCCACCAAATCATAACGTGCAAGCTCTTGCAGTTTTTCAATTGCAAGTTGTTCATGCAATTGCAATAACTCGGGCTCCGCTTGCCACAATGGATATTCTAAAATGGAAGGATCAAAATAAAGACGTGTCTCTTTTTGCCCTAAACTGACAGGACAACCATAAACACGATAATACTCACCATCAGAAGCGCCATTGGCAAAATTAAAATCGATGTAAATCGGTTCAAATCGTCCTTCAGTGATAAATTTAAAGAAGCGTAAAATCCCTGAAATAGCACATTCTGAAAAATGACGATTGACGATGTTCTCACCCCAAGGCTGTTCACCATTGGTTAAATAACAACGCCCGTCATCATCAATGATCAATTTGGCATGAAATGCATCGCTAATTAAACGCTGATAAGCCAAAGCACGCTTTAAGCCTTCGCCAAAATTTTCACTTGAAATAAACAGGTGTTCGATGACTTGCCCACGATACAGCGGCAAGTGCTCTCCGAGATGTAAACCAATATCTGGATCATTACTGACTTCCTCCGCAGCGACCCAAAATGCAAATTGTGCATTCAACGGTGTTCGAGCATTTTGGTCAACCTGACCCAATGCTACCCCAGCCTTTGATAATATTTCTTCTGTCGGCAATCCTGCACGACGGATCGCTTGATAGCCTAATCGTAAAACAACCGAAGCATCAGTTAGCTGACTCACGCAGTGCCCTTCCTTGTATGTTATTCATTTATACTTAAAACATTTAATTTAGATTACAGTCGATTGACCAAACTGACAATATTTATCCGCTTTTTTTTGTAGAAATTGTTTAACAATATGTTCGCTTATTTTCAAGTCATCTACCGCCTTGTAATACCGAATATTCTTGTCTTTCTGCAAAAAATTGCCTATAATTTGCGCCTTTCCAATTTGATCATCAGGTAGGCTATGGCCAATAAAGAGGAACTTATCGAGTTCGAAGGCGTTGTCACCGAAACGCTTCCTAATACTATGTTCCGTGTGCGTTTAGAAAACGGTCACGAAGTGATTGCTCACATTTCTGGTAAAATGCGTAAACACTATATTCGTATTTTAACAGGCGATAATGTAAAAGTTGAAATGACACCATATGACTTAACAAAAGGTCGTATTACATATCGTGCACGCTAAGTTTTAGTGTAAGCAAAAGCCACTTTTAGGTGGCTTTTTCATTATCCACAAGATTTACCTTCCTGCTTACGATCTTTTATCGTCTGGCAACTATACATCTGACACATTAAAATCTGTTTCATATACCTATTTATCACTTGTAATCCATTTACTTCAAAGTTGATAGCACTAATTTGTTCTAAATTTTAATACAACTGATCTTTTCACAGCTTCACCAGTTCTGTCTGTTTGACTCTTTTTAGTAAAATCTATACCACTTGGTTTGCCCTGCAACCGATCTAGATACATATGTGTGTATATTTATTATACTAAACAGAGATCATTTCTAAACTAAGTTAACTAAGGATCAGGTGAAGCTTATGAAAATACATGTATGTATGTTTTTATTGGCATCTATTGCACTTGTTGGATGTAAAAGCTTAAACACCCGACCAGCAAATTTAGATCAATATTTACAGCAATTCATTAGTAAAACCAGTACTGAAATTCAAAGCAATTTAAATTTTAAGGCAATGGGGTATCAGGTAAGCGATAAAATCCAAACCAGTAATAGCACCTTAAGCTATACCATCCTTAGACCAATCAATATCCCCATGGCAGGAGGCAATGCGACTGTAGGCCCTAATGCAATGGGTCTGCCAGTGATTCGTTATGATACGACAGGCACGCCAAGCTATGACATTAATTTTAATTGTAAAGTCACTTTTCAATTAAAAGATGGTGTTGCTGAATCTGTTGAGTATTTAGATCGAGCCTGTTAGCTGTTTTAAAGTGAATCTAATACCCATCGGTATAATGACGAGAATATGGATAGACTTTTATCAAAACTTATCAGAAGCTAAAATTTAACAATAAAAAACACAGCTTAAGCTGTGTTTTTTATGAGTAAGTATCTAAAACAAGTGCTTATGCAATCGCCGCAACGACAGCCTCGCCCATTTCAGCCGTACCAACTTTACGCATACCATCAGACATAATATCGCCAGTACGCAAGCCTTGGTCTAAAACTTGCCCTACAGCATCCTCAATGGCTTTTGCAGCCACTTCTTCACGGAAGGTGTAGCGTAGCATCATTGCCACAGAAAGAATGGTGGCAAGTGGATTAGCAACGTTTTGGCCAGCAATGTCAGGGGCAGAACCATGACAAGGTTCATACATACCTTTGCCATTCTCATCTAAAGAAGCAGATGGAAGCATACCAATAGAGCCAGTTAGCATTGCTGCTTCATCGGAAAGAATGTCACCAAACAAGTTCCCTGTCACAATCACATCAAACTGTTTTGGCGCACGAACCAATTGCATTGCTGCATTATCGACATACATATGTGAAAGTTGAATATTTGGATATTGTTGTTCTTTAAGTGCAGTCACTGTCTGCTTCCAAAGCTCAGTCACTTCAAGCACGTTGGCTTTATCCACTGAACAAACTTTACCACCGCGTAAGTTTGCCATTTCAAAAGCAACTTTTGCGATACGTTTAATTTCAGACTCTGAATAAACGTCAGTGTTATAACCTTGCTTCTCACCATTTTCGAGTTCACGAATACCGCGTGGTTGACCAAAGTAGATGCCACCCGTCAGTTCACGAACAATAAGGATATCTAACCCCGAAACAATCTCTGGTTTAAGACTAGACGCATCCGCCAATTGCGGATAAAGGATTGCAGGGCGTAAGTTAGCAAATAGATTTAATTCACTACGAATTTTCAATAAACCACGTTCTGGGCGAATTGAACGTTCAATGTTATCCCATTTTGGACCGCCTACAGCACCCAGTAAAATTGCATCCGCTTTTTTCGCTTGTTCTGCTGTCACAGCAGGGTAAGGTTCGCCATGTGCATCAATTGCTGCCCCCCCTAACAAACCCTGTTCCCATGTTAAACCTAAATTAAATTTATCATTGACACGTGTCAGTACTTTTTCAGCAGCAGCAACGATCTCAGGACCGATACCATCACCTGCCAAAATCAAAATTTGTTTAGACATTTGTAGTTCCATTTATTTTTCAGTATCTATACTGATGTGAGATTAAATCTTCTGTTCAACAAATTCGCTCACGCCAGTCACCGCATTATGCGGGCGACAAAAACGGCGAATTGTCCGTTTTTCTTGAATCATATCGACACATAGCGGTGTCGGTGAAGAAACATTCAGTAAACTTCCTGAACCCTGTGACCTTAAGCGATACATCTTAAATGTGTATTTTTGATTTGGTTTAAAATCATGAATAACATGGAAAACTTCAGCATGCTGTTTAGTGATTGGATAGAATCGAATCACCATCTCATATTGCTGAGGTGGAATCGTTAAATAAACACCATTTTGATCTAAAGGCTCACCCGTTAATTTGAGATAACCCTTTTGAATGGCGCTACGATTGGCACGTTGTGCACGTTCATCCATGATAATCACATCATTTAAGCGCGCAAATTCACAATGCTCTGCACCTGAACAATAGACAGAAACCGAATTTTGGCTGACATGTTTATTTTCAGCTTGCTTGATACGCATTAAATCAACCATTTGAGTGGATTGACATGCACTAAGCATAAAGCTTGTTAAACCGATTAAAACACTGCAACTCAAAAACTTAGTCATTGCTCAACCCCAACCCTCACTTCACTGAGTCAACATTCATTTTGTTATACTCGCATGTTAGCAAGAGTTAGGCATTCACGCTATGTGTAAAATGTTCGCTGAAAATTAACCTTGAATTTCAGCAAATACCCAAGGGCGTGATTGTTTGGTTTTTTCTTCATAAGCACGAATTTCATCCGCAGCCTGTAAAGTCAAACCAATATCATCCAAGCCATTCAATAAACAGTGTTTACGAAATGGATCGACTTCAAATTTAAAAGCTTCACCACTTGGTGTACGCACTTCTTGAGCTTCTAAATCAATGGTTAATTGATAGCCTTCCTGAGCAGCACATTCTTTAAATAGTTGATCCACAACAGATTCAGGCAAAATCACTGGCAACATGCCATTTTTAAAACTGTTATTGAAAAAGATATCTGCGTAGCTTGGTGCAATCACAGTACGAAAACCATACTCTTCCAATGCCCAAGGCGCATGTTCACGACTCGAACCGCAACCAAAATTGGCACGAGAAATTAATACAGATGCCGCTTGGTAACGTGGCTGATTCAAAATAAAATCAGGATTCTTCGGACGTTTAGAATTGTCTTGCCCCGGATAACCTTCATCTAAATAACGTAATTCATCAAATAAGTTATCACCAAAACCGGTGCGTTTAATTGATTTTAAAAACTGTTTTGGAATGATTAAGTCGGTATCTACATTGGCACGGTCTAAGGGTGCAACAATACCCTGTTCAACGGTATAAGCTTTCATGTCTTTGCTCCTTAAGCCTGATTAGAATGAACGTACATCAACAAAGTGACCTGCAATTGCTGCCGCAGCTGCCATTGCTGGACTGACAAGGTGAGTACGTCCACCATTGCCCTGACGACCCTCAAAGTTACGATTTGAAGTCGATGCACAATGTTCACCCGGTTGTAACTTATCAGCATTCATCGCCAAACACATTGAACAACCTGGCTCACGCCACTCAAAACCAGCTTCGATCAAGATTTTATCTAAACCTTCCGCTTCTGCTTGTTGTTTCACCAAACCAGAGCCTGGAACAACCATGGCCTGTTTAATACTAGACGCTACTTTTTTACCTTTTGCCACTTCTGCAGCAGCACGAATATCTTCAATACGTGAGTTGGTGCAAGAACCAATGAATACACGGTCTAATTGAATATCAGCCAATGCCTGACCTGCATTTAAACCCATATATTGATACGCACGGGTCCAGTCATTACGCTGCACATCATCTTTGGCCTGTTCCAAAGTTGGAACTGCTTGAGAAACAGGAATCACCATCTCAGGAGAAGTGCCCCAAGACACTTGTGGTTCAATTTCTTCACCATTTAAAACCACGATCGTATCAAAATGTGCATCTTCATCAGAATGTAAAGTATTCCAATACGCGACTGCCGCATCCCACTGTTGACCTGTTGGTGCGTAAGGACGATCTTTAACATATTCAATTGTTTTGTCATCGACAGCAACCATACCAACACGCGCACCGCCTTCGATTGCCATATTGCACACGGTCATACGCCCTTCAATCGACATATCACGGAATACCTGACCACCAAATTCAATCGCATGCCCAGTACCGCCAGCCGTTCCTATTTTACCAATAATGGCCAAAACCACATCTTTTGGGGTAACGCCTTGACCTAATGTTCCGTCAACACGCACCAACATGTTTTTCATTTTCTTCTGTACTAAGCATTGTGTTGCCAATACATGTTCAACTTCTGACGTTCCGATCCCGTGTGCCAAACAGCCGAATGCGCCATGTGTCGCTGTATGCGAGTCACCACATACCACCGTCATACCCGGTAAAGTTAAACCTTGTTCTGGTCCAACGACATGTGCAATACCTTGACGCACATCGTTAATGTCAAACTGCACCACATTAAAGGTTTTACAGTTATCATCTAAGGTCTGAACTTGGATACGAGAAGTATCATCTTCAATCCCAGCAATTCCTTCTGAACGCTCTTTGGTTGATGTGGGAACATTATGGTCAGGTGTTGCAACGTTAGCACTTAAACGCCAAGGTTTACGCCCAGCAAGTTGTAAGCCTTCGAATGCTTGTGGAGAAGTCACTTCATGCAATAAATGACGGTCGATATAAAGTAATGCTGAGCCATCATCACGTTGTGTTACAAGATGGTCATCCCACAATTTGTCATACAAAGTTTTTACTGATTCTGTTTTTGCTTTTTGGTTTTCGCCTGCCATGTCGAAATGCTCCACTGGACTGGGTAATTCTTTCATTCACTCAATTATAACCACGTTTTTACATAAATCTAATTTATCATTTTTATTAATTTAAAAACTTTTTGGAATTGATTTTATCCAAATAAATGCTCCTAAAATCACCTTTATACAGTATTTAAATCAATGACATATTTTCAATGACTTTAAAAGCACTTGGCTTAATCATCAATAAAAAATATAGCTTAGACAAATAAATGTACGTCCTAAACCATAAATTAAGCAAATCCGTTATTTAAAAAGAAGTCAATAAATTCTATATCAACAATCATGATGCAAGGTATAAAGAATAAAATATCGCTTTATCCAATCAACTTTAATCAAAAAAACCTTTTTACATTACAATTGATAATGATTATTATTTAACTATTGAATTAAATAAGTGGTGATTCTCATGGCGAGTATCCAAAATTTCCTACAAAGCAATCAACGTGTTTTCAAAAAAACCTTAAGCTATTACATCATGCATATCACAGTGGCAATGCTGGTTGCTTATGCGGTGACTGGTAATTTTTGGATGGCCGTGACATTAAGTTTACTTGAACCGACTGTACAAGCATTTGCATTCTTTTTCCATGAAAAGGCTTGGAATAAACGAGACCAAAAGGCAGCACAAAGCACTGAAATTAAAGTCTAAATCATATGTATTTTCTGTGGCTGGAGGTGTTAATCACCACCGCCTCCTCCACAGCTGCTACAACTACTACAAGAGGAAGATGAATCAGCACTTGTACTATGTGAATGGCTCGAATCACTGGATGAACTTGATCCTGAGCATGAGCTAGAAGAACATGACGATGTTGCAGAAGCCTGTGGAAAATCTGAAGTTGAACTCATCATTTGGCTATACATTGTCATCATAAATGGTAAGCTAAAAATTAAACCCCGCTCCCATCGAACATGGGCATCAACCTGAAAAATTCGCGGTAAGACCTGCGTGTTTTGTGGATTCAATCCATGTAAAGCACATGCCCCCTGCCAAGTATTGAGCAATTGCTGTCTTTGAGCAGCTCGCTGTGATTCAGTTGCTTGTAAATCATGTGGTTTATGAATCAATTCATAGCCTAAAAAACGTTGGCTCATGGACTGATAAAAGTCATCAAATTCTTCAATCAATATATGCCATAGCGCGTCCACTGAGTGTGAAGGCATTGCATAAGCTCCCCTACGCCACAAATGAAGTGCTAAATAGTCTTTAAAACCTTCTTCAATCAATGGATAAGAAGATTGTCGAATGTTTGGATGTCTTTGTTTAAAAGCAAGCCAAATACGATTTGGAAATTTAAAACTCTCCAAATCTTGCATTTTTCTTAGGCGATTTAACCGAAGCTTCAACCAAATTATACTGAGAATAGCGATGATAATGCTGGGGAAATAGATATTAAAAAAATATAAAAAGATTAAACCTAAAGCAGAAAATATCAATATTGTGGTAAAAAATCGAAGCCAAGTTTTAGAGAAGGTATTTCTAGTATGTTGTTGAAAATAGTGAATAGTGGTGTCTGTTGATTGATTCAAATAGCTTTCCTTTTGTTGTTTTTATGCGCTGACTATAAATGAGCTTTGCTTAAATTGTATAGTAAAAAGTTGTATTAAAATTTTTCCAAAGCACGAATAGAACCAATCACTTTGCTAAAAATAAAAAAATTTGAAAATTACTTTGATTAATTCTTAAATTTTCTAAATAATGAATTACGCATAAAAATTCTTTATGGATGGAAATATTATGAATCTCGCTGCTTTTGAAGCCTTTGTCAAAGTTATGGAAACAGGTTCGATTTCTATGGCAGCAGAACATCTGTTTATTACTCAGCCAGCTGTCACCAAACGCATACATAGCTTAGAAGAATATTTCGGCGTCAAACTTTTTGAGTCCGCAGGTCGTGGTGTTCAAGCCACACATGCAGCGCATTCATTATTACCTAAAGTAAAAAACTGGTTAAATGAATTGGGAGATATTCACCATACCCTGAGTCATGAGCAAGGTGAAGTTCGAGGAAAACTCAAGATTGGCACCAGTCACCATATTGGCTTACACCATTTACCACAGCATTTAAAAAAATATGTACAGCACTTTCCTGAAGTCAAACTAGATGTACATTTTGTGGACTCTGAACAAGCGCATGAACAAGTGCTTGCTGGGGATTTAGAACTGGCATTTTTAACTCTTCCGCCACAAGGTGATGAGCGTTTGCGTTATATCACGATTTGGAATGATCCTTTGGTATTCGTGGTTGCACCCTTTCATCCTTTGGCACAAAAAAAGAACCTTAAACTTGAAGATCTGATCGAATACCCAAGCTTATTACCAGCAGCACAGACTTATACCAGTCAAATTACCTTGGCAGAATTTGAAAAGAAGGGTTTAAAGCCAAAAATTACCATGAGCAATAATCCGCTTGAATCTATTCGTATGTTGGTTTCCATTGGTTTAGGCTGGTCTGTTCTACCTAAAACTTTGTTAAATCAAGACTTACAACAACTTGATATTCGTTTTGAAATGAATCGCCAATTGGGTATGGTCTGGCATCCTGGACGTACACAGTCTAGAGCTGTACAGGAATTGATTGAGATGATGAAATAATCTCTGCAATAAAAACCCCTTATTTTGTTACTCAAGATAAGGGGTTTTTATATTACACAGGAATGATCGTAGTTATCTTTCCCCTCATTCCCTTATAAAATCTTCATTGCACAATTTTTTACTTTACCGAGTCTTCATGTAGAGACTCGTTTAACTGATCAACCACTAATGCCCATTCACCATCAGATTTAATTTTTTCAGCAAGAAACTGACGTTGTCCCTCACTCCAATAAGATGCGTCTGTAATTAGAGTATCTGCATCCAACTGGTGATTTTCAATAAAACTTTGAATTGCTTCTTCGCTAGAATCCAAGCCGAGTTGTTCAAATAAATTGGTCATTCTTGGACGTGTCTGGCTCATTATATAATCTCCGTCAGTTTTAAAAGTGCTCAAATCAACATAGCATTTTTACACTATAAATGAAGTACAAAATCTTCATTTATAAAAATATTTACAAAACTTCTCATTTTTTGACAGAACAATCAAGCCATAAAAAGCAGTGATCAACACTGCTTTAAATCACAATAATCAGCCCAGCTCAAATCGACCAATCTTGGATATCCCAACCCTGTTCTTTTGCGAGATGCTCAAGACGATCATCAGGATTTACCGCAATCGCATGGTCAGCATATTCCAATAAAAAACGGTCATTAATAGAATCTGAATAAGCCCATGATTCAGTGACAGTACGACCATCAAGCCATTGATCCAAACGTGCCAATTTACCTTTTTGGTAACATGGAATATTGGTCACTTTGCCCGTGTACTTCCCATCTTTTGTTTCAGCATTGGTGGCAATAATTTCGCTGATACCAAATTCACGGAAAATAGGTGCAGTAATAAAATCCGAGGTTGCAGTAATACCAACCAACGCATGGCCTAAATCTTTATGTTTTTGAATCGCGGCAAAACCAGCTGGACGCATTTGTGGACGGATCACTTTTTGCATAAATAACTGATGTAACTCAGTTAAATAATCATTATCGTGTTGAGTAAGAAACTCAAAGACAAATTCATTATAAGCAATTGGATCAAGCTTGCCTGCTTTATAGTCTTCATAAAACTGATCATTCATCGCACGATGTCGCACTGGATCGACCAAGCCTTCATTGACTAAGAACTCTCCCCAAGAATGGTCAGAATCTGTATTTAATAAGGTGTGATCTAAGTCAAACAGCGCCAATTCCATGAAAATACTCATTTAAACTGAAATTTAAGAAAAAAATTGTAAATCTATCACCGCTAGTCGATAGAAATTCGTTAAGATCATAGCAATTTTAAAACATTATTACTTTGACTTTATCGAGTTGGACAAAAGAGTGTATGTCCCCATATATAAAGTCAAATGAAATTAACAAATTTTAGGTAGCCAAATGATCGACTCAGAAGGTTTCCGACCCAACGTCGGGATCATTTTGGCAAACGATATTGGACAAGTTTTATGGGCAAAACGCATTGGACACAATGCTTGGCAATTTCCTCAAGGAGGCATCCAGTTTGGAGAGACTCCTGAGCAAGCTCTATTTAGAGAACTACGAGAAGAAGTTGGGCTCCTACCCGAACATGTCCAAATTATTGCCCAGACAGATGACTGGTTGCATTATCGTTTGCCGCTTCGATACATTCGCTCGGATTCCGATCCGATTTGTATTGGACAAAAGCAAAAATGGTTTTTACTGAAACTCACAGCTTCAACGAAACATATTCAGTTGAATCTCTCTGACCCGCCGGAGTTTGATCAATGGCAATGGGTTAGTTACTGGTACCCGCTTGGACAAGTGGTGAATTTTAAACGAGATGTTTATCGTAAAGCGATGATGGAGTTATGTATGCGAATGCCGCAATATACAGCTGAAATTTCTTCAAAATATGAATGATTTTTCAAGGTAGTACTGTTATAAATAATACTGATGAAGTCGCTTTAAAACATAGCTTAAATTAGGAGCATACATCCATGTCGAACATGCAACTGGACACATTAAGACGTATTGTACAAGAGATCAATGCGTCAGTCAGTTTGCATGATTCTTTGGAAATCATGGTCAATCAAGTTTCCGAAGCCATGCATGTTGATGTTTGCTCTATTTACCTTTTAGATGAACGTAACCAACGTTATGTACTTATGGCAACCAAAGGCTTAAACCAAGAATCTGTAGGGACAGTTTCCTTACAACTTGGCGAGGGTTTGGTTGGTTTAGTGGGGCAACGTGAAGAGATTGTCAACTTAGACAATGCGTTTAAACATGAACGGTTTGCCTACTTCCCCGAGACAGGGGAAGAGATCTATAACTCGTTCCTTGGTGTTCCAGTCATGTATCGCCGCAAAGTGATGGGCGTGATGGTGGTTCAGAACACCGAACCTCAAGATTTTAGCGAGGCAGCAGAATCATTTCTGGTGACCTTGTGTGCACAACTCTCTGGGGTAATTGCTCATGCACATGCAGTGGGTAATATTGATGTTTTCCGTAAACCCAGCAATTCATCTAACTACAAGACCTTCCAAGGTTCATCTGGTGCAGGCGGTATTGCACTTGGTCGTGCCATCATCCTTTACCCTCCAGCAGATTTAGCTTCAGTCCCAGACCGTGATGCGGATGATATCAGTGAAGAACTTAAGCTTTTAGACCAAGCTATTGCATCTGTACGCAATGAAATTCAATCGCTTGATGACAAAATGCAAGATTCGCTCATGGCGGAGGAACGTGCTTTATTTAGCGTGTTCTTACGTATGTTGGATGAAAATGCGCTACCTGCTGAAATTAAAGAAATTATTCGAGATGGAAGCTGGGCGCAAGGTGCAGTTAAAAATGTGATTGAACGCCATGTTGCACTTTTTGCACAAATGGAAGATGACTATTTACGTGAACGTGTATCTGATTTAAAAGACTTAGGACGCCGGATCCTCGCAGCATTACAAGAAGGCGATACTAGCCATAAAGAGATCACCTCTGAAAGTATTTTAATTGGAGATGAGATCAGCACTGCTGCTTTGGTTGAGCTTCCTGTAGATAAAATCGCCGCGATTGTAACCTCTGAAGGGGCTGCCAACTCCCACATGGTGATTGTCGCCCGCGCACTCGGTATTCCAACTGTCGTGGGTGTTACTGAACTGCCAGTAAATACACTTGATGATGTTGAAATGATTGTCGATGCTTATCAAGGTCGGGTTTTTGTCAATCCACCACGTCGTTTACGTACACGTTATAAAGAGATCCAAAAAGAAGAAGAACAAATTGCCAAAGATTTAAAGCAATACGAAACCAAAGATGCCATTACCCCTGATGGTGTTGCAGTAAAGCTGTATGTCAATACCGGTCTAATGATTGATGTGGTACGTGGAGTTCAACGTGGTGCAAAAGGTGTAGGACTTTATCGTTCTGAAATTCCATTTATGCTGCGTGAACGTTTCCCGGGCGAAGAAGAACAGCGTGCGATTTATCGTCAACAGCTTAGTCACTTTGCCAACAAACCTGTGGTGATGCGTACACTTGATATTGGTGCGGATAAAGACCTGCCATATTTCCAAATTGAAGAAGAAAATTCAGCTTTAGGATGGCGCGGCATTCGTTTTACCCTCGATCACCCTGAAATCTTTTCTTCACAAATCAGAGCAATGTTAAAAGCCAGTATCGGCTTAAACAATCTGCATATTTTATTGCCAATGGTCACCAGTGTCAGTGAAGTAGAAGAAGCACTTTACTTACTGGAACGTGACTGGATTGCGGTTCAAGAAGAAGAGCAAGTTAACTTCGCCAAACCGAAAATCGGGATTATGGTTGAAGTACCAAGTGTACTTTTACAAATTGGTGAATTTGCTGAATTGGTCGATTTCTTCTCAGTCGGTTCAAATGACTTGATTCAATATTTATTGGCAGTTGATCGTAATAATCCACGTGTATCCAGTGTTTATTCACACTTCCACCCTTCTGTACTTCGCGCTTTAACGCGTTTGGTTCAAGAATGTCATAAGTATGAAAAACCGATCAGTATTTGTGGAGAAATGGCAGGCGACCCACTCTCAGCTATCTTACTTATGGCAATGGGATTCAATACATTATCGATGAGTTCAAGTAATATTCTGCGAGTGCGTAAAGCAATTTGTCATGTATCAATGACAGATGCACAAAAGCTATTAGAAGAAGTGATTGCGATGAATAACCCACTCATGGTCAAGAGCTGGATGGAGTATTACTTTAAACATCATGGTTTGGCTGATATGGTGAAATCGAATCGTCTAGTCAATATTTAATTATTTATTTTTATTAGATTTTTATAATTATTCAAGCAAAAATTGCAGTCCACAAAAAAGGCCGATAATCATCAGAATATCGACCTTTTTTGTGTTTATCATAACCACGTTTTGCATTCTTTTTACGATCTACAAACACTTGGCTTTTGTTGACTTCATGCATGTGTTTGGCCACAAAGTTGTGAATCACAACCTCTGGCATTGCTTTTTTCTTTGCCATTTTCTTTACCTATTTTGCTGTATACCACCTGATCAGTGGGAATCTGATATTACGCTTTTTTGTGTAGAATACAAGTATTTGTATTGATCAAGTTTGTCACTATTTCCTATTGCACTCTTTTTACCTATTGCATCAAGGCAAATTTTCAGATTTATCTCAAATTGATTTTAATCATCAGAAGATCATCTTTAATTTAATTAAAATTTTACAAATCAGATTGAAAACTTCATGTAATTCATGAGTATTGTTATCTATAGTATTTAAAGAAATTTGAATATAAATATGCTCAATAAAATATAGGGTAATGAGTTAGAACTGGAGGATCATGTGTTCAATCAAAGGAAATTATCGAGTTTTCTACTATTATTGGTTATTCCTACACTTGGTTTAATCGCATGTAGTAAACCAGAGAAAGCGGAAGTCATAACAACTGAATCAAGTGCGAGTTCTGTACCATCTAAAACTGTGAAAACTGAATCTACAGAGAACACTTTTGATCTCTCCAAGATTCCAATTTCAAATATTACACTCGGTCAGTTTCCATATATTTCTTTGCCAAATGGCTATCAGTTTCACGAAGCAACAAGCGTAAATTTTGAGAAAATACCATTTTGGACAGGTCAACATATCGAAAATGTTGAAGGTCAATTGTATAGTGCAGCCATTCAACAAAATGAAAATTATAAAGAAGGAAGTTTTTTAGAATTGCAACGTAATTTGGAAAATGTAATCCAACAATTGGGTGGCAAACAAATTACACAGAGTAAAATTCCTCAACAAGAATTAGAAAAGATCCCACAAAAATTCCAAGTCGATTATGTTGCAGGATTGGGAGATGTTTTTAATAACCCGACACAGACCTTTGTGATACGTCAAGCCAATAAAAATATTTGGTTCCAATTGACGCAGACAGGGAATGGACATGCTGGCCTATTCGTCGCAGAAACTAAACCTGTTGAAATTACAGCTAAAGCATTAAGTCAAAACCAACTCAAAACAACTTTGGATAAGGACAATAAAGTCAATATTGAGGTTAACTTTGCCACGGATCAAGCGAATATTTTGCCTGACTCTCACCCCCAAATTGAACAAGTCATTCAACTGCTAAAAAACAACCCTGAACTCAAATTGAGTATTAATGGTCATACAGATAATTCAGGTGATATCAAACATAATCAAACGCTTTCAGAACAACGTGCAAATGCTGTTGTTAAGGCTTTAACCAATAATACTGGAATTCAAAAAAGCCGTTTAACAGCCAAAGGCTTGGGAGATACACACCCTATTGCGGATAATTCAACTGAAGACGGTAAAGCTTTAAATCGTAGAGTTGAGCTGATTAAATCTAATTAATTCTGTGAAATGCTGAGTTCAATGAACAAAGAAAACCCATTATAAATAAATGGGTTTTCTTTTAAAAATAGCTTATTCACTACATACACGATGTACTCAGTAAAACTCTATCTAGCAATCGTTTTACATCCACAGCTTGCACATATAACATTCCAGCCACTCGTCCATAAAACACACTATAAGATGTTTTAATAAAAACATCCGCAACAAAATCAGGTGCATGTTATTTCAGTAAAATAATCTCTGCCAAGATGACCTAGTGACGGACTAAGCGACGTACCATAAATTGCAATGCATCCGCTTGTAATCTACTGTTGATTCTTCCATTCACAAACAAATTTTTATTAAAAGATAAAAACTGCGATAACAACAACTTATTTGCTGAAATAAAAGTTCAATTACAACAACTCTCAATAAACCACAAAAATATTAAATATTTTCAACAATATAAATTTGCCGAATTTTAAAAATGCATATATATTGTATATACATTTTTGATTATCACCTTTGGGGATAAATACGTCATGGCTGAATTACCCAAAAAGACAAAGGTGAATAAAAAAGATGGGCAACTCTTAATTCGCATTAACAGTGCTGAGCGTGACCAGTTTTTACAACTCTGTGAAACGATGGATACCAGTGCAGCACGTGAGTTAAGAAAATTTATCCGTAGTTTTATCAAAAAACATCAGCCAACGGATACTCAAACTAAGGAGTAACATGATGTCTAAGCAAGTTAAATCTTTAAAGCAGAAAATCAAAGCACGTTTGGAAAAAATCTCCAAACACGAAGGTAAATTGAAAAAGCTCAAAAAAAAGCTTAAAAAACAAAAGTAATTTCGATTACACATCCCAAGCTTGAACTTTGATAAAAGTAGCTTAAAAAAAGCGGCATTATTTATATAATGCCGCTTTTTACGTTTTCGAAGGGATTAAGCTAAAGCTCTATCTAACAAGCGTTTTACATCTACAGCTTGCGCATCTAACATTCCGACCACGCGTCCATAAAACGCACTATAACGTGTTGCAATAAAATCATCTGCAACAAAATCTGGTGCATGTTGTTTCAGCAAAATAGCTTGTGCCAAGATGACCAAGCGACTGACTAAGCTACGTGCCATAAATTGCAATTCATCTGCTTGTAAGCCACTAAATAATTTAAATAAAGCTTGTAATTCATCTTGTAAAATTGAATCTTGAGCTGCAACTTGTGCAAATGATTTAAATAAGACTTCAATTGATTCACGGTCACGTTGGATTGCACGTAATACATCTAAACACATCACATTACCAGAACCTTCCCAAATAGTATTTACAGGGGCTTCTTTAAAAATACGTGCCATGATTCCTGTATCGACATAACCATTGCCACCGAAGACTTCCATCATCTCACCCGTCAACTCCACAGTACGCTTACACACCCAGAACTTTGCTGCTGGTGTCATGATTCGTCTCCATGCCAGAGATAATTCATCATCACTCTCATAGCAATGCGCAAGATGAAAACTCAATTGCATGGCTGCTTCTGTTTCCAAGGCTAAATCCGCCAATACCGCTTGCATCAACGGTTGTTCCGCCAAATGTTTACCAAAGGCCTTACGCTGACGGGTATAGGCAATACATTGCACCAAAGCCTGACGTAACATCGCACTTGAACCGACTGAACAGGTCAAACGTGTATAGTTTGCCATTTCAATAATCGTGGGAATCCCGCGCCCAGCTTCACCGATCATAATGCCCCAAGCATTTTTAAATTCAACTTCTGAGCTTGAATTACTGCGATTACCCACTTTATCTTTGAGTCGTTGTACTTGAACCGGATTTTTTGTCCCATCTTCTAGCCAACGTGGTACAAAAAAGCAGGCCAATCCATCTTGTTCAGTTTTTGCCACGACTAAATGCGCATCACACATTGGTGCGGAAAAGAACCATTTATGTCCTGTCAGTAAATATGCTTGCCCACGTCCCGAATCAGCCACAGGAACAGCCCGTGTTTCATTGGCACGTACATCTGACCCACCCTGCTTTTCTGTCATCCCCATTCCCAGCCAAATTGATTTTTTCTGAGAAATCGGAATGTCGCGCTCATCATATTCAGTCGATAATAGCTTTTCACCAACTTTTGCCCACAATTCAGGTTCATTTTGAATTAAGGGAATACTGCCTAGCGTCATAGAATTAGGGCATAGATTGCCACACTCGACTTGTCCACTCAGGAAAAATCGTGCCGCCCAATCGACCCATTTTGAACTTGATTGTGGATGATTAAATGGATGTGCATGCGTATCAAATTGTCGATTTAGCTGCATCCATTTATGCCATGCAGGGTGAAACTCTAGAAAATCTTTACGGCGACCACGGGCATCAAAACTATGTAATTCAGGAGTATGTCGATTGGCCAAATCGGCATATTCATAATATTCAGTAGAACCCGCAATCTGTGAAAATTCAGTTAGGCGTTGCTGATCCTGACTGCCATAACGTTGCAAAATTTCTTGTAAAACTTGATCTGTAGTCAATAAATTATAATTTTGCAGTTCGTCAAACTGATTGCTGATTTCATGTGTTTGCCAATTCTCTGCTGTGTTCATCCTGAATTCCTGTCTTGTTGTTTTTACCAATTGCATTCAGTATAGAAGAAAATACCTTCAAGGATGTTCGGATTATTTTTATGGCTTTACCTGCAATCAATGTGCGTCGTAAACCACGCCAATCAAGGGCACGTATCACCCAAGAAGCGTTGATGGAAAGCTTTGTTCGGCTTTTACATGAACATCCTGCCAATAAAATTACTATTCGTGAAATTACCGATCTTGCTGGTGTGGGTTTAGGGACGTTTTATGAGTATTTTTCTAAAAAGGAAGATTTGATTGCTTTAACCATTCACCAACATGTAAAAAGCAATGCAGAAGTCTTAAAAAGTTATGCACAAAGCGTGTATGACTTATCCACAAAATCAGATTTTCAAAGCTATTTACAGCAAATCATTCATTTTCAACTTGAGCAAATTCAAGCACAACAATTTTTATGGGCCCAGTCTTTCTTGTTAGAACGACAGGTTTCCAGTATTGAAACATATCAAAAAAGTTATGCCATGATGGTAGAGATGTGGCAAAACATGCTGAAACCTTTTATTCAGGATGATGAACAACTCAAACAGATGAGTCTAAATGTACAACGAATTTGCTATGGTTTTGTCTCGCAGACATTGTTGATCGAGCCTGAGTTTAAGGATTGGAAAGTTTTGGAGGCGGATATGGTTCAAATCATAAACAGCGTTATATGTATTAAAAAACAGATTTTCTAAAATTGAATACTATCAATTTTCGTTTAGCAAAATATTTTCAAATGGGTGAAGACAAGCTGAATGTTTCCAAGTCCATTTTCACTAAAAAACACTATCTATTGATTTTTATTTATTTTGTATTTTAAACCATCATTGTTATCGTAAATAAAAGCTGAATTAATGTTTTCCTATCAGTACACAGAGCTCTGCCCTATTAATCGTCAAAACAAATCAATAATAATATTTTTATCAATTTCACAAATATAAAAAATCACTCTAAAGTAAAGTTATCGCTTTAAAACATTGCTTGCTCTTCCTTGATCAACAATATTTTTAAAGCAGATAAAGACCGGTAAGTTGTTTCTAAAAATAAATGACAAATCATTTATTTTTAGATCAATTAGATTTAACAATTGTTCACTATATTGGTTTTTCAATTACGGTTAATGTCATGTAATAGCGAATATTCTTTATCTATTCCATCTATTCAAAAATGAATACATGATTAATTAAAAATGGAGAAATAGAATGAGCCAAGACTCAAAAAAATGTCCTGTAACCCATCTGACAACGGCTTTTGGTGCACCTGTTGTAGACAACCAAAATAGTTTAACGGCAGGCGCACGTGGTCCTCTACTGGCACAAGATTTATGGTTAAACGAGAAACTGGCCAACTTTGTACGCGAAGTTATTCCTGAGCGCAGAATGCATGCAAAAGGTTCAGGTGCTTTTGGTACATTTACCGTAACTCACGATATTACTCAGTACACACGCGCTAAAATATTCTCACAAATTGGCAAACAAACAGAAATGTTTGCACGCTTCACTACTGTAGCTGGTGAACGTGGTGCAGCAGATGCAGAACGTGATATTCGTGGTTTTGCACTCAAGTTCTATACCGAAGAAGGTAACTGGGATCTCGTTGGCAATAACACACCCGTCTTTTTCATGCGTGATCCACGTAAATTCCCAGATTTAAATAAAGCCGTAAAACGCGACCCTAAAACCAATCTACGTAGTGCAACCAACAACTGGGATTTTTGGACATTATTACCTGAAGCTTTGCATCAGGTGACGATTGTAATGTCTGATCGTGGTATTCCAAAAAGCTTCCGCCATATGCATGGTTTTGGTAGTCATACGTACAGCTTTATCAATGCAAACAATGAACGTTTTTGGGTCAAATTTCATTTCCGCACCCAACAAGGCATTGAAAATTTAACCGATGCTGAAGCAGAAGCGGTTGTTGCTAAAGATCGCGAAAGTAATCAACGTGATTTATTTGATTCGATTGAAAATGGTAACTTCCCAAAATGGAAGCTCCAAATTCAAGTGATGCCTGAAACAGATGCAGAGAAAGTCCCTTATCATCCATTTGACCTGACCAAAGTTTGGCCTCATGCAGATTATCCACTGATTGATGTGGGTGAGTTTGAGCTAAATAAAAATCCTGAAAACTTCTTCCTTGATGTAGAGCAATCGGCTTTCGCACCAAGTAACTTAGTTCCAGGTATCAGTGTTTCACCTGACCGTATGTTGCAAGCGCGATTATTTAACTATGCCGATGCTCAACGCTACCGTTTGGGTGTGAATTATCAACAAATTCCTGTCAATGCTGCACGTTGCCCTGTTCATTCTAATCACCGTGATGGTCAAGGCCGTGTCGATGCAAACTATGGCGGTTTACCACACTATGAACCGAATAGTTTTAGCCAATGGCAGGAACAAGCTCAGTTTAAAGAACCACCATTAAAAATCAGTGGTGATGCAGATCATTGGGATTTCCGCCAAGATGATTCGGATTATTTCAGCCAACCACGCGCTTTATTCAATTTAATGAATGATACGCAAAAACAAGCACTGTTTGATAATACGGCGGGTGCGATGGGTGATGCACTTGATTTTATTAAGTATCGTCATATCCGTAACTGTTATGCATGTGACCCAGCCTATGGTGAAGGCGTGGCAAAAGCCTTGGGCTTAACTGTTGTAGATGCACAAGCTGCACGCGATAGCGATCCTGGCAAAGGTCATCCTGGTTTTCAATAAGCCTAGCTCAATAAAAGTCATTCAATAGAAACCGCCTTCGGGCGGTTTTTTATTTTGTTTAAATGCACTATATTGAAGAAACTCCCAATCGCGAGTAAAGCCATGCAACAGAAAATTGAAGCGATAATTCAACAACATGACATCATTTTATTTGATGAAATCTGTGTGTTATGTAATGGCTGGGCAAAGTTTTTAATCAAATATGATACACAGGCACAATTTAAATTAACTTCAGTACAATCATCTTTAGGGCAAGACATCTTAAGACATTACCAAATGCCCACTGAGCAATTTGAGAGCATGTTGGTGATTAAAAATGGGCAAGCCTATAGTGAATCCACTGCATTTTTAAAAGTGATTGAAAGCTTAGGACGACCCTTTTCATATTTAAAAATGGGTTATGGGATACCCAAATTTATCCGAGATTTTCTATACCGCCGAGTTGCTTTAAATCGCTATCGTTTATTTGGTACAACTGAGCAGTGTTTACTGCCTTCATCTGAAAATAAAAGACATTTCTTGGAACATAGCATTGATGCAAAATTCTAAAGCACTTCAAAATGCCCTATTGACCATTCATATTTCACTGGCTGTCTTATGGTTCTATCAGGGGCTCATCCCTAAAATCATATATAAGGTCATCGAAGAGCAACAATTTTGGCAATTTACAGGGATTCAATTGTTGCCCATTCCTAGACTTATTGAACTCTCAGGATTTGGAGAAATAATATTTGGTGGATTATTTCTTATTTTTAGACAATCAAAGCTTCTGCATTATTTCAATATCATCGCGATGCTGTTGTTTTTACTGGTTGTAGCGATTGTTTATCCACACTATTTTGCGCAGGGTTTTAATCCTTTCATCATGAATACAGCAATGGCTGCACTGTCTATTGTCGCAATTCAACTTCTCAATACTCAAAAAGCTGAATAAACTTACATTCGCACATTTGTACCAAACTGCTCTTTCCATCCTTTGGTTTCAGTGGCAATTTGCTTGGCAAGTTTGCTTTTCACTTCTTGAATTAAGCGCGCCCGTTCCTGTCCATGCACAAATCGACCTTTATAATCACTTTGCATGGTTTGAATATATTCATTCAGTGCACGTTGTTGTTGCTTGGTTTTTGGAGCGGTATGCAAAAATTGAAGGTATTCCTCATCTGGGTTTGTGCTAAGTGGATCACCCAAAATATCTTCAACATACAGTACGGCACTGACTAATTTCACCTTACCCTTTGCATCTACAGTATAGGTTTGTTTGCGCACACCATAAGGATAAGTCCAGAGCCCCTGCCGATCACCCGAAGCCCAATAACTATAAAAAATAATCTTGTTATCTTTGACCTCATAATCACCCAATTCAATCTGAAGAATACTGCAGTCACCCGTGGTTGAATAAATTGTATGCGTGAGCAGCTTTTGATTATTTCGATATAATTCAATATCTTTACGTAAAGAATCAGCTTCTTCTTCATTCATCACTGTTTTCAACTCAAAATTATTTTGATTAATTTGTATATTTTGAGTCTCAGCAAAAGCTGTACTGGATAATGCCAGTAACATCAATAAAGTTTGGATTATTTTCATTATTCATCTCCCTTGATTTTTCAATCAGGAATCAACACTATTTTTAGTTTGGGTAAATACCCCCTAATCCTGACACAGCTTTTCCAAAACTGGAAGTATTTCACCGGCCTGACTAAAAGGTTGTGTTTGACGATAATGCTCGATCTTTTTAACCAGTTTATAGTTTTTATCGTCCTGACTTTTAAACTGCTCAAGTCGTGTAAATGTCCGATCCTTACACAATACTTGATAATAATTAATCGTGTATTGTCTTTTTGGGTTCACACTTTTAACCCAAGCTTGAATAAGTTGATTACCATCAGATATTGTGGTGATACTTTCAAAAAATTGATTATTTGAATTTTGATGAATTAATTTCCATTCATCACCCGTTTCCAAATCATATTTTTCATTGAGAGGTTTAATACTCTCTGTATCATCTGCTGCTGGACTATCTTCGGCTGTTGCCATAGTCATCTGATCTCCATCAGCACAAGGCGCATCTGAAACACAATCCGCCTTAGCCGCTTGAGTTAGGTCTATAGATTTTGCAGCGACTGAAGTCATCACCAAGCAAAACAACAAAGTACTGGATAAGATTTTTATCATTTTTAGTGCGCTCAATTTTTATGGCTCAATAAGGGCCCACTACACCACCAATTTACGACCTTCACGAATACAGTAGAATGGATTAATCATTTTTGATGAATTCTTCATAGCCTTTTGTAAATCCTGCTCAGGCTGTTCCCGCGCTTCATCCGTCAATTGGAAAGTACGGTAATGAATTGCCAAAGAACGCTTGGCTTGTAAATCTAAATGCGCCTGAAAAGCATCTTGTGGATTCATGTGCATATATTTCATTAGCGCTCTTGGTTCATACGCACCGATTGGCAATAACGCAATTCGCGGTGAACCTAAACGTTTTTGAATTTCTTTAAAATGCGGTGAATACCCCGTATCGCCAGCAAAGAAGAAATGACCATGTTGCGATACCACAGAAAAACCGCCCCACAATGCAATATTCTGATCACGTAAACCACGACCCGAACCATGCTGTGCTGGGGTATAAATAATTTTTAAGTTTTTAAACAATGCAGATTGCCACCAGTCCATCTCAATCACATGGAACTCTTTAGGCAAGTAACAGGCATTGCCCAAACCTGTATAGATTGGCATGGCAAATTTGTTGTGTAGCCATCTTAAAGAGGCTAAATCCATATGGTCATAGTGATTATGACTGAGTAAAACTGCATGAATCTCTGGCA
Organism: Acinetobacter sp. Root1280; assembly: GCF_001425285.1. NCBI lineage: Bacteria > Pseudomonadati > Pseudomonadota > Gammaproteobacteria > Moraxellales > Moraxellaceae > Acinetobacter > Acinetobacter sp. Root1280. Next base: position 197,403 of record NZ_LMED01000025.1, on the reverse strand, counting down.
ATTGCTCTAAAGCAATTCCAGCAGGAATCACACGTTTTGGTCCACGCCCATGTTTTGGACTGACATAGTCGGCCCAAACAGGATCGGTTAAAAAGTTATAGGGACCAATTTGAACCAGTACAGTCGCATGGCTCACAAACCAGATTTGCCAATCATGCTCATCAGCATCTGGTCGATTCTGAGGTAATACACGTTTTGCCGCATAGAATTCTGATGATTCTTTTTGAGTATCCACATTCCAAGTATATGATTTTCGGGTACCCAGCCATTTCATCAAATCCCAACGGCTACGCCCTTGTGGTTTACGTACTTCATTAAAGAATCGTTCACCATTGTGTTGATTTGAACCAATCACACTAAATACAGGTTTATACCATGTATGTGACAGACAATTTTCAGTATCAATTCGATAATGCAATTGTTGAACTTGCTGAGATGGAACAGTCTTATTTTGCATTGTGTTGTCTTGTACCGTTGTATCTTCAAGACGGACCATTGGCTCTTGTTTCGACATGATTACTCTAAACGCCCTTTCATTCTTTCAAGCCATACTTGCTGTGTTTGTGGCTTCACGAATAATGCCACGATTTCGGGATGAATACTTTTAATCTTTGCTTCAATTCTGTTCACACAGGCTTCGATATCATCTGAAGTTAAACTATCTTTAAACTCTAAGCTTAAAGAAGCAATCACTTGGTGTGCACCCATTTGTTCAGTCAGTACGCCATTTGCTGAATACACGGCAGGATCTTCCTGAGCAATTTTCAATACATTATGACGCAGTTTTGGATCTGCTGTTTCACCCATCAACAACCCTTTGGTTTCCCTTGCCAAAAGCAGGGCTGAGATGGCTAAGACAACACCAATCAGTACCGAAGCCACACCATCTAAAACGGGTAAATTAAACTGCTGAGCACAAAATATTCCCAGCAATGCAATGATTAAGCCAATTAAAGCTGCAGAGTCTTCAAATAAAACTGTAAAGGTTGTCGGATCTTTACTGCGACGAAAAGCTTCAAAATATCCCATTTGACCTTTAGTCTTTTTAAATGTTTTCAACGCAATAAACCATGAAATGCCTTCACAAAGCAGCGCAAACCCGAGTACCACATAATTGACCAATGGGGATTGTATAACTTCTGGATGACGAATATGTTGAATACCCTGATAAATTGAAACCACAGCACCTAAAGCAAAAACCAACAATGCGACAATAAAGGCCCAGAAATATAACTCTCGCCCATAACCAAAGGGGTGATGATAATTTGCAGGCTGTTGTGATTTTTTTAAACCATACAGCAATAAGATTTCATTTAAAGTGTCTACGACAGAATGGACTGCCTCACTAAGCATCGCCGAACTATTTGTAATATAAGCGGCAACAAACTTAACCAGAGCAATGGCTAAATTGCCCAAAAGTGCTGCATATACAACAATTTTGTTGGAATCTGACATTTATTGTCCTGTTTTTTATCATCAAATACATCAATTTGATTTTTATATCTGTCCTGCTTCATATTAGCGAAACTATCTGTGATTTTTCTTTATTTTTTGTTGCTTTTCACAATTGAGTGAATCTTTTATGGAACCCAATTTAACCAATATTCTAAATACTCCGTCGCAGTCTCATCCACAATTATTAAAAATTTGGGAAGCTTCTGTACGTGCGACTCATGACTTTTTAAACGAACAGCATATCTTACAAATTAAAACGCTCATCATTCAGCATCATTATTTTGATCATGTGCGGTTGTTTCATGTGGAACGTGAAGGTCAAATCGCTGGGTTTATGGGACTGGCTTATCAAAAGATTGAAATGTTATTTATTGACCCTAATTTTTTTGATCAAGGCATCGGTTCCTTGCTCATTCAAAAAGCTTTTGAGTTAGGTGCACATGAAGTAGATGTCAACGAACAAAATATTCGTGCTTTGGAGTTTTATAAGAAACATAACTTCCAACAAATTGCACGTTCGGAACTTGATGCTGAAGGTAACCCATTTCCAATTTTGCATTTGAAACTAAAGAAGCCTTCCGTCTAAGTGTTTTGAGATAGAGCGAGATCAAAAACATCATCATAAACACCCTCATCAACTCTAGAATCCATAAATACCAAACCGACTTTACCCTATCTCCAAGTCGGTTTTTGTAATTCTCAGCATGATCATGTCTATCAGACAGATAGCAACAACTTAAACCAGTGCAATCAACCACTTTTCAAATGTTCCTTCATATAAATCTGGTTCTCTATAGATTGATGACGAGATACATCAATTAAAACATCGATATCAATTTTTCCATTCCTGAAAGTACGCTTATGACAAGTAAGGGCCGTAGATAAATTGATGCAACTTTGTACAGATGACCGCTTCTAGGCTAGAGCTTAGAGAAATATTTTTTGTTTTAATTAAGATATTTTACCAATTATTCACCATGTTATTTTCTATATTAAAATAACAATGATTTTGAAAAGTTCATTTATTTTCTAAATACTATAATCGTCTTCACCTGACAGTTGTTTATAGATTATACTCTTTGAAAATCTTAGTAAGACATTTTTTGGATTATTCTTTGGACGCGTTATATGGAATTACGACATCTGAGATACTTCATTACTGTGGCTGAAGAACTCAACTTTAGCAAAGCAGCATTGAGACTTTATACAGCACAACCCTCACTCAGCCAGCAGATCAAAGATCTTGAAGAAGATGTCGGTGTTCGGCTGTTAAATCGGACCAAGCGTAAAGTTGAACTTACTGAAGAAGGTGCTGTTTTTCTGGAGCAAGCACGCTTAACTTTAGCACAAGCCGATAAGGCTGTTGCTATGGCAAGACAGGTCTCCAAAGCCAGACAGCTATTGTTAAGGATTGGGTTTGTACCCGTGGCTGAAATAAAGATTTTCCCTTATGTCTTACCAAATTTAAGGGTACAAAATCCTGAGCTAAAAATTGAGTTATTAAGTTTAAACAACCTTGAACAAATGCGTGCATTGAAAAAGGGTGAGCTGGATATCAGCTTTAGCAGGCACAATTTTCATAATGATGAAATCGAAAGTAAATTTGTGCTCCGTGAACCGTTAATTTTTGTTTTACCCAAAGATCATCCTTTAGCCAAGTATGAACGTATCCCTGTTAAAGCGCTCAATGGGATCGATTTTATTATTCCTGCTGAAGAACAATCCACGACTTTGCACAACACCATTTTAGAGTTTGCCAAACATAATCATATTGAATTGAATATCGTCCAAAAAGCTGACAATATTTCATTGAATATTAATTCAGTTGGGGCGGGCTTAGGCTGTACAATTTTGCCAAGCTATATTGCGCCATTAATCAACAGTAACACCGTCATTCGACCTTTAGATATTGAGCTTCCCTATCTAGACTTGTATGTAAGTTATCGAAAAAGTGCTGGCTCTGTTGCGATACAAAAATTCATTGAACTATTAACCAAAGTATTTTATCTGGATATCAATCGTTTAGAGCAAAAATAAGACCGCTGCGACAAGACATAGAGCGTAGGCTTATTTTTTAATATGACGACTTAAACCAATAGAACTTAATGCTCATTTTCTTTGCTCAAATATCCATCAATCTTTAACTCAGGCGGTGTTCATCATGTTAGGACGTGCATTTCACCAACTTCGATCAGGCATTCAGTCTCGCCCATATTTCTTTATTAGTTTTCTCCTCACAGCAGTTGTGTATATGGGGATGTCTTTGAGCACAGACTGGCAGTGGTCAACCAATTTGTTATTCAGCTGGAATATTGCCACCCTAGTCTATTTAATCCTGACCATGAAAATGCTTTGGGCAACCAATCAAGCGCATATTTTAAAGCGTGCTCAGCAGCAGGATGCCAGCAAATGGATCATTTTGCTGTTGGTTGTGCTCTCACTCATCATGTGTTTTATTGCCATTATTATTGAATTGGCACATTTGCCCGATGTGACTGGAGTTAAAGCCGGACATATCGCCTTAGCAATTTTTACCATCATTTTTGCATGGTTATTTATGCATACCATTTTTGCTATTCACTATGCACATGACTTTTACTTGGCAGTGGAGAATCATCAGGATGGTGGATTGGACTTTCCAAAAACACCTAAACCAACCTACCCTGAGTTTTTGTATTTTAGTTATGTCATTGGTACTTCTGCACAAACAGCAGATGTATCGATTACATCTCGTTCGATGCGCGTTTTAAATATTCTCCATATCCTTTTGGCGTATGGATTTAACACCACGATTTTGGCGATCTGTATTAATGTTGCCGCAGGTTTTATTTAACTGAAGTAAAAATAGAGGGATTAAAACCAATCTCCAAAGTTTTTTTATAATTTTTTTGCGCTTGAATGTGACTAAAAAACCTCAATGCAAACCCAGCACGAGATCATGCTAAGTTTGCATCGTCTTGATGTTTTAATCGCTAAAAAGCACTTGATTATTTCTTAAGTTTTTTCGGCTTTTGATTGAATTAAGATATTTTTCAATTGCAGGATGGCTTTCAATCTCTGCCATCTTCAATTGCCAAAATAGCATGGAACCAACAAACACATCGGCTACCGTAAATTGCTCACCACATAGATAAGGTTGAGCCTGCTCCAAGCCCTGAATTAAAGCCGTATAGGTATCCTGAAAGTTTCCATAGCCAATATGCATTTTTTGCTCGTCGGTAATCTCGACCTTTAATGCGCGATCCGTAGTGGCTGCATCCCAAGGTCCAGCAGCAAAAAACAACCAACGGAAATACAAGCCACGTTTTGGATCATCCAGCGCTGGTGCAAGTCCTTGATCAAAAAATTTATCTGCCAAATATGCGCAAATTGCTGGCATTTCATAAATCACCACATCACCATCGACTAAGGTGGGTACTTTGCCAAATGGGTTAATCTTTAGATAAGATTCCGACTTCATTTCAGTGTGATAAGCCAACTCAATTTTTTCAAATTCAGCACCCAGTTCAATCAGTAGCCATTCAATAACCAGACCTCTCGACTGCGCGTTGCTATATAGTTTTAAGCCCATTTTTCCATTCCTTTATAGTGGTGTATTGAATATAAAGGGCGGCTGTGTCAGTTTTTGTCAGGAGCTTTTCAGCATGGATTTTTTTTGCAGCTCTTTTTGCCACCATGCCTGAAAAAGATGGCGCTTAAACTCTGGGTAAATGATTTCGGTCACAGTTAATTTTTGAATCCGATCTAAACGAAAATTTCGAAAATCCTCACGTAATTCACACCATGCAGCCAACAACATTTTGTCATTGAAATACCCTAAGACAAAAGGCCAAAGCATACGGCTAGAGATATTTTGTTTTTCATCTAAATAATGCACTTCAATCTTGACCTGATAACGAATTGCTAGACGTACTTGTTCGACAATTTTTTCATCAACCACAAGCCAATGGTTGATAGACCGAAGCATGGTTTCATCAATCAGTTCTTGTTTATTCTTGGGCAATACCGCATTGAGTTTGGCCAAAACTGAATGTGCAGCATTTTTTAATGCTGGATCTGGCACTGACCTTAACCAATGCAATGCCAAGAACACTGCTTCGACTTCCGTTTCATCCAAACTCATCGGAGGCAGTAAAAAGTTTTCTTTCAGCTGAAATCCTAAGCCCGCACTGCCCTCAATATTGACACCTTGGTCACGTAAACTTTCAATATCCCGATAAATACTTCGGACACTAATCTCCAAATGTTCTGCTAAGCATTGCGCGGTAATGGGATAACGCTGTTCACGTAAAAGTTGTAATAAAGTGAGTAATCGAATAGAACGGCTCATGGTCAATTTTCTTATTATATCTCTTTGGTTTTATCTAAGTTTACGCTGAGAGCAATCTGCAAACAGCGTAAAAACAGCATCTAAGCAACTTCACTAGCCTTAAGCTGTTGAGTTAAAAACTGATGTAAATGATCGATGTTATCCGCGATCGTCAGCGGATTAAAACGCTGTAATACATCAATCGCATGTACCCCATAACTCACCCCAACACGTGGCATGGCAATGTTCTGTGCCATTTCTAAGTCATAAGATGTATCACCCACCATAATGGCTTGCTCCGCCGAAATTCCAGTGTAATCTAAAATTTCAGCTAACATCAATGGATCTGGTTTGGATTTGGTTTCGCTCGCTGCACGGGTGATCTCAAATAAATCCTGACTCTGGGTCTGAGCTAAAACACGATCTAAACCACGACGGCTTTTCCCTGTTGCAACTGCCAATTTGATATTTTGATTTTTTAAATCATGCAACATTTCAGAGACACCAGCGAACCACAAATCATCTTTGGAATGCTCAACATAATGATCGCCATAGCATTTCAAAATTTCAGTGTGTAACTCAGGGACTTGTGGAAATAACACTTGAGCAACTTCAGGTAAACCTAAACCAATAATACTTTTCGCAGCATCAGCTGTTAACGGTTGGTCAAAGGTTTTTGCAGCAACCAATAAACTCGCCACAATTTGCCCAACTGAATCAAATAAAGTGCCATCCCAATCAAAAATGATAAGTTCTACAGGTTTTTGCATGAATTATTTCCAATATTTGCTCAGTTTATGCATGACTAATATTTAGATCTTATGCACTTTACATGACAAGCTAACGCATTTTTAAACACAAAGGGAACTTTTCATAAAACAAGTTCCCTTTGTGTAAAAGATAAAGTGAGCAGCAAGATCGAATCAATCTTTCTTTTGTGCTCTTAATTGTGCAACCAAGCTTTGCATATCTTCAGGTAAAGGCGCTTCGATCACAGGATAACCAGGAATTTCAAGTCGCATTGCATGTAGGCTCAATCGACGAGCTTTTGGTCCACGATACTCTGTTTCATGACCATACTTATCGTCGCCCACTAAAGGATGACCAATACTTAAACCATGCACACGAATTTGATGAGTACGGCCTGACAGTGGAGAAGCATAGACCAGTGTCGCATGCATAAAGCGCTCGGCAACTTTCCATTGTGTCTTAGATTCTTTACCTTCTTCTGAGACACGTACACGACGTTCACCATTGGACAGTTCATAGCGCAATAAAGGTTGATTAATCAACTGTTGATCTAAACTCACTTGACCTTTAACAATCGCAGCATAGGTTTTTTTAATTTTATGCTCACGCAACATATCTTGTAGCGCCTTCAATGTGCTGCGTTTTTTACTCACCATCACCAGACCCGAAGTATCGCGGTCAATACGATGAATCAACTCCAAATATTTTTTACCTGTTGCCGCGCGTAAGCCTTCAATTAAGCCATATGCCACACCGCTTCCACCATGTACGGCAATTCCAGACGGCTTGTTGACCACCAATAAACCTTCATCCTCATACACCACACGGCTGAGTAAGCTTTGTGCAACCTTATCGGATACAGGTGCATCAGTTTCGTCTTTTTGCTCAAAGCGAATAGGTGCAACACGGATTTGATCGCCAATCGCTAGCTTAGTTTCTGCTTTTATACGCTTTTTATTGACGCGCACTTGACCTTCACGAATTAAACGATAAATACGGCTTTTCGGCACACCTTTCAGGCGAGTAAATAAGAAATTATCGATGCGCTGGCCTTCTTGATGCTCGTCTACTTCAAACCAAGTTACATTTTGCCATTGTTGCGTAGAATTCATACAGTTAGGTGATCCAATAAAAAACTAAAATTTGATTAAAAACTGATCATTTAGACTATGCTTTTCATACAAAATAAGCATATAGCCCATAGGCAGATGATTCAAGGTTTGCTATAGTCAGCGCACGGATACCACCGTAAGTGAAATTTAGTGCCACCCTTTTTTAAAAATGAAAGCGTGACACAAACGATAAAATTCACGACAGATGCGGAAAGGTCCCAAAAGAATATGCCGACGCCGAAGGCTTTTATTATATCGGCAAAAAGACAAACTGTTGCGTTTAATTGTACTTAAAGTACAGAAATCAGTTTGTTTAAAAATATATGTCGCCAACCCAGACGTTGGTTTTTAAACATAAACTGATACACATCAGGCAAGTCGCTGTAGAGTGTTATTCAGGACATAAGTGTTTGAGGCATTGGAACTGCACAATTTGTAAAGGTACGATGATAATTCCGTATCAAGACGCTCTCACAAAAGTTGAGATGCTCTTCGAGCAATGTGATAGTGAAAGACGAATCAAATCAGTCATCCAATGCACCACTTAAGTGCCAGTGAAGAGCTCAAAACTTTAATCGTGCAAAGATTAAAGAAGTATTGCAGCATCAATACAGGCATCAAACCCAACCTTGCTCAAAACAAGTGGGTAAATTACTCAGATCATATTGGATGTATCCGTGATTTGAGCATTGATCCAATATTTTAGATGTTCGCTTCACTTAAAAAAGATAGCGAGTTGTTGGTGTGAATCACTATTAGGTGTTACACCCATGAAACGTATGTTGATTAATGCAACACATGCCGAAGAAGTTCGCGTTGCACTCATCACTGGTCACCGTCTTTACGATTTCGATTTAGAAAACCGTACACGTGAACAAAAGAAAGCCAATATCTATAAAGGCCATGTCACTCGCGTAGAGCCTTCTTTAGAAGCTGTATTTGTAGAGTATGGTGCGGGTCGTCAAGGTTTCTTGTCGATGCGCGAAATTGCCAATACTTACTACAAGGCAGACCCTCGCCAAACATCAAATATTCGTGAACTCATCACTGAAGGCACTGAACTTTTGGTTCAAGTTGAAAAAGAAGAGCGTGGCAACAAAGGCGCTGCACTTTCAACTTATATTTCGCTCGCTGGTCGCTATTTAGTCTTGATGCCGAACAACCCCAAAGGTGGTGGTATTAGTCGTCAAATTTCGGGTTCAGTTCGTGAAGAACTTAAAGAAATGTTGGCGTCATTAAATACTCCACGTGGTATGAGCGTAATCGTTCGTACAGCAGGGATTGGCCGTTCACAAGAAGAACTGCAACTTGATCTTCAACATTTGTTAGACCTATGGGCACAAATCCAAGGTACAGCAAACTCTGGTCCATCACCAATGCTTGTTCATCAAGAAGCTGGTGTGGTGACGCGTGCTATCCGTGACTATTTACGTGATGATGTTGCAGAAATTTTAATTGACTCAGAGCAAGCCTATAACGAAGCCTATAACTTTGTTAAAGCGGTAATGCCAAATCAATTGGATAAGTTAAAAACCTATACGTTAAATGAACCGTTATTCGCGCATTTTGGTATTGAAAGTCAAATTCAAACAGCTTATGAACGTGAAGTTAAACTTCCTTCAGGCGGTTCAATTGTAATCGACCAAACTGAAGCACTGGTTTCAATCGACATCAACTCGGCGAAATCAACACGCGGACATGATGTAGAAGAAACTGCGCTCAGCACCAACTTAGAAGCAGCTGAAGAAATTGCTCGCCAATTACGTTTACGTGATATTGGTGGTTTGGTGGTGATCGACTTTATTGATATGACCAAAGAACGCAACCAACGTATGGTTGAAGCTAAACTTCGTGAAGCGACGCAAAGTGATCGTGCCCGTATTCAGTTCGGTCAATTGTCACGTTTTGGTTTAATGGAAATGAGCCGTCAACGCTTACGCCCATCTCTTGAAGAAGCTACAGGTTATGTATGCCCTCGCTGTCATGGCACAGGTATGGTACGTGATCTACGTTCTCTTTCTCTTTCAATTATGCGTAAAGTTGAAGAGATTGCATTACGTGAACGTCAAGGTGAAGTTCAAGTTGAAGTGCCTGTTGAGATTGCAGCATTCTTATTGAATGAAAAGCGTCACAGTCTGGTTTACTTAGAACAAACGTCAAATGTGCGTGTTACTGTACTGCCACATCCACATTTAGAAACGCCACATTACGAAATCTCATATAACCCTGAAGGTTTTGCACCAACTAGCTATGAACGTACTGAAGCTACCCGTTCAAGCGAAAAAGAATTGGGCTATGAGTCATCTGAGTGGCATTTAGAAGAAGAGCAAACGCAACACAATGCTGCACCAGCTCAAGCACAAAACAATAAGCAAAACAGAAAGCAACAACCTGCTCAAGCTCAAAAAGCTCAGCAAGCGGTTCAAGCACAAGTTGCTCAACCAGCTTCTAGCCCATGTGCTTGGTTAGAAAATCTGTTTGTACAAAAACAAGCAGCAACTGTTGACCAATCACGTACTGCAAACAATGCCGCTGCAGCCATTGAACAAATGATTAACGGTGGTGCTGTAAGCCGTGGTCAATTTGGCCAAGTAAATAGCAATAGCGCGCCAGCTGCAATTGAAGCTCAAGTTGTTGCTGAAACCAATGCTTATCTTTCACATGCACCTGTTCAAAAACAAGAACCGCGTGAATATGAAAAACAGGGTGAGAAAGAAGAACGAGCTCCGCGTAACAACAACAATAAAAACAAAAATCGCAACAAGCACAAAGAGTCACGTGATCAAAACACTGATCAACATCAAGTGATTGAAGAAGTGGTTCAGGTGCCTCGTCAAGAGCAACGCCAAGAACAGCGTCAGGAACAACGTGATCAACGTCGTCAGCAAAAGCAGCCACGTCAACAGCATGATCAAAATGCTGAAACGAATCATGCTGAACAAGCTGTTCCACGTCGTGATCGTAACCATCAGCAACGTCCAAACCGCCCAAATCGTCATCGCGATAGCAGCGTGTTTAATGATGAGCAACAACAAACGCCAAACAACAATGCGCCTGTAGAGCATAATCAACCTCAAGAGAAACAACCTAAGGTTGAACTCATTGACACCCCGAAGCATGCAGCACTTGAAACAGCTTTAGTGGTTAATCTTGATCAAGCTCAAAGTGAAATTGTGGCATTAAACCCGCAACAAGTTACTGCGCCAGCAAGCAACAAGCCGAAGCGTCATGATCGCAATGAAAAAGCTGAAACTGTTACTAAAGCCCCTCGCACTGTAGACGCTCAACCAGCTACTGCACCGGCTGTAGAAAGTCAGGCTGTAACGACTGAAGCAAAAACACCTGCAGCAGCAGAGGTTCAAGCAGAACAGCCTGTGCAACGTGCCAGCAATGACCCGCGCCAAAAACGCCGTCAACAACGTGACGCTGCTCAAGCAAAAGCGGCAACGCCTAAAATCGCACCATCTCAAGTACCGACATTAAATCAGTACACAGTGGGAACTTTGATTCGTCATGTCTATGGTGATGACTGTGCGGTATTGATTGAACAGTTTGGATTAATTCCAACATTCAATCGTGCTTTGGTTAAGTTTACTGAAGAATATTCAGCGACCTTAACTGTGGTAGAAAAGACCGATGTACAAAGCAAGCAGCCTGTAACACGTGATGTTGCTATCTCTAAAGCAGCACCAGAAGCACAACCTGCTGATGTTTTAGACTTAACGCCACCGAAGCCTGAGAATGATCGCCGTGTAGCGAATGATCCTCGTGAACGTCGTCGTTTAGCAAAACAAGCGGCTGTACAAGCAAAGCAAGAGCATCAAGCTGAACTTGAGCAACAACCAGAAGAAGTGAAAACTGAGATTCAAGCAAGTCCAGTTGAAGCCGCACCTGTGGTTACTCAGGCAGAAGAAGTGCAAGCTGAAACACCTGTAGAAACGGCAGTTGAAACAGCGCCTGCGGAAGTTCAAGTGGTTAAAGCAGCTCCTGCTAAGTCAGTTGAGAAAGCAGTTGTTGCAACTGAAAAGGCGAAAAAGCCACAACAATCGCTTGCTTTAGATACGACTGCTGAAGCTGGTGTAGATGAAGATGCACAAAAGGCAGACAATGTGGCAACAGATGAAAAACCTGCCCGCCCTCGTCGCCCTCGTGGCCGCCCGCCAAAAAAAGCGACACCGCCAGCGGATGAGTAATTTTTAAAAATTTGCTTAAAATGTAGCGATTAAAGAGAACCTAGTCATTTCGATGGCTAGGTTTTTTTGCTATTTTGAAGAGATTATCAGGACATTTGTCAGATTAGGTTGATTGCACTAGTCTTATACGATTAAAAAGACAAATGTAATGTGAGTCAATGACACTCTAAAAATTGTATTGGATTACGAAAAATAAATAGGATTGATATGAGTCAAACAACACAGGCCGATCTCATCGGATTTACTGATGTCGCAGAGCGCTTACCACAGCTCATCAATAAGCTTCCCAATATCCTGACTGGACTTAAACAAGCTTATATCAGAACACCCAATACGCCTGCTGGGCTAGGTCTTGCTTTTGAACGTGCTGTAAAACGCAATCCTTATGGTGATGCGTTATTATTTGAAGATCAACGCTATAGTTATAAAGAACTGAATAACTGGGCCAATCAAATTGCACACTTTTATCTTTCTATTGGCATAAAAAAAGGCGATGCGATCACCGTGATGATCGAAAATCGTCCTGAGCTGATTGCGACCGTGATTGCACTGGCAAAAATTGGCGTAACAACAGCTTTAGTCAATACCTCACAAACAGGTAAAGTCCTGACGCATAGTATCAATTTGGTCAATCCTGTTGCGGTGATCGTCGGTGAAGAATGTCGTGTTGCTGTAGATGAGATTCGTCAAGACTTAAACATTGCTCAAGACCGCATCCATTGGTTTGCAGATCAAAATACAACGCAAGACCCGGGTACAGCACCTCAAGGCTTTATCAATCTCGCTGAAAAAATTCAACAATTTCCAAAATTCAATCCTTCGACCACACAAAGTGTCAAAGGGAAAGATGGCTTGTTTTATATATATACCTCTGGCACAACGGGTTTACCTAAAGCTGTGGTCTTTACCAACAGTCGTTGGACCTTGGCATATGGAACATATGGTCATGTCTTAAACTTAGGTGAAGATGATGTGATGTACTGCACTTTACCGCTTTACCATGCAACAGGTATGGTGGTGTGCTGGTGTGGTGCTATTGCAGGTGGTTCAGCCTTGGCAATCCGTCGTAAATTCTCTACCTCTGCATTCTGGTCTGATGTCAAAAAGTTTAATGCGTCCGCAATTGGTTATGTCGGTGAACTTTGCCGCTACCTTATGGATGCACCTGCTTCAGAACTTGATCATACGCACCGTGTCACCAAAATGATCGGTAATGGTATGCGTCCAAATATTTGGGGCAAGTTTAAAGAACGCTTTGGTATCGAAGAAATTTTAGAACTTTATGCCTCTAGTGAAGGAAATGTAGGCTTCAGTAATGTTTTTAATTTTAACAATACTGTTGGCTTCTCACCTACACCTTATGCAATCGTCCAGTTCGATAAAGAAAAAAATGAAGCAATCCGTGACAGTCATGGTGCATGTCAAAAGGTCAAAAAAGGTGAAGTGGGCTTATTGATTGGTAAAATCACCAAGCGTTCCCCTTTTGATGGCTATACAGACCCGGAAAAGAACAAGTCAGTGATCATGAAAGATGTCTTTAAAAAAGGCGATTCTTACTTTATTACTGGCGACTTGGTTCGTGATATTGGTTTCCGACACGCGCAATTTGTCGATCGCCTTGGCGATACTTTCCGCTGGAAAGGTGAAAATGTTTCAACCACAGAAGTTGAAAATATTTGTAGTGAATACCCTAAAATCACAGAAGCAGTGGTTTACGGCGTTGAAATTCCAAATACCAATGGTCGAGCAGGTATGGCTGCCATTACTTTACATGAAGGTGAAGAACTGACTGAACAAGATCTAAGCCAACTTGCAGTCGAGTTTAAAAAGAACTTGCCAGCCTATGCTGTTCCGGTATTTTTACGTATCCAACAAATTGTAGAAACGACGGGTACATTTAAATATCAGAAAAATAAATTAAAGGAACAAGCCTTTAATCCTGAAAAAACCTCTGATCGTTTATTGGTTTTACTGCCAAGTGCCAATGCCTATTGCGATGTCACTGCGGAAGTTTTTGCCAATATTGAAGCTTATAAATACCGCTTCTAAAGCTAAAAGCCCTGATTTCAGGGCTTTTTTAGTCCATTTTGTGTTATTTATAACCGAACGTTGCAAACTTTCTTAATTTTTACTTGCGCTCTATCAATATCTTGCTAAAATACGCTCCATCAAAACAAAGTGGTGTTTAAAAACTTTTTAGTTTTCTTGCACTACACATTCGAGCCTAGCTTGGATGAAGGTTCAGGGTCGTTAGCTCAGCTGGTAGAGCAGCGGACTTTTAATCCGTTGGTCCCGCGTTCGAATCGCGGACGACCCACCACTTAATTGTTTTGACCTGTAAATGGATAGCGATAGAAAATTCTCAATTTTCACAAATATCGAGTAAAGCGTCGCTTTACACATCCTTGCTCAGGGTCGTTAGCTCAGCTGGTAGAGCAGCGGACTTTTAATCCGTTGGTCCCGCGTTCGAATCGCGGACGACCCACCATCTTCATGTTTCAACCTGTAAATAGATACCGATAGAAAATTCTCGATTTTCACTGATATCGGGTAAAGCAACGTGCTTTACACATCTCGCTCAGGGTCGTTAGCTCAGCTGGTAGAGCAGCGGACTTTTAATCCGTTGGTCCCGCGTTCGAATCGCGGACGACCCACCATTCTTTCTTAAGGCTTCTTTCTGTACGGCTAAAGTACTACAATAGAAACGAAACCTGCAAACGTTCCGACCAAGACCAAACATCTTTATTAGATGCTTCGCCATTCTCGAAATTTTGCTTCATCTTTTGTTCTGGTTTAATCATGTTTTAAACAAGTTCAGGGTTGTTAGCTCAGTTGGTAGAGCAGTAGACTCTTAATCTATTGGTCGTGGGTTCGAACCCCACACAACCCACCAGATTTTTAAGTCATTTATCTCCCTTAAAATAAGCTCAGTTGAATTATTTTTCTGATAACTGCACGTTCTAATCAAATGGATTGCTTTATCATTCAATAACAACGAAGCATCAATACTCAAATATCGACTGAGATCTTAGTCAACGGTTTTAACTCAAACAACCAAGCCAACAATCGCAATCAGATGACGCGACTGAACTGAATAACTAAAAAGCTTTTATTCTTCTTATTGAACGAACAAATATCCAATCATCGCTAGCAAGATAATATTCTCCTGCTTGACGAGTTATAGCATCGCCCCATAACAACATAAAACCGCGCCCAATAATCAAAATTGCGCACGGTTTGATAATCAATAGACTACTCAACTAAAACAATCAACGGAAATTTACCCAGTGGATTATTGCTGTTGAAGGATAAAATCTGCGGCACGTTCGCCAATCATAATACATGGCGCATTGGTATTGCCTGAAACAAGATCAGGCATAATGGATGCATCAGCGATACGCAGATTATTAAAACCAACGACCTTAAGCTTTGGATTGACCACACTCATTGCATCAATCCCCATCTTGCATGTTCCCACGGGATGAAATACGGTTGCAGCATATTCACGAACATAAGCTTGATAATCTGCATCGGTTTTAACATCAGGTCCGGGTAAGATTTCTTGACCATTGAACGCCTTAAATACATCTTGTTTTAAAATACGCTGTGCCAGTTTAATTCCTTCGATCAGCACGTGCATATCATGTTCTTTTTCAAGGAAGTTATAATCAATCTCGATCTGCTTTTGGGCATTCACACGTATTTCACCAATGCTCTTTGGTCTTAAAACACAGGTGTGGATTGCATAGCCATGTCCCCATTCAAACAGGCGACCACGATGGCTCCGATACCCAGGAACAAAGTGGAATTGCACATCTGGTAAATCTGTTGCCAGTGATGTTTTTGCAAAGCCTCCTGCTTCTACATAATTGGTGGTCAACCAGCCTTTTCTTTTAAGCGCATATTGGAATGGCGCGGGCAGTATAGATGCCAAAGCCCCAACGGAAAAACCCAGTGTTTTTGAGCTATTTGTTCTAACCGTCACTAAACCATCAATATGCTCTTGCAAGTTTTTACCGACCCCAGGTAAATCAACCCTACATTCAATACCTGCCTGTTCCAGCTCGGATTTCGGACCAATACCAGATTTCATCAATAATAACGGCGAAACAAAAGCACCAGCAGAGAGGATTAACTCTTTATTGATTCCGATATCAAAATTTTGTCCTTGTCGTTGCACATGAATCGAGTGCACTTGACCCTCACTATGATGAATACGCTCAACTTCGCATTCAGTCACCACCGTAAGGTTTGAGCGTGTCAATATCGGCTGAACGAATGCTTTAAAGCTGGATAGACGCTGACCATCACGTTGAGTCACATCATATATCCCCACACCTTCGCTTGATGCAGCATTAAAATCTTGATTCTCTTTTAGATTGAGCAAAGTAGCAGCTTGGATAAAGAGTTTAGATAATGGGTTAGGATCTTTCGGATGATCGACAAACAACTCGCCATCAACACCATGAAAAGCCAAGTCTTGCTGAATGACATTTTTTTCAGAGCGTTTAAAGAAGGGTAAAACCTCTTTCCAGCCCCATCCAGCACAACCTTTCGCTTCCCAATTATCATAATCAGAGGCATTTCCGCGAATATAAATCATACTGTTCATTGAACTTGAACCACCCACCATTTTGCCACGTGGGGCGTGAATTTGACGATTATTCAAACGTTTCTGCGGGGTAGAAAAGAAATTCCAGCTGTATGTTTTACTCTTATATAAGGTGATCGTTCCTGCTGGAATCTGAATGCGTGGCGAATTATCAGCAGCGCCTGCTTCAATCAAACAGACACGGGTATTTGGATTTTCACTTAATCGGTTGGCAATCACACTCCCCGCCGAACCCGCCCCAACAATGACATAATCATAACGATGTTGCTGTAATTCCTGATTGTCTATTTCAGGTAATGTGCGTTTATATAACATCGCTACAACATAATACAGTGGGCTAACCACCAACAAACCAACCGCCCATGAGATATCCACTTCACCCAGTAATTTGGCAAGCGGACCAACATACAGCGGTGTAGATAAAAATGGAATTTGAATCAAAATCCCAATCACATAACAGATTAATGCAGGCCAATTGAAGTAACCATAAATCCCACCATCAGGTTTAAAGAAGGATGGCACATCATATTCAGTATGATGGATAAAGTAATAATCGATGAGGTTGATGGCTGTCCATGGAATCAGCACACACATGAGCAAGAGAATAAAATTGACATAACTGTCGACAAAGCTTTCCGAACTTGAAACAGATAAGAACATCGCCACACTAAATAAGCTTAATGCCACTATGGTTCTGGCAAGCACTCGCGGTGACCAACGGTGAAAAATCGTTTGTAGAATAGTGATGCTCGATAAAGTACCACAGTACAAATTCATTGAGTTTGTGGCAGCAATCCCGAGAGAAAAGACGATAATCAAAGCGGTACTGAATAGACCGGAGCCGGTTAAGTGAATTAAGCCTTGAATAAAGTCACCACTATAGGCACGAGCAACGGTCAAGCCCAAGATCATTGAAATCAGTGAGCCGAGTGAACAGCCCCAATAGCTTGCCCAAAATGCAGTTTTTGCCCCAGTCGCTTTAGGCAAATAGCGGGAATAATCTGATACATAAGGGGCATAAGCCAACTGCCATAATGCGGCAATGGATAATGTTCCCATAAAGCCAATGCTTGAAAATGTTCCCAGCTGAAAGAAATCTTGGGGAAAATATTGCGAACTAAACACACGAATAAAAGCAGCAAGCAGCATTAAACCTGAAAGTACCGCAAGGATTTGGGTATATTTATGAATGAGTTTATAACCAAAAATAACTGCAACCAGACTCCCTATCGCAATAATTGTAATGCCTTGTACCTTAGAAATCGGCTGATAAATTGTATGTAGCGCTTCACCACCAACCACCAGATTGGATGCATAAAAGCCCAAGTACATAATCACTACGACACCAACAACAAGCAAAGCACCATAGAAACCAAATTGCCCGCGTGTTTGAATCATTTGCGGTACTGCAAGTTGTGGACCTTGCGCAGAATGCAGTGCGACAAAAATCGCACCAACAAGATTTCCCAAAACCAATGCCATTAAGGCAGAAAAGAAACTCAAATTAAAAACTGTAACCGCCAATGAACCCGTAAACATGGTCAATAACATAATGTTTGAGCCAAACCAGATCGTAAATAGATCTCGTGCGTTACCGTGACGTTGATTTTCAGGGATTGCCTGAATCGTACTACTTTCCATAGATGTTATAGACATAAGGAATCCATCCCATAAATAAAAAAGTTATAACCAATCTAAGAATCGGCTTAAATTTTTATATTCAGTATCAAGCCTTTAGTTTTTTTAAAGTAAGACTAAAAAGGACTGAATAGCATAGTTACTCCATCGTAAAGAGATCAAAATCATTTGCAAAATCATCTTAAAATTTCAAATTAAGACCATTTAATATGTTGAAAATATTGAGGCCAGAATAATCACCAACAAATTAAAGAAAAATTATCTCAGGCCTGTATTTGTTCGATATTCAATATCGACCTATACATCAGCTTGTGTACCACTTGAATTGAGTAAAAACGATGGGTGAAAAGCAGATCCTTGATCTAGGGTTAAAAAAAAGTAATTTATCGTTCAAAAGAATTTTTTATTAAAAAATAATTACATAAATAATCATTAAAAAAATTTAACTCCATTGGATAAAAGTCATCGTTATACCCAAGCGATTCAGATTTTTTGAGGCATGTGTTCTGAATATTCTATTATCTCTTTATAACATCAGTACTTAAGATAACAAAAACAAAAATGCGTCGTTGATCGACATAAAAAAGGATTTTGGAATAATCCAAATTTTTACGAAAAGGAAATCAATATGATTAAACCAGTAATTTTATCGGTAATGCTAACAACAATGGCAACTCATTCTGCTATGGCCTCAGAAACAGGACATTCATCAGGTCTTAGCTTAAGCGGTTCTGCTGCACTGACAACGGACTACCGTTTCCGTGGTCTATCCCAATCTCGTAATGATCCTGCGGTACAAGGGACCTTTGTATTGTCACATGATTCTGGTTTATACGGCGGAATCTTTGCTGCCAATACTGACTTTGGTGGTTCAACATCACCACATTTTGAGTTTACCTCATATATTGGCTATAACACTAAATTCATTTTTTTTGAACAGATTAAACCAACACTAGATTTAAGCTATAACCGATTTAGCTACCCGGGTTGGTCAGATTGGGCATGGCATGAGTTTTCTGCACGTTTAACCCTTGATAACGTATTTTTGGTTAAAGATAGTCTCCTCACCAATATTAATTATAGTGATGACTATATTGGATTTGCAGGTAATGCATGGAACTTCACCTTAGGCTATTCAGTACCATTGGCTGAAACAGGTTTTGGTCTAACTTCAAGTATTGGTTATTCCATCATCCAAGATAAAGGTGCATTGATTGATCTCGATGCCGATAATTATGTCGATTGGAAGCTTGGGGTGAATTATCAATTCAAAACGCTTGAAGGTTTAACTGCGGAGTTATCTGCGGTCGGTACCAACTTGAATACCGATCAGCTCTCTAAAAGTGAAAAACGTACAGTCGCAAACGGTGCAATTTTTAGTTTAACCAAAGCGTTTTAACATTGCATTTCTAGACGATACACAATGTTTAACTGCTAACTGATTTTCTAAGATTTGTTCAATTTAAAAAATGCTTTTCTGAGATGATCATTCATTTCAAAATTTTAAATGCGTCATTCTGGTGGGTTACACCCTCAAGTCCCACCAGATTGTTTAAATCAACATATGTCTTGATCAAAACAGCGTTCTTATTCAAATGCGCTTATTCGATTGTTTCGCTTTTTAATTATCAAATTTCTTTAACACATAGGCTTTTGTTGGTGCGGTATGGTGTTGACTAAAATAGAGTCGATTTTCTTCAGTGCCATTAACGATTTTATCAATATCCATCACCAAGTCATTTTGTGCATCCACGTTGTAATAGAACTGAATACCTTCAATTCGGTTAATCACGATTTCATGATTTACTTCGTCATAGACCCAAGTATTTTTTTGATAACCACGGTTCGGCTTGATATCATTATTTTCATAGGTCATTTTCCCCATATACACAAAGGTACGATGTGCGGTACCGTCTGGGAGTAAGTTAATAATAAACTCTGCACTACCTTTTTCACACTTGGCAAAAGGATCTTCACAACTCATTTGAACATGATAACGTCCTACAAATGCCTCAGCTTTTGTGGAAACTACGTCGCTTTGCTGGTCTTGCCCTTTCATTTCTGCCATTGCAGGTAAGGTGGCTTGACCCGCAAGATCGGTCAGTTTTTTACCTTCACTTGCATTGGCACGTTGTGGCGTTGGCTGCAAAGCAAGCTCACTGGAGGAATTTTGTGTGTCAGATGCACCTTGTTGTTTATCATTTGATTTTGAGGAATCGCAAGCACTCAGTACTGTACAAATACTGATGCCTAAAATTCGAAAAAAAATTACTTTATGAAAAGTTAAATACATAAATCCAAATAACCCAATTACACCGTGCCAGACACATCAAAAATGAATGTGTATATGTATATCTTATTGTGTTGTACCGTTTCTCGAAATCTTAACGGTGTATTTTTTACAAAAGTATAAAAAACATATTTGTCTCAACCATCTGCTTATAAGTTTGGACACTTTTTACATTATTTTTAATGATTTAAGTGGTGTTGTTACACAGTCTTAACAATTTTAATCGATGATTCACTTGAAGAATCAAACAGAAACGCCACTATTTACTTATATAAATTCATTTTTAATTTTTTAATCATGAATGATGATGAATAACTTTAAGGAGATTTAAATGGCCAATTCTGGTTTATATCGTTCAAGCCGACATAATATGATCGCCGGTGTAATGGGCGGTATTGCTGAACGTTTTGGTTGGAATGTCACATTACTACGCATTATTTTCGTAATTGTTTCATGTTTGAGCGCAGCTTTTCCAGGTATTCTGGTGTATTTAGTGCTTTGGTTAATTATGCCAAAACAAAAATTGCAGCTAAATGAACCGCAAAGCTATGAACGCCCTGTACGAACCATTTATGAAGAGAAAACCCATTAATTGACTTCGATTTAAAGATATGACCCTTTTCAGCTACAACAGTTCCCCCAAACTGCTGTAGCTTTTTTTATACCGCATCATTTTTAAACAGTTTTATTTTTAAACGGTTTTATTTTTAAACAGTATCATTGTGAATTATTGAGTTGTTGCTGTAATGCTGCAATCATATCTGCGCGACTAATGATCCCGACCATTTTTTGATGATCAACCACAGGGATATAATTAAAAGAGCGTTCAACGAAATAAGGCACCAAGTCTTGAATCGGTTGTGTCGGCTGTACAGTGACCACTTGTCGATTCATAATTTGTTTGACCAAATGTTCCCAAGGGGCCCGAGCATCGGCAGCGCGTTTAAACCATTCTACAATTTCATACAATGCCAATGTGCCAACCAATTCCCGATCAGCATTGAGCACGGGCAAACTCATCAAATTCACATGTTTAAACTTATCTAAAGCTTGGTGAATATCATCTTGCTCATCCAAGCTCAGCACATCCTTGCTCATAATATCTTGGCAAAGGTATTGATGTACTGCTCTTGCGTTGGCCTTTGCTTGTGCTTCTAAAATGATTTTTTGTAAATCATATTCACTAATATCTAAAAGCTGTGTCTGTTGTTCTAACACATCTTGAATATCTTGCGGTTGAATCGTGACTTTCTGTGTCGGCGTTGGATCTTTAGAACGTGTATTGAGCTGTGCAACCTGTGGATATTGCTTTCCCAACATACGATTAAAAATGATCGCAATCACTAGCAGCAAGACTGAATTGAGTAATACTGGATAAAAAATAAATTGATAACCCAACTGATGAATAGAAGCGCCACCCAATACGGCAGTAATCGCCACTGCGCCACTTGGCGGATGCAATGAATCTGTACTCATCATCAAAAATATCGACAACGCAACAGCAACACTAAATGCCTCGGTTGGATTGGAAATAAAGATGGCACAGGTCACGCCGACTAAACCTGCGATGGTATTCCCCACCACCATATTCCAAGGTTGTGCTAAAGGACTCGCGGGTACAGCAAAGAGCAATACTGAGGACGCGCCCATCGGTGCGATATACCATGCATTAAATCCACCGAGTACATACCAACTGATCAATGATGACACTGCTAATCCAAGCAGTGCACCAACACCACAGACTAAACGATCTTTTAGCGGTAAAACTTTAAAATTGGGTTTTAAGGTATTTAACCATTCAAGTTGCGTATGAAACACGACAGTCCTGCGCTTTAACACGGTTTAAAGTGTGAATTATACGATGTTGTGGTTATAAGATATATTTATTATCTATCTTAAATGGATAAATTTTTCGCTGATATTTCTCATTTACTGATTTTTCACTGGGCATATTCAGTCAATTGATCAAGTCTTTTCCCATATTCTCGCATTGGGCAAAACGCATACATGGGTGAACCAATATAACTTCCAGCATTTTGGCACTCCTGATCAACATAAGCTTTCCATAAGCGTTGTGATTTCATGATGTCGTTATAACGTTCTGGCTGATGGTTTATCTGACTCTGTTTTTTGATCTGATCGAGAACTTTGACAATTTCCTTTTCATAATATGCTCTGCTTTGGTTACTACATGATTCAACTACAGCATTGTTGATGTTGCCTAAAGCCAGTTGTTCGATGGTTTGTTCAACACATTGGTTATATACATCGGGTGAAGCAGTAGCCTTTTCCGCATAAGCCGATATTGAACAAATAGTTGTAGATAAAACCATCATGATTGTGCATGCTCTTATCATATTTATTCCTTTGTTGTTTTGATCATGGCTCAATATAGCAATAAATCGATTTTAAAGGCTTTGTTTTTAGCACCCAGTCTGAGCTTAATCCTATTGGTCGCGTTTTTTCTTTTTATGAATCATCAATATGATATACAGTCTCTACTCACAATATTTGGTATCAGCTTAATCGTTTATCTGATTTATTGCGTTATAGTCATTCCAATTGCTTATGTCATCTCACTTTGGCTTGCACATCAGTATTGGCTTAATTTTTTCAGTATTTTCGTCGGTTCACTGTTGATGTGGTTAATTGTCAGTATCATTGGCTATCTGGTTTTTACTGGATCATTGCCTACACCGCTATGGAAACTATTGAGCGATTGGTTTTTTTATGCAATTTCTTTATTTGCAGGGTGCTGTTATTGGGGTTTATTAAAAGTATTTTCCAGACCATCATTCACGACTCACGATAATGTAGATAGAACTGATTACTAAAAATCTCCTCTGGATCATATTTTTTCTTCAAACTAAAAAAAGCATCCGTTTGCGGATAGGCTAAACGCATCTTGTCGCGACTTACATGTAAGCGATAAGGCAAATAAAATGTGCCTTGGTTTTTAAGTGTAATATCAACCAATTGCTGAGTCAGTTGTTGCATATCCTGCTCTTGTTGTGGGGTCTTCTTTTGATTAAACAGAAACACCAAGCCAAAAACATCCTCTCGGGCATAATTCATAAATGCATCATGATCATGTTCAACTTCACGAATCGTGATATTGAGTAGATCCACTTTTTTAGTTTTTAAAACGGGCTTGAGATCTTGAATAAACTGAGCCAAGTGCTGCTTTGGAATAAAATATTCATGCAATAGATCGGTTGAATGGATATCTTTATTTTCAATCAAGGCGGCATCTTCACTGAGAATTTCATTGCGACTAAATATCGCATAAGGCGATACTGAATTCAGACTACTTTCTAGATCCCAGCGTAGTCGTTTGCCGTATTCACTATCGACAGATCCACGGAACACAATCCGCTTAGTTTCAGCGTTTTTACTTTGCTGTTGTGACAAGGCTAAAGGTTTTTTATCGATTTTTTCAAAATAGTTTAAGGTTGCCTGCTGTAAAAAATGCTTGTCTGAAATACGTAAACGACCATAAGCAAATTGTACATCTGGATTATTGCTGACAATCTTTTGGTACGCGTTTACATAGTCTTCAGGTAAAACTGAAATTGATTGAAATGTTAAAGCAACATTATCTACAACTTTTAATTTTACATCGAGAATAATGCCAAATAATCCATAGCCACCAATCACTAATTTAAACAATTCAGGATGTTCTGTACGACTACATTTTACAATTTCTCCCTGTGCATTCATCAAGGTAAATGACTCAACACTGGATGAAATTGGGGGTGAATTCTTTTGCCAACCATGTCCATTGACACTGATCGAGCCGCCAATTGAGAAATTACTAAACGCTTGCATCACTGCAATTGATTTACCATAGCGGTCTAGATACCGAAGTGCCTCTTCCCACGTTGCACCCGAGCCAATCGTGAGAATATTGCTCTTCTCATCAAAGCTCATGCGGTTATAGGGCAACATATTCAGTGCAATACCATCAGGGTAAATGGTGTGCCCGCCCATACTGTGCTTAGCCCCCGCAATCGAGACTTTTAGATGATGTTCAGCTGCATATTTAAGTAAAGTTTTAAGTTGTTGTTGAATCGCTTCGGGTGTACTTTCTACATCGACAATTTTATGCACTTTTGTCAAATTAAGATGACTGGCATCATCCCGATAACCTATAGGAATATGCTCAATTCCCTGTTGCTCATTGATTTTTGTTTTAAAAAGATGAATTGCAGGAATAGAAATAACTGCCAATAGAATAAGGAGAAGGCTTAGCCAAAGTTTGTTTTTCTGTATTTTTTGCATAAGGGATGATTTAAAAATGTTTTAAATTTATTCAATAATTTATAAGCTATAAATATTAAAAAAGCAAAATACCGATAAAGTTTGTCAGCGATCAGAATCATCATTTATAATGACTTCCAGCATAAAAACAATATCTTAAAATAAGGAGAATATATGGCTTATATTATGGTGGACATCGAAGCAGATGGTCCAATTCCCGGTGATTACTCAATGATTGCGCTAGGTGCAGTGTTGGTCGAAGATCATTTACATCAACAATTCTACGGTTTACTTAAACCAATTTCCGAGAATTATATTCCTCAAGCTCTCGCAGTTTCAGGCTTTAGTCGTGAAGAAACCCTAAGCTTTAACAATCCTGAGCATGTTATGAAAGACTTTGCCAAGTGGGTGAGCAAAGTCAGTAAAGATCGCCCTATTTTTATTAGCGATAACAATGGTTTTGACTGGATGTTTGTCTGTTGGTACTTTCATCATTTTACTGGCAGTAATCCCTTTGGATTTAGTTCACAAAATTTAGGCAGTTTGTATAAAGGACTGGTCAAAGATAGCTTTCAAAGTTTTAAGCATTTACGTAAAACAGCACATACCCATAACCCTGTTGACGATGCCAAAGGCAATGCAGAAGCTTTATTGGCAATGAAAAAGGATTATGGATTGAAGATTAAGTTTTAGATATCGCTAGATTAGCCAGTCATGACTCAAGACTAATCTTTGCTAAAGAAAGTTTTTAATACATTCGCTGCATTAATCGCAATTCTTCAGGTTTTGGAATCTCACCTGTTTGTCCTAAAGCATGATATTTTTTAGTTAAATCTTCACGAACTAACTTCGCTTTTTCAGGATTTTTAGCAATGCCTTTGGTTCCATTTTCCAAACGATCTAAAAAGTAGATACCCACTAATATATTGTCCTGTTCATAATATTTTTGATACAACTCCATCGCTCTTTTTGGATCTGCCTTGATCAAATTCCCTTGCTCATAATAGAGTGGTA
Organism: Acinetobacter sp. Root1280; assembly: GCF_001425285.1. NCBI lineage: Bacteria > Pseudomonadati > Pseudomonadota > Gammaproteobacteria > Moraxellales > Moraxellaceae > Acinetobacter > Acinetobacter sp. Root1280. The sequence goes on along the minus strand of NZ_LMED01000025.1, from coordinate 171,770 downwards.
GGTTCAACTGTGCGCGTTCATGCCCTGCTTCAGCTGCTTTTGCCAACCACTCCATTGAAAGTTGAGGATTGTAAATTTTCCACTGCTCCTGAGCATATAATTCTGACAAAGTAAAATAAGCAGATTTTGGGTCTTGATCATGCTTTGCGTTTTCAGTTTCTTCAAATAACTCTATTTCATAAGTCAGATCTTCAAACTTTTTATCCGTTTTTAATAATCTTACAATTGCCTGTTGTGCTGGAATGTTATTTTCATCTGCTCGGGTCGCAATTTTGTAATAATTCATAGCTTCACCCAAATGTGCTTTTAAATAAGGCTTTTGTTCTGCCATTTGTCCCATCATAAAACCGACAAAACCACCTGCATCAAATTGTAACGAATAGATACGCCAAGCTTTTTTCCAATATTTTAAAGCCTTTGCTTCATCCACCTCTGTGCCTACACCATACGCATAGGCATAACTTAAATATGCCCATATTGGAGTTGGATAATCATCATTATCCCCCATGTGTTTTTCGATGGTATGAAATATACGAACTGCTGTTTCTTTTCTATCTGGATCAGCACAATGCTGATTAAGTACAGGGTAGAAAATATAGGCTTCTGAATTTCTCTTTCCAACTGCATCAAGCAGCAACTCAAAAGCCTGTTGTTGATCAATAGTAACTTTATCGCCGTAATATAATTTTTGTGCTTTAACCATTAAGTTATAGGCTTCTAATTCTTCAGGCTCTACTTCAGATACATCTTTTTGGATCGGTTTCATCTGCTTTTTCTGTTCTTCTGAGAGCCCCAATTGACCAAATAAAGTCTCTAAAGTTTGATTAATCATTTTTGCATTTGGATAACCTTCTATGGGTGATTGAACATACAACTCCCACAATACTTTTTGATCAAATCCTTTATTTATTTGATAAAACTCTTTAAAAATAGGCGCTGTTTGTGGGGCGAAACAAGGGGCTTCTTCTATATTTACTGCATAACTTGATGTTGCAGATATAAAACCTAAAGTCGCTATGTACATAAAATAATTAAATTTTTTCATATTAAGATTGCTCATTTTGATATAAAAATTAAATTTATAAATTTTTAAAAAAGTATTTTTCAAATTATATATAAAATAATTCAATTAGTTAATTTTATTTTAAAACAAATTATTCAATATTTTGACAAGAACCGCTAACATTGAAAAACCCTGCAGTTTGAAAATTAAGTTTTAATTAGCCCTTTCTAATTTTGCTACAGTCCAATAATGATCTTGTGCATTTTATCATCCTCTAAATTCGCCCCTATGATTTCTAAATAATTCATTTACTTAACATTGAATGAAGCGTTGTGACATCGTCATAATGAACTTCCGACATTCAGCTTTTGAAGCGCCCTCTACCTTTAAAAAGTTTATAAATATAAATTTTCCATGTTAATATCAAATATATAATTTAACTTATTTAATTTTACCAATGAACAAAATAATCCATTTCATCATTTTAACTTCTTCTTTTTTCCTTGCTGCATGTAGTACATCAAATGAACCTGTAATTTTAGAAACAAAGCAAATTGCAATGACGGGCGAACCATCAAGCACACTTGAACTTACGCTGATTAAAAAAGATAAAATCTGCATCTTAAAAGCAAAAACCACTTCTAAAAATATACCAACAATAGAAAAAGATTGGGCTTTTTTTAGGGATGATCTCATTTTAATATCTGAAAATTCAAGCTCGGAACCCGTAATCAATAGTGATGCTCCAGATGCAAAAATTGAAGAGCACATTGAGGAAATGAAAATAAGAAAAGAGGCCAAAGAAATAAAAAGCTTTATCTCAAAAGAAAATCTGAAAAAATGCACATAAGTTGATCTGCGATAAGAATCAATATTTATAGACTAACCTTTGCCACACCTCCCCAAAATCCTTATACTTAGAACCAATTTTTTCTAATACTTATAGTGGATGCTGCATGAGTCGCGCCATATCGCATATTGATACATTCCAAGGCTTAATTCTTGCCTTACAAAACTACTGGGCTGAACAAGGTTGTGTGGTGTTACAGCCTTACGATATGGAAATGGGCGCAGGGACATTTCACACTGCAACATTCTTACGTGCGCTTGGGCCAGAAACATGGAACGCAGCATACGTTCAACCCTCACGTCGTCCTAAAGACGGTCGTTATGGCGAAAACCCAAACCGTTTACAACACTACTATCAATTCCAAGTGGTGCTTAAACCGAACCCTGACAATATCCAACAACTGTATCTAGACTCTTTAGAAGCGATTGGTATTGACACGCTTACACATGACATTCGTTTTGTAGAAGACAACTGGGAATCTCCAACATTGGGCGCTTGGGGCTTAGGTTGGGAAGTGTGGTTAAATGGTATGGAAGTGACTCAGTTTACTTACTTCCAACAAGTTGGTGGGGTTGAATGCTACCCGGTCACAGGTGAAATCACTTACGGTCTTGAACGTCTGGCAATGTACTTGCAAGGTGTTGATTCAGTTTATGATTTGGTTTGGACCAAAGGTCAATTTGGTACCGTCACCTACGGTGATGTGTTCCATCAAAATGAAGTAGAGCAATCAACTTATAACTTTGAATATGCCAACGTTGAAAAAATGTTTGAACTCTTCGATTTTTATGAAGCTGAAGCAACCCGTTTAATGGAAGCGGAACTTCCACTTCCAGCATATGAGCAAGTCATCAAAGCATCACACAGCTTTAACTTACTCGATGCACGTGGTGCTATTTCTGTCACTGAGCGTCAACGTTATATTTTACGTGTGCGTACTTTGGCACGCTCTATTGCACAAAGCTATGTGGCTGCTCGTGCCAAACTCGGTTTCCCAATGGCTGAACCGCATTTACGTGACGAAGTGCTTGCACAGTTAAAGGCACAAGTTGAAGCAGAAGCAAAAGCTGAGGAGAATAAATAATGTCTAAACATACAGTTTTATTCGAACTTGGCTGTGAAGAATTACCGCCTAAAAGCTTAAAGACCTTACGTGATGCGTTACAAGCTGAAACGGTTAAAGGTTTAAAAGACGCAGGTTTGGCATTTGATTCAATTGAAGCTTATGCAGCACCACGTCGTTTGGCATTAAAAATTGTCAATGTTGATGGTGCACAAGCAGACACTCAAAAGCGTTTTGATGGTCCTGCCCTACAAGCTGCTTATGATGCAGAAGGCAAACCAACCAAAGCCTTAGAAGGCTTTATGCGTGGTCAAGGCATTACTGCGGATCAAGTATCAACTTTCCAAGCAGGTAAAGTTGAAAAAGTTTGTTATTTAAAAGATGTGAAAGGTCAAAGTCTTGACGCTTTACTTCCACAAATTTTACAAACAGCATTGGATAATTTACCCATCGCAAAACGTATGCGCTCTGCGGCAAGCCGTACTGAATTTGTTCGTCCAGTGAAATGGGTCGTCTTGTTAAAAGACAATGATGTGATTGATGCAACGATTCAGGATCATAAAGCGGGTAATCTGACCTATGGTCACCGTTTCCATGCCCCTGAAGCGATTTCATTAACAAACTCAGATGATTATTTGCCGAAATTAAAAGCAGCACATGTCGTAGCTTCTTTTGAAGAGCGTCAAGCAATCATTGACCAACAAGTTAAAGCTTTGGCTGATGAAGTCAATGCGATTGCCATCGTTCCTGCGGACCTACGTGATGAAGTGACTGCATTGGTTGAATGGCCTGTTGCGCTACGTGCAAGCTTTGAAGAACGTTTCCTTGCTGTACCTCAAGAAGCTTTGATTACCACGATGCAAGACAACCAGAAGTATTTCTGTTTGGTCAATGCAGCACATAAATTACAGCCTTATTTCATTACTGTTTCCAATATTGAGTCTAAAGATCCAACTCAAATCATTGAAGGCAATGAAAAAGTTGTACGTCCTCGTTTGTCTGATGCAGAGTTTTTCTTCTTACAAGATCAAAAGCAACCCCTTGCTTCTCGTAAAGAGAAATTAGCCAATATGGTCTTCCAAGCACAATTGGGCACACTTTGGAACAAGTCTGAACGTATTGCAAAATTGGCTGTGGCGTTATCCGCAATCACGGGTGCAAATTCTGTAGATGCTGAAAAAGCTGCTCTGCTTGCAAAATGTGACTTAACTTCAGAGTTAGTCGGAGAATTTCCTGAACTTCAAGGGATCGCGGGAACTTATTACGCACGTATTGAAGGCGAAAATGATGAAGTTGCTGAAGCTTTAGGTGAACAATATTTACCTAAGTTCGCTGGCGATGTTCTACCAAAAACGAAAACAGGTACAACCATTGCCCTTGCTGATCGTTTAGATACCCTCACAGGTATCTTCGGGATTGGTCAAGCACCAACAGGTTCGAAAGATCCATTTGCTTTACGTCGTTCTGCGATTGGTATCTTGCGTTTGGTGACTGAAAACAATCTTGATGTTTCGATTGAAGAACTGATCAAGCTTGCTTTGGCTGCTTATGGCGATGTATTGAAAGATCATGCGAAGACTTTAGCCGATGCTGTCGCATTCCTTGAAGGTCGTTACCGTGCTAAGTACGAAGACCAAGGTGTTGCCGTTGATGTGATTCAGGCTGTTCAAGCACTTTCTCCAAAATCTCCACTTGATTTTGATAAGCGTGTGACGGCGGTAAATCATTTCCGTGACTTGCCAGAAGCTGCTGCTTTGGCTGCTGCCAATAAGCGTGTTGCCAATATCTTGGCAAAAGAAGCTGCACCTACAGGTGAGATTGTTGAAGCTAAATTGCTTGAAGATGCTGAAAAGGCGCTATATACCGAAATTCAAAATATCAAACCTGCAGTTCAACCACTTTTGGACGCGAAAGACTACACCACTGCGCTTTCTAAGTTGGCTGCGCTTCGTGCACCGATTGATGCATTCTTTGAGAATGTGATGGTCATGGCAGATGATGCAGAACTCAAAGCAAACCGTTTACGTTTACTTGCACAGTTACGTGACTTGTTTACAAGCGTTGCTGATATTTCGGTGTTACAGCACTAAGTATGACGATCTATAGTAATTCTCCAATTACTATCGCTATTCTCAAGCTCTTTCAAGAGCTTGAGAATTACATATCCAAAAATCATAAGAATCTACCTAATGGCGCTGTAAAAGCATTTATTTTTGGTGGTTGTGCATTTCATATTCATACCAATGCTCGTGGTAGCAATGATATAGATGCTGAAATTCAGGCAATCCAGCAATTAAAGAAACACGATATAGTTTTGTTTTTAGAAAATAATGACGTTGAATATTTAGATGATAATAATCTTGAAACTAATTTAGAGTTTGATCGTAGTTTTAACACCAGCCTTGCATCTGTCGACCCTGACTATCCTGAAAGAGCGATTCCTTTAGTTGCCAATAGCATTGTTGAAGTTTATTTAGTATCCGGTTTAGATTTAGCCATTTCAAAACTTGCTCGTTTATCTGATAGAGATATCGAAGACATCAAAAAATTATACCTTAATGGTAAGTTTTCTCTTGAAGCGTTTAAAAAATCAGCGAATAATGCTGAAATGTACTATGCGACTCCTGAACAATTACACTCGAATATTCAATATATCGTGTCAATCCTTTCGGAGTTAAGAGGTTAACTCATATGATGAATCAGGTAGAGTTTGAACATGCTTTGAATACGTTGTTAAAACAACCATTATCATCGGCAACATTTAGTGAAGTGAAACCAGTTGCTGAAGCTTTACTCTATTCAGAGCTTTTACCTTCTATAACAAATAATCTAAGTACACTTGAAACACGCCGTTTAGTTTTCTTACTTGAAAAATTTAGACGCTATTCGTGTTCTAGCGTGTCTCGTAGACAACAGTTAAAGTCTTTTTCAAATGATTTGTCTTTACAGACCACTCATCTTGACTCAAGCCACTTGGTTGATCCTCTAGCGCAAAGATTTGGTTTAGATGAAGATTTAAATCATTTAAAATCACAATTACTCACACTTCAAACACGCCATTATCATCAAGAGCATGGGTAAAAATCATTTGTTCTGTTGTCTTTTACATTAGGCGACGAATACGTTCTTTGAGAATCAGGGATTCAGAGTTGGGAGCAAACCGTTTACGTTTACTTGCACAGTTACGTGACTTGTTTACAAGTGTTGCGGATATTTCGGTGTTACAGCACTAAGTAGAAATATAAATTATAACCCGCTTTCGAGCGGGTTTATTTTTAGTCTCCGCTTTCCAAAATGCATGAATAAATGAAAACATAACAATAAAAATTAACAATCTAAAACTAAATATTCCCAATACATTGTATAGACTCAATTGATCAAGTTAAGTTTAAGATCAAAAGCATATGAATTCTAAAATATTATTATCTGTACCGTTAATAGTGATCGCCCTCTCTGCCTGCTCAACCACACCCACCAATCCAAATGCTCCAACTGTTTTAGAACAACATAAAAATATCTCTGCTGAACCAAGCACAAAACATAACCTTGCCAAACTCATCAAACAAACAGACAACTGTGTCATCGAATTTACTGGCAACTTTGAAACAGGAAAAGCCACAGAACATTGGATTTTTAAAGGTGATCAGCTCATCTCAGCATTTTCAAATGTAGATGCTGAAGTCGAAAATAAACAAACTGTTTTTGACCCAAAAGATGCTGAAAAGCTAAAAAACTTCAACTCACTTAAAAATAACTTTAAAACATCAAATCTGGAAAAATGTAATTAATCTCGGCACTTCACTTTGATACGTCGTCGAAGCTAAAAGGGCTAAATGCAAAATTATTTCGCTCTTTTAGCCACATAAATCACGGGATAAATCCAAACAAGGACGCCAATGAATCCAATCGCAGCAAATATGAAACTATTTGGGAGGTAATCAGCAAACCAATAATAAATTGGATTTAAACCCAATTTAAACGAATTCATCATTGCGTAGAGCATCGCAATCATCAGCACATGAGACAAAATCAAATGCTCAATAGATAGCTGATATTTCCTAAAATATTTTGCAAAATAAAGGCTTGGAATCAAATAAATTAAAAAAACCACGCCCATCACAATCCAACTCATTATTTGATGGCTGGAAGACAATTCATCACCACAGCCGCAGGCAAAACTGGGTTTTAAACTCAATATAAAGGTGAGAAATATCAAGATTATTATATTTTTCATTATGATGATTAAACCAACAATTTAACCCAAAGCTTATGTCGTTTTTGTTTTAATAACAAGCTAGAAATTCTTACAGAAAATGCTTTTATCATCGTTCTCATATTCTTATAAGCATCAGAATTTAAAAAATAAAAATGCCCAAGTCTTCCAAACACGTCTAGTCGTAACATTCATTCACAATTCTTACACTATTGTTAAAACTCTGTAGATAAGCTGTTGCTGTTTTATCTCTAAGGCTATTTTTATACATATTTCACATTATTATAGGCAACACTCAAACTTGAACTCATTCAGGTACAGGATAAAACTAATTATGAAAATGCTTAAAACAACAGTGATCGCCACAGCACTTCTTGCCAGCTCTCCTCTTTTTGCCAATACAGATGTAAGTGCAAATGCTTCTGCTGAAGTCGGAACCAATGGAGGCATTCTAAACAACATTGGTCAAGGTATCCATAACACAGCAGATAAAGTAGGTAATGGTCTCGAAAAAGGTGTTGATAAAACCCGTGAAGTGTCTAAAGACGCTTGGGATGGCACTAAGAATACTGCTGCTAAAGTAGGTACAGGTCTCGAAAAAGGTGTCGATAAAACCCGTGATGTGTCTAAAGATGCGTGGGATGGCACTAAAAATGTAGCTGATAAAGTCGGGACAGGTGTTGAAAAAGGTGTCGATAAAACCCGTGATGTATCTAAAGATGCATGGGACGGCACTAAACATGCTGCTGATAAAGTCGGGACTGGTGTGGAAACAGGCATAGACAAAGGTAAAGTCGCAACGAAAGGTGCGTGGGAAAATACCAAGAAACTAAGTTCTGAAGCGGGTCACAACACCAAAGAAGCAGCTGTTAAAGTAAAAGACAAAACCAAATCAGCGACAAGTAAAACTTGGCAGAAAACCAAGGATTTAGTTAAACCTAAACCAGCAAATACAGGTGCAAAAGTAAATTCACAAACCCATGTGAAAACACCAGTAGGTAGCGCTAAAGTCGCCGTATCTACAGACGCTAAAGTTGCTACAAAATAATTTAGATTTAATGCCCATTTAAAAAAGCTCACTTAGGTGAGCTTTTCTTATACATCTACTAGTAATTTGGTATGCAATGTATACATATGTTTTCTTGCTGTAGGATTTTTCTTTCCATTTTACTTTTTATCTAAATAAAACAGTATGATAATCCCAATTAGCACTGAGCGAATCGCTACAATCATCATAAAGGGATCAAAACATCATGAAGATGATCAAAAGTCTATGTGTGATCACTGCAATACTTGCAACACCATCACTCTATGCGCAAACCAATACTCAAAATCAGCCATATGGTGATAATCCAAATATTTTTAAAGTGTTGGCACATAAGACCGGTGAAGCTGTACAGAATACCGCTGAAAAAGTAGGTGATGCGACCGAAAAAGGGATTCAAAAAATTAAACCGTCTTTGGATGAAACCATTGAAAATACCAAAAAATATACCACTGAAAAAGCCACTGAGGCTCGTGATAGTACTCGCCAAGGCATAGATACTGCGGTAAAAAAAGTTGAGCAAACCAAAGATCGAGTGATGGGTAAAACCAATTTAAATGTTCCGATTGAACAAGGCAGCTTAAGCCAATCTTCGACCACACCCAATACGACGAATACTGTAACTGCTGCAACTACAGCAAACGTTCAAAATACGCCGATCACCACACAACCTGTTCAACCCGCAGTTCAAAATCAATTACCCAACAATGGGCAAGAAGAACTTGAAATTAAAAAACAGTCATTACCAATCGAAAACCAAGAGCGTGATGTCAACACCAATAACACAGGTTCAAAAGATACCAACTCAAGCAATACGCAAAGTTCAACAGATGATGAGGTTGGTGTACCAAGATAAGCAGCTAAACACACTTAATCCGTCGATCTCCACACCTTGCACTACCTATGCTCAAGGTGATAGCAGTAAAACGAATATAGCTATTTAACGGTGTTTCTTTAACGATGCCTTTTTAATTGCGCCTTTTTTCATTGTGCTTTTTCACTCGGCTCTTTAGCCATTCACCTGACGAATCACTTTACCCCGCTTAAATGCCTCAACATTTTCAAGCATTTGATTCACAATACGTTGACGTGCATCTACACTACCCCACGCACTATGCGGTGTGACAATCAGATTTGGAATATCATCTGCAAGTAAAATATTACCTTGTGTCGGAGGTTCAACAGAAAGCACATCTGTTGCCGCACCTGCAATTTTACCTTGTCTTAATGCATCGACCAAAGCCTGTTCATTAACGATACCACCACGGGCACAATTGATTAAAAATGCAGATTTTTTCATTTTATCAAAGGCTTGAGCATCAATTAAATCGCGTGTTTCCGCTGTTAGAGGACAATGCAAAGAAAGAAAATCGACTTGAGTAAGCAACTCGACAAAAGGTGTCCGATCCTTATGCGTTGGTCGATTGGGTAATGATGCGACCAAAATTTTCATCCCAAAAGCTTCTGCCAATTTAGCAACCGCTTGACCAAGCTCACCATAGCCAATAATACCAAGAGTTTTTCCAGATAATTCAACAATTGGAAAATCCAGTAAGCAGAAAATTGGCGATTTGTTCCATTCGCCTTGTTTAACTGCATGCTCATATTTGAGTAAAGATGTTGCTAATGCCAACATTAACGTCAGTGTATGCTGTGCAACTGCAGATGTGCCATAGCCCTGACAATTACACACGACAATACCTTTTGATCGTGCAAAATCTAAATCAATATTGTTGGTCCCCGTGGCCGAAATCAAAATTAATTTTAAATTTTTACATTGCTCCATCGCCTCAGCATTTACAATCACTTTGTTGCTTATCGCCACGTCTACATGTTGAATGCGTGCTAGAACTTGCTCTGCTGTGGTCGATGGATAAAGTATTAAGTCATCAAAAGCTGCTTTTAGCTGACTAAAATCCAAATCCTGTTTATCTAAAGATTCATAATCTAAAAATACAGCTTTCATTGCTTTTCCTTAATGATAGAGAGCCAGTTTTACTTACGAAGCAGATGCTTCTGGAAAACCAAAAGAATTATTCTTTAAAGCCAATAAGTATGCATTGGTCATACGGTAGGCCTCTTGAATAATGGCTTCAGAAATATAGCTTTCGTTGTAATAACCATGCTTCATACAAGTAAAAACCAATTCCATCAAAATCGTCAATGTATCAGGCTCCTGTGGTACATATTCATCCACTTTAATCATTTCCAATGCTTTTCGGACACCATGACTGACCTTTTTTAATTCTATTTGGTATTCCAGATAAGCTTGCCGGGTAAAAGGTCCACTTAAAATCAACAAGCTCGCCGTTTCAGATTCATTAAAATATTTGGCTGTGGTACGAATCATACTCTCTGAGAGTAACTGTCCGTATACTTCTATGGGTGCATTTGGGTTTTCCGTCAACACTCGAACAGCAGCTTGTCCGAGTTGTTTGACTAAATCGTTTAAATGCGTCAGTGCAATATGACGAAAAATATCGTATTTCGTCGGAAAGAACTGATAAATACTGGTCCGTGGAACGCCAGATGCATTGGCAATTTCAGGAATCGAAATCTTTTCAATTCCAATGGATAACAGTAACTCTTGCGTGGTTGCCAGCATCTTATCCATTCTTTTTTGGGAACGTTCTTGTTTTGGTTGGCTCACCTTTTTCGTCATTTTTTTTAAAACTGACGTTGACGTTATTTTAATCATCAGATAATCTCTCATAAAACCCAACAAATGTTGGTTTTAAAAACTTCCTTGTAGTACTACAAAAATATAGAGGAAACCGGAGATGAATTTACCCCTTTCCGATGTACAAATGTCCATACAAAGCAAAACTAAACTTTTTGCTGATCCAGAAGATGAACAACGTAGCCACCGAATTCGTAAAACAATTTTGGAAGCTGGAAATCAATTACGCGAACGTCATCCTTGGCTGGTTCAGCACCAAGACCAAATTGGCCTAGCCATCCTTGTAACAGCTGTAACAGGGATTATTTTCAATATAACACAATACACTCGTGGGAAAATGCCTTGGTATGTGGCAATTCCGCTTTCTGCATTTTGGATGTCGCTCTTACATGAACTAGAGCATGATCTTATTCACCAAATGTATTACCGTAAAAACAAAAAAATCAATGATGCCATGTTGGCAGCCGTTTACACCTTTCGCCCAAGTACTGTGAACCCATGGATACGTCGCGAGGTACATCTACATCATCACAAATCATCGGGTACCAAAACAGATTTAGAAGAACGCGGTATTAACAATGGTGATCAATGGGGCTTAAAACGTTTGCTGATGACTGGTGACAATATGTTGGCGATCTATTTACGCCCCATCACCATGATGAAAACCACCAAGCGTTTTATTCATGCTCAAAAGCATTTATCCCAAGCAGATAAACTCAAATTAAAAGCAAAACTTTCTGCGAGTTATGCACCCTTTGGACATATTCATTATGTCTTATGGCATGGTTTCTTATTGATCAATGCTGCCAAATTGGCAATGAAAGCCACAGGTATAGCACAACCTAAAAATAGCTTATGGAGACTTGCAGACAAAACCACAAAGTTTTATGCCGTAAGCATTGCAGCACCAAATTTCTTACGCACCTTAAGTCTGCATTTTACCAGTTCAAATATGCATTATTATGGCGATGTTGAAGATGGCAATATCGTTCAGCAGTGTCAGGTCTGGACAGATTGGCGGATGAAACCTTTACAAGCCTTCTGTTTTAACTTTGCTGGTACACATGCCATTCACCATTTTGTTGTACGTGATCCATTTTATATTCGTCAAGCCATTGCCCAAGACTGCTATCCAGTGATGCAAGAAAATGGGGTTCGTTTTAATGACTTTGGGACGTTTAAACGAGCGAATCGTAGGTTCTAAACTTGATAACTTGTATCTTCGTCTTATGAGTTGATAGAGACTTCTGGTATGGATCTTTTATATTTTAAAACACCTGATTACGCCTTATAGTGAGTTAAACAATCAACAAAAAAGACTTTACAATGAATTGGACAGTTTATCCGTCACTTATGCTCGCTCTGCTTGGTTTTGGCTTATATTCACCAGCCTATGCAAAAGCATATATTTTACAATCGATTAATAACTTGGATGAAGCAGAGTTTAGAAGTTCTGAGGGAAATGAATTTAAACTGATTAAATTAAATCGAGGTTGTCGTATTCAAGCTCGATATTATTTGGAAATGGAAAATCGTGTGTTTAATTATACCTTCCTTCATCAACCACCCATGAAGCAAAAACTACTCCACGCCACGCAAAAAACCTTCCGTTATCATTATAAAGACCGTGAAGAAGGTTCTCTGGCAGCAGTGACTGATGTTTATCAACATTCTAGCGAAGTCTATAAAGTCAGTGACTTAGACGTTCAAAATGAATTTAAAAAATATACAGCTTTATTTCCAATCGCCTATTTAAAGCAATGTAACTAAAGCGGTATCTGTCTATTTAAATGGCTCAAATGTCAAATGGTTAGACACCAAATGGTGTTTCAGCTCAACCGCTGACTTTAAGCAACCTTAAAGTGGCAAAACTCATTTAAGCTTTCATCATCAAAACTCACCAAACCTTGAATATCACAACTCATATAAAAGTTTTTATAGGTCAATACATAAAAGTCTGTGGTTTTTTTTATCACAATTGGATTCATATCCAAAGATAACGCTTCATCTTGCTTAAATAATTTGGTCACACGGCGATCATTCATACAGATCAAATAGGTCTGCTTTTTGATCTCGACTTGTGCCAAACCATTGTTTTCAACGTGCAATGGAATAATGTATTTGCCATTCACATCAATTACTTGTTGATCATAGCTTTCTAGCTTTTGCGTGATCACGTTAAATACTAAAATATTGCCAAAACTGTCTTGTAGCTGCGTTTTATCTTCAAAAGCAAAATTGACTTGGATACCCAGTTTCTGCAAATCTTGCTCATCTACTCGTTTATTGGTCAATAAAATACGCGTAATGGTCTGCTTTAAACTGGCATCAAAGAAAGTACTATCCAGTTGAATATCTGTACCTTTTAGAATTTTACCCAAAGCTTCGTTATGTGTCCCCAATAAGTGAGCAATCACACTACGATAATAAAATTTGCTGTTTTTCTTTACTTCACGAATCTGCTTATAAAAATAAGTTTGATCGTATTCACGTTCAATAAAATCATGTAGTAGCGCAGAGTTGGCTAAAACTGCAATCGCATCATGACCAGTATACGGTAAATGTAACGTATGCAATTGAGGGATCAATGGCTTAATTTTTAAATAATGTTCTTTATCATTTTCAAAATAAGGATCATAAACAATGATATATTCACAGTCTGCAACGATGTCTTGTGCCTGAATACGCATATCCGCATTTAATTCAGCATCATAGAAATCTGTATAACGCTTGTCCTCAACCTCTAAAGGATCGATTGAATATTGTGGAACCATGGCAACCACTCGATTCATTTTTAAAGCTTTGGCATATTTGATTGCCGCGTAGCCACCCATCGAACCGCCATAGCCCACGATATTTTTAAATTGTTTTAAAATGGGATCTAAGTGCTCTAACAATGCAGCCATGCTTGAGGCAGGAAACCAAGACTTCTGTTTTGGCATAATCCCGACCACGGCATAGTTATATTTCATCAAAGACTTTTCAGCATTGATGGAAAGTCCTTTAGCTCTAGAAATCAAGTCACCAAATGACAGGACTAAAGTGTCAGAATCGCCTTGTAAATAGATTGCTCTAATATGATCATCTTCAAAAATTATTTGCTTATCCATTCGCACACCGAGCACTAGCTCTATCATTGGCTGAAATTAAATAAATAGGCACTTGCCTATTGATTGCTTCAAGTGTCATATTTTATAGAGTCTAGTCAGATAAAAAAGCGCAAAATATGACACATTCCCTACATCCTGCTGCTCAAAAAGGCTTCAGTACTGCTGCTGAACTTTATCAACAAGTCAGACCCAATTATCCACAAGACGTGGTCAAATGGTTAAAAGAAGATTTAGCCCTTGGCCCAGACTCAAGCGTTGTTGACTTAGGTGCAGGTACTGGAAAATTTCTCCCTTACCTCAAACAAGCAACGCCCAATATTATTGCTGTCGAGCCCGTCACAGAAATGTTGGAACAATTGAAAATAGTACATCCTGATGTACAAACGCTTCAAGCAAAGAGTGATCAAATTCCGTTAGAATCTGAAAGTATTGATGCTGTTTTGTGCGCGCAGTCATTTCACTGGTTTGCCAATATTGAAACCTTGAATGAAATTCACCACATTTTAAAACCTGAGGGTCACCTTGGTTTGGTCTGGAACCAGCGCGATGAGACGATAGACTGGGTTAAAGCATTGGCAGATCTGCTCGCGACGATCGAAGGAGACACACCACGTTACCATAGTGGGCAATGGAAATTGGCGTTTGAAAATCAATTTTTATTCCAACTTGAAACAGCCAAAGTCTTTTCACAAGTACAAACTGGAACCGTGGAAAACGTGGTCAGTAAGCGCTTATTATCCACCAGTTTTATTGCAGCAATGTCTGAAGAAGAGCAATTCAAACTAAAACACAAATTCGAACATATTGTCTTGGAATATACGGGTAAACATGCGCAAGATGAAATAGACTTCCCTTATGTCACCTATGTTTATAACTTTAGGAAACTGCGCTAATCGAAACGCTTTAATGAGGAATGTTTATCATGAATTTAATACTTCGCCCTTTACTCCTTTCAGGTTTACTTACATCCGTCGTTTTCATGGCAGCATGTTCTCCTAAAGATAGTCCACAGCAAAACAATTCATCTGAACCTAAAGATGCCTCTCAAGAGATCATGGATCAATTGAAAACCAAACCGATTAAAAGCTTTCCAAGTACACCAGACGATGCTCACGATATTGCATTACTTGAAGAATATGATCAGAAATTTACCGAAAATAATAATGCTTTAGAAGCTGACCTTAAAAAACGTGCAGCTGAAGATACGCTGACCTACGAAATTGATCAGCAACTCAAACGTGATAGCATTGAATCTGCGTTGAATATGCTTAAACAACTGGATCTAAAAACTGAACAAGGTCGCTATATTCAAGGTTTAATTTATCAATTTTGGGAGAATCAAGCCAAAATCTATGACGAGAATAAACTGTCTAAAGATGGTCAATCTAAAAACTCAGCTGATGATGTAAAAGGTATGGGGGGGATGTTCACAGCCAAAGATCAACTCGATCACTGGAAACAATTGACCGATAAAAAATAAAAAACTAATGCTTTAATCTTCTCTTGTACTAGATCAAATGGCACAAGAGAAGAAACGCTAATCATGTTTGAACCAGTACAATTAAATTGAAATCCTAAGAAACCCGAATACGACAACGCCATTGTTGATCTGGTTGTTTTGAAGATTCCCATGAACGAACATGCACCAATTCAATATAATCTTGTCCTGGTTTTTCAGCTTTAAAACGGAAAGTCTTGGTGCCACCGACACCCACTGCTCCCTCTTCATTATCATTTTGCAAATAGGTTTCTTCTGTTTTAAATATTTTAAGTGGTTGTAATAACTGCCATTGATAACCTGTGCTTGGATTTTCAGGTGCATTGAATACAAGCACTTCACCCACTTTCATATCCATCAAAGTTGGGCACTTTTGTTTCAATGTATACTCATGTGTTTTACCTTCCACTGTAGGACTTGAACTTTGACAAGCGACTAAGCCCAAACTGCAAACAAACAAAGTAAAACCCACTAAACCTTTCATTTATCACACTCTTTATGATTCAAACTGGCTAAAATTATAGCAAACCTTATCATCTTCTCTGATGCGGCTCAATTTGAATTTAGATATTTTGCTTTTCCAACCACTGAATAGAATTCACCCGAATCAGTTTACACGCCCCATCACCGACACCATTCCAATCCAAAGCAGATTTCCACACCAAATCTTTATCATTCACTTGAACCAAATCACCAGTTAAACGAACTAAATCACCACGCTTTACCTGTTTGATTTGTTGAGCAATTTCAGGATTAGCAGGAATAATATGCATATTACTGACCAATTGAGTTGCCAATTGAGCAGGAATTGGTGGTCGAGCCATTTTCCAATTTAAGAAACGATCATATTGATTGATCGAAATCTGGCGGGCAATTTCAGGCTCAGTAAATAAACCACGAGTTACTGCATAATCAATTGGAGAAAATTTTGCTTGCTCATCATCCTTATATTCTTTTGAACCGAGGATCCGAAACTCCCCATGAAAAGGTTCCAAAACAGAAATCTTCTGATGTTGATCGATTGGTGCTAAACCATTGGCAATATTAAATGCTGGGTTGGCTTTTGAAACTTTAGAAGAATCAGTAGATTGAAAGGCATAGACCTGAAAAGCACTCAGTGCCATCAACGCTGCACAGATTAACTTTTTACTCATATCATGCTCCTCAAACCACACTTAAAAATTGTACAAAATCTATAATCCTAGTATTAATATAAAAACTTAAAATAAAAATCGAGTTTCGGTAACAAAATACAGAGATTTCGTCCTATTTTTGTCTTATATTCAAAGCAGGCTTTGGTTAGAATTTAGCTTATATTCCTATAATTGCATACAATGATGATTTATAAATTTTACCAACAACGTATTTTCCCGCATTTGCTTAATCAGGTGATGCAAACACCAAGCATGATGGATGGACGTGCAGAATTACTTGGAAAAGTTCGAGGTGAAGTCTTAGAAATTGGTTTTGGCACAGGTTTAAACCTGCCATTTTACCAAGAGGTTGATCAAGTTTATGCGCTTGAGCCAAACCGAGATGTCTATCAACTTGCTCAAAAACGGGTATTTGATGCACCTTTTCATGTACAACACATTCAAGCCAGCGCAGAAAAGCTGCCTTTTGCAGATCATTCAGTCGAAAATATCGTCAGTACATGGACCATGTGTAGCATTGCCAATTTAGACAAAGCCATTCAAGAAATTTATCGCGTTTTAAAACCTCAAGGGACACTGCATCTAATTGAACACGTTCAATATCATGACAATAGCACCTTAAAAAAATTGCAAGATATTTTAACGCCTATACAAAAAGTTATTGCTGATGGATGTCACTTAAACCGTAATATCGAACTTGAACTTTTAAACGCCAATTTTAAGTTTTCTGAAAAATATTATTTTGATGCTGAAGATTTGCCAAAAATTGGACGACGTATGTTTATGGCCAGAGCACACAAGCTCTAAGCTTTCGCCATTGAATAGAATAGATAAATGTAATAGAAAATTTGATATAGTCAAACCACCTAATTATTCATACAAGTGATTTCCATCAAGTGATTGATCATCAATGAAGCTTAGGTTTTTGTATGAACTTTTAGAAGTTTTTGGCTATGAATAAGTTTTTGTGTTTTTGAATCCTAGATGGTTATTCTACCGCGGGGCGACATGGATGTCGCCGTTGGGCGGGGGTACAGGACGTACCCCTCGCCTAACATGAGCAAAAGCAAAGCACAGCTTTGTTTGCAGCGCAAGGTTTGGCATCAGCTACAAAAAGTGAGGGATCGCCTACGCAAAGGTATTTAAACTTTGAATGTAAAATGTGGCATTGCAAGCCTTTTATATTCAAATAATTTATTTTTCCATACAATTGATTTAATTAAAAATCTACACACTCGATGCAACAACACTTCAACCTTCTAATCTTCAAAATCAATCCGAATCGTTTCAAAGCGGACTCGTCCGTCTTGAATTGCTTGGGCAATCGCTTGTTGCCCTTTGGTCAAACGTGCCCCACCACTCTTAATATCAATCAACACCACTTCAATATCTTCAGCCAAACCTTCACCATCTCGAAAATAGGTATAGCCATCAAACACGACATAATCAATAGGATCACCTAAAAACTTGGCATCACTGGGTAAATAACGAAACTCAGGCATGATTGGTGCAAGTTGTTCCGCCATTTTGCCTTTCAGCACAGCACGACTGGTATTTACACTACGCTTTTGTGCGCTTGCTAAAGCCTGCTGATGCTCTAATTCCAACTCAGCAATATACTGCTCATACTCTGCTTTGATTTTGCCATTACGCGTACTTGATAACACGATTGTGGTTAAAACGATGCCAATACATGCACCAATTAACATCGCCATCCAGATGGACATGCTTTTTCCTTTAACTCGATATCTTGCACAATGTAAACAACTACTAAAGTTTTGTCATGTATAACCTATATGCTAAAAATTAATGCTAAAGTAAGGTGAAGGTTAGCTTACAGACTTAATTGATCAATCATGAAAACAATACTTGTTGCAAATTTGAAAGGCGGTTGTGGGAAAACGATTACGGCAATAACATTAGCAACGGCGCTTGCACAAAAAGGCTATAAAGTGGCCTTGGCTGATGCAGATGGACAAAAATCAACACTGCAATGGTTAAAGCAACGTCCTGACACTGCAGCAACAATTCAAAGTCTGGATTGGCGTCATGAAAAATCAATTGGAGATGCACCTAAAAACTTAGATTATTTAGTGATTGATGCACCAGGTGCTTTAACTGGTGAACATGCTGAGCAATTGATTAGTGAATGCCATGCTGTAGTCACTCCGTTACAACCCTCTTTTTTTGATATCGACAGTACTCGACGTTTCCTTAAACACATCCAAGACATTAAAAAAATCCGTAAAGGCAAAGTTTCTGTATATCTGGTTGCCAATCGAATGAAAGCCAACAGCTCAAGCTCGAAAGATATTCAGCAATTCTTTGATAAAATCGAACAAAAACCTGTTGCATGGATATCTGAACGTACTGCCTATAGCCAATTAGCAATGCAAGGTCTAAACGTTTTTGATAAAACGCAAAAGAACTTTTTAACCATTCAAGAACAATGGCAACCCTTACTTGATGCTTTAATAGACGATCCAAGCGATTGGTTCTAAAACCAATTCAATAAAGATCAAATAAATTGTGCTTAAAATTTGCCACACTTTATTTTTCAGTTAATATTGAGTCAATCACTCACAATTTTTAGAGTAATTAGTGCAAGAATTCACTTCGAACTTACAACGTATCTTATTGTTTGGATTATTGTTCATCCTTATTTTTTTGGGTTACGATATTCTCAAATATTTCATTGTACCTGTGTTATGGGCATGTATTATCGCCTATATGACTTGGCCAATGTACAAACGCATCTTAAGAATGTTTGGTTCGAATCGACCAACTCTCAGTGCATCACTCATGATTACACTGGTGGTTTTGGTGGTTGGAATTCCACTGACTTTTGCTATTTTTATTTTACAACATGAAGGACGAAATCTTTATTTCGACCTACAACGCCAATTATCTTCAGGTCATTTGACTGTTCCAGACTTTATCCGTGAACTCCCCATCATTGGCAAAGAAGTCAGCCGTACCGTACGTGAAATTAATGCCGATCCTACCAGCCTTTCGCAAACCATTGGTCTTTGGATTCAAGGCCATATGAACTATGGTAAATTCGTCCTGAACGAAATTACCAAGAATCTGGTTAAGCTGGGTTTTGCAATCATGTCGTTATTCTTCTTCTATCGAGATGGTCAAACCATTTTGGAGCAAGTCAGTAAAGCCTTACAGATGTTAATTGGTCCACGTATTCACCATTATCTTGACACCATTTCTGAAACGACTCGTGCAGTGGTTTATGGTGTTGGTTTAACTGCAGTTGCTCAAGCATTTCTTGCTGGTGTGAGTTATTTTGTTGCGGGTGTTCCAAATCCAATGGTACTCACCATTGTGACTTTTTTGATGGCACTGATTCCATTTGGCCCTCCAGTTGCTTATGGTGCAGTTTCATTATGGCTGTTTTCACAAGGTCAAACTATGGAAGCAATTGGTGTAATGGCTTGGGGTGTTTGTATTGTTAGTACTGCTGATAATGTGATTCGACCTTTGGTTATTTCAGGTGCAACCAAGATTCCGTTCTTGTTGATCATGTTTGGTGTACTTGGTGGATTAGCAAGTTTTGGACTGGTTGGACTGTTTATTGGCCCTGTCATTCTTGCAATTCTCTTGGCAATTTGGCGTGAGTGGTTACATGAAACCACTGAGCCAGAAATCCTAATGCCAGATGCCACGATGGCCTATGACATTGATGATGATCAGCCTACAAAACCTTAGCCAAATACAGGCAAGTGACAATTAAAATTTCAATATGAGTCAATCGTATATTCGCCAATAAGCTTTAATTGGCGAATATACCTTGTATAGCGATCTATATATCGTAGATATTCTGCATAATTATTTTGTTTATTTATTTTTAGCCAGCATAATCAATGCCAATCAAATTTACTGTTAAATAAATTCATACAATCAGACATTTAATTCACATTGTTTATCAGGCCGTGCTTTGTTTGAATAGTGACTAATCATAATCAAATACTTTGGATGCGTTCGATGACATCTACTTTTTTTAAAACTTCTATACTTTGTACATGTATCGCACTTTTTACAGCGGCATGTAGTACAACAACGGTCAAACCTAAGCTTAAAACACCGCTACAAACAGTGGATATGCATGCGGTCTCTGCACAAGGCATTGGTGCAAAAATTGGTACAGTAAGCTTGCAAGACTCTCCAAATGGTTTAACCATCAACACCCAACTTAGCCAATTACCTTCTGGTTATCATGGTTTCCATATTCATGAAAAAGGCTCATGTGCCCCTGCTGAAAAAGACGGGAAAATGGGCGCTGCTTTAGCTGCGGGTGGTCATTTCAATCCGCAAAAAACGGGACATGGTACCCCCAATGATGGGCATATGGGCGATTTACCTGTACTCAATGTAGATTCAAATGGAAATGCCAAAACAACCTTAATTGCGCCACGTTTAAAACTGGCTGATATTCAAGGCTTAGCCATTATGATTCATGCGGGTGGCGATAACTATTCGGATCATCCAAAGCCACTTGGTGGCGGTGGAGATCGTATTGCCTGTGGTGTGATTCAATAATTTAAATCATTAATTGTGGATAAGTATGCTCTTATCCACATTGTCTTTATTTTAGATGTGAAAGCGCATAACGGCGACAATGTTCCAAATAACCTGCCTCATGTAGACTCATGAGTTCAATAATACTGCGCCATAACCAAAATGGCGCATCAAGGGTTTTAGATTGATTACGATTTAGCGCTTTTAACCAAGCATTGCTATATTCTCTTTAGGCATCGGTGTATTTGAATAGTGTGATACCAATCATGTTCATATTGTCACAGTTTAATGATAATAGAGTGAACTTTTATACTCGATTGAAAAATTATTTAGATAAGATATAACAACTTAAAATCATTTTTTTCACACAGCATTATGGATATTCTCATTAAGATATCTTATAAGTAGATTATGTTTAAAATATATTTTTTAACGACCAATATCTACAAAAATATTAGCTGAGCTACTTATATATAGAGCTATAACTATTTTTAAATCCATCAATAAAATATTACTTTTCAATAAAAATAAGATTTGCAATTTTACAATCTAATATAAATCAAGTAGATTACATCCGTAATTTTGAGAATCAAATAAGTAATCAATATACAAAAGGCTTTTGTTTTAATGAAAAAAATAGTAATACCAATACTTATGTTGTGTGTAAATCCTACTTTTGCTAGTGAAAATAATTGGTCGAGTCAATTTACGCCTGATGATTTGGCTATGTCTTTATCTTCTGGCCTTTTACTTAAATCTAAAGCGAAAGAACTCGTTTATATGGATGATCAAAGCAAAGCATCTGAGCTTGCTTGGGACACCAATAGCGCCAATATCATAAATGCTGAGATAAATTGGCAATTTCATCCTAAAGTTTCTTTTAATGCTAGAGGCTGGAGTACATTATCTAAAAACTCTGCTGTTATGAATGATTATGACTGGACCTCTGAAACAGATAGAGATTTATTGACAGATTGGTCTCATCATGATCGTACACCTCTCAACTATGCAAATGAATTTGATTTTAATTTCAATGTAAATTTACTCAATACTTCACATTATAAGCTAGGTGCACTATTAGGTTATCAACAAAATAAATACTCATGGTCGGCTATTGGTGGCTCATATCATTATTCAGACGTAGATAGTGATGGAGATTATGTAGAAGGGTCAGCACTAAGTAATACTGGTGAGTTTGATCCTAATGAAAAAGTCATTGGTTATCAGCAAAAATTTAAAATGCCTTATATCGGCATCAATGGTAAATTTGAATATAATAATTTTGAACTTACTACCACGCTGAAATACAGCAATTGGGTCAATGCTTCAGACCATGATGAACATTACTTACGCGATATTTCATTTGATAATAAAGCCAATAATGGGACATATTATGGCGCCATTGTAAATGCAGGTTATAACATTAGACCAGATACAAAATTATTTACTGAGTATTCTTGGAATGAATATAAGCGTGTTACAACTGATTCAGTAATCGTGGATAACGAAACAAATGAAATTACAAGGTATAAAAATGGCGGTGGTATTTCGAATAAAGCCCATAGTGCAAGCATTGGTGTAGCTTATACTTTTTAATGATGGTGCAGTTCATTTAAGTCATTGACATATTCGATTTCAAAAGTCGATAAAGTGATGAAATCATGACTGCCTTATCACTTGATTTAAGCAAAAAACCTGAGTCTAAAATAGTTAAAATATAAGTACCAACAAATATTTTCACGACATGGGCTCAGGATTTTTCACATCAGAAACTGCATTCCACCAGATACTAAAATCAATGTCACGGCGTTATTTTGAAAGTCTTGCAAAGTAACATCATCTAGGATAAAAACTCAGATCTATAAAATGTGGATAACAATAGACTTATCCACATCCTTTTTTATTTCAGATGCGAAAGCGCATAACGGCGGCAATGCTCCAAATAACCAGCCTCATGTACACTCATCAATTCAACAATACTACGCCATAGCCAAAATGGCGCATCAATAGTTTTTGATTGATTGCGTTTTAGCTCTTTCACCCAAGCATTACGTACTGAATCATCCATCTGTCGAGCATGTGCACGACCAATGACAAAAGCTAAATAGAAAGCTAAATCTTTGGCTTCAACGTCATTCACCCCTTCTATTTCGAGTTTTAAATCTTGTGGTAATAACTCTCGAATAAAAACCGAAGTATCTAAAAACTTGCTTGCTCGCATCCGCTCCCCTAAAAAGGGTGATAAGTGTCTTGCACCTTCAACAATTCTTGCTGCATTGTCTTTTGGCATCGGTGTATTTGAATAGCGTGGTGCAAGTGCTGTTGTGGCTTCTTTCAGATCCATTAAACATAGGCCTTTCCCATCTCTGACAATATGATTCGATGAATCCATCAGTACGATATAGCGCAATAAACCTAAAGAACTGCACCCTTTAACCCAATATGCTGAATCGATGACTTTCAACTGAGCTGATTGATCACGCTGACCAATCATTGTGACCAAGTCTTGAATATCGGGCTGATTAAAAACACTATGAATTTCGAGATGTTCTTTTTTCAATAAGGGCCAAAATTTCTTCCCCAAGGTTATTTCTGGCGTTAAACCTTCTAAACGCTCTCTTGCTAAATTTTTCCAGGTTCGCTTAAGTGCTTTTTGCATCGCACTATGCACAAATACTGGTCGCTGTAATTTATCAATCCCTCGACCATTGTGTACTAAGGCATTCACATAACCTGCATACAATGCTTCAATCATCTGCGCGGTGACCACACCAGGTAAATCTGAACTACGCACAGCTGTGGCTAAGGATAATCCTAAACGAATAACATCATTGGCAGGATTACCAATCACTGTTTGATCTAGGTCACGAATTTCAATATCAATTTTACCCTCAGCATTGGCAACAGGGCCCAAATTCCCAGTATGACAATCTCCACAAATCCAAATCGCAGGCCCCTGTGGGATCGAGCTTATTTCAGCTTGCTTCAACCAATCATAATATTTGGCCGTATTGCCACGTACATAGGCATGGATCGAACCTGCCATTTTTAAATTACGACGTTCTGTTAGTTCAGCATTGCGATAACGAGGTTGTTTTATTTCAGTGTTTTGCTGGTTTGGCATTTTTGCTATTTTTAAGTATTTGATCACTTATTCTGAGTATTTTTAAATATTTAAGTAAGGGCTAAACTGTATATAAAATGTTGAATATTACCGTTTATTTTTTACATTTTTACATGCAATAAATCGTATCGCCTTTTCAGAAATGAGTAAAATATTAAAACGCCCAAGCCACTGAATTGACACTGTGAATAGTTATCAGCAAATCTTTCAAAATATAAAATCAAATTCAACTTTGATTTATTGCCTACAGATTTTGATTGTTTTAACTGGAACAACGCTTGGACTGTATTTTCTAGGTTATGAACAGCTCATTGTTCCAATTACGCTTGGTGCAATTGCAACAGCACTCACAGATTTTGATGACCGACTGAGTATCCGTTTAAGAAATCTTGGCTTGGTCTGTGTGCTGTTTTTTACTGTCAGTAGTATTTTAGATTTTTTACATCCCTATAAACTTTTATTTTTAATTTACTTATCTCTGTCCAGCGCAGCTTTTATCTTAATGGGTGCATTGGGACAACGCTACGCCACCATTTCATTTGGTACCGTGCTCTTGTCAATCTATACCATGTTTGGCTTGGGTGAATATACTGAGTGGTATCAACAGCCCAGTTATTTTGTCATGGGCACATTATGGTATGGTTTGACCTCTATCATTTTCTATCTACTTAAACCGACACAGGCTGTACAAGACAACTTATCCAATAGCTTTAATCTTCTTTCCGAGCTGTTGATGTCAAAAGCGAAACTGTTTGATCCTGATAATGTCGACAATGTTGAACAACTTTTATATGATCTTTCTTTGCAAAACAGTCAGTTGGTACAAAACTTAAACCAAACCAAAGCCTCATTACTGACCCGATTAAAAGCCTCTCGTGCCAATAAAAACACCATTTACTGGCTCAATTTATATTTTCTGGCTCAAGATATCCATGAACAAGTTACTTCCAATTATTTGCACTATGAAAAGATTCACCAGAACTTTAGCCGCACAGATTTAATTTATCGTATTCAGAAAAATGTACGTTTGCAGGCGCGTAATTGCCAGCAACTTGCCGAGGCAATTTTAAAGCGCCAAATCTTTCAAACGCATACAGACAACAATATTGCTTTAGCCCATTTAGAAAACTCAATGCAGGAATGGATTCAACACAATCCGCATAATTTAGAAGTAAAAAACTTACTGTTGGTATTAAACAATCTGAAAAATGTGCAAGATCAATTTGTTAACCTGAGTATTGAACAACGTAATTATCAACAAAGTTATAGCCAACATCGAGATAATCTCAATTTATTGGATGATGATATCCATGATCTACCAGACCTTTGGCTCAAGATTAAACAACATTTAACCCCAAATTCTGCATTATTTCGCCATGCCGTGCGTATCGCGTTTGTGTTTGCTGTGGGCTATGCCATTTCGCTACTACCCTTTGCCAAAAACGGCTATTGGATTTTACTCACCAGTTTATTTGTGTGCCAAATTAGTTATTTTGCCACCAAAAGTCGTTTAAAACTGCGCACACTAGGGACTGTATCAGGGGTACTTTTGGGTATTCCGATTTTATACTTTGTCCCCAGTATTGAAGGCCAATTACTCCTTACCATTATTTTTGGGGTGTACTTTTTCTACCTACGCTCAAAAAAATATGCCATGGCGACTTTAATGGCAACGCTAATGGTCTTGTTGATCTTTAATTTAAAAGGCGCAGGCTATGCCATTATTTTACCGCGCATTATCGACACCCTCTTGGGATGTTTAATCGCATGGTTTGCGGTCAGTTTTATTTGGCCAGACTGGAACTTCCGTGATATTTCCAACAATATCCGGAAAAGCAGTAAAGCAACCTTAGACTATTTCGATGCGGTTGTTGAACAATATCAACATGGCCGTACCAACAGTATTGATTATCGTAAAGCACGCCGAGCAGCACATAATGCACAGATTGAATTATCCACGATGATTTCCAGTTTAAGTGCTGAGCCCAATCCCAATCCGGATTTGATTCACAATGCCTTTAGATACTTGGTCTATAGCCATAGCCAGCTCAGTTATGTTTCAGCTTTAGGTAGCCATCGTGAACATGTACATGATCAGCAGATTTTAGATTTGATGTTATGGTGCAATCATACCTTAACTGATGTTTTGCTCAATCAAACCGCTGTAAATGAAGCCTTAATTGAAACAAAACTCACTGAAATTCAGCACATCAGTGATCAAGAAAATTTGTCAGATAATTTACTTTTGGTGCTTAAACAAATCAGTTTATTATTGGAAACCTTACCTGAGTTGTTAAAACTAAAAACAACCTTACTTCGATTAGAAATTAAATAGCAAGAATGACCAGACATTTAGAGGCTTCACATGAAACTTAAACATTGCCTAGCGTTTTTATTCTCTGCATTGACCATCAGTACTGCGCCCAGCACTTTTGCAGATTCTCAATTTAATCAAGACTTAGAGCAATTTTTAGAGTGTAAAAAGACACTGAAAAATTATTATGACTTAGGTTTTGAATTTGAGGATGATCTGAAAAAGAATGGCTGGATCAAACAAGGTGAAGAATATAGCTATGTCAGTAAAGTTCCCATTACGGTATTCGGTCAATCTACAGATCAAATTAGTTTGGTTTCTGGTGGAATGTTGGCTGTTTTAAAAAATGCGAATACCAAAGACCTCGCTAAAAAGTTTCAAATCACGCAAAACCCGTTCTTTAAAGATATGCCGTATTTTTCAGGAGAGAAAGTTGTAAAAACAGATCTTGAGACCAAAGAAACCGAAAAATCTTTGCGTAAACTGACTTTGGCTGAATCGAATCCCGTTATAGATGAAGGTGAACATAAAACCTATATCGGGTGTGTTTATATTACTGAATTTGAACAGCAACAGCAGGACGCTGCAATCAAAGCATTACAATAGTTGATCTTAAATATTGGGCTATATCTATCTGGTCTGGAGACTAAAAACTTATTCTCCAGAACGATCTTCCATCTATTTAAATCAATCGATTTTATTTACTATTTTTTTCAAATCATTTAGATAATTCGGTTAGACTCAAGCTTCATTCTCATTTGACTAAGTGACCATGAATATCAAATCTTTACGTATTGTTGGTTTTCTTGAAGGTATTTCCTTTCTCCTTCTTCTCTTTATTGCGATGCCTTTGAAATATATTTGGGATATGCCTATTTATGTGAAATATATTGGCATGGGACATGGTGTGTTATTTCTTGCTTTTCTTGCAGTGTTATTGATTGTATGTGGAAAACAGAAGTGGTCCATTCACATGTTTATTTTAGGTTTAATTGCTTCAATTTTACCTTTTGGGCCTTTTGTTTTTGATCATAAATTAAAAGCATTGCAACAGCCTTAACCTGTTTTATTTAAAAAGCAAAGCTCCCTCCCCTTTTACAAGGAGAGGGAAACTCAAGTGAGCTTAAAACTCACCATTTACTTTACGTTGCTGCATAATTGTTTTTAATAATCCACGTGGAATAGTGAACCACAAAGCAATTAACGCAAAACACGACAACGCATAAGCCCAGAGATGGAAATGCTCATACAGAATTCGAATCAGTTCAATCACAAAGAAGAAAGTGAACATCATCAACACTGAAACAGCAGCAGCGACAGTGCCTTTAGAGACTTCAGATGACATTAACGCAAAACGATAAAGCACTGAAAAACTAATTCCTTCACCAAAGCTGACTAAGGTCATGCCTAAAATAACGCAGTGAAGAAAATATTCGCGCCAAATGATCCCGACCACCACAATTGCGGTACCTAAAAGCATCAAAGGTAAACCAATCAAAACTGTTTTACCCAGTGGCAAACGATCAATCACTTTAATCAGCACAATATTACCTAGAATCAATCCACCCAATACAGGGAATTGCGCCAGACCATATTGCATACTACTGAGTCCCAGTTCTTCAACCAACATCACTGGAGACAATGCGATCCATAGCATCAAAGGCATCGCCACCATCGGCAAGCCGAGGGTCATGCCTATGAACGTCTTATTTTTCAAGACTTGCATATAATCATCCCAAATATAACTCAACGGTTTTTTGGGAATACTGCTTGTACGTGCTGGCATCTTGGCTTTTAGACCGAACCAACTTAGAAAAGCTAAAAAGGCAATCGCAATAAATCCCCAGTGCCATGACACATGATCAATCAGGAATGCGCCGACAACAGGGCCAATCAAAGGGGCAAGCAAAGAAATATTTGCCATCAGTGCCATGACTTTAATGGCATCACGCTCTTCAAAGGTTTCTTGAATCGCGGCATAACCCACTGCTGCGATCACAGATAAACCAAAACCTTGCAAGAATCTTAAAACAAGAAAACTTTCAATATTGTGGGTGAGTAAAATTAATAAACAGGTGATGACAAAGAATGCAACACCTGACAATAAAACTTTCTTACGTCCTAATCGGTCAGACAAAGGTCCGAGTATCCCTGCGACGCATGCCCCGCCGAGGAGATAAAATGACATAGATGATGGCGCCCATGCACTGCTCACACCAAATTCTTTGGTGATTGCGAGCATCGCAGGCTGAACCAAATCATTACCGATATAAACTGAAAATTCAAATAACACCAACGCCAATGGAAACATAAGCGTAGCGCGACTCAAACTTGCAGTTTGTTCTTTTTGCACTAAATTTTGCATTATTTTCTACATATCTTTATCGGCTTGCATCGCTCACACTACTTTTTAAAGATAAGCGTTCGCCCAATGACAAGCACTGAAATATAAATATTAAATTGTGGAATTTACGTTGAATAAAGGCAGTTCAACACCGTATTCACAAGGTGTCTAATTCAATAGGTAAAGTAATTGCTGAAACTATATTTGTGAGATTTATAACTTAAGCCGATCTATGAGAAAGCTCACAGAGGTACACACAGGGTTAAGTTTTACTAGTCTAACACAGACAAATTTTCAGTGAAAGTTGAACATTTATTATTCTTAAGCTACTCTAAATGCTGTATAAGCGGATATAAATAATTTAAATGAAAAATAAAAACCCAATATCGCTGATCATTATTGGCGTGATTTTATTGTTGGTGGGTGGAGGACTTTATTTTATTAGTTCTGCACCTAAAATTAGTGCTGAAGATCAGGCGCGATGTGAACAATTGGTTCAAAATAAATATGCTGAAAACTCAAGCACCATCATAGGAAGCTGTAAAACAGATACAGGCTTTGTGGCATTGATGGATAGTCAAGCCAATGCGACCGCCTCGGCTGAAGATACGGCGAAAGCAATTAGCTCCGCCAACCATAAAGAATTGGGCTTGGGTATATTTGGCAAGTTCCTAATGGGATTATGTGTGGGTATCGGGATTGCATTACTGATCAAAGGCTTGATTGCACTCAAGAACAAACCACAATCGATAAATTAATTATCAAAGCAAATTGTAATTCTCACAGTTTGCTTTATTCATCATCGCGCACTGTTGATTTGATAAATGTACCACGCTTAATATCGTCATATGCTTCAAGAATTTCTGCGTAGTTGTTCATGACGAATGGCCCATGCCCATTGATCGGTTCTTGAAGCGGTTTGCCTGTAAGCAGCAACAATTTACACTGTTGTAATGCCGTCATTTCAAAATCTTGTTCCAAACTCGACATTACAGCAAGCCCTTGCTCTTCAAATATCTCATCTTCAGCTTGAAACTGTGCCTTGCCCGTTCGTAAA
Organism: Acinetobacter sp. Root1280; assembly: GCF_001425285.1. Taxonomy (NCBI): domain Bacteria; kingdom Pseudomonadati; phylum Pseudomonadota; class Gammaproteobacteria; order Moraxellales; family Moraxellaceae; genus Acinetobacter; species Acinetobacter sp. Root1280. The sequence continues at coordinate 141,785 of NZ_LMED01000025.1, read as the reverse complement.
TAGACCAGTGTAGTTTCTCCTGCGCCTGCGGGCAATCTGACCTTATGCCCTGCTTGGATTTCAATATCCAAAACTTGAAGTGGTGAATGCGTTTTTGCTGGCCCGTGTTGCCCTTGGTAGTTCCCAGCAATCACCCGTACCGTTCCAGCACTATTCGTAAGTTCAATCACAGGAATATTGGCTTTTCGCAAACTTTGGTAACGTGGTGGATTCATTTTATCTTTGGCAGGTAAATTCACCCACAGTTGCACCATTTCAAAATAGCCACCCGTTTTTGAAAATGCCTCACTAAATACCTCTTTGTGTTCCACACCTGAAGCTGCGGTCATCCATTGCACATCACCCGCTGAAACAATACCGCCACCACCCGATGAATCACGATGTTCTAATTCACCAGCAAAAATCAGGGTAACCGTTTCAAAACCACGATGAGGATGCTCACTCACCCCTTTGCGTAGATTGGTCGGTTTTAAAACACCAGGTCCTAAATGATCCAGTAACAGAAAGGGAGAGACGGTATTGCCTAATTCATAGTGTGAAAATACAGAAAGTACAGGATAAAAATCCCCTATCGCAAAGCGAGTGTCATTACGATGAATAAAGGCAAGGGTTTTCATAGTGTCACTATTCTCTGATTGAGTAAAAGCATTAGCCATAAAAATGTTGTTTTAAATTAAAGCTATATTCGGTGAGGTATTGCTTTAATTTTTCAATATCATTGGTCGGTTCAATCGCTCTTAGATTTAAAGCCTCAATTTTATTTTCTAACAGTTTTAAGATTTGCGCTTGTTCCTCTACAGGTAATTGCGCTTTTTCTTTTTGCTGCTTTTTGATTTCTAAATAATCTTCTGCCCAATGCCGTAAGGGATCATGGGCGTCGATTTGATCAAACAATTGCGTAATCAGGAGTTCAGGCATAATTTGCTGTGTTGCCAACTCTGCTGACATCAGACCACGAATAGAATAAAACACTTTTTTATAGGTAAAATTATCTGCGGTTTGCATGACATGCATACCACCTTTAGCCAGCGACAAGTAATGATAATACAGCGCTTTATAGTCTATTCGTTCAAGTAAGCCATCTCTAAATTTTTCCCATTCAGGAAATTGATTAAAATAGACTATATGTGCACGTACCCACTCTAAAACAGTCGGATTACTTTTTGCCAAAAGCCCAAACATTTTATTTAAGTCGAATGAAACAAAGTCAAAGTCGCCATCCATGATCTCGATTAAATCACGATGTTGACGATAATCGTAATATTGTGCTTTGGAGGGTAGATGGAAACCACGTACATCGTAATCGCTGTCTGGACTTGCCATGCCCCATAAGCGACTACCGCTTTCGATATAAAACAGTGGATGTTCATCTCGATTTTGGAATAAGTTTTGAATTTCTTGTTGGATGTTCATTGTGTTCACATTTTGGGTAAATCTATAAGTTTTATATCATTAATTTCAGTGCTTTTTAAATTTTCTTTGAATCCAAAATCGACTTCCCTTTATTTTTAATTCAAAAGCTTTATCAACATTCGCTTTAATTCATCCTGATATTTACCAGCATAATTTGCTTTGTGTTGGATATATTCGACTCCTTGAATCAGTCAAAAAACGTGAAGGATCAAAAGCATTACTCATAATTAAAATATTCATTTATTGTGATTTCCCAAATAAAAAAACGTACCAAATCTGATACGTTTTTATCCAGTATTTCTATCTATTTTTCAATAAGAAATATAAAAACAGCCAAAGATAATTATCCTTTAGATACAAATTTTGAATTTCTTAATAAATTTTCATGACGCTCTAATGCTAATTCTATGAGTTGAGTAATTAATTCAGAATAAGTGATTCCACTTGCCTCCCAAAGCTTTGGATACATACTGTTATTGGTAAAGCCTGGTAAAGTATTTACTTCATTTAGTAAAACATCACCATTTTCAGTCAAGAAAAAATCGACACGTGCAAGTCCCAAACAACCCAAAACTTTAAAAGCTTTAATCGAAATCTCACGAATCTTATTAGTTTCCTCTTCTGAAATTGAAGCAGGAATCACCACTTCAGAAGATTGATTATCTATATATTTTGCTTCATAAGAATAAAAACTAGACTTTACAACCACTTCACCACAAACACTGGCTTTTGGATAGTAATTACCCAAAACACCGCACTCAATTTCACGACCTTGAATAAACTTTTCAATCAATACTTTGCTGTCATATTGAAACGCGTTTTCTAAAGCAACAATAAACTCTTGTTCGTTTTCAACTTTACTGACACCCACAGAAGAACCTTGATTCGCAGGTTTCACAAAGACTGGAAGGCCTAAAGTATTTTGAACCTCATGGAAGCTTACTTCATCTGGGTGGTAAGCATGAACTGTTAAAAATGGTGCAACTGCAATACCAGAACCTTGTAACAAACGCTTAGTGACATCTTTATCCATACAAATTGCCGAACTTAAAACATCTGAGCCAACAAAAGGTAGATCTAAAATTTTAAGCATGCCTTGTAATGCACCATCTTCACCTAAAGTCCCATGAATAATAGGGAAAATAACATCAATGGGCGGTAATCCTTGCGCATTTTCAATTTCAAAAATTTGAGATTGTTTTGACTGCAAATAATCTTCATGTTCACGAGGGACGAGAGAAATTAATTTAGGATCATGACCATATTCTAAATAATGAGTAACATCTAAAATACGCCAAGCACCATCTTGGTCTATCCCAATCAAACTAAGATCAAACTTTTGCAGATCTATTGCATCCACGATATTTTGTGCTGATTGTAGTGACACACGATGCTCTGATGATTTTCCACCAAAAATTATTCCAACTCTAGTTTTTGCCATTTTTGTTTGTACCCTGATTTTAATCTTCCAAATCTTTAAATCCCGATAAATAATTGATCAAGGACATTTTGCCTTTTGGAAGGTCTTAGTGTTTTTACCACGGTAACACTGATATTCCTTCTGCATATCTATACGTTTCCACTGACCATCAATATTTTTAAAGCTATACACACTACGAATTGAGCGCACCGAATCATCCATCAAACCTGTTTCAGTCAACTTCACTTCTGCGACAGTGGGTGATTCCACACTATTAAAATACTGACGCAACTCAACAGTCGCGAGATCCTTACGCAAATCAGGACGTTCATTTAAAACCTGACTTAATGGTGTATCTGAACCACCTACTTTATTCATTAAATTTTGTGTTGTTACACAGCCAGACAAAGCCACTAAACAAAATACTGAAATTAAACTCAAACGATTCATTCTGATCACCCTAAAACTAAAAGCATAGCCTAATGATGCTATGCTTTTTAAACGTACACTATTTAAAAACTGTGTCTTTATGACTCATCTGCAATATGGCTAACATCGAGCGCTATGATTTGTTGATCATTTTCATTAAACATCAAGGCTTGATCACCTAGATCCAGCATATAAAAATGCCCTGCATCAGTTAGAAAATGCCAAGCAACGATCTCTTGCCCATTATACTCATGTGATGGATCACCAATGGTAATACGATCTAGTTCCTGACCTGCTTGCAGGCATAAAGCTTGAATAATTTTAAAATAACGTGGGCTGTTTTCAGCTGCTTGCTGTTTACGTTGTTCTAAATTTGGAATTTTGGCTGCAACCTGCTCTACAATCGTCAAAATCTGATCTTCATCGACAACCTGTAACTTTGGATGTTGCTTTAACCATCGACTATTTATTTTAATCAAATCTTCACTATCATTCAATGCATAAAACTGGTCATCAAAAGCATTGAGAATATCTCGTTGCTCATTTTCACCAAAGTATTCACCCTCTAAGAACTGTTCTAATTGCTCATCCGAAAACTGATCGATTAAATCCGCACTTTGCTCAAAGAGAGCCGAATGCGCAGTCGCATTCATAGCTTTTAATCCTTCACGAACATGTTTCACCATGAACGCATCCCAACCCGTGTTATAAACGAATTGTGAAAAACCACCATTATTGACTTGAGCAAGATAGTAATCGACAAAATAACTGTATAAAGCCTCTGCGGATACTTCATCATATTCGACATAATGTTCAAATAAGCCATTTAAGCTATCAATATTGGACATAATCACATCATAGTGATCATCACTGTCTAAACTTTGTTTAGAAATTAAAATGTTATCAATGAGCATAGTTTTCAGTTTCTTATCAATATTTAAGCGCAACCAACATAACAAATTTTCAGCAATAAATGGCGACCAGCATGTAACTTTATTTTATCTTTTGTTCGGCAATAAAAAAGCGCTTCTCTCGAAGCGCTTGTACAAATGAGCTATTTAAATCATTACAGATCAAATAACTTACCTGGGTTCATGATGCCATTTGGATCGAACACTTTCTTCAAGGCTTTCATATATTCAATTTCTTCAGCAGTCCGTGTGTAATCCAGATAAGGCTTTTTGGTCATGCCTACGCCATGCTCTGCAGAAATTGAACCGTCATATTTCTTCACAGTTTCAAACACATACTTATTTACCACCTGACATTTAGCAAAGAATTCATCTTTAGATAAATTCACAGGTTTTAAAATATTTAAGTGTAAGTTTCCATCACCAATATGGCCGAACCAGCAGATTTCGAAATCAGGATAATTTTCAGCAACAATTGTATCAATTTCCTTAATAAAAGCAGGAACATGTGTAATCAATACTGAAATATCATTTTTATACGGAGTAAATGGGGCAATCGTTTCAGAAATGTCTTCACGTAAACGCCATAAGCTTTGAACTTGTTCAAGATTTTGGCTCATCACTCCATCAAGCACCCAGCCTTGTTCCATGCAATGCTCGAAAATTTCCATCGCAGCATCCATAATCGGTTCATACGGCGCTTCAAATTCAAGTAAAACGTAGAATGGGCATTCTGTTTCAAATGGACGTTGTACATGACCACGATCCAAAACTTTTTGCATCGCCAGTTCACCAAAGAACTCAAAGGCAGTTAAATCAATTTTGCTTTGGAATGCATGTAATACAGGCATGATTGCATCAAAATCAGGAACACCCAATACCATCACTTGTAGATCATGCGGTTGGCGTTCAAGTTTAATTTCAGCTTCAGTCACTAAGCCTAAAGTCCCTTCACCACCGATGAATAAATGTTGCATTGCATAACCTGTAGCATTTTTAATCATGCCTTTGTTTAAACGCAATACATCACCTTTACCCGTCACCACTGTCAGACCAAGTACCCAATTACGAGTCATCCCGTATTTGATCACTTTAATTCCGCCTGCATTGGTTCCAATGTTGCCCCCCAATTGTGATGAACCCGCAGAAGCAAAATCAACCGGATAATACATCCCTTGTTCTTCTGCATAGTTCTGCAACTGTTCAGTCACCACACCCGCCTGAATACGCACCATACGGTCAGCTGGATAAAATTCTAAAATTTGGTTCATTTTGTCGAAGCTCACGACAATTTCACCATTGGCAGCAACAGCACCTGCTGATAAACCTGTACGGCCACCCGATGGGGTAATCGCAACATTAAACTGATTGGCCAATTGAACAATTGCTTGCACTTGTTCTGTGCTCGATGGGAAAACGATGACCGATGGCTGCGGATCAAAATGCTTAGTATGGTCTTTGCCCCAATTTTCTAAGCTGTCAGCATCGGTTTTAATTCGGTTTTCACCGACGATTTGCGTCAATTGGGTCAATAATTCAGGTGCTATCGTTACTGGAGCATTCATCGTTTTGCGGACCTAGCAAGAAGTAAATAAGAGGTTGTGCTATACAACATTCGAGATTTTAAATCAGTCTGTGAAAATTTTTCAGCATTTTTTATAGCTGAAATCGGCAGCTTTACTGATTTTAGCAGTATTTTACCTAGATGACTGCTGAGGATAAAGCACAGATTTGATTCACATTATCCACACTTTGTGTATAAAATATGCTTCAAGCATTATAAAAATCAATGCATTAGCATTTCATTTAATTTTTGAATAATGCTTATCAGAAATCGTAGATAAAATATCCACTGTACTGTCACAATCGAAATATCTATAGAACAAGGTCTATGTTATCATATTGCGACTAAATTTGGCCTTTGTAGCGGAGCCGTAATGAGCCAACATCTTTCACTACCTAAAGATAAAATTCGTTTCTTGTTGTTAGAGGGCGTTCATCAAAACGCAATCGACACGTTAAATGCTGCTGGATATACCAATATCGATTACCGTAAAACTGCGCTTGAGGGTGAAGCGTTGAAAGAAGCGGTTAAAGATGCACACTTCATTGGTATTCGTTCCCGTACACAATTAACTGAAGAAGTCTTTGCAGCTGCGAATAAATTGATCGCAGTGGGTTGTTTCTGTATCGGAACAAACCAAGTGAATTTAAATGCAGCCATGATTCGTGGTATTCCTGTATTTAACGCACCATACTCAAATACTCGTTCAGTTGCTGAATTGGTTCTTGCAGAATCAATTCTTTTACTTCGTGGTGTGCCTGCTAAATCTGCTTCAACTCACCGTGGTGGTTGGAACAAGTCTGCGGTAGGTTCATTTGAAACACGTGGTAAAACTTTAGGTATCGTGGGTTATGGCTCTATTGGCTCTCAACTCTCAGTTTTAGCTGAAAGCATGGGTATGCATGTCATTTATTATGATGCTGTGACTAAGCTTCCTATGGGTAATGCACGTCAAGTAGGTTCTTTAGATGAACTACTTGCAAATGCAGATGTTGTTACACTGCATGTACCCGATGTTCCTTCAACTCGTAACTTCTTTGCAAAAGCTCAATTTGCGAAAATGAAAGAAGGTTCGATCTTCATCAATGCTGCACGTGGTACATGTGTTGTTATTGAAGATTTGGCAGATGCAATTAAATCTGGTCATATTGCTGGTGCAGCTGTTGACGTATTCCCGAAAGAACCTAAAGCCAATGGTGAAGAATTTGTTTCTCCACTTCGTGGTCTAGACAATGTGATTTTAACACCTCACGTTGGTGGTTCAACCATGGAAGCGCAAGCTAACATTGGTCTAGAAGTTGCTGAAAAATTTGTTGCTTATTCGGATAAAGGTATGACTTTATCTGCAGTAAACTTCCCTGAAATCGCACTTCCATTGACTGAAGGTAAACACCGTTTACTACACATCCATAAAAACGTGCCAGGCGTGTTATCTAAAATTAACAACCTGTTCGCTGAACATGGTATCAACATTTCTGGTCAGTCATTAATGACTAAAGGTGATGTCGGTTACTTGGTAATGGATGTAGACGCAACTGCATCTCAAGAAGCGCTTGATACACTTCATGAAGTTGAAGGTACAATCCGCGTTCGCGTATTGTTCTAAGATGACTTAAGCTAAAAAACCACAGGTATTTGCCTGTGGTTTTTTTATGGGGTTTATAAATCTGTCACTTCTTTCAGATAGCATATTTTTGAGTTAAATTATTTGATTAATAAACTATTTAGCATCTTCTCTCGCCCTACACTACAAAGACAGTGTACTATCTAAAGCACAATAAGCTTTGCAAATTACATGAGCATTTCATCTAAATTGTTTTATATAAGAAGCTTATTGCGGATATTTTCCTCCAAGCCCTTATTCTAAATTTCAGAAACAATGCCAAATTTAAAAAATGCACCACACCTGCAAGCTTTAGTTCTATTGTTCATTGCCATGATCAGTATGCAAAGTAGTGGCGCATTAGCAAAAACATTATTTGATCAATTTCCAGTCCTTACCATTTCCGCTATGCGGTTATTGCTCGGCTCATTGATTTTGGCCGTGATTTTTAAAATTTGGCAGGTCAATTTTAAACAGGTGAAATGGCCTTCCATCATCAGTTATGGTATTGCCTTGGCAGGAATGAATGCTTTATTTTACTTATCGATTCATCGTATTCCGCTCGGCATTGCCGTAGCGTTTGAATTTATTGGACCGCTCAGTGTGGCCCTGTTTCATGCACGGCAAAAATTCGATTTTATTTGGGTCGGACTTGCGATACTTGGACTAGTTTTACTGTTTCCATTTGATCAGGCAAAGCAAAGCCTCGATCCTATTGGCATTGCCTTTGCCTTAGCTGCTGGCGCTTGCTGGGCGCTGTATATTATTGCAGGTCAACGACCTTCAGGGGTTTCTGGAAACCATACTGTATGCTTGGGAATGTTTGTAGGCATGTTGTGTTTAATGCCAATCGCCTTATTTTCGGGGATGCCTTTACAGGTTTTTGAACCTTCAAGTTTAATTTATTTTATTGCGTTGGCGATCTTGGCAAGTGCTTTGCCGTTTTCATTGGAAATGATTGCATTAAGAAATTTATCTGCTTTAAGTTTTGGCACGTTAATGAGTCTTGAGCCTGCAATTGCCGCATTCTCAGGGTTTATTTTCTTAAATGAACAATTATTATGGACACAATGGTTGGCCTTAGCCACCATCATTAGTGCATCGATTGGTTGCACTGTAACCACACAAAAAGCACGGCTTAAAGAATAAAAAACCATCTCGAAAGATGGTTTCTAAACAGTTAATTGTATGACTTACCGAAAAGGCATCCCCATAAATAATTTTATCAAGACATTCGGATCTAACTCTGACTCATATGCAATTTGTGCAATCAAATCTTTGTCATTGTCTTTGATCAGTGCATAAATGCTTAAATAAGTAATAGGGCCTTTTCCAGCTGAATCAAAACCTGAATATTTACTTGGTAATTGAATGTGCGTCGGTTTTCCATAGATTGCATTATAAGTTAAAGTCTCCTCTGTACCATCTATGCTATATACCATGATTTCTATATTGCACGACTTTCCAATTAATTCAGGAACAACTTCCCAATTGCCATTAGGTTCTACAGTGGTTCCATTTGAAGGATCCTCAATCATACTGGTACAGACAATAGGGAAACTCAAGCCTTGATTACTCGCATAAACAACTTCACGATCCGTCAAGATAATATCAACATTACCTGTTAAACCTGAGGTTTGCTGGCCTTTAAAACGTACCCATTGATTATTTTCAAAAATGACATTGGTTTGCGCAGACCAATCCAACTGCCCGTCTGGATCTTTAATACCTGTGAGTAAACGACCACCATCTTGTGATATTGAAAAATCAAACTGGCCATTTATTTTGCCAAAACATGCCACGAATGTCCCATCGGGAAATGCACATTTTACAAAATGATCTGTGGTTGATTTTCCAAGATCAATAATCACATTACCTGATGTTGTCGATGTTTTTTCACCCAGCATTGTGCCTGTTAGATCTTTTGCAGTCCAATAAATTGAACCACTCGAAGGCATATTGACCACCGTCAATCCTTCTTTAGGAATACTGTTGGATTTGGTTAAAGATGAACCGTCATTTAAGCTGATTCTTGCAGTCACATTGCATGGAATCCCCTCACCATTGGATTGACACTGCACAAAGACTGAACCTGCATTTACAAATTTCAAATCCCAGTTCCATGTTGAAAAGTGCTTCACTGTTGCATGTACAGCAAGGCCTGTAGATGATTGGTTTGACAGCATTACCTGCCCAATACCTTCTTCAATCCACAATCCACTCACTTGGTCAAAATACCACATTGGAATTTGTGTACCTATTTTCATTTCTTGATTATTGATACTCTTTATCGGCAGGTTCATTTGAAGGTCTGCTGTTTTACCAGCTGCAAGTTGTAATTTCTGACCACCTGCATCTTTAAATGTGGCTGTAATCATTCCCGCACTGATCAGATCCACGATGTTGCCTTGCGCATCGCGTGCTACACCATTGGCAGGCATTGCATTTAAATCACGATTGGTAATATCCCATGGAGTAAATTCAACAGTCACTACGCCTGTGGCTAGGCTGCCATCTGCTTTTACAAAAGCATTGGCGGGGATGCTAATGCGTGCACCCAAATTTAAGGATTGAATCACTTGAGCGTCAGAGATCTCTGACACAGGAACAATTTGTTTAATGGCCAATAAATTTGCTGAGATTGCTTTTAAATTGGCAACATCATGAACAATTGACTGCGTGATAAAGCCTTCTTTTTCAAATTTAGCCACCACTTTTTGTGTGTTTTGAGGAAGCATCAGCTTCAACGTCGCATGACCATTTTGATCTGTTTTAACACTTTGCCCTTGTATTGTAATATTTGTATTTGGAATCGAAGCGCCATCAACCGTTTGAGCTGAAACTAAAACCTCTCGGTTTATCGTTGTTGCTCCCTGCTTTACTTCTATTTTCTGTGTAGTTGAGTCAGTCCGACCTGCTAGGTCTGTTATCGTCAGGCTCACGGTATATTGACCAACTTTGGTATAAGTATGTTCAACTGTAGCACCTGTTCCGCTTGAACCATCTCCAAAGTTCCAAGCATAGCTACCAATTGCACTGGCTTCTTTTGCTTGATCAACCGTACTCTTGGTTGCATCAAATTTTACAACTTCACCGATACTTGGCGCTGTTGGACTATATTCAAATTTGGCTGTAAGACCCTGTTCAAATTTTGTTGAAGAGTTACAAGCCAACAAAAGTAAGCTTACCCATGCAAAAAGAAACCATTTTATATAATTTTTCGATCTCATCATTCTGATCACCTTATTGTTATTTAATTCGTGATATCCATCACGATATTTTATTTTACTGTTTATTAATTATTAATAATAGCTATTTAATCTTAAAAATATTTCAATATCTTTCTCAATCAAACATCGTTGATACTTGCTGTATCAAAGCAAGTGATGACAAAAAAATTGATTTAATCTCGATAAATGAAAAAATGACTTTGATCAGAAATAAATATTTTTCTTTACAATTCAAAATCTTATACTCATGTATTTAATAGTTAATGCTTTTATATGTATGTATTTTTTAATTAAAGACTTATTTTTTCCACTACACAGATAAAATTTAAGTAATAGCCATATAAAATTCACTGCAATGAATAGCCTGAACTCTTAAAAATATTTAAACAATAATAAGCAAAATTATGACTTCAGGACAAACACTTGTTTTTCTATTGGGCGGTGATGATCTATTTCAACAAGGCTTAACTCACTTCCAAAACAAGCGCCCGTATCTAGAAAATAGCAATTATGCTTCTTGGTGACAAAATCAACCACGGTATGACCTAGAAAAACCTGCTCCACACCGACAACTGTTGAATAACGCATAAAGCGTTTATTTTTAATTCGTCCTCTGCCCCATAACGCCAATTCGCGACTTTTAGATCGTGTCGCAACTTTAAACGCGTCCCAATCATTTAGATCTATATCGGCATGAACAAAGCCATACTTCTTATTTTGATAAATGACTTCTAACAATATCGGTAAAGTGTTTAATTGATCGATGACTTGTTGCTGCTGATCTGGACTTAATGCATAAAACCATTTTCCACCATGATGCGCATGCATATCTTTCATCATCGGATCGATCTGCGACAATAAACACATTTCTTCATGATTGCCTAAAACAGCTTTAAACCAAGGCTCTGCAAGCAGATGCAAGCATTTCAAACTGTCAGGACCACGATCAACAAGATCCCCTACAGTAATCAATAGATCCTTTTCAAAGTTAAATTGAACACGCTCAAGCTGTTGCATCAACAGATCATAACAACCATGTATATCACCTACCACAAACAAGCGACCTGTCTCATGGATATAGGTCGCTACATGCGCGAGCTTGTGTTGCGATAATTCAGACATAGACTGATCTTTGATTAAAACTCAATTGAAGCTGCTTCAATATGCTGGTTGTCTTTGGCTAAATCCAAATATTTACTGGCAGTTTTTTTATTTTTACGCACCCCGATTCCATCTTTATAAATTTTAAATAATTCAAAATAAGAGTCGATATCACCATGATCAGCAGCTTGTTTAAACAAATCTGCACTTTGGGTTAAATCAGCCTCTACACACTTACCTTCCTGATACATTTGTGCCAATAAGAAGAAGGCACGTGGAACTTTCAACTCTTTGGCTTTGTTTAGCCAGAATAATGCCCCATCTGCATTGTTTTGGCGTTGCTCAAAAATCGACATACACAGCATGGCCTGAACATGGCCTTTCTCTGCGGCTGAATTTAGTAATGGAAGGTGATGTTCATGTTCTAAAGGCAATAACATCGACAATTCAAACTGGGCATCTGGATGGTTTTGCATTGCAGCACGTTCTAACCAAGAAATACCCTGATCAAGATTCTTCTCAGTTCCCATACCATAGCGTAAACACTGTGCTAAAGAGTATTGAGCTGGAACATTACCTGAAACAGCAGCATGCGATAATAAATCAAAAGCGAGTGCTGCATATTCTTTTTGCTTTTGCTCAGTTTTGGCATTTTCCGAATTTTTTAACAGTGTCACTGCAGCTAAATAAGCAGATTCGATATGTCCATTTTTTGCAGCTTTAAGTAAAAACTCTTGTACAACTGTCGCATCCGCTTTAGCACTTTGTTGCTCAATAAGTGCGCGAACGTAGCAGCCAAATGGATCATTATGTTCTTGCGCGATATCGGCATATTTTAAAGCTGCATCAAGATTGTTCTGTTTTAAATAACTAAACGCCAATAAAGCACAGGAAAAATGGTCTTTTTCAGCGATTTTTAACAATTCATTTTGTACTTTGATCGAATCAAACCCTGAAAACTCTACAAAAAACTTCAGGCTGTTTTGATGCTGATTTTTTAAATAATTGTTTAAAAGTAATAAGTATGCTGACTGTGGATCCTGTGACAATTGTTGTTGTGCATAAACAAAAATTGCTTCTGGATGATTCAATTGAACTGCTTGTTGCAAATGCATTAAGGCTTGTGCTTTTGTCAATTGATCGGTTGCATTGTTCAAGCCAAGATAAGCAAGTTCTAAATGAGCCAGTGCATGATTAAGCTTTGCTGCATGTTGAAAAAAAAGAATAGCTGACTGCACACTTTGATTTACATAACGGCCTAAAACATGCCACTGCCCTAACAGAGTACTTGCAGGTGCAAAATTCTGATTAGAGGCATTAACCAACAAATCAACACGCGCTTGAGCGTCTTGCTCATTTTGAGCAAGACCTTGTTGTTCTAATTCAAGTACATCGATATACCAAGCTTCTGCTTGCTCTGTTGCATTTAAGCCTAAATTTTCAGTTTTATTGGTATTTCCTGACATCTTTTATTCCTAACACATGTGCCATTGCAAGTATAATCATTCCCATCTTACAGAGGACTCGGCTGAATCTCAAAGGGAAATGTTGAATCAATATTCATCTATTCGCGAAATACTCAAATAAATCCGAGAAAGTGTTAAAATCTGTGCAATATTTTTCCTCACCTTAGATATGCCAAATTCTCAACTCACTGCTGTGCTCTTCATGGTTTTATCTATGGTGGCTTATCAGATCAGTGCCTCATTTGCTAAACAGTTATTTGAGGTTTTAGATCCGATTACCGTCGTGACCTTAAGATTATGTTTTGCGTCTATTTTAATTATTTTAATGTTCCGTTCATGGAAAATTATCAAGCGTTTACCTTACCTAAGATGGAATGAGCTACTTTATTATAGTGGTTCAGTCTGTTTGATGAATGTGCTGTTCTATGCCTCTTTAGGCAAATTGCCTCAAGGTATTGCTGTTGGATTAGAATTTTTAGGGCCTCTGACTTTGGCACTGCTCTCGATTAAACAAAAAACTGACTATATTTGGGTATTTCTTGCCATCATTGGCATTGCTTTGATGGTGCCTTGGCAAGATGCGACCGCACATAACTTTTCCTATCTTGGTGCTGCCTTTGCTTTAGGTGCGGGTGTCTGTTGGGCAAGTTATATTTATTTTGGGCAAAAAGTTGTACGACAAAATATTGGTATGCATGCACTAAGTATTGCAATCGTCTTGTCTGCCTTGGTTATGCTGCCAATCAGTGCTGTACATAACCCAGATGCCTTGCTACAAACACAGTACTGGGGCAAAGCTTTGCTGATTGCACTTTTAGCAACAGCGATTCCGTATGCCTTAGATCTGCTTGCTTTAAAACAATTAAGCAAAATGAGCTATGGTACTTTATCGAGTCTATCCCCTGCACTTGCCGCAATTTCAGGTATGGTTTTACTGAATGAACATATTACTGCTTGGCAAACCGTTGCTTTAATCTGCATTATGATTGCATCGGTAGGGGTAACATTTAGAGCGGCGAAAAGCTCAAATGCTCACTAAAACATTCTCAATACTGACCCACTGCCAGTCATATAGAATCCCGACCATATTTACGCGATCTTAAGGAAGAGAAGATCAGTGTAAATATATGATGGATGAGAAGCATCTCATTAATTTAAAAAAAATTGTAAATATCGTTCAGCGAGCTGCTCATCATTCTCTGGGTACTTTATAGCTTCAATTTTATTTAGTTGCCTTTGTAGACAAGTCAACGAAATACAAGCCAACAGACTTAGCCAACCAAGCGGATAAGGTCTTTTGCTTTATACTTTTTATATTCCGATAAATATTTCTTTGCTAAGATTAATTTTTGATTTTCATCTAAAATCTTTAGCGCTTTTTGAAAAAAAGAATGCTCTTCTTGATGAATATGATGCGCGATGATTTCAGATAATCGTTTCGCTAAAACCAGCCAGCGAGAGTGGCTAAAATCTGTTTGTTCTAGCGATTGTAATATTTCATCCATCTCATGATGTTCAGCCAGTGCCAAACGGGTAATATTTAAACCTGAATCCGTCATCATTAACGGAATATAAAAATAGCGATCTTCTGCAACAGCATGGGCAAATAATTCATTTTTCAATAAATTAAAAATTTTCCTTCGTTCAGGACTATCGCCTGAGGTATGTGTTAATTGTTCTGACAAATCCTTCTGAATGATATGACTTTCTCTCAAAGCCTCAAATATATTCATCTAAATCCCTCTTTTTATAATCCTATTTGATATTTACCTTCCATTGCTTCGGTTTGTGATTTTTCGATCAAGAAACCAACAATCTTAGAAGACAAATCAAAAAAAAGCCTTACAAAATTTAAGCTTTTTTGTATCAAAAAAAATTAACCAGAGAATCTAGCAAATTACGCGACAAACATTTGATAGGCCAAGCGACAAATCAAAATGCTGACCAAAATCAAAAATAGAATACGAATAAAACCACTGCCATATTTCAGTGCCATTTTCACACCAACCAATGAACCACACACATTGGCAACAGCCATCAGCAGGCCCAATTGAAATAACACATGTCCAGTGGGAATAAAGAAACTCAGTGCGGCAAAGTTGGTCATGAAATTGCCAATTTTGGAAAGCGCCGATGCGTGCAAAAAGTCAACTTTCAGATAACGAATAAAATAGAAGATGAAAAAACTACCTGTACCTGGGCCAAATATCCCATCATAAAAGCCGATCAATAAACCACCCACACCCGCGATCAATAACATTTTACGCGTGATTTCTTGTTGAAAATGGACTTGTCCAAATTGCTTCTTAAAAAATGTATAGATTGCGATCACAATCAGCATAAATAATACAAATGGCCGCAAAATTTCTTGGGGGATCAGTGAGACACAAGCAGCACCACCAAATGAGCTAATAAATGCAGTGATTCCAATCACTGCCAACAGCTTCCACTGAATTTTGACTTGTTTTAAATATGAAAAAGCAGCCGAAGCTGTTCCACAAATCGAAGCCAGTTTATTGGTTCCAAAAACTGTGGCGGTAGGATAATGCGGTAAAGCACCCATCAATGCAGGAATTTGAATCAACCCACCACCTCCAACAGCGGCATCAATTGCCCCTGCACAAAAGGCAAAGAACACTAAACTGAGGATGATATCAAATTCCATAACATTCACTTATCTTTTAAATGCGTCTATTAAAAAGGCGCTGAGAGACTTAACCTTGCTTTGGCTTAATCAGGCTTAGATTTAAACTGAGTTATTTTCTAACAATGAAACGAAATTAAAGGTTTAGCACGCGTTTAGGCACTAAACGCTTTTTATCGGTAATTTCAGCCAAGCCTAAACATTTATCACCATCAAAAACCAAGACTTCAGCTTCGGCAACATGCTCAATATTACTTTCCATACCACTGCTAAAATATTCCGCACGTCCTTCAGGTACCTGAACTTTAGGAAAATGATCAATTGGTGCATAGACAGGCAGCAACAAGGCTTCACGCGCTTGTTCAGTCAAGCTTTCCAAATGCTCAATGGTATATTCCGGAATCAAATCAAAATGACCAGTTTGAGTTCGATTTAAATACGTTAAATGCCCGTAAGTTCCCAATGCTTTGGCAATGTCTTCACCCAAAACACGAATATACGTTCCTTTAGAACAAGTAATATCCAAGGTCAGGCTGTGCTGATTAATCGCAATTAGCTCAATGGCAAAAATATGAATTGGCCGTGCATCACGTTCAATCTCAATTCCTTGACGCGCCAACTCATATAAAGGACGGCCTTGTTTTTTTAAGGCTGAATACATTGGCGGAACTTGTTGAATATCTCCGGTAAATTGCGCTAAAACCTGTTGAATACTGTCTTGGTTTAATTCAGGCACAGCCTTTTCAAGTAGAACTTCACCTTCAACATCACCTGTGGTCGTGCTATGCCCGAGCTGAACAGTCGTTTGGTAACGCTTGGTCGAATCTAACAGATAGTGTGAAAATTTAGTCGCTTCACCTAAACAGATTGGTAAAAGTCCAGATGCCAAAGGATCAAGTGCCCCTGTATGCCCTGCTTTTTGAGCGCGATACAACCACCGCACTTTTTGTAGCGCCGCATTTGAACTTATGCCTAAAGGCTTATTCAATAAAAAAACACCACTGATATGGCGACGCGGTATTTTCTGAGCTTTTGAAGACATATTGGTCTGGATACGGAGAATAATGCGCTATTTTAGCAAAAACCATTCGTCTATTTTTACAAATTTTCTGTTTGAAATTTCGAATTCTGTGGCAAATTATTTTTTCAATAAAAAATCTAAAAATAGTAGGAATATTAGATGGATCTATCTAAAAAAATGATTGGGATCATCATTGGTAGTCTCTTGATCATTCTTATAGCCGTGATTTTTTGGCTAAAACCTAATACAGAATCGACTGAAACACCACCAGCTTCTGAAAAAGCACTCGAACAACAGATGGGACAATTGGCCTCAACTCAGCTCCCAGCATCTCAAGCACTGGGCTTTGCCAGCAAAAGCCAACAAGACACGCAAATTAACTGCCAAATCCGTGCTGATGCCTCCAATCGCTTAATTGTCAATGAACAAACCAAAGACTGTTTTGAATACTTCATCACTCAATATGGTGAAAAAAGCATTGAGCAAATCAAAGCAGATTTTCTCAGCTATACCAAAATCAGCTATAAAGAGCCTGTGCTATCACAGTTAAATGATCTCTGGGCACGCTATATCGATTACAGAAGCAAATTAGGTGATTTACAAGCACCTACCGCAGATAAAGAAAGCGCAAAGTATTATCAGCAGATTTTAGTCAATACTCAAAACTTAAGAAAAAAATTCTTCTCGGATTATGAAATTCAAGGCTTATTTGGCACACAAGATACCTATGACCGATATACGGTAGACCGCTTAGAAATTATGGATAATCAAAAATTATCTGCGGCTGAAAAAGCACAAAAACTCAAAGAGCTTTTCGAGCAACTCCCCGAAGACTGGAAAGAGAATTTACAACAACTTAATCAACTTGAAGACTTAAGAAAGCTGACAGCAGAGATCAAGGCGCGTGGTGGTTCTGCACAAGAGATCCGTCAAATGCGCACCAATTTAGTGGGACCAGAAGCGACACAACGCTTAGAAACGCTTGATGTACAAAGAAATGATTGGAAAGGCAAAGTTAATCAATACCTTGCTGAGCGTGACAATATTCTCAAAAGTAATCTGAGTGATTCAGCCAAACAAAGTGCTGTAGAACAATTAAAATCACAACAATTTGCAAATCAACAAGAGCAACTCAGATTACAGACTTTTGAAACTGTGCATGATCAAGGAGGAAAATTACCCTTTGCAAATTAGCCATTAAATACATAGCCCATCGCTATAATGATGAAAAAAGCGAAAATAAAAAATATTTAGATTATGCATTTATAGCGCGTTTTATGGCTTGAGTTTGCAAGCCAGACTCAAGGATCTCTGTACATTTATGACTCAGGGATATCTTCAAGTCTGCTGATACAAAGTGGAAAATAATATTTACAACACCCTATAAGGAGGAACAACACAAACTAAAAAAACTTGCTCGGGATTGACACGATTTTAATGCAACTTGCACCTTTGGTTTAGAGCAATAACGATAATGATGGTATGCCAATCGCTTGAGATCATAAGGGTTGTAAGTAAATTTTAGCTTGCAACATAGACTTCATGTCAATCAACAATTCACTTAAAAACAACAAGAGTATTTTAATATGAAATTTAAAATCAATATTTTCGCCCTGAGTTTAATCATTGGATTAAGTTCGATGGCTGCATCTGCATCTGGCTTACAAACTGTAAATCCACGTTATGTCAGTTCAAACTATGCAAAAACCAAATATCCAATTGTATTTAATCATGGGATGTTCGGTTTCACACGTCTGGGGACTTCCTCCTTTGGCATAGATTATTTCTACCAGATCCTCCCTGATTTAGCTCGTAATGGTGCAAAAGTTTATGCGGCACAAGTCTCCCCATTGGAGTCGACACAGCTTCGTGGTGAACAACTCTTACAGCAAGTCGATGAAGTCATCGCACTGACTGGCTCACCCAAAGTCAATCTGATTGGGCATAGTCATGGTGGCCCAACGATTCGCTATATTGAAATCGTTGCACCCACAAAAGTTGCTTCTTTAACTTCTGTTGCAGGGGCAATTAAAGGTTCTAAGATCGCGGATGATATTTTAAGTAATCGAGGTGCAAATACACTTCTGACTATTTTTAGTCAACATATCTTAGCACCAGTGATCACGCTTCTCGAAGGTAATCCATCCCTCCCCCTCAACCTAAATAATTCTTTACAAAGTGTGAGTGAAAAAGGGGCTGCTGAATTTAATGCAAAATATCCAAGTGCTGCGATTCCCAAAGACTGTGGCAATGGTCAAAAACTAACAGCCAATGGTGTTTATCATTATTCTTGGACAGGTAGAGCTCAATTCACCAACATTTTTGATGTTATGGATGGGGTCATTTCTACACTCGCGCCTTTGTCTTATAAAAATCTAGACAATGACGGCATGATGAATCGTTGCAATACCCATTATGGACAAGTGATTCGAGATAATTATCGTCAAACGCACATGGATGAAATCAATCATGTTTTAGGTCTACGTGGAATATTTTTTGCACCAAACCCACTTGCTCAATATCGTCAGCATGCCAATCGTCTGAAATTACAAGGCTTGTAAATATTGCCGATGAGAGGCGATAAAATGTACTGTTCATTCAGTATATTTTATAGTTGAATAGTAAATGATTCTGGATTCAAATTTTATATTGAACATCGTATTGAATTTCGAATTCCAGAATCTGATTTGATATAAGATTTAAAAAAACAAAGAAGTTTAAAGTTTGCGTTCCTGCAAACGTGATCAGAATCGAGGCTTTACACTCAATACATTTAAAATTGAGGTATGTAAATCGCCCAATAATAAAATAGATGGAGTTTTAACATGAAATATGGACGTATTATCGCGAGTCTACTACTGGCGAGTACATTATCAACCACATATGCATCTAATAATGCGCAAAAAGTGACTGTCAGTAAAGTGAACTCGGACTATGCAAAAACCAAATATCCTGTGGTATTTGTGCACGGTATGGCTGGGTTTATTCGTGCTGGCGATGTTTTAGGATTAGACTACTGGTATCAAATTTTACCAGATTTGGCTCGCAACGGCGCCAATACATGGGCTACACGAGTATCACCCTTTAATTCTACTGAAGTCCGTGGTGAGCAATTGGCTCAGCAAGTCGAAGAGATTCTGGCAATTACCGGTAGTCAAAAAATCAATCTGATCGGACATTCGCATGGTGGTCCAACCAGCCGCTATGTCGCAGGCATCATGCCTACCCAAGTTGCATCTGTAACTGCTGTTGGTTCACCACAAAAAGGCAGCCCTGTTGCAAACGTTATCTTAAGTATAGAAGGCACGCCGCTTCAAGGCCCATTGGTGAGTGTGGTCAATTTATTTTCAAAAGCAATCGTCTGGGCGCAAGGTCTTAACCCGAAAGAACTTCCTCATGATGCGTTAGCAGGTGGGAAAAGCCTCACCATTGAAGGTTCTGCACTATTTAACAGTAAATTCCCGATGGGTGTCGGTACCACAGCTTGTGGTGAAGGGGCTTATCAAGAAAAAGGAATTCAATTCTATTCATTTACGGGCAATACAGCCGTCACAAATCTTTTAGACTTGGATTCTGCTCTACTTGGCACAAGTTTATTAATTAATGCTGGTCGTGATAATGATGGTTTAGTTCCACGGTGTAGTGCTAAATTTGGCAAAACGATCCGTGATGATTATCGTTGGAATCACTTAGATGAGGTCAATCAAATTTTAGGATTGCGTGCAATTTTTTCACCAGATCCAGTACAAGTCTATCGCGAACATACCAATCGCCTAAAACTACAAGGACTTTAACCTTTAACTGTAGCAAGAAACAAAAAATGCGCCAAATGGCGCATTTTTTAGCTGTAAAGCAAAGTTAAAATTAACCTTGTTTACGCGCTGGTAATTTCTCACGAATACGAGCAGCTTTACCAGACAATTCACGTAGGTAATAAAGCTTAGCACGACGAACGTCACCACGACGTTTCACTTCGATTTTAGCAACGATTGGAGAGTGAGTTTGGAATACACGCTCAACACCAACACCGCTAGAAATTTTACGTACTGTGAACGCAGAGTTCAAGCCACGGTTTTTCTTCGCAATAACTACGCCTTCAAAAGCCTGAAGACGCTCACGATCACCTTCTTTTACTTTTACTTGAACGATAACTGTGTCACCAGGAGCAAAAGTTGGGAGGTCAGTTTTTAACTGTTGGTTTTCAATTGCTTGAACTAAAGGATGTTTACCACTCATTGTGGGAATCTCCGTTTTGCGGGACAGAAGAGGTCTGCACAACCGCTGGGGATAGAGGCTAAATCGCGTATCAACCCGTTTATCTTTCCCTTTATTGCTGATGTTATCCAGATCAATAAAGAGCCTAATATAAGTACTTAATCATAAGTATTTTCTCGAAGCCGACTTCTTATGGAACTCACATTCCGCAGGACAACAATAATGACTTGTTGTATTCCTGATAAGAAGTACAGCTTCTGACGTGCGTTGAAACAAACATGATCAATGCTTGCCTACCCTCGCTCATCTTTTAGCCATTTTTTTTGCTGCTTGGTCAACTCAACTTTTTCCACCAACTCCGGTCGGCGTTCTAAAGTGCGTTGATAGCGTTGCAAAAACCGCCATTTTTCAATATTGGCATGGTGCCCTGACTTAAGTACTTCAGGAACATCCAAACCTTCAAAATGATCTGGCTTGGTATATTGTGGGCAATCTAAAAGACCATCCACAAACGAGTCTTGCACTGCTGATTGTTCATCTGACATGGTATTCGGCAAACGTCGAATAATACTGTCCAATAAAACCATCGCAGGGAGCTCACCACCTGATAATACGTAATCTCCTATTGACCATTCCTGATCAACATATTTTTGGATCAAACGCTCATCAACCCCCTCATAACGTCCACACAGCACAATTAATCCGTCATATTCAACAAATTGTTGTACTGCTGGTTCATTTAAGGTCTGCCCTTGTGGTGACATATACACCACAGGAACCTGAACTGCACCTGCTTGCTTTGCAAGCTCTTTGGCGTGGTCGATTGCTTTTGCCAAAGGCTCAGCCATCATCACCATACCCGGGCCACCACCAAATGGACGTTCATCCACTCGTTTGTAGTTACCCTCAGCAAATTCTCGCGGATTGATACAATGAACTTGTACAATGTCACGCTTTGCCGCTCGCCCGCTAATTCCGTACGCTGTAATCGCTTCAAACATTTCAGGAAAAAGCGTAATGACTGCAAAAAACATCGCAGACTCCTCTATTTTCCTGCTGCGCCAATCCTTATCGGATTAGAAATCTACGCCCCAATTGACATAGATACGACCAGCTTCGAGATCAACGCGTTGTACCACATCTTTATGCCATGGAATCATTCGCTCTTCGCCATCGATGCTATCTGCTGTTGCACGAACAACCATGACATCATTGGCGCCTGTTTCAAACAATTCGTGGATTTGACCAAGATTTACTTCCTGTTCTTCTTCATTCAGACCTAATACGATTAGACCTTTTAAATCAGACCAGTAATACTCGTCCACACCTGCTTGAGGCAGTTGCGATTTTGAAATCCAAACATTCGCGCCAACTAAGCTGTCTGCTGCAGTGCGATCACTCACACTTTTCAACGAAACAACCAAGCCTTTACCATGTGGTTTCCAACGTTTTACGTCTACAATTTGCCAACCTGCTTTGGTCTCAATGTACCAAGGGAGGTAGTCAAATATGTTGCTCATAGGTTCTGTATTGGAATAGACCCAGAGCCACCCATTTAATCCATATGCTGAACGTAGCTGTCCAATCTGAATACGATCTTCGGGCACATTCTGTGCTGGTGTCATGGGCTTACTGCCTAATTAAAGATTTAATTATGCAGTAGCTGCAGCTTTCTTAGCTTGAGCAGCTAAAGAAGCAACACGTTCAGACGGTTGAGCGCCTTGAGCAACCCAGTGAGCAAAACGATCA
Source organism: Acinetobacter sp. Root1280 (assembly GCF_001425285.1). NCBI lineage: Bacteria > Pseudomonadati > Pseudomonadota > Gammaproteobacteria > Moraxellales > Moraxellaceae > Acinetobacter > Acinetobacter sp. Root1280. The sequence continues at coordinate 119,019 of NZ_LMED01000025.1, read as the reverse complement.
GCATCTAAACGAAGTTTTTCTGCTTTACCTTGAGCTGTAGGGTTAAAGAAACCAATACGTTCGATGAAACGACCGTCACGCGCATTGCGGCTATCAGTTACGATTACTTGATAGAACGGACGTTTTTTAGCACCACCGCGTGCTAGACGAATTACAACCATGATAGAACCTTATAGTTTTTACGGATTATCCTTGTACCGACCATCGATACATTTCAAACCCCTTTCATAGAGGGCAATATTTTACGTTATCTTTGTCATGAAAGAAAGATCAAATTTTATTTATCCACAATTTTGAATTTAATTTTTATTTGCCGTCCCAGTTTGTGGTCGCGGAAGGGGTGCATGGCGTGCCGTTAAGATCTGTACCACGCACCCAACATCGCTCACCTTTTGAGTTTAATACAATATCACCATACCCTTTTTGCCCTCCAGTTGTGACTGGCGTGGCTACTATAGACCATGAATTAGATGTAACCTTTCCTGCATTATCTACTGGTGAAATACTCACTGTGTATAAAGCTGCTCCTTGAATAGGATAATTAGCTTCAATACCTAAATCACTTTTGGTTGCACCTATCAGGGTAAAATTTGCGATTTTATATCGTTGAATTTGAGAAGCGATTTGTTGCATAGAGGCTTGCATATCTACCCGTTTGGTACGGCGCACAGATTCCTGATACGAAGGATAAGCAAAAGCGACCAAGATTGCGACTATAGCAACAATGATCATGAGCTCAATCAATGTAAAGCCACTTCGCTTATTTACCATGCTTCAGCTCCTACACAATTATAGCTAATTGTTTTTCCTATTTTTTTACAGCGTAATCCTGTACTACTCAGCACATAACTAAAGTTTTTAGCATCCGTTGATAACGCTCTAATGATGTAATCTTGACCAGCGGCTGCAGCATTTGTTAATGGCCTAGAAGAATCAGTTCCATCCATGACTGTGATTATATACTTTACAGAGTCTCCAGTTGAGCCTATGGGAATAACAAAAGGATCAGGAGTCAAAGTAAAACCAAGATAATTAAAATTACGGCTTTTATTGCGCTCTAAAAGTGTAACAATTCGCTGAATTTCTTGTTGTGCCTGAGCTGTGGTAGATCTACGAATAAAGTTTTGATAGCTTGGAATAGCAATTGCTGCAAATATTGCAATAATTGCCACCACAGCCATAAGTTCAATCAATGTAAAGCCCAAAGAACGAGATTGTTTCATCATACATTCGTCCTATCTCGAAAGCTCATACCAACGCTGAGGAATTAAACACATTTTGCTCCCACCCGCAGATATGATCCCATCTTTCACAAGCACCCCCCGATCACCCGTTGAAATACAATAATTTTTGTTATTGCTGCCATCATCTGGTTTAGGATCAGGATTCTTTTTACCTTCACAATCTTCTTTAGCTGAGTCGCAATTCTCTGGATCTGGATCTGGATTTGGATCTGGTACAACTGTTGTAATCTGCAAGCCTGGACCAATTGAGCAACCATCGCCTGTAGAACACTCTATATTGGTAGACTTTGGGCATTGGCCAAACGGCATACAAAATTGTTGAAGGAAACTTTCACCTTTAACACCAGCTCCACAAGCACCAGAAAGACCATCTTTACTACCATCAAAAACCGAAACAAACATACGATAATTTAAGACAATTGGAGTAGAAAATACTTTTGCACTTTGTAATTTGTATGATTTAAATCGATAGTACCAACCGTTTGTTGTAAAAGGGGCAACTATAGTCGTATCATCAAGCCTCTTCGCTTGGGTTACTTCATTTAAATTTGCCAAAGTAGACGTATTGGTGAGATATGTATAATTTGTCTTAAATAAGCGTTCAGCAACGACATCTTTATCATAAATATTATAGACAATATCATAATCATAACCAGTTGTTCCCACTGTATATTCTTTTAATGGTGCACTACGATTTCCACTACCAATTGAAATAACAGCAAAGTTTTGCCCAGCCTCTTTATAGGTTGAAAATGCGGGCATTTCATAAAAACGAGGGCTTGTACCAGCAGTTGAAGAATTTAAATTCAGCAATAAACGCGGTGTTTTTACAAGTGCAGTATCTGAGCCCGCATTATTATCAAGATCGATACGAAATACCTGCCCCCCCAAATCACCAAAATATAGATGGTCTGCTAACCCATCATTATCACGGTCTTCTGTACGTATCTCACTCACTACACTATACTTAAGGTCTGGCGTATTGGTAAAAGTTTCAGCTCCGTCTGCTGCTGTAGCATTTGCACTTCCCCACCACAATAATTTTCCAGTATCCGCATCAAACATATATACACCACCACCAATTTTATTGGTTTGGTTATATGTGTCACTCTCATAACCTGAATATGCTTCTTTTACCCCAGCTGTATTATGTGCATCACCATCAACACCACCTGCATCATAACCACCGCCAACAAACATAACTCTCTTGCGCTTTTTCCCCCAATTGACCCAAGCAATTGTTGGCTTAGACCAACTTTGCCCCATATACTTAAGTGCCTCAATCGAGTTACTAGAACCATTGTAGTAAATTTTCTTATCCGCTGGCGCGATTTGAAATTGTAGTTTTGGACTATCAATATTACTTAAATCCAATGCATAGTAACTACGTCCACCCATACGTAAGCCACCATATGCAAACTGTTTTCCTTTTTGACTGTTTCGTCCAGTACCAACCGTCAAAGCACCATTCGAATCTGCCACGTACTCTGTATAAGTTGTCCATGGCCCATCAACGCCATAATATAATTTATTTAAAGCGCCTGTAATTTCTGCCTTTGTATAATCTAAAAATGCATTTTTTTGATTTACCACCATTTCATTTGGTACAAAAGCAAATTTTTCTTTACCTGATTCAGCATCTACAACATGTAAAAGCCCTTGTGTTGTTCCAAAAAGAACATAGTCTTCTCGATTTGAAGATCCCAATTGATAATTTGTATAAGTAATTTTACCTTTATTGGTAATCAAAATTGGCGAAGAATGCATTACAGCCCCAACTTGCCGAAGTTCACTCGTATTTGCTAAAGATGTTGAAGTAATTGAATCTGGGTTTTCTGCATCTACTTTATAACCAAGTAAAGAAATTAAATAACCTCTGTTAACATCATATTTATAGTCAGTTGTTAGATCTGAAACTTTAACCTGTCTTAAATTTGTACTATTGACGAATTTGGCTGTGCTACCAGTACCATCTATCATTCGATTGGTTAATAATTTACGATTTTCGGTATCTGCAGTAGTGCGTAATTCTAATTGGGATTTTGCCCCCCCCATTAAAGCAAATTTCGTACTTCCAACCGTATTTTCATCTGCGTCTTTCACGCTCTCTACAACTGCCTTAGCCCAATAATCATAATTATTTACAAGGTTCCCGGCTGAATCTGTAATTGCTTTATCATTTTTATCTTTTAAAACACCTCCAACAACCTTATATTTTTTAAGATTTCCAACCCAAAGTTGATAGTCTTTATCAGGCGTAGGTTGAAATTGCGGATAAAACGCATTTTGTAAAAGCACAGAAGGGTTTAAAGAATCTTTTGGTACAGTTGGAGCCCCTGTGGTTACTTTTGGAATTTCGCCGCCTAAACCATTAATAAATGTATTAATACTGTTTACAACATCCTGTGAGTTAGCGCCTGAAAACCATCCCCCGTCGCCACGCACTCCCCAAATCGCCGCCTGTTTAACATCATAAGATATAGGTGAATTATTGATTTTCTGAATATAACCTGCTTGAGTCAAACCAGTATCATTCACTGGAACGCCATCAAACGCACTACCAAACCCGACCACTGCCGTTTTAAATTTTAAACCTGCTGGATTTTCACTTGATGTTAATATTTTGGTTACAAAAGACTGTATCGTATTCCAACCATCATTCCCATTATCTCCCCTTGGCGGTGCTGGCACAGTAGACACTCCAGCCAAAGCCTTATTCATTAAATTCTGTGATCCACTATTATTATTCGGATAACCATCGGTCAATACATAAATCCCTTGCCCACTACATGTTGCAGTTTCTGGATCTGTGATTTGATTTCGAACACTTAATGGTGCTACATATTTATTTCCTGACCTAGGAACGTCAACAGATGCATTGCTAAAACCACTATTTGAAACACCTTGCGTTGTAGACCCCATCATATAAGCCGCGGCTTCTGCATAAGCATTGGCTGTAGGTGTCCCATTATAAGCAGTTAAATCAGCAATTCTCGTAAGTAAAATGGTTCTTTGATCCGCAGTGCTGGGTATTGTTTGACAACCTGCCTTACCCGTTTGACAATCCAAGCGTCTTGCAGCTGTTAATATAAATCCCGTTTTACTATCTCTGTTTGAATAAGCGGATAACCCAATTACTTTTTCACCAGAAACTCTTTCAATACCTTTTGCCGGGTTGCCCTGCAAGAGATCAAACAACCCATCCTTTAAACGCGTAAGCCGATCATAACAACGATAATTACCATTCGGTTGTTTTTCACAACCCGTTTTTTCATTTTTTACTTTGGCATTTGCATTAGCTGATGTGATATAACAAAAATTACGTTGATATGATGGATTAGAATCACTCATCACATAGTAATTTCTATTGTTCGATGGGTTTGATGGATAATTTGATGGGTTGTCATTATTACGACATGTTAGATCATAATCTCCATAACTATTAGGCGATATACTACCATCAGAATTCCATGAGTTATTAATTGGTCCCATACTTCCTGAAATGTCCAATAACAACATCAAAGTGATATCACCAGATTTGGCTTGTTGATAAATATCAATATCACTGGCTTGTACCGCACTACTTAACACGAGTCCTGTACAAAAAGCACTCACGCTCAATGCAAGGAGTCTTTTATGAAGCAATACATTACGCTTCAATTGTTTATTGTTAATTTTCATAATCGACTCCCCACTATGAAGCACTTTGTTGTGCAAGAACATATTCACTCACTTGTGTTGTGAACGGTACATTTAATTTTTTTAAACAAGTCGTTATGTCTTGTTTATTCTCATCGGAAACCGTTGTCGGAGATACATCAGCTGGAATTGTTACATCATTCATTTTAGAAAGTAGACAATTATTAATAGCGGCACGATCAGCATTCGAAATACTTGGCATAATAGACACTGCAAAAACTTTTACAGGTTTACTGTCTTCGAACTTAGAAACTTGTCCATCTGTACCTGAAACCCGATTTGAAAAAGGACCACCCGTATTATGACTAGGAAATTTGACAGAAACCTGCGTTAATACAGCTCTTCGACCACTAGTGAACCAGTTGGTATTTTGAATTGTTGCATCACAATAACCCTCTGTACCTAAATCATTATTGGTTGGAGTCGATGCTCCTTCTTTCCATTGCATAATACTTGCTTGAGAAATATCAAAAAAAGAGCTTTGATCTCCTCGATAACAAAACACCAATTCTTTATCTTTATCTGTCTTGTTATTGATATAGCCAAACATACCAATACCTGTAAGACTTACCCCTAAATTACTGGGTTTTTCTGCTTGAAAAAAAACCGCATCCGAATTTTGGGTTAATAATTGTTGTACTTGCGCATTTGTTGCAATATTTAATGCCACCATACTTTGACGAATAGCAATAGTCCCGATAATAGTAATCGCAGCTAAGAAAACTAACACAACAATAAGTGTTGCCCCTTTTTGCTTATTTTTCATTATTGTCTGTCTCCTATTGCATTTCTTAGCGCAACAGTTTGAGATACAACCTGTCTGACATATTTTGTATTTTGTGTTGGCACTTTCACTGTTATGGTTTTATCTAACACTGTAAATTGTTGATCATTTTTAATCGTAGCTTCTGCGCCCACCGACTGTGTTGAACGGATAAGCATCCCGAGTTGTAAAGATACAATTCTTGGTTTATTGGCTGAAGTCAAATTCATATAGTCATTGATTGAATAGTATCTACGGCGATTTAAAGCATCATCCTGAACGCCAAGCAATACTCTAAAATAATCAACACGTTTCATTACGATTTGCCCCGCACTTCCAAACCCTGTGATTGACTTAGGATTATTAGTTATGTCGGCAGAATAATGACCTGAATCACAAGCTAAAGCCAAGGGTTTATTCGGTTCGCTACTACCAGCATTCGCATCAGCTCTTAAAAAGTAACGTTGCACAATCACTTGTTTTCCATCAGCTTCAGAAAAAACTAACTCTTTCCCCTCACAGTCAAAGCCGCCAACCCAAAAATTAACACCCTTTCTTTTCTCTAGTTGATAGATGGGAACATATTGAATAACAAGCTGATCACTGGCCAAATCTATGCCTGATTCTTTTACATTTGATGCGCCTGTCCACAAATCTCCAGAGCCTACCGTGACGCCTGCGCCAGGACTTCTGGATAATAAATTAATATTGGCCGTATCCCCCTCGATCGTGCTGACTAAATTACTTGTAATTAATGGGGGGGTCTTAGATATATCTTTATGTGGGTTTGCAGAAGATGTCAGTACAATTCCACCATTTACAGTTGCATCATTAATGACAGACTGATCTGTGTATAAGTTGGTTAGCCTTAAGTCATGTGTTATATAATTTAAACCAAAATTAGCATTATCTTGAATATCGGATACGCCTTGTTGTAAGGATAAGCTTTTCCCACTGGTTAAAAACAATAATATTGCAGCGGCAGAAATGATTAGCCCCAAAGCAAGAGAAATCATTAACTCTATGAGTGTGAAACCTTTTTGTTTAATCATTTTAATAGGTCTCCATAATTACACAGGTTGAATTTGCATTATATGCATTGCCATTTGTGCAATCACCAGCATTAGGACCATTTGTTGCGCTTGAGTCTCCCCACGCCACATAAATACAACTTCTATTATTTGTATTTTGACAATCCATAATATTAATCGTCATACCTGAACTTGCAGCTCGATTACTGATTTGCGAAACATCAAAATCAGCCAAATCAGTGTCAGTACAATTGGCAGTAATACAGTTTGTTTTAAAACCTTTTTGATCTGCTGCCGTTTGTATTTGTGCTTCATAAACTGAAAAAGCATTACGATTTACCCGTATTCTTTCAGCCAGATCCCGAGCTAATGTAATCGCTTGAATTCGTGAAGCACTTTCAGCAGATGCCTCTAAAGCTCTATATTGCAATGCAACAAAACCTAAAACACCAATTGCTAGGATGAGTAAAGCAACCAATATTTCAACCATACCAACGCCTTTTTGATATTTCATTAGCAGCTTCCCTCAGATATGATTTGGATCGTCCCCATTCTGGAAACTGTTATTGTTTTCGATTTTTTATTCGTCCCAGTACTTGTATTACATATCGTAAAAGCAGTATCTGATGACGCAGGGCTTACAGATGTAGGGTGGTTGGTATCAGCAATAAAAACTCCACCTGTGATCCCAAATTTTATTGTCGTAGGCGATCCTGTTTTTAATACTGACTTACCTGAAGGAGACCAGTTAAGTGTACTCAGTGTATCTACCACTTGAGTTGCAGAAGAAGTCGTTGCGAGCTTAACATCAATCACTCTACGCTCAAGAACAGCCACAGATCTTGCTTTATTTAAAATTAAAATTAATTCTTGCGTGCTTTTATTCAAATTTTGTCGCTGAAACATATCGCTAAATGAAGGTGCGGCCATCATCGCAATAACCGCCATAACAGCAATCGTCACCATCAATTCAATTAAGGTGAATCCTCGATTATTTTGCATTGCCACTCCCCATTACAACAAAACTTTACCCTATTAAAAATCATAACTTAAATACTTACAAAACCAATACAAGTTGGATAAAAGGCATAAAAAAGCAGATAACTGAAATCTCAGCTATCTGCTTAAAAAATAAAGTTTAAATTTAAGCTTGCGTTACATGAATCCGTAGCTCTTTTGGCAGACTAAATGTGATGTTTTCCTCACGACCATTTAACTCTTGCGGTGCTGTTGCACCCCAGTCCTGTAACCGTTGAATCACTTGCTTAATTAAAATCTCAGGTGCAGATGCCCCAGCTGTAACACCGATCTTATGGTTCGAGTTAAACCATTCTTGTTTTAACTCATCTGCGTTATCGATCAGATACGCATGTTTCCCCATGCGTTCAGCCAACTCACGTAAACGATTTGAATTCGACGAGTTTGGAGAGCCAACCACCAACACCACATCACATTGTGTGGCTAAATCTCGCACAGCATCTTGGCGGTTTTGCGTGGCATAGCAAATATCATCTTTACGAGGCCCTTGAATTTGAGGGAATTTATTTCGCAAAGCATCAATCACTTTGGCCGTATCATCTATAGATAAAGTTGTTTGGGTCACAAATGCTATTTTTTCAGGATGATGTACTGTTAATGAAGCGACATCTTCTTCATCTTCAACCAGATAAATTTCACCACCATTCTTTTTATCATATTGCCCCATAGTCCCTTCAACTTCAGGGTGCCCTTCATGGCCAATCAAAATTGCTTCGGTTCCTTCACGTGCATATTTCGTGACCTCAATATGTACTTTGGTAACCAATGGGCAAGTTGCATCAAACACTTTTAAACCACGACGCTCTGCCTCTTGTTGGACGGCCTTTGACACGCCATGTGCACTAAAAATAACAATATTATCGTCAGGCACTTCATCTAACTCATCCACAAAAATTGCACCGCGCTGACGTAAATCATCAACCACAAATTTGTTATGAACCACTTCATGACGGACATAAATAGGTGGATTAAAACATTCAAGCGCACGATTGACGATGGCAATTGCACGATCTACACCTGCACAAAATCCACGCGGATTAGCCAATACAATTTCCATAAAACCCTCAATGCTCACTTCAATGGTTGGATATATTTTATCGATTAAACACAAACAATGTGTAAAAACAGTTTTGTTTGTCTTCGCTCTACTCTAAAATAGAGAAGATATTTTATCATATCAGGAAAAATATCATGTCGGGTCTATTGTTTGTCGTTTCTGCGGCATCAGGAACAGGCAAAACATCTCTCGTTAAAGCGCTACTTGAGCGTGTGAGCAATTTACACGTTTCAGTTTCACATACGACTCGTGGTCAGCGACCTGGCGAACTCGACGGTGTTCATTATCACTTTACCTCTAAAGAAAACTTTCTTGATCAAGTCAATCAAGGTGGTTTTATTGAGTATGCAGAAGTTTTTGGTAATTATTATGGTACTGCGCAAGCAACTGTAAAAGACCAATTGGCAAAAGGCCATGATGTGCTACTTGAGATCGATTGGCAAGGTGCTGAGCAAGTTCGTAAACTTTTTCCTGAATCTAAACAAATTTTCATTCTTCCTCCAACGCAGTTTGATTTACGTCAACGTCTCTCAAATCGTGGCACAGACTCTGTTGAAGTTATTGAACATCGCTTAAGTTGTGCAGTGGAAGACATGCAACAATATGTCAACTTTGAATACATCATCATCAATGATGATTTCAATAAAGCGTTACATGATTTGGAATCTGTTATTAATGCCAATCGCTTAAAAATAGATCAACAGGCAAATCGTCATCAGGCTTTAATTACCAAACTGATTACACCACAATCTTAGATCTAAATACTTATGATCTAAATGCTTTCTAAATAAGCTTCGATTAAAACTTGAGTCTATGATGAAAGCATTTTATACTGCACAGTCTATTTAAAAAATTTGTATTCAAACGAGAATTCTTATGGCACGCGTAACCGTTGAAGATTGTTTAGACCATGTGGACAACCGCTTTGAGCTTGTACTAGTGGCAAGCAAACGCGCGCGTCAATTGGCACGTCAAGGCATTGAACCAACTGTTGAGTGGGACAATGATAAGCCGACTGTTGTTGCATTACGTGAAATTGCGATTGGTCATGTGACTAAAGATATCTTGAAGCAACGTGATCAAGATTACCAAACGTCTAGTCTTGACCTTGCTTTATCAGCAAACAATCTTAATCTTGAAGGTTTTTCTTTCCAGTAAGCTAAGCCTTTGAAAAAAGCCTAGTTTTTCAACTAGGCTTTTTTATTTCAATTATTTTGCAAAAAGTTTTGCCAATCAATCGACAAAATTCAAAATATTTGTTAAAAAAAATAGATATATTTGATGTCTAGAAATTGACAAGCGGCTCAATATGCTTTTCATTAAAGCATTAGGAAAAATATTTCAAATTTGTAATTTAAGATAGGTGTTCTATGCCAGGCCAACAGGTCAGCCAATCCAAGCAACAGTTGAATGTAATTATCGACGCGTACTTAAAACCAAGTGATGTCGAGCGAGTACTTGTGGCTTGTGATTATGCTGATATTGCGCATGATGGTATTACACGTAAAAGTGGTGAACCCTATATTTTACATCCGATTGCGGTGAGTTGTATCTTGGCACATATGCGTATGGATGCCGAAACGCTCATGGCAGCCTTATTACATGATGTGATTGAAGATACAGATTTTACCAAAGAAGATATCACTGAAAAATTTGGTAAAACCGTGGCTGAATTGGTTGATGGGGTTACCAAACTCAGTCACTCCAGCGATAAAGAATATAATAAAGCTGCGTCTTTCCGCAAAATTCTTCAAGCCACCTTACAAGACCCGCGTGTCATTATTATAAAACTCGCCGATCGTTATCATAATATGACGACTCTAGGTGCTTTACGGCCAGATAAACGTGCACGTATTGCACAAGAAACTTTCGATATCTTTGTTCCTATGGCACGTCTTGTCGGTATGAACGAGATGGCGGATAACTTAGAACATCTGTGTTATCAAAACCTAGATCTCGATATGTACAATGATGTACAAGAAAATTTACTCAAAACCAAACCAGAGCGCTGTAAATATCAATCGGTTTGGGAACAAAACTTAGCTGAGTTGCTCAATAATTATAATATTCAAGGGCGCATCAAAAAGAAAAACAACAATATTGAACTCTTACGCCACTTTGTAAAAAATGAAATCGACTTACAAGAGCTCACCCATAGCCATGCTTTTGAAATTGTTTTACAAAGCATCGCGGATTGTGATCGCTTGGTGGATGCCTTACGTGAAAATTTCCAAGTCATCGACTATGAAGACCATATCCGTCGCCCATTACCAGGCGGAAATCAGTCTTTAATGATCAAACTCAAAGGTGAACGTACCACGTTGTCCTTAACCATTCAAACCGAGCTGATGCGTAAAGCTGCACGCTTTGGTGTGGTCCTCGGTGAAAATGCGCCACAAGCTTGTCGCTCTGCGATTCAAGCATCGATGAAGAATTTAGATCTTCTTGTCGGTGGTGAATGTGCAAAAACCACATTTAGCGATCTGCTTGATTATTTACATCAAGAAAAGATCTGGGTCTACACCCCACATGGACAGCTACATGAATTACCACAAGGTGCTACAGCCGTTGATTTTGCGTATTCTGCGAGTTTATTTTTAGGCAACCATGCGGTGGGTGCCAAAATTAATGGTGAAATTAAACCACTTTCAACTCCTTTGGTGAGTGGTCAGGTGGTTGAAGTCATTACCGATGTATTGGCAACACCAAACCCAGACTGGTTAAGCTTTATTAATACCCAAAAAGCGCGCCGTGCGATTCAAAATATCTTGCGAGATCAAGATCCAGATGAACAACGCCTAGTGGGGCAACAAGCGCTCAATCGTGCTTTAAAACTGTTTAATCGCTCGACCAAAGACTTATCTGAAGCGGATTGGAAAGATTTATTAGAATGGCGCCATGTACCCGATAAAGACACCTTATTTGAACAAATTGCAGTAGGTGATCTACTACCACAACTGGTCGCCAACCATTTATTTGCCCATTCTAAAGCCAATGAAGAACACGCTTCAAACCGCCTCATCCAAGGTACAGATGGTGTTGATGTAAAATATGCACACTGTTGTAACCCAGTCTTGGGAGATCCTATTCAAGGACATTTATCCCGTCGTGGTTTAATTGTGCATCGTGCACGCTGTCATAACTTATTGCACGAACAACATTTACATCCTGAAAATATCATGTCTTTACAGTGGACATCGGAAGAAGAAGAAGATGTGAACTTTAATGCTTATTTGAGTATTGATCTTATTTTAACCGATGAACAAATTTCAGAATTGATTTACTTATGTCGTAAAGCAAAAACTGGGGTTGAATCAGTACGCTCTCATGAAGATAAAACCTATGTGAATATCGTGGTGAATAATCGTAAACAAATTGCGCAAATCATTCGCGAATTACGTATGCAATTTGGTTTTCCTCGTATTAGTCGAATGTCTATGCCAGTTTCAATTAATGAAACGCTAAAAGCAAAAGCGTGCTAAATTAAGATCTGTAATGTTTATCGATAATCTTCGATGCACTTTGCATGCCATTCATGCTTTATGATGAAATGATTTGAAATCAAGGAGAAATCAATGTCCCGCCAAGTGATCCATACTGAAAATGCCCCTGCTGCAATTGGTACTTATTCACAAGCCATTTTAGTAGACAACACATTATATCTTTCAGGGCAAATTGGCTTAGATCCATATAGCATGGAATTGGTTGAAGGCATTGAAGCACAAATTCGACGTGTTTTTGATAATTTAAAAGCAGTCTGTGAAGCTGCAGGCGGTTCTTTAGCAGATATTGCAAAGCTCAATATTTTTCTTACCGATTTATCCAACTTTCAATTGGTCAACCAGATCATGGGCGAATACTTTGCTCAACCTTATCCTGCACGTGCAGCATTAGGTGTTGCCTCTTTACCTAAAAATGCATTGGTTGAAATGGATGGTATTGTGATTATTCCTCAATAATAGCAGCCAGAACTAATTATTTGATTTTAAATAATTTAAAAAATAAGATTAAATACTACCGATCAGGTGGTATTTTTTTATTCAAAAAGCCAATAAAGATTAATGAGATTTCAAATGAATTTCATTGACAAATGATAACAATTATCAATAATATTAGATATCGCATTTAACCTTAGGGTTGAGTTTCATGTACGTTTGTTTATGTCGTGGTATTACAGATCAAGATATCAAAGATGCAATGGCAAATGGTGCAGAGAGCTACCGTGAAGTACGTGAATTATTAGACTTAGGCACGTGCTGTGGTCGCTGTGCTCCTGAAGCAAAAAGCATTATCAATGAAGAGCTATCGCTGATTGCAGCACGTATTTCTGTTGCCGCGTAGTTTTGATTTAAAAAATTCAAACATAAAAATAAGTTCAGATTTATAACGACAATAAATAAGTTTTTTAATGATCCCCAGATCATTCTCCTCCCCCGCTTCGACTCAAAGCGGGTTCGTTTTTTTAATCAATCTCTTTTAGCCAAAACGACATCCCTATTGTTTTTGATTGCGATTTTCATTTGCCGTTCCATAAACTACTCGTAACCCTGCAAAAAGTTGATTAATATAGAGCCATATCAAATTACCTTAATTATTAAATTTCAATGACTCAGTTTAAATTCACGTTAAGGTAAAAAATTAGAATGGAGTTTTAACCATATGCAAGGCAATCGAGACGTAATTAATCAGCTCAATCAAGTGCTTTATCATCATTTGACTGCGATTAACCAATACTTTTTACACTCGCGTATGTTTAATGATTGGGGAATCGAGAAACTTGGTTCGGCTGAATACAAAGAATCTATTCGCCAAATGAAGCACGCGGATAAGATCATTGAACGTATTCTTTTTTTGGAAGGTTTACCAAACCTTCAACATTTAGGCAAGCTATACATTGGCCAACATACAGTTGAAGTTTTAAACTGTGATGTACGTAAAGTAAAAGAAAACATTGATGCATTAAAAACAGCAGTTGCACTCACTGAAAGCAACTTAGATTATGTGACTCGTGATCTTGTTCAAGAAATTCTTGAAAAAGAAGAAGAGTTTTGGGATTGGACAACCACCCAATTGGATCTAAGTGAAAGTGTCGGTATCGAAAATTATATTCAAAGCCAACTATAATTTTGAAAGATCACAAAAAATCCCCCTAATTGATTGGGGGATTTTTTATTTCAAATACAAAATACGATAGTCAACCTATCAAAAACGCATACACCAAAATATAAGCTTCATTTTGGATCAATGATCTGAATCAAGTCACTTCTATTGATCATTAAGCATGGTTAAACATATAAAGCTTTCACTGCCACACCTTACATTCAAAGTTTAAATAGCTTTGCGTAGGCGATGCCTCACTTTTCAGAGATGAAAAGATGACAAAAATCTTCTTTTGGGCGAGGAATACGCCTATCCCCCGCCCAACGGCGACATCCCTGTCGCCCCGCGATAGGATAACCATCAATGATTCAACAATGCAAAAAGTAAAAAAGAATTTTATTTTCCTACAGCAGATACAGGCAATAGATCCTGATATGACTTCTCTTTCCCATGCAGCGTCTTCAGAATCCATAACTGATGCTCAGCTTCAACTTTTTTACCATTAAAAGCCAAAACCTGTGCGTATTTCTGAATATCATATGCAGAAGCTAAGTTAGCCACCATACGTCCCATATATTGCAACTGCTGATCTGACATTTTGCTATATGGATTTAGACCAATCCACCAGACACGTTCTTTAAATTGTGTCAGCAACAAAATATCTTGATTCATTACTGCTTGCTGTGATGCACTTAACGGTGTTTTCTTATTTACGAATACGCTTTGTTGGCGATATAAAATATAGTCTCGATAAATTACTCCCACCAAGACCAAACCAATCACAATAATACTTACTGTAACCGAAGACTTTAAGTTCACTGTAGGCAAACGAGAATACTGAGCTTGAATGATCCCCAATAAAAAACCTAAAGGGAGTAAGAAATATGCATAGTGAATTGGGTATTCCAATAGAGCATGAATCAAAATGGCACAGACCATCAATCCCGCTGCAATTGAAACTGCATCTTTGATGCCTTTATTTAGCCAATACAACCAACATGCGACATAAACAATAATCAATCCACCAACCGGAATACCATTCCAAATCAGTAAATCCAAAATCACATTATGTGCCGTTTTATACCATTCATGTGATGGATATAAATCAAAAGCAGCGATTTGCGCCATCCCTGTTTGATTCCAGCCATAACCAAACCATGGCTTTTCTGAAATTGCGACAAGAGCTTGATTCCACATATCTAAACGGAGATAACCCGATGTTGCTCGCTCGACCGCTGAAGATGTTTGCGTTACTTCTTGTGTCGCTACAGCTGCAATCCACTGATTCACTATTGGCAAGCATGCAATCAAAGCAATAAACACCCCACTCCATGCGAGTAATTTTACAAACCCAAAGTGTTTAGTTTGACCAAATTGCTTGATTGTTAAATAAATCAATGTGAACAAACACACAACCCAAGCCGTACGAGATTGCGTCAACGCAATGGTCAATAGAAAAGTAAAAGTTGATGGCCCGAGTATGTAATTTGGTAGTATTTTCTTTTCATAAAAATATAAACATGCAAATACCCCCATACACATAAACGTTGCCAAATTATTCGGCTGGGCAAAGTTTGCATAGGGACGATTACCGTTTAGCAGATTCGCCAATGGTCTAAAATATTCGTTTACGCCTAACCACTGGGTCATTGCAATAAAACTTGAAAGTATCGCACCCGTAAAAACCACAAGGCTAAATACTTTAAAGACCTGTTCTCTTTGTCCCTTTTCACCTACTGCCAAGTTATAACCAACAACCAGCATCAACCAAAACATCGCAATATAGGCTGTACAAAGCAATGCATTACTTAAATACAAAATCTCGCCAACGCCCCATTGTATCAATGGGATTGCCAATACAGGCAATATAAGCAATTGCGGTTTCGGTATTTTTAAGTCTTTATGAATAAAAGCACTGAGTAGCACTAAACCTGATAGAAAAGTAAGCGCTTCACTACCAAAGGTTGTCCAGGGCGTTTTATGAATAGGTAAAAGCCAAGCAAGTAAAAGCAATATGGCTGAAAGAAGATAAGGAATAGCTTTCATAGAAAAAGTGAAAAGAAAAACTGAACCTATTATAAGCTCAGTTTAAAAAAATCTAAGTATTTATTTCCAAGGTCTTAAATCTACGATCTTAACAACCTCACCCTTTTCTTTATTGATTAGCACAACCATATCAACAGCTGTTGCATTGAGTGGAAGCCATGCATTTGCTGTCGGATATTGATGTAGAACTTTTTCCACATCATTTTTAGAATTATAACTCTGCAAAACATCAAATTTTTCAGAGTTTTGCTGTAAATCAAATTTAGCATGACTCAATTGTGTATAACGTTCAGGATGCATTGTTGGTACTACACCATAACTAAAGTCTTCAAATAATCTTTTATTTTGAGCGGCTACGGTCCCTGCTTTTTCTAGTGCAACAATTTGTGGTTTTAACCAGCTCGCTTTTTGATACGCTTGTTGAGCTTGTGCAATGTTCCCTGTTTCGATCTCATTATTTCTAACCAGATCAAAACGACCTGCATTGTCATATACAATCCACGCAGGTCGCCCTTGAGCAATATTAAAAATTCCATAGCTTAATGCTGCAACTTGGATAACAATGATGATTGTTAAATCCATTTTTAACGTTTTTTTACCCTCTTTGACATTTTTATATGTGACCAAAATGATGCAACTGAATTTTAGTATTCTAAAAACCTAAATACAATCAACTGGTTTAAATTTATTTGCAATTCCAGCAGAGGTGCTGCAACTCCACTTTCCATTAACATCCCTGTTTAGAAATACAGACTCACCTTTTATAGCAGAAGCAACCTGAGTTAATTTACATTCTAGTGCAGGATTCGCTACACCAGCCACAGGCGCTGAAACAGCGTAAGTGCAAAATTGTGAAGATGTTGAAAAAAACATATTCTCTACTGTAAAAGTCGCATTATTTGAAGCAGATCCATCATTGATGATTAACTCATATTGTGGTCTTGCTCCATTTAATTCCGCAACTGCGCTAGTAAGTTGAGATTTCACAACAAAATTTTGATATTGCAGTAATGCAACTGCTGCAAGAACACCAATGATCGCAACAACAATCATCAGCTCTATGAGTGTAAAGCCTTGCTTATATTTTTTTTGCCCCATTTGGCAACTACTTTTATAAATAGAGAGATTTATCAGTATAATCAAGTCACAAAAAAAAGCTTTTAAAATAAATTTACGCTAATAAATGCGTAAAAATATGACGTAAATTTACTTTAATTGTCAGATTTGTAAAATAAATTCAATTGATTATATAAGTATTTAAAAAAAGTATATTGTTGTGTCGTTTCAGGTGGCGAACCATTTCCAGTCCAAACAGTGATCCCGCCATTCTCATCTCTGATCATTAAAGAATTAGCACCCGGTAACCCTCCATCATGCCATTTAACCTCGATACTGTGATCATTTTTCTTATATCTACTTAATCCCAATGAAAAACAAGATTTTATTTCATTGACTTTACAGCCTGTATCTATCGAAGATGGTGACAATATAGACTGTTTGCCTCTGAGTAATTGACTTGATAGTTTTGCATAAGATTCTGCGCTTCCAGATAGACCTGCTACAGGTGATAAAGCATTAAAATCAAACATACCCGTATAACCATCAGTAAAGATGGATTCATATCTAAAATCATATTTTACTTCATCTGCACCAAATGGACCATTAATAAACTGAATATTATAGTTTTCTAAATTCATTTTTTGATTTAAAACGGATCTAAATGGATTTCCCGTCACTCGTTCAACCACAATTGAAAGTAAACAATAATTACGATTATCATAGCTATACATCTGCCCAGGCTGATGATCAAGCTTTAAACTTTGCATTTTTTTTAGATTATAAGGACACCACGGTTTTTCATAGGTGTTAAATAATGGATCATTGCTTTTTAGACGATCAAAACCAGAAGTATGCGTCAATAAGTTCTCTATAGTGATATCCTTGATCCGCTTATCCGAATAATGATTTAATTCCGGCAAGTATTTGACTAAATGGTCATCTAATTTAAGCCTCTGATCAGCAATCATTTTTAAAACCAATGAAGCTGTTATTGGCTTGGTAAGGCTTGCATATCTATATCTGGTATTTTCATCTATATGACTCGAAAATAATGGATAATTCTTCCAGCCACTTTCGCAATGATAGCTCTTACCTTCTGGGGAGATATAAACCAACTGATTTGCAAGACTGCCATTATCATTTACACTAAATATGATAGTTTGTTTCATCCATGCAGGACTATCAGTTGAGCAATTGATTGAATTTTTAGATAAGATTGCCTCTATAGGATAAATAAATCTAAAAAATTGATTCCGGGCAATAAGGGTAAAGTGTGCAACAAGGCCAATGATAACAATGATCAAAGCAATCAATGCAATGTCTGTATTCTTTATACTTTTAAACAACCGATTTCCCCTATAGCACAAGATTCAATGCACTTTAAAGTTTAATATTAATCTATTATCTGCATCAAAATATTTTTTCTTTTTAGCTAGCATTAAACATTATCGAAAGATGATCCCCGACTATGACAAACTCAGCATTTTTTATGTCATTTTTAAACTGATGATATAGGTTGTCATACATAATTTAATCTTCGACGACAACAGGACCAGGAATCGCTATACAACCTACTGGGCGGTATTTACGCCCAACATTTGTATAACAAAACCAACTATTTTCAGAATCATAATCCCAGACCAAAATCTTACCTTGAATTGCTGAAGCCGCATTACCACCAAATGTTGCTTTTAAGATAGCAAGTTGCCTTATACCACCATGGTTATAAGCCAACTTGGGAAAAGTTACAACCAAATGAGTCCCTTGTACGTTGAAGTCCTTGGCACCTAATAAATTACTATGAGTCCAACCAAACGGACAATTCGCTTCGGTGGAACCCTCACTTAAACACATTTCAATTGCAGGTCGAATTGCAGCTGTTTCTGCCATGACTCGAGTCACTTGTGATTTAGCCACATAGGTTTGATATTGTGGAAGCGCGATTGCAGCAAGAACACCAATAACCGCAACAACGATCATTAATTCAATCAGGGTAAAACCCTTTTGAGTTTTCATCACATTTCTCCAATGTTTTTAAAATTATTATTGCTCTTAGAACAATTTATAAAACAGTATTTTGTAGAAAAAATAAATAATATATTTTAATATTAGAAAGAAAGAGAGCAGATTACAAGTTTTTTACTTGTTATATTTTCTAGGTCATTCAGCGTAAAAAAGTGACACCCATTGTCAAAAAATCCAATTAATTCACAATTATTGGATTTTTTAAAAAAAATTAACACTTTAAAACTGACGATATGAGCTGCCATAAAACAAATTCACAATTTTTATGACTTCTGTCAACTTGTTAGCATTTCTAAACTAATGATATAGATTGCCATTAATATATTTAAAATTTGAACAATTGCTAAAATGTCATTGGTGACTGAGGTTCGATATTTTTTTAAACGAGATGATCATCTTCTGAATAAGCAATGCCTACAAAAACCGCAAACAAAGCAATAATGATTATGTAATATGCACCTCCATTTAATAATGAAGCACCAAATATATTAAAAAGCATAGCTAGACACATGATTTTTATTTTTGTCTTGCGTGTGATCATTTGTCTAAAAATAACCACAATAACCACTGTAGTGGCTATGAAACCAATTAAACCATATTCTATTAAAATCTGTAGCACTACGTTATGCGCTTGGCCAATTTGTTGCTCACCTAAAAATACTTTCAAATTTCGAACAGCTTCTCCGCCATAGCCCCAAAATGGACTTAAAAGGAACCAATCAAAAATTTGCTGATATAAATCTAGGCGACTTGAGGAGATTTGATTTGCATCCCCTTGAACTGAACGATGAAGTGATCTAAAAAATCCGAGTGATGGAGAAGCAACATTAAAAAAGGTAGATAGATAAACAGCACTCATAAAAGACAATGACGTTATACCTATAAAAAATCTTTTTTGATTTAAAAGTATAAATAAAACAGCCCATGCCATGAATATGCCCAAATATGCAGCTCTGGAACCACTCCACAAAATACTAGTCAAAATTGTTATAGAGAAAATCAAATACAAATATTTAATCGGGCTTTTATCTAGTAGAAATAAAAAAAATGCTGAAAAATAGCAAATGCTGAGCAAATCAGCCAAATGTCGAACATTTGTAAAAAAGTATAAATTTTCAACCCAATTATAAGTAAATGGATTATCAACGGTATTCCACATATAGAGTAGAACAGCAACATGTAACATCCCTATTACAGTCAAAACCCTATTAATACTGATGAAAGAAATCACTTTAAGATCAAGTAAAACCTTAGAGACATATCCAAACACTACACAGACAATGATGCCTATTAATCTCCACCATATTTCATATGCTTCTTTAAGAGGTGAAATTAAACTAGAAATAGCAAATAAAGAGATCATTGCAAGCACTAAAATAGTTAATTTATAATTAATACCATTAAATACCTCATGCTTATAAAAAAATAAAAAAGGTAATATAAAGTAAAGCATATAAACTGTAGGATTATAATTATTATAGAATGCACTTCCTGTACTACTTACCCCGAGTACAAACACTAAAAATAGATAGATATATCCGACAATCTTATTGTGATTATTTATTTTCATTTTATATAAAACCCTATACTTTCTACTTGGCTTTCTGCAAAGACCTGACGAGATTCATCATAAATTGGTGGGGTATGATCACCAACGATTACCACATAAGTGCCTTTCAGTTCAGGTTTTTTGATCAATTGTGATAAATTATGAAAAAACTGCTTTTGTAATTTTAAATTTCGACATGCACTCATAGATTGATCGAGTTGATATTTTTTACAATCAAATTGATCATCTTTTAGATCTCTTAAATCATAATTTACATGTGTATTTAGACTTAGCCAGTAAAAGAAAATCTTTTTATGTTGGCGAAACTCATTCACAATCTGATTTTGTAAATCACGATCACAAAAACCAGGAAATGAATAACATCTTGAGTTTAAATCAGGAAGTGATTCTCTAAAAATCTGCTGATCAAAACCAACTTTTGGATACCAATATTTTCGGTCATACATTGCACCAGTTGCGCCATGCATTGCAACAGTATAGTAGCCTTTTGCTTTTAATATATTCGGCAAGCAGTTTTGGAAGCCTGCTTGCTGATCTTTTAAGTTAAAACCTTTTAATGTTTTTTGGCATAACTCTCTGATTTCACCATCGATTGTAAATCCATTGACATTTAGAGGTCTTTTCCAAAGCCACTGAACCTGATTATTTTCCGTTATTTCCTTGAGTAAATCTTGCTGAATATCATCTTTTTTTGACACTCCCCAAGACTCATTGACAATTAAAATCATTTTTTCATATTTTGTGGGGGTTTTAAAAATTTCGTTTGAAGCTGATGCTGTTTGCTTGTTCTGAAAAACATCACCTTTGTCTGAAAAACTTTGAACGAATCCTTCTGTTCTAACATTATAGGTATTTAAAATCTGTGAAGCTAAAATTCGATTACTTTGCATATTCCATAAGCGACTATTATCTTCAACTAAAAAATTCTGAGCAATCCAGAGTACTAGAAAAAAATTAGTGCATAGTACAAATGAAAGCTGATAACTTTTATCTAGCTTTTGTGCCGACAATTTAATATAAAAGAAACTTAAAACTAAAAAAAAGATAAAAACTAAAATATTAATCGGATTTGCATAAGTAGCGAATTTAATTAAATAAATTAAATCTAACAAGCGGATGAATGGAAATATTTGTGAAAAAATATTTAAAAAGTCAAAAAAACTCACAATAAAAAATGCGATTAAGCCTATATTTTTTTTTCTGAGTAATAACAACAATAATATAGCAAAATAATCAAAGTTAACGATGACTCGATGTACATCTAAAAAAAAAGCAACTGTTTGCCAAAAAATATTCGGGAGCAAAAAAATAATGATTGTTTGTATAAATTTTTTCATAGTAAAAAAAAGAGGAAGATAGACTTCCTCTTTTCCTTTAAATCAAATTATGAACCAGAACCAGAACAACCTGCTGGTTTATATTTTCCAGCAACACTTGTTTTACAAGTCCAAGCACCTGTTGCTGAACGTGTCCATGTTAAAGTCTCGCCTTTAATTGCTTGAGCAGCATTGCCACCAAACGTTGCAACCAAAGTTGTATTCGTAGTAGCCGTACCAAAAGTTGCAATCAAACCAGGATCTTGTAATTTTCTTTCACCTAACAAGTTACTTTTCGTCCAACCAAATTCGCATGTATTCTCAGCAATACCGTCATTTAAACATGTTTCAATTGCTGTTTTAATCGCGCCTGTTTCAGACATGACACGACTAACTTGAGATTTCGCGATATAGTTTTGATACTGTGGAATCGCAATCGCAGCAAGAATACCGATAATCGCAACAACGATCATTAATTCAATCAGGGTAAAACCTTTTTGAGCATTCATAACATTTCTCCAATGTTTTAAAAATTTTTATAGCTTTTAGAGCAATTTATGTGGCTGTTTTTTTTGTGGAAAAAATCAACAACCAATCGAGACTCTTTGATTTTAGAGAGAATGTAACGCTTTACAAGTTTTTTTTTACCGCTTATATTTTTACGTAATTATACGTAAAAAAGTGACATTTATTGTCACCAAAAACCAGATTAATTCACAATGATTGGATTATTTGTTAACTCATTAACATTGGCAGCCTGAGCATATTGGTTGCCATAAAATAAATTCAAAATTTGACCAATTTCTAAAACTCCATTGCTGACCGCAGTTCGATAATTTTTATTTTTTAACTCTGAAATCATCACATCACAAATTTGTTGCCACACCTGTTGTGTGGTGGCTTGATGAATACCACGATCAACCACAATTTCGACTGTCTTTTCACATAAGTTTAAATACAGCAACACGCCACTATTATACTCAGTATCCCACACGCCCAATTCAGCAAACAATTGTTGCGCTCTGAGACGTGTATTTTGATGATATGCCTGATGACTTGGAATATGCCCCTCGATCACCACTTGTATTTCACCGACATGGCCTTCTTCTGCTTGCTTTACAGTTTGTGCAATGGCGTGTTGATCTTGCTTTGAAAAATAGCGTTTCGACGCAGGCATATATAAAACGTGTTTTAACCAACGTTTTAAGCTGGGTTGTACCTGCTCCTGTAACTTCGGTTCAGTCACAATTGCTGTTGTATCTGTTTTTGTTACCATGAGCCTGATGCTCCTCCACCGCCAAAACCGCCGCCACCGCCACTATAACCTCCACCACCACCAAAACCGCCCCCTCCATTACTTCCACCACGCCCACCACCTGATAGAAACATTTGGAAAATAAGTTGTGCCAGTGAGGTAATCAACAAGAAGAATATACCAAAACCCAAAACCAGACTCATCACAATCCCTGAACCATAAATAAGACCTGCAGCCGTTGCAGTCACACCCGCAACCGCTGCACTTAAACGATTACCGACAATAAATGATGCAAAGATACCGATCACCAAAATCACCATAGCAGTGGTTAAAGTTCGATCCTTAGCCTCTTGTTCTTGCAGTGCTTGGGTTTGCCGCGCTTTTAACTCATCCGCGGCTTGTTTGGCAATTTCAGGGTCAAGATTTAAAATACGCTCAATCTCATTGACACCTGCCTGTAAACCTTGAGCATATTGCCCCTGTTTAAAATCAGGGGTGATTTGATTGCGTATAATTCGACTGACCATAATGTCAGGAAGCACACCTTCTAAACCATAACCTGTTGCAATATGAATTTTTTGATCATTGATTGCGACTGCAATCAATAAACCATTGTCTTGTTTTGCTGAACCTAACTTCCATTGCTCAGCAACCCGCATTGCGAAATCAAAAATACCTTCTTGCCCCGTGGTTGGGACAATGATAATGCCAATTTGCGCTTTGCCTTGGCGGTATATATCACGAATTTGTTGTTCTAAATTTTGCTTTTCAGCTGCAGATAAAACCTTGGCTTGATCAACGACAGGCTGATTCAGTGTGGGAATATTTCGAGTAGTTTCACCCTCTGCCATATCATTGACAACTTGGGGTACGTTTTGTACGGGACTTTGAGGTCCTTGTTGTGTAGTTGGCGTTTGATTTACTTGATTTTGAGTATCTGGTGGTTTTGAACCGATCACATTGGGTAAATTAGTATTGGGCACCACTTTACCCAAAACAATCGCATCTTGCGCCTCTTGCTCATCTGTGGCTGTCGCAGTTTCAGCCCAGACACTCGATTGAACAGAAAGCATCAGTCCAAGAAATACAAATAATATTGTACTCATGTTTTTCATTACTGATTTTTCTCGCCATTCAATCATAGTTCACCTTTTATTTAATAATGAATATTCTTAGCCTATCTTTTTCAGCATGCTTTAAAGACAGTGAAATGAAATCACATCATTAATTAAAATTAACTGTTGGCGCTTTAGATGCACCCGCTTCTGCACTAAAGTTTGGCTTGGCTTTCATACCAATCACTTTAGCAGTCATTGCTTGAGGGAATTGACGTACATAAGTATTGTAATCTTGAACAGATTCTACATAACGTGTACGCGCAGTACTGATACGGTTTTCCGTACCTTCCAATTGAACCTGTAAATCCCGAAATTGTTCATTGGCTTTTAAATCTGGATAATTTTCCGTCACCGCTAAAAGTCGCGATAACGCACTGGTCATTTGTGATTGTGCTTCTTGGTATTTTTTAAACAATTCAGGATCGTTCAATACTTCTTTGTCTACTTTTAAACCTGCAACATTGGCACGTGCCTCAGTCACTTCGGTTAAAACCTTTTCTTCATGGGTTGCATAACCTTTGACAACATTGACCAGGTTCGGCACTAAATCTGCACGACGTTGATATTGGTTTTCAACTTCTGACCATGCCGCATTTACAGATTCGTCTTTGGCTTGCAAAGTGTTATAGCCACAACCTGAAAAAGCCAAAGTACTTGCCAATGTAAGTGCAACTAAACCTTTTTTCATTGAATTCATTGCCAATTCCTCAGAGATATTTATTTGTATTTGTTGATATCTCTGCATTCTATACAGTTTAAGGCAAAGTTTTGTTTAATTTCTGCTACCTAGCCAATGATCAAACAATTAAATTTTTGAATGTTTGATAGGCATTGACAAAAAATGCCTTAAAGCGAAACCACTTTGAATGTTGAAAATAATCTAAACGTGACTCAATTAATTTCGGATTGAGATAACCGATATCTTGAGCGCGCCGATAAAGCAAATCTACTGTTTTATCCGCCAAGTTATAATTTAGCATTTCAATATTAGCCATATTAAATATAATTTGCGCAGTGATTGGATCACGATCTACAAATCTTAACCGTTGATCCATTTGAATTTGGCTATGTAATAGGATTTTGTCTAAATCGTAATGTTGCTTTTGAAATTGTACAGTTTTAACTTTTGCCTTTGGTTCAGCTGCTTGACCAAAATCCAACCCTAAAACATCGTGATGTTGAATCCATGTTGCATCTTTTTGTTGTTGGATTTTCGCATCTAAAATTTTAACATGAATCCATTCACTGCCCTGATGAAGATTTGGATCACGTTGCATGCCCTGTTCAATCCAATACTTGGCTTTTTCAGACTGCCCAGCCAGTTCATACGCTGTCCCTAGATTCGCAGCAGTTTTAGCCAGATTTGGATGGGATTTTTCAATGTGTTTAAATATTTGAATCGCTTGATCGTATTCATGCGCATAAATCAGCAAGACACCATAATCATTTAAATTCTCAACAGATTTGCTCTTAGGTAAATGCCCTTGTGCCAATTGCTTTTGAGCAGTTTTTTGATCTAATCCGCCATAACCTAACTCAAAAGCATAAGTATTGATACAAGCATGAGCTGTAACAGATATTACGGACAACCCAATCACAGGGATATAAAATTTTAGCTTCATCTTATTATTCTCATCTTAATTATTTAGAATAAATTAACATAGAATTTAAACATAATTTAAAAATATAAAAAAGCCACCCTAAGGTGGCTTCTCAATTTAAATTACTTTTATTCTTCGTCTTTTTGCTCAGGTAAATCTTTCACTGCTTCTGCGATTAGACCAAACATATAGTTACCATAGGCATTGGTTTTATCATAATGAAAGCGCAAACGCGGAGTTACACGAGTTTTAATACGACGACCTAATTCGTGGCGTAAAAAACCAGATGCTTTATTTAAAACATCTAAAGTTTCTTTATTTGCCGCTTCACTTTGCTCATCGCCAAGTTCACGCCCCATCACGGTAACGTAAACTTCTGCATAACCTAGATCTGGACTGACTTTCACCGCAGAGATGGTCACTAGACCACCTAAGCGTGGATCTTTCAGCTCTTGGCGGATCAGTTCTGACAACTCACGTTGTACTGTATCTGCCATACGCTTAAGACGTTGACTACCCGCCATTAAAGACTCCGTTTAATCAACTGAACATCATACACTTCGATTTTATCAAGTGCTTTGATGTCTTTATAACCTTTCACTGCAAGACCACATTCCATACCGGCACGAACTTCTTCAACCACTTCTTTATAGCGACGAAGAGATTCAAGCTCACCTTGGAATACCACAACATCATCACGTAGTACACGGATTGGTTTATTACGATGTAATACACCTTCGAGTACCATACAACCCGCAGCAGCACCAAACTTACTTGAATGGAATACTTCACGAACTTCTGCAACACCCAGAATTGTTTCACGGTGTTCAGGAGCAAGTTTTCCGCTCATTGCTGCTTTCACATCATCAATAAGTTGATAGATGATTGAGTAGTAACGAATGTCGATACCATCTGCATCTGCTTTTTGACGTGCGGTATTATCTGCACGCACGTTAAAACCAAGAAGTACCGCTTCTGAAGATTCAGCAAGAGTCACATCAGACTCAGTGATTGCACCAACGCCTGAACCAATGACACGTACTTTAACTTCGTCAGTTGCAAGATCAGCAAGTGCAACATGTAACGCTTCCAACGTACCACGTACATCAGTTTTAAGAACAACATTTACAATCGGCACATCTTTCTTGCCCATTGATGCCATGATGTTCTCAAGACGCATTGCGCTTTGACGTTCAAGACGTTTTTGACGCTCACGATCCATACGCGCATCGGCAACTTCACGTGCTTTTTTCTCGTCATTAACAACAAGAACTTCATCACCCGCCATTGGTGCTTCTGGAAGACCTAAAATTTCAACTGGAATTGAAGGACCTGCAGATTGAATACGTTGACCATTCTCATCCGTCATCGCACGAACACGGCCGTAAGATGCACCTGCAAGAACCAAGTCACCTACTTTCAATGTACCGTTTTGAACAAGGATAGACGTTACCGCACCACGGCTATTGTCTACACGTGCTTCAATTACAACACCTTGAGCAGCACCTTCTTCAGATGCTTTCAATTCTAACATTTCAGCTTGAATTGAAATCAAATCTAGAAGTTCGTCGATACCTTGACCAGAATGTGCTGAAACCATTGCAACCGGTACATCACCACCCCATTGTTCAGGCACGATTTCTTTGGTTGTCAATTCATTCAATACGCGATCTGGATCAGCTGATTCTTTATCCATTTTATTGATTGCAACAATAATTGGAGTACCCGCAGCACGCGCATGGTCAATTGCTTCCGCAGTTTGTGGCATTACACCATCATCCGCTGCAACAACAAGTACCACGATATCAGTCGCTTTAGCACCACGTGAACGCATTGCAGTAAATGCAGCATGTCCAGGCGTATCAAGGAAAGTAATAATTCCTTTATCCGTTTTAACGTGATAAGCACCAATATGCTGTGTAATCCCGCCCGCTTCGCCTTGTGCAACTTTGGCACGACGAATACGATCAAGTAACGATGTCTTACCATGGTCAACGTGACCCATGATCGTTACAACTGGCGCACGTGTTGTTTGTGCACCACGCGCTTCTTCTGCTGCTTCAAGTAGGTTATCTTCAGCTTGTGTATCAGATACACGTACTGGGTTGTGACCCATTTCTTCAACAATCAATGCTGCAATTTCTTGCTCAATGGCTTGGTTCTGAGTAACAAGCTCACCCATTTTCATGAGTGATTTAATCACTTCACGAACTTTAACTGCCATTTTTGCTGCAAGATCTGCAACAACAATGGTTTCACCAATTTCAACGTCATAAACTTGCTTTTTGACTGGTTTTTCAAAACCATGTTTATTGGCTTGACTGGTTTTTAAACCACGTTTATGCGGGTTATGGCTGAAAGATTGCTCTTCTTGACCACGACGACCACCTTTTTTAGGAGAACGTGTATTTGCAGTATTGGTACCACGTTTGATTTCACGGTCTTCTTTTGCAAATGAATCTTCATATGCTTGACCAACCAAACCAGCAGCCAACGGTGAATCATCAACGACACGAATCGTTGTCGTTGTTTCATCAGAAGAATACTTAGACGCCATTTGACGCATTTGCTCAAGGGTACGTTGTTGAGCTTCTTCTGCTGACTTACGACGAGCTGCTTCTTCAGTCGCTTTCAGTTGTGCTGCTTGAGCTTCACGGGCACGTTTCTGCTCAGGGGTTTCAATGGTTTTTACTGTTGCTTTGGTAATCGGCTTATTGGTCGATTTACGCTTTACAACAACAGCTGCTTTTGGTGTTTCTTTCGCAGCAGTTTGCTGTTTTGCAGCAGCACGCATTTTTTCTAAATTCGCTTTCGCTGAACTTTCAGTTTTTTCAACTCCACTCACTACAGTATTTTGCTGTACTTTTTGAGTTGACGTCACTTGAGCATTTGCTTGAGCTTTCGCCAAAGCTTCTGCTTTGATTTGTTCAGGGTCTGGCTTAGTAAACGTATGTTTCTTACGAACTTCTACGTTAATTGTCTTCGCTTTACCTGAAGTACTCGCAACTTTAGCTGTACTTGTCGTTTTACGTTTCAACGTGATTTGTCCTGCTTGTCCCGTATCTTGACCATGCGCTTTTTTCAAATGGTTCACGAGAACATCTTGCTGTTCAGTAGAAATTTTATCTTCAGCCTGTTTTTGTGGCAATCCAGCTTCACGCACCTGATCAAGGAGCTTTGCAACAGGAAGTCCTACGCTGACCGCTAACTCTTGAATTGACTTATCCGTCATGTATTACCTCCTAGTTAAACCATGATTCACGTGCTTTCATAATCAATTGACCTGCTTTCTCAGCGCCTAAACCGTCGATATCAGAGATATCATCCGTTGCTTGGTCAGCTAAGTCATCGATTGTTACCACACCACGTGCTGCTAAAGCATGCGCAATTTCAGAAGTCATTCCTTCCATCGCAACAAGTTCTGGACTTGGGTCCTGAATATCTTCTTGTTGCTTTAACGCATCAGCTAAAGCTGCTTCTTTTGCACGACTTTGTAGCAATTCAACTGTATCTGCATCTAATTCGATTTCATCGAAAGTTTCCGCAGGTACATAAGCGATTTCCTCGAGTGAGGTAAAGCCCATTTCTACTAAAGCCATTGCAAGATCTTCTTCAATATCAAGACGTGTTACAAACATGTCTAAATACTGTTGAGCTTCATTTTGTTGACGAGCACGGTACTCATCTTCAAGCATCATATCTAATTTATAGCCCGTAAGCTCTGATGCTAAACGGACGTTTTGACCTTGTGAACCAATTGCTCGCGCAAGTTGATCGCTGGTTGCAAAAATAATGTCTGCTGTACGCGCATCTTCATCAATCACAATCCCAGATACATCCGCAGGCTCTAAAGCACTGGCGATATATTGAGCAGGATCATCAGACCACACCACAACATCAATACGCTCACCATTTAACTCAGACTGTACCGCTTGGATACGTGTACCACGCATACCAATACATGCACCGACTGGATCAATACGATGATCGTTGGTTTTAACCGCAATTTTTGCACGTACACCTGGTTGACGCGCTGCCGCTTTAATTTCAATGATTTCTTCAGAAATTTCAGGAATTTCTTTTTTCATTAATGCAATCAGCATTTCAGGTTTAGCACGTGACAACAATAATTGTGCACCACGACCTTCACGGTTCACATTATAAAGAATTGCATTCATACGCTGTTTAGGGCGAAGAATTTCTTTAGGAATCATTTCTTCACGCGCTAAATACGCTTCTGCGTTATCACCCAAGTCAATGATGAAGCCATCTTTGGTTTGTTTTTTCACTTCACCATAGATCAATTCACCGACTTTAGCTTCATAAGCATCCGCCACTAAAGCACGTTCGGCTTCACGAATTTTTTGCACAATGACTTGTTTAGCAATCTGCGCGGCAATACGACCAAAATCAATTGATGGTACTTCTAACTCACGGATATCACCAATTGACCATTGAGCAGGATCAACATCAGAAATCGCATCTTGACATGCTGGCATTTCATGATCTTCATCAGCAACAACTTCCCATTGACGGAAAGTGCTGTAATCACCTGTTTTACGGTCAATTTCTACACGTAACTGAGCTTCTTCCGAATTCGTTCCTTCGTAGAATTTCTTTTTCGTCGCTGCAACTAAAGCCTGTTCAAGCGCTTCAAAAATTGCTTCACGACTTACACCTTTCTCATTACTAACCGTTTCAACGACGGTGAGAATTTCACGAGCCATAAGTCACCTATTTATTCAGATTTCTATTTCTGGATTAATCCTGAAAGATCAAATTCGCTTTGTCTATATTGTTGCTATCGATCTCAAGTACTTGCTGTTTTTCAACTTCGACTTGAATGAATTCATTTTCTAAATCTACAGCAATTAATTTTGCTTGGAATTTACGGCGATTTTCAACTGCAGCAATCAAACGCAATGCAACTTGTTGTCCGATGTATTTTTCTAACTGCGCCAACTGGAAGAATGGTCGATCCCAACCTGGTGATGATACTTCTAAAGCATATTCACCTGAAATTGGATCATGTACATCTAATATTGCACCGACTTGCTGAGTCACACGTACACAATCTTGTACGCCAATACCACGACCTAATTCTGCTTCACCATCTTCATTGATTGTTGGTTCAGCATTTTCCACAACGTCTTTGTCGATATAAATACGCAATAAAGAACGCTTACCTTGAGGAATAAATTCGATTCCCCAAAGTTCTACATCACAAGCTTGCACTGCAGGAGTGATTAGATCTTGAAGTGCTTGAGTTTTATTTGATAGCTTCATTTACTCTCGTCATATTTGTGCGATTCAATCGCTCATCGGACTAATTCAAACTTACTATAGTGAAGCATGTCTTTTTGACCAATTGATGTCCACACTACACGATAGCCAATAAAAAAGGGCGTAATCGCCCCTATTATCGCACAGTAAACCGAAGTTCACTATGCAAAAAAGACCCACCTATCTGTGAGCCCTTTTAGAAACTTGGTAGCGGGAGCTGGATTTGAACCAACGACCTTCGGGTTATGAGCCCGACGAGCTACCAGACTGCTCCATCCCGCATCAGCGTTGCAAAATTATACACAAGAAATTTATTTTTTTCAATCTATCATTAACCGATACATTGTATTTCTTGCTTGATTAAGTTGCACCTTAATCAAAATGGTAGCGGGAGCTGGATTTGAACCAACGACCTTCGGGTTATGAGCCCGACGAGCTACCAGACTGCTCCATCCCGCATCAACACTGCAAATTCACACATCATCTCAATTTTTCAACTTAGATGATCTTTAACTAAGTTGCATCTTAATTAAATTGGTAGCGGGAGCTGGATTTGAACCAACGACCTTCGGGTTATGAGCCCGACGAGCTACCAGACTGCTCCATCCCGCATCAATGTTTTTCAGCTGCTAACACCAACAATCTGGTTCATTGTTGGTGCGGAAGGGGGGACTTGAACCCCCACGCCCGAAAGCACTACCACCTCAAGGTAGCGTGTCTACCAATTCCACCACCACCGCAGCTGTGACGCATTCTAGTCGCATCATTCAGAAAAAGAAAGAACTAAATGGCATTATTCGCCAGTTTTTGGTGCAGTTGGTGAAGTTTCACCCGTATTGGCTGGTGCAGCTGGTGTCGTTTGAGAGCTGGTCTGTACAGATTTCAAGCCATACGCATCCGAAGTTTGTTTTTTAGCAAACACCGCCAAACTTAAACTGGTGATAAAAAACAAAGCCGTGAGAATCGCAGTTAAACGAGTTAAAAAGCTTGCAGAACCTGAAGCACCAAATACTGTTGCAGCACCACCGCCACCAAATGATGCACCTGCATCTGCACCCTTACCATGTTGAACGAGGATAAGCCCGATCATCAAAACGGCCAAGATGATATGTACAACCAGCACAAATGTATGCATGCTGAACTCCTATTCTTCTGTTTTAGCAAATGCTTGAGCAATTTTATAAAATGACTCAGCATTAAGTGATGCACCACCAACCAGCGCACCGTTGATATCTGGACAAGCAGCTAACTCTACTGCATTTTCAGGTTTGACACTACCGCCATATAAAATCGCTGTATGTTGAGCTTGGGCTGTAATTTGAGTTAAACCTTCGCGAATTTTTGCATGCATTGTCTGAGCATCTTGTGGAGAGGCTGTTTTACCTGTTCCAATCGCCCAAATGGGTTCATAGGCAATCACAATATTGTGCCATTGTTCTACTTTTACAACCGCCGCGAGATCGCAAATTTGTTGTAAAACTACTTGCTCTGCCTGCCCTGCTTCACGTTGTTCTAGGCTTTCACCTACACAATAAATCACTTGAAGCCCAGCATTTAAAGCATTTGATAATTTGGCTTTAATTTTTTTTACATCATCGCCAAAAAATTCTCGACGTTCTGAATGCCCAATCAACACATAATCAATATGGCTGTCTTTGAGTAGTTCAGCACTGACTTCGCCTGTATAAGCACCAGTGCCAGGCATTTGAGAAAGATCTTGTGCGACAACTTTGACGGGTGAATCTGCATCTTTAAGTAATTTTTGCACAGACAATAACGCAATAGAAATAGGCGCAACACCAATATGACATTGTTGTTCTGTAATCGGTGATTGTTGTAAATACTGATTTAAATCTTGAATGAGCTGTTGCGAATTCGCTTGCATTGGGTTCATTTTCCAATTGCCGACAACCCAAGGAGTAATAGTCGAACCCGACATACATCTAACCTTTTATCGAAAATGTGCACATTCTACACGGAATTTATATTTTTAAAGTATTTTTTCACGAAGAGAATAGCGAGACTATTTTCGAGTTTCATAACGTAGGCTGAGATAATTTTAGCCACAACCCTTCGGGACTAGCGTGTTTTTTGCCGCTACGTGTTACCTTGCGAAACGATGTTTCTCATCATTTAGAATGACTAAATTTCGTATCTCGCGCCTAGTATCGCCTAAAAAACACACGTAGTCGCAAACGTAGACGAATTGTCAACAGCCCCTAATATAAAGCAAAGAAACATAAATCATTTCAAAGATAATGCTAAAAAGCCTGATTGGCTCAAGTTATTTTCAAATATGTTTCTATAAAAAATACGTTTAATTCTAGATATTTCTAAGGATCATCGTATAATTTTCGTATTCCAATTATAAAATGAAATTTAATGTGTTTTGGGGATGTCTATGCAAAATGGTTCACCTAAGTTTTCGGGGTATATCCGTCGCTTAGTCGACGAAGGTTTTTTATCTGCCCAGCAAATGAAAGATGCGCTCAGTAATGCTCAAAAAAATAAAGTGAGTATCGTGGCTTATCTCAGTGAAAAACTCAATATACCGCCACTGATCATTGCTGAAATGATCTCCCAAGAATTTGGAGAACCCATTTTTGATTTGGACAGTTTTAATCCTGAGATGCTGCCCAAGGAGCTTATTGACTCAAATTTAGTCACTAAACATAAAGTGATTCCTTTAGTACAACGTGGCAATATTTTATATGTCGCCACCAGTGATCCGACCAATATAGAAGCGCTGGATGCCATTCGTTTTAACTGCGGTTTGAATATTGAACCAATCATTGTTGAACATCATAAATTAGAAAAATATTTAGAAAAGCACTTTACGGTAGAGGAAAGCTTTAATTTTGATGGTGAAGACTTTGATGTTGATATCATCGCAACCGATGACCAACCGCCATCAGAAGAAGATGACGATGAGGCTTCAGAAGAAGAGGCACCTATTGTTAAATATATCAATAAACTCTTAATCGATGCGATTCGTATGGGTGCATCAGATTTACACTTTGAACCTTATGAAAAAAGTTATCGGGTACGTTATCGTGTAGATGGAGTACTAAGAACCATTACCAATCCCCCCTTGCAATTAGCTAGCCGTTTGGCATCACGCTTAAAAGTGATGTCTAGAATGGATATTTCTGAAAAGCGTGTTCCACAGGATGGTCGTATTAAGTTAAAAATATCAAAGACCAAAGCTATTGATTTTCGTGTGAATTCATTACCTACATTGTTTGGCGAAAAATTGGTACTGCGTATTCTTGATCCTTCCAGTGCCATGTTGGGAATTGATGCACTAGGTTATGAAGAAAAACAAAAAGCATTATTTATGGAGGCCTTAGAAAAACCTCAAGGCATGTTACTAATTACTGGACCCACAGGTTCAGGTAAAACTGTTTCCCTCTATACAGGTTTAAATATCCTCAATACAGAAAGTTCAAATATTTCCACGGCTGAAGATCCCGTTGAAATTAACTTGGAAGGGATTAATCAGGTTAACGTTAATCTTAAAGCAGGTCTCAGCTTTTCGGTCGCTTTGAAATCATTCCTACGTCAAGATCCTGACATTATCATGGTCGGTGAGATTCGAGACCTCGAAACTGCTGAAATTGCGATCAAGGCTGCTCAAACGGGGCATATGGTGATGTCTACCCTGCATACTAACAGTGCACCTGAAACATTAACCCGTTTACGTAATATGGGGGTTCCTTCATTTAATATTGCTACCTCTGTCAATCTTGTGATTGCACAACGATTGGCAAGACGTTTATGTAATCATTGTAAAGCACCCGTTGAAATTCCTAGACAAAGTCTGTTAGAAATGGGCTTTACTGAACAAGACTTAAGCAATCCTGACTTACAAATTTTTCAACCTGTGGGCTGTAATGAATGCCGTGAAGGCTATAAAGGTCGTGTCGGGATTTACGAAGTGATGAAAGTAACACCTGAGATTTCAAAAATTATCATGGAAGATGGCAATGCACTTCAAATTGCAGCGGCATCTGAAAAATTGGGGTTTGACAATCTAAGACGTTCAGGTTTAATTAAGGTTATCAATGGCTTAACTTCTTTACAAGAAATTAACCGTGTGACCAGCGAATAAATATAATCAATATTCAAGGAAATTATGATGGCAGCTAAAAAAGCTCAAATGATGCCTACATTTGCTTATGACGGGGTTGATCGCAAAGGGATCAAAATCAAAGGCGAACTACCTGCTCGCAATATGGCGCTTGCCAAAGTTACCTTACGAAAACAAGGCATCACCATTAAAACCATTCGAGAAAAAAAGAAAAATATTCTTGAAGGTTTAATGAAAAAAGGCATTTCCACTTTAGACATTACCATTTTCACTCGTCAACTCGCCACAATGATGAAAGCGGGTGTGCCATTAGTACAAAGCTTTGAAATCGTTGCAGAAGGATTAGAAAATCCTTCAATGCGCGAAATCGTGCTGGGGATTAAAAGTGAGGTCGAAGGGGGGAATACTTTTGCAGGGGCATTAAAAAAATACCCTCGCTATTTTGACAGCTTGTTTTGTTCATTGGTTGAGTCTGGCGAGCAATCTGGTGCTTTAGAAACCATGTTGGATCGTGTGGCAATCTATAAAGAAAAAAGTGAATTATTGAAACAAAAAATTAAAAAAGCGATGAAATATCCAATTTCCGTCATTATTGTTGCTGTGATTGTCACTATTATCTTAATGGTGAAAGTTGTGCCGGTCTTTCAAGGCTTATTTAGCTCTTTTGGTGCAGATCTCCCCGCATTTACTCAAATGGTGGTGAATATGTCCAATTGGATGCAAAGTTATTGGTTTATTTTGATTATCTTTATCGCTGTTATGATTACTGCTTTTTTAGAAGCCAAAAAACGCAGTAAAAAATTTCAGGATTTTCTAGATCGAACAGCACTGAGATTGCCTGTTTTTGGCGATCTGGTTTATAAAGCAATCATTGCACGCTATAGTCGTACACTTGCCACAACATTTGCGGCAGGAGTCCCTTTAATCGAAGCATTAGAGTCAACAGCTGGTGCAACCAATAATGTGGTTTATGAACAAGCGGTAATGAAAATTCGCGAGGATGTCGCCACAGGGCAACAACTGAATTTTGCCATGCGAGTCACCAATAAGTTTCCGTCTATGGCCATTCAAATGGTGGCGATTGGAGAAGAATCGGGTGCGCTTGATGCGATGTTAGACAAAGTTGCAACGCATTTTGAAAATGAAGTCGATAATGCTGTTGATGGTTTAACCTCAATGATGGAGCCATTAATCATGGCGATATTAGGTGTTCTTATTGGTGGTCTAGTGATTGCGATGTATCTGCCTATTTTCCAAATGGGTTCAGTGGTTGGTTGATAATGATGAATATGTTCCATGATTTGTTAAATTTTCTGATTCAATCACCAACAGCACTCTATTTGACTGTTGGTATTTTAGGCTTATGTGTGGGTAGTTTTTTAAATGTAGTCATTTACCGTACCCCCAAGATGATGGAAAAAGAATGGCGGCAGGAATGGCATGCAGAATGCCAATTACTGGCAGGCTCACAACAGATTGTGATTGATGAAGAAAAACTCAGTCTCAGTCAACCAGCCTCTACCTGCCCCCAATGTAAAACCTCAATTCGTTGGTATCAAAATATACCTATCATCAGTTGGTTGGCTTTAAGAGGCAAATGTGCTTCGTGTCAAAACCCAATTAGCATCCGTTATCCATTTGTTGAGCTTTTAACTGCGGTGTGTTCATTAACAGTGGTTGCTGTTTATGGCCCTACTTTAGAAATGGTTTTTGGTGTACTACTGACTTGGGTACTGATTACACTTACCTTTATTGATTTTGACACTCAGCTACTTCCAGATCGCTTTACCTTAACCTTGGCTGCAATAGGTTTAGGTATTAACTCATTTCATTTATATACAACAGCAAGTGCTGCAATTTGGGGCTATATTATTGGTTTCCTGTGTCTTTGGATTGTCTACTATCTATTTAAAATAGTGACAGGCAAAGAAGGCATGGGCTATGGTGACTTTAAGCTGCTTGCTGCACTTGGCGCTTGGATGGGGCCCTTGATGTTACCGTTAATTATCCTATTGTCTTCTGTAGTGGGTGCGATCATTGGTATTATTTTACTTAAGATTCGTAAAGAAAATGTCCCTTTTGCCTTTGGTCCTTATATTGCAATTGCAGGATGGATTGCATTTTTATGGGGTGAGCAAATTATGAAAGTATATTTAGGTCAATAATTTCAACACAGTATTAGGAATACGCAATGACGTTTATCTTGGGTTTAACAGGTGGAATTGGTAGCGGTAAATCCGCAGCAAGTCAGTGGTTTGAAACCCAAGGGATTACAGTTGTTGATGCTGATATTGTTGCAAGAGAAATTGTTGAAAAAGGACAACCAGCACTTCAACAAATTAGAGAGGTTTTTGGGGATTGGGTACTATTAAGCAATGGTGAACTTGATCGTCGTGCATTGAGAGAACATATTTTTAAAGACCCATTAGCACGGCAACAACTTGAATCGATTACCCATCCTGCGATTCGCGCTGAGATTATTCAACAATTACTAGCAGCAACCAGTCCTTATGTAATTTTGGTTTCTCCCCTGCTTTTTGAGACCAATCAACATGAACTCACCCAGCGTGCTCTACTGATTGATGCCAGTGAAGACATGCAAATCTTACGTGCTTCACAACGAGATGGTCAATCCATCGAACAAATTCAGAAAATTATTGCAGCCCAAATGCCACGTAACAAAAAGCAAAAATTAGCAGATGATATTGTGCTCAATGATGGGCATATTGATCATCTATATGCGAAATTAAAGTCTTTACATCAACAGTATCTAAAACAGGCACAGCAGTAAATTGTGTCTCTCATCATTTTAAAATAGATTTTTATCCATTTAACTTGATTGATCTATTTCTTCTTATCTAACTGCTTTTGCAAACTGTCTTTATGTGTAAACCAACGCCAAGGCTGTAAAGCACCAATGCCCATACCAATCAAACCGCACATCATTGCAAGGCTTATCGGTTCATTTAACAAGGGTACGGCGATTATTGCGGCAATAAAGGGCGCAAGTGTGACGATACTGCCTGTTTTAAAAGCACCTAACCGTTTAATTGCTTCGACATAGGCCAAAGTCGCAATGATCACCACAAAAATACCGTGAAACAACGTTTGCATAACCAAATGTGGTGTGGACACTTGATCTAAATGCTTAGGTAAAAACAACAAATAAATCGGGACATAAACGATCGCCGACCAAATCGCAACACCTGCCATGGCGTGCCATGCGGAAAGTTGCCATTGACGCAGTAATACAGTAAAAGTCCCCCACCAAATTGCACTGATAAAAAACAGTAAATCACCAATACCAAAAGCAACGCCTGTTTCGCTATACATCAAAAAACTCATCACAGAAATCGCAGAGAGCATGATGATTAAACTGATCCATATATGTTTATCAAATGGTTGGCGATAAAGTAACAGACCAGCTAAAGCTGTACACAATGGAATACAACCATTTAAAAAAATGGCAGCATGTGCCGCAGGGACAAAATGAAACGCGCTATATGACGTCAAACAATAGGCAACACCGCCAATCATCGCCAAAATAAAGGGTTGTTTGTTAAATAGAAAAGCCGTGTCTTTTTTATAGATTAAAATCGGCATCAGAATACAAAATGCCAAAGAAAAGCGTAATGCGGTGATATCCCATGGACTGATATGCCAAATTGCATTCAGTCTTGAGGTAATCGTAAAACCTCCCCAAATACACATTGTAATGGCGACATACATGTAGCCTTGAGTACGGGAGGTCATCATGTTGCTTCTCTAATCTTACCGATACAATTTAAACTAAATCATTCACTTTGTTGGCGTTGACGGCATGCTTCATATAACGCCATACCAGTAGCCACACTTACATTTAAACTTTGTAAGTTTCCAGCCATTGGGATAAATACGGTTTGATCACATTGCGATTGGGTGATTGGACGCAATCCTGTATCCTCTGCACCCATTACCACACATACTGGTGTTCCTGTAAAATCAAACTTCTGAATAGGCAGCGCCTTTTCATCGAGCATAGTACCGACCACACGGACATTATAATTTTCTTTGATTTGTCCAAGCGTACGCGCCAAATTGGTGACTTGAATAAACTTCACCTTTTCAGCACCACCTGCCGCAACTTTACGTGCAGTCGGCGTTAATGTTGCCGCACGGTCACGCGGAACAATCACCGCTTCTACACCCATAGCTGCCGCTGTACGGATACATGCGCCCAGATTATGCGGATCCGTGATATGGTCTAAAGCCAACAATAAAGGTTGCTGGCTTGACTCTAGAAGCTGATCTAAATCTTTTTCATTTAATACAGGATGTGGGCGAACAGCTGCGACCACGCCTTGGTGAAAAGGTTGACCTGCCAACTTTTCCAAGCTGTCACGACTTGCTTTTTGGACACTGATTCCAAAAGGCTCTGCAAGCTGGAGAATGCGCTGTAAACGCTGATCATCACGACCTTTTAAGGTAAATAAGGTTAAAACACGTTCAGGTTCTAACTCCAATAATGACTCCACTGAATGAACGCCATAATAATATTCGGACTTCGCCATGAACAACCTCATTAACAACATGATGATAGAAATGAAAAATCCTGCAAAGCCAACTTTACAGGATTCTATTTGATGCTTTAGTTTAACCGATTTCGCTTAAAAATTCTTTGCCTAATTTAGTGTCTGTTTTAAGCAAAGCTTTTTTCATTAGCCTTCTAAATGGCAAACGTAGTCTAAAACGTCATCCGTTTCAATTTTAAAACGACTATTGCCAGGCACATAGAATGACTGACCTGCGCGGAACAACTCACTTTCTTCACTGTCTGCGATTTTAACGCGACATTCACCAGAAATAATTTCCATACGTTCAGGCACATGTGTTTCAAATGTTAAAGCTTCTTCTGTTGGAAGAATGACCCCTAAAGTCTTTTTGGTTCCGTCTTCAAACTGCACAGTGTGGCTAATACATAAACCGCCAAAATATACATTAGATTTTTTAACTACTGATACATGATCATACTGAGCTGACATGCGTATTCTCCAGATAATGCGCATTTATAAAAATTATGTTCGATGTAGTTTAATGTTGCTCCGCAAACTAATCAATCTATGTTTTTAAGGTTAAGCTATTTCTATTTTTGCTCTGCTTTATCAGTCCGCTTAGATCAAAGCTTAAGCTTCTCTAACAATAAAGACCCAAAACCACAATACACGTCACCAAGAATACCAATCCTGTGGATGCTCAATTTATTCCCTACTTAGACTGAAGAAATGTCTTGTTTCAATATTGGCTGATAAAAGATGCAGATCAATAGATTCAAATGTCTGTTGCATAAAATCAGTCATAAAAAATCTAGATATTTGCTTCATTTTTTATCTAATTCAACAGGATTTATCTATTTTGATGTTTTTACTGGCAACTTAAGCAAAGGAAATTACATTTTCATATTAAAATTATTTAGAATGCTTAAAATTACTTCGTATTAGAATACGTTCTGACTTGTGACCACAACAAAACTTCACTATCTTAGAACTTCACCGTTCGCAGCTTGGATGCGTTTATGCTGACACACTTAAATCTGATCAATTTTGCTTTAGCCGATAACCTTGCTATTGATATCGAGCAAGGGTTCAACGTGCTTACAGGTGAAACAGGTGCGGGTAAATCATTATTATTAGATGCGTTGTCAGCCTGTTTAGGAGAGCGTACCGATACCAATTATGTGCGTTATGGCGCTGAAAAAGCAGATATTACCGCCGTTTTTAGCTATCAAGCACAGAGCCCGGAAGCCAATTGGCTCAAGACTCATGAATTAGATGATGAATCTGGTGAAATCCATTTAAGACGGGTGATCTTTGCAACAGGACGCAGCAAAGCATGGATCAATGGTCGTCCCAGCAGCCTCGCTGAATTAAAAGAACTTGGCCGCCTTTTGGTGCAACTATACAGCCAACATAGCCAACAACAACTGCTTGAACCGCCCTACCCGAAGCATTGGTTAGATCGGTATAGTAATTTTTATCAGCCAGCCCAAGATGTGCGTGATGCGTACAGCACTTGGCAAAAAAATATTCGTACACATCAAGCAGCGATTGATGCACAAGCCAATCGCCTGCAACGTATTGACACTTTAAAATTACAACTTGAAGAACTCGAAGATGTCATTCGTATTGATTATAAAGAAATCGAACAAGAATTTGATCGTTTAAGTCACCATGAACACATCATGCAAGACTGTGGCTATAGCTTAAATGTTCTTGATGAATCTGAACAAAATATTACCCAAGAAATTTCTTCAATTATTCGACGTTTAGAATCGCATGCTGGACGAAGTGAACTGCTGTCTGAAATTTACAATTCATTGATCAACGCACAAAGTGAAATTGATGACGCAACGGCAAATTTACGTCAGTTTATAGACCGTCAAAGTTTTGATCCTGAACGTATGGATGAGCTAAATACACAACTCGAAGTCTTTCATCGCTTGGCACGTAAATACCGTATTCAGCCCGATGAACTCAAACAGCAATATGAAACATGGCAAAATGAATTAGAGCAACTACATCAACTTGAAGATCCTGAAACCCTCGCTGAGCAAGTTGAACAATCTCATCAAGTGTTTGTAGAGAAAGCACAACATTTAGATCAGATTCGTCGTGATGCTGCTGAACCTTTAGCCAAGCAACTGACTGAGCAAGTCAAACAACTGGCGCTACCAGAAGCACATTTTGAATTTAAATTTGAACCGCTGGAACAAGTTTCTGCTGAAGGTTTAAGCTTTATTCAATTGCTCTTTACTGCCAATAAAGGGATTCCACCTCAACCGCTGGCACGTGTCGCTTCTGGTGGTGAGCTGTCACGTATTGCATTGGTCATGCAAGTGATGAATGCCGAAAAAACTGAAGCAGAAGTTTTAGTGTTTGATGAGATTGATGTCGGAATCAGTGGTGGTACCGCTGAAATTGTCGGGCGCTTATTGGCAGGCTTGGGGCAACACGTTCAAATTTTATGTATTACTCACCAAGCTCAGGTTGCGGCCCAGTCCGATCAACACCTATTGGTGAAAAAGCTGCAAACAGATCCTGCAAGTAGTACCATCGTTGCACTAGAAGAAGAGCAACTTATTTTAGAATTGGCTCGTATGACAGGCGGTATTGAAATTGGTGAAACCACCTTGCAACATGCAAAACAATTAAGACAGCTGAAATTTCAGCCATCTTAATACCTCAATCCTAGTGTATAAAAAAGAATACCCATATAAAAAACCAGTCAGCACGCGACTGGTTTTTTATTCCTATTTTGCAATATAAGCGCTTTTATCTATTCACTCGCCCTATTGTCATCGCTTTTATTAGAGATGCACATTTTTATTTGGACACCATTTTGTTTGTATTTTAAACATATTGATGAAAAACTTAGGCTGTTTTTGCAGGCTTTTAAAATATTCACAACCTATTGATATTAATTGTGCTATTTATATAGATATAGATTTTATTTAAACAATTAAAAATATTTAAGCGGATTGAAAAGGAGTTGCATATCGGTGCCAAAACAATATCTTTCTCATCGCTGCTTGATTGCACCACCTGATCTTGCTGATGATTTCTTTGCCAATACAGTAATCTATCTTGCCCGTCATGATGAAGATGGTGCGCAAGGTATTATTATCAATCGACCTTCAGGTATTCAAGTCAAAGAACTTTTGAATGACTTAGAAATTGAAGCAGATAATGTGCATCCACATGAAGTTTTGCAAGGTGGTCCATTGCGTCCTGAAGCGGGTTTTGTGATTCATACAGGACAACCGACCTGGCACTCTTCGATTGCCGTGGGTGAAAATCTGTGTATTACCACCAGCAAAGATATTTTAGATGCGATTGCACACAATGAAGGTGTAGGTCGTTATCAAATTGCATTGGGCTATGCCAGCTGGACTAAAAATCAACTTGAAGATGAAATTACCCGTGGCGATTGGTTGATTTGTGATTCAGATATGGATTTGGTGTTTAATTTGCCTTATACCGACCGTTGGGATGCGGCTTATCGTAAAATAGGGATTGATCGTACTTGGTTATCTTCTGAGATTGGACATGCCTGATTTAAATTCCCCACAACTGATTATTGCATTTGATTTTGGTACACAAAAAACGGGAATGGCTGTAGGCTCCTCCATCATTGAAAGTGCAACACCGCTTGCACTTTTTCCAATGAAAGATGGTATCCCCAATTGGGATGAATTGCTTAAGATCATCAAACAGCAT
The DNA here is from genome assembly GCF_001425285.1 of Acinetobacter sp. Root1280. Lineage (NCBI taxonomy): Bacteria > Pseudomonadati > Pseudomonadota > Gammaproteobacteria > Moraxellales > Moraxellaceae > Acinetobacter > Acinetobacter sp. Root1280. The sequence continues at coordinate 75,472 of NZ_LMED01000025.1, read as the reverse complement.
CAACCGAATTTATTTCTGGTTGGCTTACCGTTAAATATGGATGATTCCGAGTCAGAATTATCCACACGCGCACGTAAATTTGCACGACGTTTACGTCATCAAACCAATATTGAAACCCTGATGGTCGATGAGCGCTTAACCACACGTGAAGCACGAGATGAACTCGATCATTACCACGCGCAAGGGCGAGCAAAGAAATTAGCAGCGGATAGTATTGCAGCGGCTTTATTTATTGAAAGTTGGTATCGAAACCCTGAAGGCATTACCCCTTAAACTGAGCATTAAAAATGTCTAAAACCTATGTCATCTATGGTGTAAGCAAAGGCTTGGGGCAAGCTATTTTACACGCAGTACCTCAAACACAAGATCTGGTTTTTGGTATTTCACGTTCTCAGCCACAGTGCGACCTTGCTCATTTCAAATGGATCTCTGCTGATTTATCAAAACCTGAACATGCTCGGGATGTAGTTAAAAATCAAATTCAAAATCAGCCTATAGATTATCTGATTTACAATGTTGGGATTTGGGAAACAAAAGCCTTTCAAGCAGATTATGACTTTGAACAATGCACTGACATTGAAATATCAAATTTGATTTATACCAATATTCAATCCTGTATTTTGGCAATTCAGTCCTTGATTGAGAATCTTAGATTGTCTCCAAATGCAAAAATTATCTTGATTGGTTCAACCTGGGGACTAGATAATCATAAGGGCAAAGAAGTGGTCTTTTCAGCCAGCAAATTCGCCCTCAGAGGCATTGTCCATTCGCTCCGAGAAAGCTTACGCAAAGACCAGATTGGAGTAAGCATATTAAATCTAGGCTACTTAGCGACTGAATTTGATCTGAATACATCTGTAGATGAGGTTTTACAACAGAGTGGTCATGAGTTAATTCCCTTACAGGATGTTATTCTTGCCATCAAATTTATCTTATCGACCAGTCAAGCCAGCTGTGTTAAGGAAATTAATATGCCCGCTATGGCAGACCTAAATCTATAAAAAACCCATTTTTCAATGGGCTTCAAGATCAAAGTTTAATGATGGATGCTGGTTATTTTTTTGCTTGTTCCAAAATATGTACCGTCACGGTACGCCCTGCGACAAAGGCCAATGAATCATGGGGCACTTCATCTAAAATAATTTTCACAGGTACCCGTTGAGCCAAACGTACCCAGCTGAATGTTGGATTTACATTGGCCAATAGGCCTGATGAAGTGGTCCGTTCACGATCCTCAATCCCAGACGCAATCCCTTGAACATGGCCTTTATATTTCAAAGAATCGCCCATGAGTTGTACTGTTGCAGGATCACCTAGATGTATTTTATTGAGTTTGGTTTCTTCAAAATATCCCACAACATAGAGCTGTTTACGATCAAGTAAAGCGGCAACAGCTTGCCCAACTTTGACATAATTCCCTGCGCGCAAATCAAAATTTGATAATGTTCCATCTGCAGGTGCAATCACTTCTGAACGTTGCATATTCAATTGCGCCAAATGCACACTACTGGTTGCTGCTTCAATCAAAGCTTTTTGTTGTTTGATATTGGCTTCTGCTTGTTGTACCGCAGCTTGCAATTGCTGATGCTCTGCATGGGACTGATCTCGTGTAGCAAACATTTGATCTTGTTCTTGTTTAGAGATCGCACCATTCATCAGGTCCGCATATCGACGTGCATTTTTATCTGCAAGATTGATATTGGCTTTTGATTTCACAATATTGGCTTTTGCCTCAGCAAGCCCCGCTTCAGCTTCAGCCAGTCCTGACTGGGCTTTTGCAAGATCTGATTTTGCTTGTTCCACGTCTAAAGTTTGGCGTGCTAAATCAATTTTAAAAAGCACCTGCCCTTTTTTCACGGTTTGGTTATCTTGAACCATCACCTCTGTGACTAAACCAGCAATATCAGAAGACACTTGAATAACATCGCCACGGACACGCCCATCACGTGTCCAAGGTTCTGCATTGTAGTAATTCCAGATATGCAGCGCACAAAATATCGCAATAATCACCACGATACCCAATGATATCGGCCGGATTGCCTTACGTATGTCAAACGTATTCATTTCAATTTTCCAATCATTAAACTTAAAAGTAAATCAGCTCTATTGCAGCGGCTAAGTCGTCACCTGAATAAATACCCAATGAATCGACCATAATAAAATCAAATAGATACAGATGTTAAAAATCCCAGGCAATGCAATCCATTCTTTTTCAACCAAGCGATCTGTACCAATACACACCACTTTCCAGATGATGAATGCCAGAATTGCTTGAATTAAAAATATTGGGACATAAACACCATAAATGTTGAGCTCACCCATATTTATGCTCCCAATAAAACAGTTGAAGGTTGTGCATCAACCAGATGAATATGACAAATACTATTACGAATATTATTCACAGAAATTTCTATACGCTGTCTGATATCTTGATCACCTACCGCTTGCGCATCTTGCAAGACATGATCAAATTGCTGAATCAATGCTTGTCGTAAGTTATCATCAGGCTGAGTTACTGCTTTTTCGTTTAGCCACTGGTTAAGTAGGCCTTGTAATTTAACAATTGCACTGGTCGTCGTAGATTCAGGCGACAATTTTTGGACCAGCTCCTGCAAACGAGTTAAATCAATTGCGGCACTCGACTCAATCAAAGCATTATTAATTTCGATTTTGAGCTGTTCTGACTGAATCAATTTGGTATTTAACACGCCAATACGATCAAGCATGCTGCGTAAATGTATTCTAAAGCCTGTCCCATAAGACATCGCAATACTTTCCCGCATGGCTTTATAGTGTAACGCCAACATCCGTTTTACCGTCATCTCAGGGGACATTGAACGTACCATTTGCATGATACAAACCGTGATAATCGGCCCAATCACGGTTGCAATCGAAGCATCAAAAAAGGTGATCTGATCCATCAAATAACGGTTTTGCAGATTTAACCCCATAATCGTACTCATAATCAGCGGTAAGCCCAGTGCATGCAAAGGCGGATGTAAATACAACATCACACAGAACATAATAAAGGGGGCTAATACAACGGCTAACTCCCAAAATGCGGTGATATGCGGAAAAATCCCATATGCATAAATAAAAACCAAAATAGCGGCATAAATACTGGAGCGGATAAATATTTTTAGCGCAGGTACAGGGTCATCTAAAAAGGTCAAAATACATGCTGTAATTGCGGCCATTTCTGCCACCATAAAGCCCATTTTCCAGCCACTTAAAATCCAAAATGCGCAGGCAATGTTGGTGGTTAAAAATGCCGATATCCCGCCACGTACCGCAACGCCATAATCACGATGTAAACTGGGATAGGTTGTGGTTAAAGGTACAATGGATTCAGGTAAGCTATGATTACCTTGCTGCATGCATTGCCAAATAAACTTCACTGCACGAACATTTTGAATAAAATGGCGAATATCCATTTTTAGACTGCCCAAAATCACCTGTTGTTTAGCAGTTGCATGTTCAGTGATGGTTTGAAATTCTTGGTCAAAATGTTCAGGTAAGTGCTTGAGCTCATCTTCAAGAATGGCATTCTCACCTTCTAAAAAATCATCAATCTTTTGGTGAAACTCAAGCAGATACGGACGATAAGTTAAATCAATTTGATCCAGTTGCTTGATTCGTTCTGACATTGCGACCAAGTTAGCCACTAACATCGTCACTTGATGTAGCAACTCTTGGAGTGGTTTGGTCATGCCTTTAAATTTTGAAGTTTCATAACTTAAATGCACAGCCATACTATGAATATCTGTTGTATCACGCGTGATATTGGTCAATAGCTGAGTATAATTGTCTGTATGTGCGGGATCAGACAAAATTGAGTCAAAAGCCTGTTTAGTGTCTTGCATGGTTTTAGTGACACGGAGTTCGACCACAGGCCCAATATGCATAGGAAATATAGTTGCAGAGACCACAGCACTACACACCACACCCAACGAGATTTCTAAGAAACGACCCACTGCCATATCGAAAATCGACACCGTCTCGATATAATAAATCGAGTTAAAACAAATAATCACTGCGGTATAACCCGCTAACATCACCACATAACTGCGTGGTGATCGGTCGATTAAAGACAGATATAGACAGATCCCCACCCAAGTTGCCAGTACAAAGGTAAATAACCAAGGGGTATTAACCAAATGAGGCATCACTGCGATAGCAAAAATTGCTCCGATCAAGGTTCCTAAAATTCGATAGATACTTTTTGATGCCATCATGCCCGAATAAGGATTGGCAATCACAAAGACTGTACCAATCGCCCAAATCGGATAGCTCAGGTTGAGTTCAAATGCAATATAAAGTGCCAGCATTCCTGCAATGAAAGTTTTGCTCGCAAAAATCCAATCGAGTTTATTGGGTCTAAAAGCCAATAAGGGTTTGATCAGTAACATGCAAGCAACTCACTATAAATTCAATTTCATTGATTTTCTCTGTCATCTCTAGCTCTCTAAGATCTAGGAAGCTGATATTCACCACTTTTATAAGGGCTTGTTGTACACATCACATTTTCTTTTCTTAGCGACCAAAAAACCGCACTGCTTAGTCAAATAAACAGTGTGGTTTTAAATAAAGATGTGAATAGAAGAACAAATTTAGGCATTTGCTCAAATACAACGATTGAGTAGAGAAGGACTCAATTTATGATAAAAATTTATACTTCTAGAAAAGTATAAATTCACCATTGGATATTCATATCAGCAATAATCTCAAAAAAAACACAAATAATCAATAAAAATATCTCATTTTGATAATACAACTAAATATAATTTACTTTAATGCTCAAATGTAGTGCTTTTTCTCAAAATAACCACTAAAGTTAAAAATGTAGAATCATTTGCATTTACAATGCAAATTCCACTGTTTTTTCTTGAACAATTTGTTATAAAGTAACATTCATTATTATTTTTTTTGATTCTCACTAATTGAGTAGGTCATCAATGGCACTTTCCAGTTTTGGCAAAATTCTCACCGTATTGGATTTATTTTCGGTGTCTCGCCCAGTAATTAATGTCGATGTGATTTGTGAAGAGCTTGGTTTATCTAAACCGACCAGCTATCGCTATTTAAAAGAATTAGTTTCGGCTGATATTTTGCAACGCTTAAATGGAACTTCAGGCGATTACACCCTTGGTCCTAAAATTGCTGTGATGGACTATATTTCTAGAACCACCGATCCATTGGTTCAAATCAGCAAACCATTTATGCAAGAAATTTCAGAACGTACAGAGCTTTGCTGTTTACTGACACATTTAAATGATGACTATTGTATTGATGTTCATCATGAGGTGTATCGTGATGAAACTTTACTTTCTTATGGTCGTGGTTGCCCTCGTCCCGTATTTATGGGCTCTTCACCTAAAGTGATCATGGCGCATTTATCTAAACAGAAAATTCATGAATATTACCTTCGCTTTGCAACACAATTAACTGAAGTTGGTTTTGCTGAAAATGAAGAAACCTTTGTTAATAAAATGAAAAAAATTAAAAAGCAAGGTTATTATTTTTCACAAGGCGAACTTGATCCAAATGTTTCTGGCTTATCTATCCCAGTGAAGTTTTCAAGTAAAGAAGCGCCTTTAGCATTGACCGTACTTGCTTCAAAAAATCGTTTTGAATACGTCAACACCCCAAAATTGATTGAGACCTTGCAAGAGTCTGCTGCACAGATTGAAAAACGCTATCAAGCACTCTCTGCCAATGACCAATTATCTGAATTTCACCCATAAACGCAATCATCTTGATAATTTAACATTTTGTAATGTTTTTATCTCTTGATAATGTTTTTATATTCTCATAATATGATTATGTTCTTCAGTAATCCATGATTTTTTGGACATTGTTTTTGCGAAGACAATTCCTCCTCAGAGTAAGGAAGCCTATGTGTTTAAACATAGGCTTTTTTATGCGCAAAATTTTTTATCCATTGAGTTTACTTTTAAGCCATTAAAAAAATAATTAGAGTAATTGGCGAATCATTTTCATTGAGGAATAATCTAAAGCAGCCAATAACAATGATGCATAATTTTAATTAAGGAATGTTATGAATATTCTCATCGTCCATGCACACCCCGAACCCCTTTCATTTACAACCGCGATGAAAGATCATGCTGTAGAGGTCTTGGAAAAATTAGGACATCAAGTTGAAGTTTCAGACTTGTATGCCATGAATTTTAATCCAATCGCATCACGAGAGGATTTCTCAGAACTGAGTCATCCTGAATATATGAATTATGCTTTGGAACAGCGCCATGCTTGTAAAAATAAGCAGATTGCCACAGACATTCAGATTGAAATTGAAAAAGTACAAAAAGCAGATTTAGTGATTTTAAGTTTCCCCATGTATTGGACATCTGTACCTGCTATCTTAAAAGGCTGGATTGATCGCGTATTCGTTTCAGGTATTTTCTATGGTGGTAAACGTTTTTATAACCACGGCGGCATGGTGGGGAAAAAAGCCTTGCTAAGCTTTACCTTGGGTGGCCGTGAACATATGTTTGGTGATCATGCGATTCATGGTTCAATTGAAGATTTATTACTGCCGATTCAACGTGGAACTTTAGCTTATGCAGGCTTTGAAGTGCTGCCACCATTTACCGCTTACCATGTCCCTTATATTTCTAATGAAGCACGTCAACAAATCCTGCTTGATTATCAGCAATATTTACATAACTTAGAAAATTTACCTGCATTAGACTTTCCTAAACTTGAACAATTTGATGACAAGCTTTATCCACTTGGATAAAAGTAACGAAAGGTCAAATTTACACGAGGCGCTAAAATTCGTGTAGATTTGGCGAGGGTATGTTTCCAATAACGTTGGGTCTGTCCTTGCATCACAATCAATTGACCACTGTGTAAAAGTAAATCTACTTTTTTAGCTTTCCACTTGTGCTTAAAACTGAATTTTCGAGTAGCACCTAGACTCAATGAAGCAATCACCACATTGTGGTTGGGCGCTTCCAATGATGGCTCATCATCACTATGCCAGCCCACGCCTTGTGAGCCATTTTCATATAAATTTGCCAAACAGGAATTATAAGTTTGCCCTGTGAGTTGCTCGATATGCTGTTTGAGTCGATATAAAGCGGGATTCCAGATATGGGCTTGTTTTGCCATACCTGAATAATGATATTGGTAATCATCATCGCCATACCACACCACTTTGCGCTCAGTTTTATAATATTGACCATGCAAATAAACTTCATCATGTTGCCAAGCCAAATGCTGTAGAAAATAGTTTAAATATTTTTGACTTTGTTCATGATCCAAAATTAAGCCAAAGTCTTTTACTACCCCATCATAAGGCAGTAAATTATCTTGTGCTTCAGGTTCAAATAAATCTAAATTCATTGTCTAAAATGAGCTACGGGGTCATCCAACAATGAATCAATATTTAACATGAAACAAGTCATTTTTGATCAAAATTAAACAACTTTAATATGAAGAATAGTAGGTCATATCATGGGTAAATATTCAAATGAACAGTGGTATATAGAAGGCGTCCAAGCCTATTTAGCCAAATATGGCGAAGTCCCACCGCCATGGATTTTTGCACCAGAATACCATCCTTATTCTATAGGATGGCGAATGGGAAGCGGAGAATCACATATGATGTATTTAGATGAATGGATGAGTCAGCAAAAAATGAGCTTTGCTGAAAAGGTCAACTATTTGCATCGTTACCCAGCACCACCACGTTGGTATCAATGGCTGGTTCACTTTTTATGGGATGATCTTCCATATGATATGGAAGATCAAGACTATCTCAAGTATTTTGAAAAGCTTAATCAACTCGGATTTAAATTAGCAGACCAATTTCAAGAGGATTTTGATCGTGAAGATTTGGACTAGTGTAAAACATCATTAAAATCTTTCACAATTCAAAACATAGCAATCACTTGTAGCAACGTTTATTCAGCTTTAGACTAAAACCAAGCTGATAAAAAGCAAAAAACCTATGAATTTATGGCAATTATTTCAAAAATTACGCCCCTTTGTACGCCCCTACCGCTGGCTCGTCATCATCACCTTAGTGTTAACGTTGATTGGCTCACTCACCGCTCAGGTCAATGCTCTTACACTTAAATATGCTGTAGACAGCATTAACCAACTGATCCAAGCAGGACAAGGCCTAGCGGATGGATGGCACATTATCATTACCATTACTGTGGTTTTATTGGCCAAAGAAGTCATCAATGCAATTGTTCAGTTTGGGCAAAAATCATTTGGTGAAAAACTCAGAATTTTAATTTCACAGGACCTATCTCAGGGCATTATCGAAAAATTTATTACCTATCGATTGGCCTTTTTCGATCAGAAAAATAACCAAGCAGGAAAATTACAAACCCGTATCGACCGTGGAGTTAGCTCGCTCACTCGGCTGGTTCAAATCTTTTTTATTGATATTTTACCGTTATTTACCAGTGCAATTATCGCTTTAGCCCTAATGTATTATGCCAATTTTTGGGTGGGTGTGGTCGCAACAATCATTGTACCAATTTACTTTTGGCTGACCTTTAAACAATCACAAAAGCTTTCTGGCAAACGTCGAGCCTTGCGCGATAACATGGAAAAGAAGAATCAAGGTATTTTGAGTATTATTAACTCAATTACAGTGATTAAATCTTTTAATAAAGAGGCTGTTGAATCCACCAAGCAACTGAACTTACAAAAGTCACTGACTGAAAATCAGATGCAAACTCGACAAACCAGCTATATCTTTGATGGTTTAAAAACCTTTATCGAACAAGTTGGTGTAGTCCTGATTATTATTTTAACTGCTTACTTTGTTTTAGATGGACAAATGAGTATAGGGATGATCATGTACCATGTATTGTTGTTCAATAACGTGTCTGCACCGATCCGCTCTTTGCATCGTATTTATGATGAAATTAACTCAGCAATGATCTATTCAGAAAGCTTCTTTAGTATCTTAGAAGCAGATCATGAAATCGAAGCCAGTGGTTTAATGAAACCTCAAATTCATGGCAAATTTGAATTGGAAAATGTTGATTTTATCTACCCGAATGGTCATCAAGCCTTACATCGGATTAACATGACTATTCAACCCAATAAAATCACAGCCTTAGTGGGCTTATCAGGTGCGGGAAAATCAACCTTAATCAGCCTACTGGATAAATTTTATGCCCCGAATTCAGGCTGTATCAAACTCGATGGGATTGATTTAGAGCAACTCGATACACACTATTTAAGAGAACATATTGGCTTAGTATTGCAAAAAAACCATATTTTCCAAGGCTCAATTTTAGAAAATATTCGTTATGGTAAGCCCCATGCAAGCAATGAAGAAGTCATCGCAGCTGCAAAAAAAGCCTCGATTCATGAGCAGATTTTAAAATTACCGCATGCCTATGAAGCAGATGCCTTGCTATTGTCTGGCGGGCAACAACAGCGAATCGCACTTGCTCGAATGTTCCTTAAAAACCCGCCGATTATCTTTTTAGATGAGCCCACAGCGAGTTTAGATGCCATCGCTTCAGAGCAAATCAAACAAAGTTTAGATGAGATTAAACAAGGCCGAACTGTAATTATGATCTCGCACAGCCTTTCGCAAATTATTGATGCCGATTACACCTATGTGATGAAAGAAGGACAAATCGTTGAGCATGGTGAACATCATGATCTTTATCATCAAGATGGTGCTTATAAGGAAATTTTTGATGCGATGGCTAAAAGCTTAAATATCGAAAAAATTGCACGAACTTTTGAAGATGATGGCGAGGAGGAAACCCATAGCTAAAGTCTAGTTAGTGCTTTGTATAAACCTACAGAAGCTCATACTGATTAAATTGATTTCTGCAGCATTGGATCATTCAAGATATGCCTATCTGCTAACGAGATAAATTATCTTTTATGAACTATTCCCACATACAAATAAAAAGCCACTCTATGTTCTAGAATGGCTTTTTTCTTTTTAGGCTAATGAATTTAGAGGCCTATCATTTCCATTTTACGGCTTGGACTTCAACCTTTTTAGGATTGTCCGTTTCAGCACTACTGCAACCACAACCGCCACCGCATCCACTCACCATCGCAGGCTGAATCCATTTGGCTAAACGATTCCAACCTTGCGACTGACAAAATTGAGCCAGTTTAGAAAACACCGAATACGCTGACTTTGGAAAGACTTTCTTAAATACAAAAATTGCACTCCAAATCACCAATACCGCAATAATCAATAATTCAATCATCTCTAGCTCCTTTGCTTCAAGATTCTGGCTTATAGACCAAAATAACCTGACGCAATTTGATAAGTGAGGAAAGCCATTAAATAAGCCAAACCAAATAGATAAACTGTCATACCAGCAACAGTTTTCCAAGAACCTGTTTCACGTTTTACCGTAGCCAATGTCGCTAAACAATGCGGTGCATAGATAAACCACACCAACAACGATAAACCTGTTGCAACTGACCAGCTTAAATCACCCTGACTGATCAGATGTGATAAACCTTGAGCAACTGCATCATCATCCGCTGCGGATAACGCATAAACCGTACCCAATGCTGCAACCACAACTTCACGTGCTGCCATCGCTGGAATTAAAGCAATACAGATTTGCCAATTAAATCCAAGCGGTTCAAAGATTGGGTGCATCACATGCCCCAGCATCCCAGCAAAAGAGTAGTCAATATCGGGTAAAGTTGCACCCTCTGGCGGTTGAGGGAATGTACATAAGAACCATAATAAAATCGATAAAGCGAAGATAATGCCACCGACACGCTTTAAGAAGATCTTGGCACGGTCTAACAAACCAATCCAGACACTTTTTATATCTGGGATACGGTAGCTTGGTAATTCCATCAATAAAGCATGTTGTGATTTATCTTTCTGGAAAAATTTCAGCACGGTCGCAACAATGAGCGCGCTCACAATTCCCGCCATGTATAAACCGAAGAGCACTAAACCTTGTAGATTAAGGAAACCCCAAACCATTTTCGCTGGAATAAATGCAGCAATCAGTAAAGCATAAACTGGCAAACGCGCTGAACATGTCATCAATGGCGCAACCAATATTGTCACCAAACGATCTCGCGGATCACTGATACTTCGAGTCGCCATGATCCCAGGTACAGCACAGGCAAAACTGGATAACAGTGGGATAAACGCCCGACCACTTAAACCTGCTTTAAACATCAATTTATCGAGTAGAAATGCCGCACGCGGTAGATAGCCTGACTCTTCTAAAACCAAAATAAAGAAGAACAGAATCAGAATCTGTGGCAAGAACACCACTACACTACCTGCACCTGCAATAATCCCATCGACCACCAAGCTGTGAAGTAGTGGCTGGGTAATAAACTGCCCAATCCAGCCACCAAACCAGCCAAAAAATTCTTCAATACCATCCATAAATGGCGCTGCCCAAGCGAATACAGCTTGGAAAACAATAAACATCATCAGCGCAAGGCTAAGAAGTCCTAAAACGGGGTGTAAAAAAATCTTATCGAGAAAATCAGTACGTTTATCTTCATGATCTAAAAAAACCACCACATCTTTTAAGATTTGGTCAATTTTTTCATGATTGGAACCTGAAAGCTTAACATCACTCAGTTCTGCACTTGGTGTGTGGAATTTTTCATTTTCCAAAGCACCCATCAAGTTTTCAATCCCTGCATTACGCACAGCAACCGTTTCCACCACAGGAATACCTAAACGCTGTGATAATTTTTGGGTATTGATCTGCATCCCACGACGACGCGCTTCATCCATCATGTTTAATACAAGCAGAATCGGTTTGCCTTGTTCAATGACTTCAAGGACAAGTCCCAAATGTAATTTTAAGTTGGTTGCATCCACCACACATAAAAATGCCTGTTGATCTTGTTCACCGGCAATTTTCCCTAAAACGACATCACGGGTAATGGCTTCATCAGGACTGGCTGCATCGAGGCTATATGTTCCAGGCAAATCTAGAACACGCACCGCACGACCAGAAGGTAAATTAAATGTACCCACTTTACGTTCAACAGTCACCCCAGCATAGTTGGCAACTTTTTGACGTGTACCGGTTAAATGGTTGAAAAGTGAAGTTTTACCGCAGTTAGGATTTCCTACTAAAGCAATACGTAAAGTTTCGCTCATGCGGAAGCTCCTTCTAATGCCTGATGTATTTCAATTTTCTCGGCTTCGATCTTGCGCAACGCAAATCGAGTAAAACCAATTTGAATGAGAATAGGATCACCACCAAAAACACCTTTTGTGATCACTTGTACACGTGTGCCAGGCACAAAACCTAGAGTTTCTAAACGACTCGCCACTAAATCTGGCTGATTGACATTATCTTGTGAGGTACGATTGACCTTTGCGATAATGGCAGTTTGCTTTACTTTCAAGTCTGACAAACGCACAGCAATTAACCCTAAAATTTACACGATAGACAGACTATTATACATACAAATGAGAATAATTACCAAGTAAGGTTTGATTACAATTCTCATTCAAATACGATATTCGACTTATGTTTTCTTTTAGTCTACATTCCATCAACAAATAAGTTTTAAACACCACCGAAGACCATGCTAAATAAGAAACCACGTATTCCTGCTGCTGTTGCCATTCCTGAAAATCTAGGCTTTTTACAGGGATTCCGTGACTATTTAATTGCGCAAACGGTCAGTCCGCATACAAGAAACGCCTATTTATCTGACTTAATTCAATGTAGTGAATGTGTAAATTCTTACCTTCCGAATTGGACACATGAAGACATTTCCGATGTACTTATTCAACTCACTAAACAAGGCAAAAGCCCTCGGTCAATTGCCCGTTCACTTTCTGCTTTACGTTCGTTTTTTAAGTTTTTACGTGAACAAAAGATTCGTTTAGATAATCCTGTCGCGACCCATAAAACCCCCAAACTCGGACGAGCATTGCCTAAAGATTTATCGGAGCAGGACGTTGAAGCACTGATCCAAGCACCAGAGGTCACAACAGCGTTAGGTTTGCGTGATCGCGCCATGTTTGAAGTGCTTTATGCTTGTGGTTTACGTGTTTCTGAGCTTCTCAATTTAAGATTAGATTTGATCAATTTAAAACAAGGCTATTTAAGAATCACAGGTAAAGGTAATAAAGAACGTTTGGTGCCTTTGGGGGGCATGGCATGTGAATGGGTGGAAAAATATTTAACTGAATCTCGCCCACAACTGTATAAATCCGCTACCGATTATCTATTTCTAACCCAACATGGCGGCATCATGAGTCGTCAAAACTTTTGGTATGCCATCAAACGTTATGCCTTACAAGCTGGGATTCAAGCAGAGCTATCACCACATACCTTACGCCATGCTTTTGCAACGCATCTTTTAAATCATGGTGCTGACTTACGCGTTGTGCAAATGCTTTTGGGGCATAGTGATTTATCGACCACACAAATTTACACCCATGTCGCACAAATCCGTATGCAACAGCTGCATGAAAAATATCATCCACGCGCTTGATGGCTGAGCATGACGTGTATATCGGCAATTTACATCCCTTAATCAAGTTTTAAAGTACACTATTAAAAATTTTGTTATGCTAATTCCCTCAAATCATGCTGAAGAAACATAAAGAGTTATTTATGCAATTGAATCGTTCAAAATTGATGTTGGCTTGTCTTATTGCAAGCACGATGGCAGTGAGTGCTTGTTCAAAAAATCCAGACTCAAAAAAAGATGACACTTTAACTGCGACAGCACCTGCAACAGGTGAGGCATCGAATTTAACTGAGCGTGATGCAAAACAACGTCTAATTCAAACATTACAAGCCAATTTCAAAAAGGCTGGCGTTCAAGCCAAAATTTTAGATGCTAAACCGACTGAAATGCCCAATCTTTATTGGATCAGCATGGAAGGCATGAGCTCAGTCTATGCAACATCTGATGGTAAATTCCTGATCCAAGGTGATGTAATCCGTTTAGGTGGCGATAAACTCAGTAGCATTGGTGACAAAATACAAGCTGCAGAAAACAAGAAATATCTTGCTGAGTTAAATATTAAGGATCTGTTGGTTTACCCTGCGCAAGGTAAGGTTAAACATGTAATCTATGTATTTACTGATGCAAGCTGCCCTTATTGCCATAAACTTCATGAACATATCAGTGAAATCACGGCTAAAGGTATTGAAATACGTTATATCGCATGGCCACGTGGTGAACAATTTATACCGACGATGGAAAGTATCTGGTGTAGTGCAGACCGTAGTGCTGCATTTAATCAAGCCATTGCTGGTACTGCGCTTCCACCTGCAAGTTGTAAAAATCCAGTTCGTGACCTGTATGCTTTAGGTCTAAAAATGGGTGTAAATGGTACCCCTGCGATCTACAATGCAGAGGGTGAATATCTGGGCGGTTATATGACTGCTGACGAAATTGAAAGCCGTTTAAATAAATAATTTTTATCAGTAAATTTACTATTATTTATAGCTCAATATAAAGATGCGTCAGGCTCTAGAGTCTGGCGCATTTTTTAGCTATGATCTAAGCTTAATATAATTTATATACATAATTGGAGTGTGACGTGAAACCAGTTCGTCTGGCAATACTCGGTCTTGGAACCGTAGGCGGTGGTGCCCTTAAACTACTACAAGAAAACGCTGCTGAAATTAGACGTCGCACCGGTCGAGAAATTGAAATTACCCACGTAGGCACGCGTCGTCCACGTCCAGATCTAAATTTACCAGCAAGCATTAAACAGAGCGCTGATCTGCTAGATATCGTCCGCCAGCCTGATGTTGATGTTGTCGTTGAAGTCATGGGCGGTATTCACCCTGCTTATGAAGTCATGATGGAAGCTATAAAACATGGCAAGCAAGTGGTAACGGCAAACAAAGCCTTACTTGCAGAACATGGCAATGAGCTATTTAAAGCAGCTGATGATCACCACGTACAAGTTGCCTTTGAAGCAGCGGTTGCCGGTGGTATTCCAATTATCAAGGTCATTCGTGAAGGCTTAGCAGCCAATAAAATTGAATGGCTGGCGGGTATCATCAATGGTACAGGTAATTTCATTCTGACTGAAATGAGTGAAAAAGGTCGTGCCTTTGCGGACGTACTTAAAGAAGCTCAAGAACTTGGTTATGCCGAAGCAGACCCAACATTTGATGTTGAAGGCATTGATGCTGCGCATAAGCTGACTATTCTTGCGTCATGTGCCTTTGGTATTCCTTTACAGTTCGATAAGGTTTATACCGAAGGTATCACCAAGATTACTGCACAAGATGTGAAATACGCTGAAGAGCTTGGCTATAAGATCAAACACTTGGGTATTGCACGTCGTTCTAGCAAAGGCATCGAACTTCGCGTACACCCAACCCTGATTCCTGAAGAAGAGCTTCTTGCCAATGTAAATGGCGTGAAGAATGCAGTTTTGGTTCAAGCCAATGCAGTTGGCCCTACATTGTATTATGGTGCAGGTGCAGGCGCAGGCCCTACTGCTTCTGCGGTTGTGGCAGATGTGGTTGATATTGTCCGTGATATCATTTACACAGAAGATGGTTCAGGTACTATTCCTCAGCTTGCCTTTGAAGCTCTTTCCGACTTGCATATCTTGTCGAGTGATGAGATGACCACAGGTTATTATTTGCGTTTAAATGCTGAAGACCAAACTGGCGTACTTGCAGATGTAACAACAATTTTAAGTCGCACTGGGATCAGTATTGATGCCATCATGCAGCAACCTCGCTTAAAAGATCTGATTCCTATCGTGATTTTGACTGATCCGATTGTCGAATCGAAAATGAATGAAGCGATTGCACAAATTCAAGCCTTACCTGCTATCCATGGCGAAATCGTACGAATTCGTTTAGAATTGCTCGATAACTAATCGGGTTTTAAACTCCTCTAAATTTGCAGCAATACCCTGCAAAGCGTCATTCAATGAATGGCTCAGCCTCTCCGAGTAGAGGCTTAGAGGTTAAAAGAATATCTTATTTGCTCTACACACAATTGGAACACCATCATGTCTAATGCCAATCGCTATACAGGACTTGTTGATCGCTATCGTGACCGCTTACCAGTATCAAAAACTACACGTGCTATTTCTTTAAATGAAGGTAATACGCCTCTCATTAAATTAGACAATATTCCCGGTATTATTGGTAAGAATGTTGAAATTTATGTGAAGTATGAAGGTTTAAACCCGACAGGTTCATTTAAAGACCGTGGTATGACCATGGCAGTGACCAAAGCGGTAGAAGAAGGCTCTAAGGCGATTATCTGTGCATCTACAGGCAATACCTCTGCTGCTGCTGCTGCATATGCTGCTCGTGCGGGTATCAAAGCATTTGTGTTAATCCCAGAAGGCAAAATTGCCATGGGTAAAATGGCACAAGCGATGATGTACGGCGCGATCACCATGCAAATTCGTGGCAACTTCGATGACGGCATGCGTTTGGTTAAAGAAGTTGCAGACCAAGCGCCGGTAACGATTGTTAACTCAATCAACCCATACCGCTTACAAGGTCAAAAGACCATTGCTTATGAAATCGTAGAAGCATTAGGTCGTGCGCCTGACTACCACTGCTTACCTGTTGGTAATGCAGGCAATATCACTGCGCATTGGATGGGTTATACCGAAGCAGTTGCTAATCAACCTGTTGAAGCATTTGAACAAGTGGTTTATGACCCTGAAACAGATAAGTTTACCGGTCCAAACCCTGAAGGTCGTCCGGTCATGGTCGGTTATCAAGCTTCTGGTGCTGCGCCATTCTTACGTGGTGGTCCTGTTGAAAACCCAGAAACAGTTGCAACAGCAATTCGTATTGGTAATCCTCAAAGCTTTAATCATGCTAAAGCGGTCGTTCGTGACTCAAATGGCTGGTTTGATGAATTAACTGATGCAGAAATTTTAGAAGCGCAACGTCTGCTTTCTATGTATGAAGGTGTATTTGTTGAACCTGCTTCTGCGGCATCTATCGGTGGTGCAATTCGTGATATCAAAGCAGGTAAAATTGCTGAAGGTTCTGTGATTGTATGTACTGTGACAGGTAATGGTCTAAAAGATCCTGATACCGCAATTAAACAATGTGAAGATGCAGTGATGTTGTCTATTGATGCAACAATGAATCAAGTGAAAGACTCTATTCTTTCAAATATGTAATAACGCATTCACATCTAAAAAAACCAGTTGTGCGCAACTGGTTTTTTATTTGCTCAAGCTAAACATTATTCTTCTTCATATTGGTCATAGTACAGATCTGATTCAGTCACACTATCTGCCTTTAATATCAATTGCTTTGTCAGCACGATTTGAAAGTGCCACCCAAACACCAGTATTCCAAATTTACACATCTCATAATCTATTTTTTATGCTTAATTTAAGCATAAAAAAGCCCTTCATATTGAAGAGCTTTTTGTCATTTAGCTGGTTAAGTGCTGTGAGAAACTGATTAGATACGTTTCGGTAAATTACTGACCCAGTTTAATAAATTGGTTGCATCATTGGTACGTGCCTGAGACGAACTTGCACCTAATAACACCACTACAGCTGGACGACTATTTACAGTGGTATGCATGACCACGCAACGCCCTGCTTCATTGATATAACCCGTTTTAGAAATATTAATATTCCAGCCACCATTACGTACTAAGGCATTGGTATTATTTGATTTCAACACGCGATAACCTAAATTAAAGTCATAATGTGCTGTTGTTGAAAATTGACGAATTAAGCCATATTGCGAAGCAGCACTGACTAAAATACCCAAATCACGAGCAGAAGAAACATTACGTGGATCTAAACCAGTAGATTCAACATAATGAGTTGAATTCATTCCCAATTGACGTGCTTTTGAATTCATTGCAGCAAAAAACGCTTGGCGACCACCTGGGTAAGTACGCGCTAAAGCTGCTGCAGCTGGATTTTCAGATTTCATCAATGCCACAAGTAACATTTCAGCACGATTCATGGTATCGCCAACTTTTAAAGTTGAACTTGAATTCTTACCACCAGCACCCGCAAAATCGATTTGTTGCAAAGTAATGTCTTCAGACATATTTAAACGGGCATCTGCGGTAATCACTGCTGTCATCAACTTGGTAATTGATGCGATAGGCAATGCCATATTGGTATTTTTACTAAACAGGACTTCACCTGTTTTTGCATCCATCACCAACGCAGCACGCGCATTTACCGATGGCTGGCTATTATAGGTATTGGTGTCATAAATCTGTACAGACTTATTGGTCAATGTTGTTGGTGCAGCATTTGATGCACGAATTGTTGTGGTTAACGTTGTTGAGCCTTTTGGAGAAATATCTTCGCCATCATCATCCAGAGAGTCACCATTGAGTAACTGGCTCGCATCTGAAGAAGACCAATTTACAGTTGCTTGTCCGCTCCCCCCCGATGAGTTCATAATGATTTCAGCAAAAGCTGTAGAACTCAAACTGAGTAGTACTGACAAACTCAGCACATGCATTAACGTTTTTTTTGGTTTTTTCACGATAACTTACTCACCTCAAGGAGGTATTCACAAACTTGCTAATTACCTCAAATATGACTTACATTTACACTCAAACGTGACTATATTAAAACAAATATTTCAATCACGCCGTATTATGCGTAAATATTGAATGGATATTAGGAATAGGATTGCCAATTTTGTTATGTCTTTGCAAGTCTTTTTTGCTTTATGTAACAAAAATGTCGATATTGAGAAATTTAAGGAGGTGTAAGTGATTACTGTTTTAGTGGTAGATGACCATGAATTAGTAAGAACCGGCATCTGCAGAATGTTAGAAGATCAGACCGATATTCAAGTCATTGGACAAGCAGAATCTGGTGAAGAAGCAATTACGATTGTAAGGCAACAACATCCCAATGTGGTTTTATTGGATGTCAACATGCCTGGAATTGGTGGTGTAGAAACTACCCGTCGTTTGTTACAAACCGCACCTGATACCAAAGTACTCGCTGTGAGTGGTTTGGCTGAAGAACCCTATCCATCGCTGTTATTGAAAGCTGGAGCTCGTGGTTACATTACCAAGGGTGCACCGATCACTGAAATGGTTCGTGCAATCAAAAAAGTCATGCAAGGCGGTAAATATTTTAGTGCCGATATTGCTGAACAACTTGCAAGTTCTTATCTGTCTGATACACAAACCTCACCTTTTGACGCACTATCAGAGCGTGAAATGCAAGTCGCCATGATGGTGGTAAATTGTGTCAGTGCACAAGAAATTTCTGACAAACTCTTTGTCAGTGTAAAAACAGTCAATACTTATCGTTATCGTATCTTTGAAAAATTAGGACTTGATAGTGATGTAAAACTCACCCACCTTGCGATACGTTATGGTCTAATTAAGCCATAAATTGATTAAAACAATAATTTATCTTGAGTACGATTTATGTCGCCTACGGTAACGGTTCCTATTTATCAAACAATTTACCGTCTAGGCACACTGTATTCAGGCTATAGATTGGTTATTGCCTTTTGCTTAGTCATTATTTTTCTGATTACCCTTGAACACCAACCCGTACATTACGAATATCCCAGCTTATATTTTTATTCTCTAACCGCATTTACGCTGGTCGCAGCATTACAAATGATGCTGCTCAAGTTCTACCCGCATGGGGTTGGACGGCAATTTATCGGTTTTTTTATTGTTGATATTCCCTTTCTAAGTACCTTGGTATTTGCCCTCAATGGGCCAAATTTAGCCATCAGTATTTTGTTCGTGATTGCCGTTTTTACCGCAAATTTTCTGCTGAGTAAAAATAAAGCGCTATTCGTAACACTGGTTTCTGTGATTGCAATTATTTACCAACAGTTTTTAGGCAGCTTCTTCGATTTTTCAAATTTAAATAATATTAGTAACAGTGCCTTATTGGCTTTTTTATTTTTTATGGTCTATGGCATTGGACAGATTGCAATTAATCGCTTCCAAGTTTTAGAGTCGTTAAATACCTATCAATCTCTTGAATTATTTAAGTTACAGAACATTAACCGCTATATTTTAGAACAGATTGAAGTCGGTTATTTGGTGCTCGATGAAAAATGCAAAATTATCGTCAGTAACCCAGCTGCCTGTTTACTTTTGGGTATTTCACCACTTTACGCACATGAGCAATATCATTTATCCAGCTTTCAACCGGACTTATATGAAATCTTAAAAGATGCCTTGTTACGTGATGGCGAACGCTTCCAATTTGAATCCCAACAGTCCTCGTATACAGTCGATATTCGCGTACAAAAATTGATTGTTCCGCATCAAGCACTCACGCTTTTAGTCCTCGAAGATGCACAAAAAATTAATCAAAAGGTACAACAACTCAAACTTGCCGCACTTGGTCAATTATCGGCCAGTATTGCCCATGAAATTCGCAATCCGCTTGCCGCCATTGCGCAGGCCAATGATCTCTTTATCAGCAGTGATCCAGAACAACAAATTATTTTAAATCAAATGATTACCAAACAGACCATCCGTATCAATAATATTATTAAAGATACCTTAGATATGGCAAAAAATAAAAAGATCCATACCTCAAAAATTAATTTTCAAGAATTTGTTGATGACTTATTACGCCATGATTTAGGGGATGCTCAGGAAAAAATCAAATTAGAAATTCAAGCTGATGTTTGGATCTATTTTGATGACTCCCACCTGCGACAAGTTTTAATCAATTTAGTGCGTAATGCATTACGTCATAATGATCAAAATGCTGAACACATTTTAGTGCAAACGTTTAAAAATGAATCACATGTATATATCGATGTGATTGATTATGGGAAAGGCGTCACAAAACAAGATCTTTCGCAATTATTTCAGCCATTTTTTAGTACCGAAATCAATGGAACTGGTTTAGGATTGTACCTATCGCAGACGATATGCGAAGCGAATCAAGCGAAACTAATTTACGTAGAGCAAAAACAACAAGGGGCGTGCTTCCGTATCGAATGCCCACTCATGGATTAGATTAGGTTTTTGGGGATATGACTACACGACAACCATTGGTTTTACTTGTAGATGATGAACAAGATTTATGTATGTTAATGCAAATGAGCCTTTCTCGAATGGGCATCAAAACGCATATGGCACACCATTTACAACAAGCCAAATATTTTTTTAGTGAATATAAATATGATGCCTGTATTACCGATTTAAACCTCCCTGATGGCAGTGGTTTAGATTTGGTTAAGCATGTATCACAGCATTATCCTAAAACGCCTATTGCAGTCTTAACTGCATATGGAAATATGGAAATTGCGATTGCCTCGCTGAAAGCAGGTGCTTTTGATTTTGTCAGCAAACCGATTAACCAATTACATCTGCAACAGCTTTTACAAAAAGCTTTGCATGTACCACAGTTAAGAGAAACTATCAGCGATGCGCCGCTTGAGGAATCAATGCTCATCGGTGATTCACAGGTCATTCGTAAGTTAAGAGAATCGATTAAAAAAATTGCTCGTTCACAAGCACCAGTATTTATCACGGGTGAATCTGGAACAGGTAAAGAAGTAGTTGCCAATCTCATCCATCTACTCAGCAACCGCAGTGATAGCCCTTTTGTTGCGATTAATTGTGGTGCAATTTCTGAAGAGTTGATGGAGAGTGAGCTATTTGGGCATAAGAAAGGCTGTTTTTCAGGTGCAACTCAAGACAAACAAGGCCTTATTCAAGCTGCCAATGGTGGCACCCTGTTTTTAGATGAAATTGCAGAACTTTCTTTGGCCATGCAAGCCAAACTGTTACGAGCTTTACAAGAAAAGAAAATTCGTCCTCTAGGCAGTGATACCGAAATCGAAGTTGATTTTCGTATTATCAGTGCAACACATCAAGATATTGAAGCATTCGTTGAACAAGGCAAATTCCGTCATGATCTGTTCTTTAGAATTCATGTGATGGATATTGTGCTCCCGCCATTGCGCGAACGTGATTGTGATATTTTGATTTTAGCCAATCATTTTCTTCAGCAAATTTGTACAGAGTGGCGTATTTCAACCAAGTCATTCACTGAACAAGCCAAAGCTTTTCTTTTGCAACAACATTACTCAGGCAATGTTCGTGAATTACGCAATATCATTGAAAAAGCCATTACCATGAGTGATGAAGACTATATTGATATTCAACAGCTACAACCAGCTCCACATCGTGGTATCAATAAAGTCGAACAGCATGATTTGATGCAAATTAAAGCCTTGCCTATCGTCATGCCGAATAAAGCACAAAACATTCCAGAAGAAGGTTTGGAGCAATATTTGGAAAAAGTCGAAAAAGAGGTGCTGTTATCTGCGTTAAATCAAACCCATTGGAATCGTACTTTAGCTGCGAAGAAATTGGGCATGACGTTTCGTTCTTTACGCTACCGTTTGAAAAAGTTTGGTTTAGATACCGATGATGATGAATAAAGGCAACCTATATTCTTCATCATAATATCAATTCAAACGCTTTTGCTTTTTACATGGTTACAGCGTGGCGATATGGATGTTGTCGTTGGGGAGGGAGGGTAGAACGCCTCCTTGCCCAACACAACATGATTTAACTGCCGAATGTCAGATGTAGCAGCATAAACTGCTACAGTGTTATAAATTCACTTTTCTGCACTCAACTTTATCTATCACGATGTTTTAATAATTGATCTGCAACATTATTTAAATAAGTTTCTTCTTTTTGATCCAAAGCCCATGGATATTCCAAATTAGGGCGAATGCCTTGTCCGTCAATCATATTGCCATTAGGCGTATAATAATGCGAAACCGTCATTTGTAATGCAGCGCCATTTGGCAATGGAAATAACTTCTGCACAACGCCTTTGCCATAGCTTTTTTCACCAATGACCCAAGCACGCTGATGCTCTTTCATTGCAGCCGTAAAAACTTCTGCTGCAGATGCCGAACGACCATTAATCAAAATACCTAATTTGGTATTGGACGACTCATCACCCGGTAAGGCTTGGAATTGTTGATTGCCTTCTGAACGGCTTTTGGTAGAAACAATCGTTCCCTGAGTTAAAAACAGATCAGCCGTTTCAACAGCCGCTGAGAGTAAACCACCGGGGTTATTGCGCAAATCGAACAACACGGCTTTTACTTTTTGAGTGCTATATTCTTCAATTAAACGTTTAATTTCATTGGCCGTATCTTGTTGAAAGACTTTGACTTTAAGAACCAAAACCTGATTATGCAACATAACCGGCTCTATATCCGCCACTTCCAATTTTCGATTTCTGACCACAGTGATTGCTGGACTTTTTTCATTCAGTTGCAACTGAAAAGTTGAACCAATTGAGCCATGTAATAAATCTTCGACTTGTTGGGCATTTAAATTTTTAAGTTCTTGATTTTCAATTTTAAAAATAGTGAAGCCATTTTTTAAACCGAGTTTAAATGAGTCTGAATTATCGCGTAAATTCTTCACTTTCCATTGATGAATATGACTATCAAAAGCCAATTCAAAGTCAGCAGTCGCAAGGTCACTTTCCGTATATTGCATCAACTGTTTATATTCTTCAGGACTTAGATAACGTGAATAGCGATCTAAACCACCTACCAGCCCTTTGATTGCCTGTAAAAACAAAACATCATCAGGTTTTTCCTGAACATAATTGTCTTTAACGATACCGTAAATTTGCACAAACTGCTCAATCGATTCAATTGGCACTTCCGCAATACTTTCTTCGACATCACCATCAAAATCAAGTGCGGCAGCATTTTCTGCCGCCCAAACTGAATGGCTCCCACAGGTCAACAATCCTGTTAATACAGCAATATATTTCCAAGCTTGAGCCATTCACACACCTAGTTCAGTTCTTAATAGAGATAATTTTATGCTTTCAATGTAATTAGATTACGGCCTTGCATTTCTGTCGGTACAGGGAGATGCATTAAACTTAAAATAGTCGGTGCAACATCTGCTAAAACTCCACCTTCAGCAATCGTCGCTGAGGTTGGTCCAACATAAATGAAAGGTACAAGTTCAGTGGTATGCTGGGTATGGACTTGACCACTCACATAATCCTGCATTTGCTCGACATTACCATGATCAGCGGTAATCAGCATGTGACCATGCTTTGCCATTACAGCTTCATATAAACGACCAAGGCTTGTATCAACCGCTTCAACTGCTTTCACTGCTGCATCAAACACGCCAGTATGACCCACCATATCACCATTGGCATAGTTCACCACCAAAAGGTCAAACTCGCCTGAATTGATCGCATCAACCAGCTTGTCGGTAACTTCTGGTGCGCTCATTTCTGGTTGTAAATCATAGGTCGCCACTTTAGGTGATGGGATTAGGATCCGTTTTTCACCTGGATATTCATCTTCACGACCACCACTAAAGAAGAAAGTCACATGAGCGTATTTTTCTGTTTCAGCAATACGTAACTGCGTTTTGCCTAAAGAAGATAAGTATTCACCAATTGAATTTTTTAAACCTTCTGGCATATATGCCACTGGTGCATCTATCGTCGCTTGATAACGCGTTAACATTACAAATTTAGATAGATGTGGTACTACTTTACGCTCAAAACCTGCAAAGTCTTGCTCTACAAATGCTTTGGTAATTTCACGGGCACGGTCTGCACGGAAATTCATAAAGACCACACTGTCGCCATCTTGGATTTTTGCAATTTCACCAATACGGGTTGCTTTAACAAATTCATCATTTTCATTGGCTGAATAAGCTTGCTCTAAACCTTCAACAGCTGAATCAACAACACGTAAAGCTTCTCCTTCAGTCATCAGACGGTAAGCTTGTTCCACACGATCCCAACGATTATCACGATCCATGGCAAAGTAACGTCCAATCATCGTGGCAATACGGCCTTGATTTGGATATTGTGCAAATACCGCATCGAGTTTTTCTAAAGAAGGTTTTGCACTCCGTGGTGGTGTATCACGACCATCTAAGAACGCATGTAAATAGACTTTTACCCCACGCTTCAAGGCAAGCTCACACATCGCAATAATATGGTCTTGATGAGAGTGGACACCACCCTCTGACAACAATCCCATGATGTGTAATGCACCATTGGCCGCTTTGGCTTTTTCTACCGCATCAATCAAAACTTCATGCTCGAAAAAATCGCCTGTACGGATGTCTTTGGTAATACGAGTAAAATCTTGATACAGCACACGACCTGCACCCAAGTTCATATGACCAACTTCTGAGTTACCCATTTGCCCATCTGGCAAACCGACATCTTCACCTGAACCTGAAATTAAACTATGCGGATGCTTTTCTTGCATCATGGTTAGATTTGGCGTTTTTGCTGCTAAAAACGCATTATCTTCGACCGCTTCACGATGACCCACACCATCCATAATCACCAGAACGTGAGGGATTTTGCCAGCAGTTGCATCCGTCATGATTTACACTCTTTACTGTTTACAAATTAATCGTTACATCTTACCGTTTTTTTACGGCAGACTCTATGCTATGACCATGGCAAAAACGGGTTGCCATCATCTAAATTTCTAATCTAGTTAAAATCCTACTAAACTAAGCGATTGATTCATCAGATTATCTTGCTCTATACAACAAATAACTGCCGATACCAAACATCAATACAATTGGCAAAAATACAAACCAAGCTGGCGATGGTGCATAGACCAAACTCGCATAACCCAAGAAGTCTTGTATGTAATAGAAGCCCAAACCAACAAATAATGCGATCACTAAACGAAAACCCATAGATTGTTGACGCAAAGGCCCAAAAATAAATGAACAGGCAATCAAGACCAAAGCAAGCAATGCAAATGGTGAACCGATATTTTTCCAGAAAGCCAACAGATACGTCTTAGGTACTTGGCTATATTCATGCATATATTGCATAAAACTCAATAACTGCGTAGGTGCTAAGTCCTCAGGATTGATGGTCACCATATGCACATATTTCGGTTGCAATGCGAGCGCTAGATCCTGTTGGTTTTTATTGACAACCTGAGCTTGACCATTGGCCAATAAATTGACTTGGGCACTTTGTTTTAAATTCCATTGACCTTCTTTTAAGAACTGCCCTTCTTCCGAATTTAACAATGATTTCATTCGATAATTTTCGTCAAAATCGACAACTTGAACTTGTTTTAACGTTCCTTGTGAATTGGCATAATCAATATAAATAAAGCGTTGCCCTTCACGTGTCCAATAGCCTTTAACTTCCCCAAGCGCCGCAACACTGCGATGGCTTTTAATACTTTTCGCCTGCTCATTGGTATAAGGAATCACAAATTGCGTCAATAAAAATGAAAGCACCACCAAAAGCATAGCAGAACGCATCACCCAACCGACAATACGCCAGAGACTAATACCCGCTGCTCGCATCACAATCAATTCACTGTTGGAAGCCATTGAGCCTAAGCCCAATACAGCGCCGATCAAGGCAGCAATTGGAAGAATCTCATACAAATAACGAGGTGCACCCCATAAAACATATTGCAATGCATTCCAAGCGGTATAGCCTTGTTTTAGATCACTTAACTCACCCAAATAGGTGAATAAGATCTGTAAGCTGGCAAGAACTGCTGTCGCACCTAACATGGCGAGCAAGGTGGTTTTCGTCACATGTTTTGCGACAATTCTACGTGCTAACATTATGATTTTACTCGCTGTATTTGCTTTTTAATCTTAGGTGCTAATTTCTGTTTTCTTGAAAATAGAGCGGCAGCAACAGCATAGAATAATAACACTGCAGGATATGCCCAAACACCCACCTCATCCTTACTGATACGAGTTCGTATTGCCATAAGTGCCACAATTAAACTGGCAAAAATCAATAATGCAGGGAAAAGTTTGAGATAGCGACCTTGTCTAGGGCTGACTTCACATAGTGCTGTTGCCAGCATTAAGGCGACAATAATAGAAAATGGAACAAATAAACGCCATCCCAATTCACTTGCCACAACGGGGTCATTTCTATTTTCAAGCAATTTGCCAAATGATAGCCCCTCGACTTCATCACTTTCAAACTTGGCTTCTTTATTATTTTCTAAACGCAAACGATATGATTGGAATTCAGTTTGACTATATTTGGGTGTTCCAGGATAAATTTCATAACGACGGCCTTGGACTAAATCGACAACACTGGCAGTTTCATTGGCAATTTCAATCCGTGTTGCTTCCTTTGCCAAAATCATGACATCAGGTTTACCTTCTTTTTCAGCACGTTGATAAAAGAAAATATCTTTTAGATTTTTACGATCTTCAGATAAAGAGCCAGCATAAATCGTATAAGCTCCCGAAGAAATAAACTCACGTGGCCGAACTAAATCAAAGCCCGTTCGTACCGCTTGTGTAGAGATCAGTTGCTCATATTGACGAATTCCCCATGGAGACATCCAGATCATTAAGACACTTTGTACACACAAGTAAATAACGGTCAGTGGGATCAATAATCTGGCGACTTGAATACGGCTAATACCACTCCCGTTCAGTACCGCCATTTCATGATCGACATATAAACGACCAAAAACCAGCATCAACCCAATAAAGAAACCCAAAGGAAGAATTAAAGTCAAAAACTCAGGTAAACGAAAACCGATAATACTCAATAGAATACTCGGATCTACACGCCCCATAGCAGCTTGGCCAAATCGTTTAATCAATTGCCCACCCATCATAATGACTGTCAGTAATGTGACAACCACAAGAGAGGTCGAAACGACTTGTTTGACAAGGTAACGTCGAATAATCAAATTAATCTTCCAAATAAGGGTAATATCGTGATGTAGCGCTAGTTTACCCGAAGTTAAAATTATAAAACTAGATTGAAATTCTACCATTTGAAGTGGTTCAATGGTTTAATGATTTGAAATGTACAAAAGGCACAAAGACAACACATGAAACTTACGATCAATACGTCATTTTCAGCGTCTACATCTAGCCAGTCGTTATTTATTCTGGTGGATTCTGAAAACGCTAAGCAAGCTCAAGAAACATATAAAATCAATGACTTGAGCAGCATAATTGAAGACACTCAATTCAAAGCAAGTTTAAACGAAACTCTACCACTTATCGGAAAGCTAACTCAAGTTACGCAATGTACTTTAGTCGGCATAGATAAAGCCTCCGAAATTAAAGCCGCGAAATTAGCAAAAATCGCACAAACCATTATCAAAGCTTCACAAAAAAAATTCCAAAAAATTAGCATTGATATTTCGGCTTTGCCGTCTGAGTTACATTATTTATTTGCATTAAATTTGACGCAAGCTGCGTATGCTTATGATGAATTCAAATCGAAGAAGAATGAATTTACTTTAGAAAATATTGAATTTATTGCAACGCAATCGAGTCTGAGTGCAGAGCAGATCACGCTTATTGAAGCTGTTCAAAAAGGACAAAACTTTGCTCGTGACTTAGGTAACTGCCCTCCTAATATTTGCTTCCCTGAATATTTAGCAGAACAAGCACATGCTTTAGCAGCTGAATTCCCTGAGCTTTTACAAGTGACTGTGCTTGAAGAACAACAACTTGCTGATCTAGGCATGCATGCTTTTCTTGCGGTAAGCAAAGGTTCTGATCGTCCAGGGCGTGTGATTACGCTTGAATATAAAGCCAATCCTGATCAAGCACCGATCGTGCTCGTGGGTAAAGGTGTGACTTTTGATACAGGTGGTATTTCATTAAAACCAGGCTTAGGCATGGATGAAATGAAATTTGATATGTGTGGTTCAGCATCTGTACTGGGTACGATTCGTGCACTCTGTGAAGCGAAACTCCCGATTCATGTTGTCGGTGCAATTGCCGCCGCTGAAAATATGCCTTCTGGTCATGCAACTCGCCCTGGTGATATTGTAACCACCATGAGTGGGCAAACGGTTGAAATCCTGAATACTGATGCCGAAGGTCGTTTAGTCCTTTGTGATACCTTAACCTATATTAAGCGCTTTAATCCTGCATTAGTGATTGATATTGCAACACTGACTGGTGCTTGTGTGGTCGCTTTAGGTTCAGTGGTTTCTGGTTTATTTACACCAGATGATGAACTTGCAGAAGAAATTACAGCAGCAGGACACACTGCATTTGACCGTGTATGGCGTATGCCCGTATATGACGATTATCAAGAACAACTTGATTCGCCATTTGCCGATATTGCCAATATTGGTGGCCCAAAAGCTGGTGCAGTTACAGCGGCCTGTTTCTTACAACGCTTTACCCGTGACTATCGTTGGGCACACTTAGATATCGCAGGTACAGCGTGGAATTCTGGTGCAAATAAAGGTGCAACCGGCCGTCCAGTACCATTATTGATGCAGTTAATCGCCAACCGTGTACAAAAGAATGGCTAAAATTAGCTTTTATTTGTTTGAAAAAAGCCCTGAACGGCAGGTCGAAAGTGCCTGTCGTTTATGTCGTAAAATTTTACGAAATGCAGCCAAAGTTTGGTTGCATTGCCCTGATGTAGACATGCAGCAACAACTGGATGAACGTTTATGGAGTTTTGATCCGACCAGTTTTATTGCGCATGGAATTGATCAAATTGATGCACCGATCTGTATTTCTTCAAGATTACCTGAGTCTTTAGACTGGATTGTGTTTAATTTTAACAATCAAGCACTTGAACAAGTGACACAATTTAGTCACATTATAGAAATTATTGAAAATGCTGAGTCAGCAAAACAAATTGGTCGAGAGAAGTATAAAGCCTATCGACGAATGGGTGTTTCGCCTCAAACATTTAAACTTTAATTCTTCATTCTCATTTTATATCAAGGAGATGCGTGGTGACATTAAATGTCGGTCAAGATTTTAAAAAGCGCTGGTTAGATACGCCTGAAGCGGTACGCCAAACTTTTGTAGATGACCTCAACCGCATCTGTGACCTTCTCAGCCCGACAACAAATGTACAGGACTGGCTAAGTAACGACCAACGCCAAATGCAAGTGGCGCAACTCCAAGTTGAACACGCCTATGCTGAGCTAAAAGCCCAGCTGATTGAAGAAGCGCGAATCCGTAGACAATTGGCTCTTGAAAAATCTTTAGCTGAAAAACGAGCATTACAGCACGCATATAATTTAGAACTACAACAAGATGAAATTCAGCAGTTTGAACATCAACAATTGACCTTACAAAATTTACGTCAACAAATTGATATTGAAATTTCAGAATATAGTGAAAAATACTCTAAAAATCCTGATTATCCAGCAATAGATTATGCCAATGGGCAATTCCGCATCACAGATGCGCAAATGACTTCAGAGTTGGAAAGTGTTCGCCTACGTCTTGAGTTAGAAGCAGAAACGCTCATCGAACAGAGCCTAAATGCTTTACGTAGCAAACTACAAACTGCGGCAAAAGAAGAGATTGAATATATTTTGGCAAATTCGAATTTTTCGGCAGAGAAAAAATAAAGTTTATTTATTTTAATCGGATATCCATGTTTACTTGTCACGAAAATGCAATATTAATGTCACATGATAGTCATCTCGGATGGCTTTAAAGCTTATGTGTACAGGTTAAAAATATTTTAAGTGATCAACTCAGTGAGTTTTTATTTTCAAGATAAAAATTTCCAATCACTTGCATCAGGATGAATAAAATGGATCTGCTTAACCACATTTCGAACCAAATTGCGCGACTACATTCAGGTGAAAAATGGACTGTTTCTATACAAGATTTACTGATTAGCCGTGTAGATTTTCAATCGCTTTCAGTATTTCTTTCTCGGGAATCTGAAAAAGGGACGTTCTCACTGACAGATACAGACAAACTAAAATCGCGCTTTGAACATACCTCTTTGACGATTATCAAAAACTAATTAAGCCTGATATTTTGTCTCCTTCTCAAAGCAATTTCTTAGATAAACCAAAGTCTCATTTCGGCTTTGGTTTATCTAAATGTAGTGTGGAAACACAAAACCTCAACAGATAATTTTTGAAATTAGCTTTGCTTCAACCCGCAAGGTCTCATTGTTGTTTTGATCAATTTCAACCAAATATTTTCCATTGGAATAAAAAATAGAATTGTCTTTTAAAGCAAAACTCATCACGCCCTTTTTTAATACGATCATCTCACCAGAAGCTGTCATCTTGATCAACTCCCAAGAGTTTGGAATCATCCCTGGATATTTTTCGCCCGCCTTCTGATTACGTTCTAAATTTTGCTGAGCCTTAATCAAATTACCTTCAACAAATAACTCTTCTTCTGACTTTTGTTGCGATTTGGCTGGATTATTTCCAGACGTTGTTTTTAACGATTCACCCGTATAGCGTTGAGTAAAGAAATCCAACCACCCCACAATCGCACGAATAATTTTAAAAGGCGCAAAAATAATATCTTTAAACGTTGTTAAAGGAGATTGGTGAGAACCATCACGGGAATATGGGCGCTTAATAAAGTACAAATTGCCCAGCCCATCCATTTTCGGTTTAAAGAAATCAAACTTTGGATTTGAAGCGATTGTTTGCAACTCGCCTGTTCCCATATCCAAATGAAAAATTTCTTTGGGACTATAGGCAATACGATGTTCACCATAGGCTAAACCACACGAATCATAATATAACTGCGCGGTATCTCGCGGATCAAAACATGGATTTGAATCCTGACAATCCCCTTCGGTCAAATACTGTGTTCGATTGGCGTCTAAAGGTAAAATACAAATATGTCGTTCATAGCCCTGTGTGTTGACGGATAGTGCTAAACGCTTTTTAGACTCATCATAAGCCATGTCCTGCACCACAAAATCATTCTTTCGTAATACTAAGCCTTCGGTTTCGTGTAAATCTGTCAATGATTTGATATTGATCGAAGTGCCTTCTTGCAAACAAGCGGTATAAATCATTTTACGATCAGTAGTCAGAGCAACATCTGTTGGGAAAATATGGGTTAAATCGACTTCATCATCTTGTGAAGATGTTCGCATGAACTGTGCACCCGTACCTTTGGTTTTCCAATCTTTACGTTGTTGAATCTCAACTAAATTCTTTTTATATAAGTCAATTGCTTGGCAAGGAACCGTAATACTTTTATTCCCATCCAATAAATACAGATTTTGATTCGATAAATAAAGCAATGCTGCCATGTGTATTCCTTAATTTTACCTGCAATGGCGTGTTTCTCAATATTCCAGTTACAGTGTTTCTTGTAATTTGATTGATTTTCAATATAGCACAAGATGGTGTTCAACGATTTGTATCGGTGTTCATCAATTCTCCCATTGTACTGACTTTCAAGCACAAAAAAAGCCTTTCACGAGAGAAAGGCTTTGATCTGTATACTGCTTTCTATTGCGCAGATTAAGGCTGTTTTAAATAAGGCCACGCTGCTTTTAAATAAATAAACATCGACCAGAGTGTCAAGATGACCGCGGTATATAGCAAAGCATAAGCCAGTATTTCAAGCGGCTGCCAATTCAATAAAAACACCGTGATTGCAATCATCTGAAAGGCTGTTTTATATTTACCCACCGTGGAGACGGCCACATTGGTACGCGCACCTAATTCAGCCATCCATTCACGTAGTGCTGAAACTGTAATTTCACGTGAAATAATCACAATTGCAGCAAATGCCATAGTGATTGATGGTTGCCACTGCACTAAAACAATCAGTGCTGCTGCCACCATTAATTTATCTGCAACTGGATCTAAAAACCGCCCAAAAGCTGAGGTTTGATTTAAAGTTCGTGCCAGATAACCATCAAACCAATCTGTGACTGCTGCAACAACAAAAATTGCAGTCAAGATAATATGACGCGTCATACCACCTGTATGTCCAGCCACACCAATTGCAGGTGGCCAATAGGCAATAATTAAAAAAACAGGAATTAACGCGATTCGAGCAAGCGTCAAGATATTTGGAATATTCAGGATACGACCTGTAGTCATAGACACCGCCAGTGAGTCCCCTACTTACCCGAATGAAGGTAAATAATAATTTAGAGTGAAGCTCTATTTCCTTAGTACTTTAAACGATTCACATGAAACTGTCGACTAGGTAAATACCGTAACCGTCTGTCTTGCAATCGCAATGAGTCGATTTTGTTCATCCCAAAGATAGGCATGTTCTGTTGCATATCCATGCTCAGCAAAGTCTGTAATCACTTTATACTTAAACCAATCATTCAACTGATTTTGTAAAGGATGGATAAATGTCACTTGCCACGTCAGTGTACTTGCAGGTGCTGGCAGTTTAAACATCGGCAATACACCGGGTGGCCAAACATCCATTAATGTCATGATATCTGAGACATTCATTGCTCGATTGGCATGTAGCTCAGGGTCAAAACGACACCAACCTGAAAAATCAGGTTGTTTACTGCCTGACATTGGATAATTCCCTTCAGTCCATGCCAGTTGGAAATTTTTTACACACTCTGGAAAAGGTAAATATTTAGGGACAATATTAATCTGATCAAGTGGCGGAAAATCAGGGGCTTGAGGTTCTAAAGACACTTGAATTTTAGAATCCCGTTGGCTACCAAAACTTGCAATTAAAATACTTTGCACAGCCTCATTTTGCCACAATCTGACTTCAATCGTCGTGACTGATTTACCCTGTCTCAGGATTTCAGCAGTCAATTTCACTGGCGTTTCTTCAACAGGCCCAACAAAAGTGACACTACAACTTAACAACTTTTTAACTGGATCATGAATGGTTGCAATTGCTTTATGAACCAACATACCTGCAACGAGACCACCAAAGATGGTACGCCCCTGCAACCATCCTTGAGGAATATCAATCCATTCTTCCTGTTCAATCTGCTGAAATAGCGATTCTAATGACATGATCTGTCCAATTTTTCGATCTTTGCTGTACTGTTTCATATTTGACACGAGATGAAAATGATCAGTGACTCATGCGTCAATGGTTGTTTTGGCAAATGCTACTCATCATCGAGAACAATAACGGCTTTACTCATGCAACACTTTATAAATCATTCGTGCCATAACATCGCCTAGACCGGGAACATTTTTTAAGTCATGTTCAGAGGCTTTAAGTACCCCTTGAATACCACCGAAATGGGTCAGTAAATCACGGCGACGTTTTGGACCCAAGCCCGGAATAGCCTCAAGTACCGACCCTCCACGACGTTTATCCCGCTTGGCTCTATGCTTGGTAATTGCAAAGCGATGTGCCTCATCACGGACTTGCTGAATCAAATGCAGAGCTTTATGGTCTTCAGGAAGCTGAATCTTCGTGCCATCGGTAAAATGCAGTGTTTCTAAACCGGGTTTACGCCCTTCACCTTTGGAAACACCCACCATAAATGCATCTAAACCAAGCTCTTGCATAACTTCCATCGCCATATGAAGTTGCCCTTTACCCCCATCAATCAGTAATAAATCGGGTAACATGGCTTTTTTATAACGGCGTGTTAAGGCTTGGCGCATTGCGGCATAATCATCACCGCCGATAATATCTTCAATCGCAAATTGGCGATAATCACGTTTACGTGCGCCACCTGCATCAAAAACCACACACGATGCAATAGTCGCTTCGCCCATAGTATGAGAGATATCAAAGCATTCAATACGATCAACAGGTCGCCCACAGACTTGTTCCAATTGATGAAAACGCTCATTTAATTCTAAATGATTGGCTAATTTTCCTTTAATCGCATGCTGAACATTCATTTCAGCCAACTCAAGCCATTCAGCACGAGTTTCACGAACATTGTGTTTAATCTGAATTTTCTTTTCAAACTGTTGATGTAAAGCTTCTTCTAGTTCTTTTCGGTCTGTCACATTTACATTGACAATCAGTTCAGCAGGAACTTCATCTGCGACCTGAAAATAAAAATTGGCGATAAAATCAGATAACATTTGCCCCAAATCATCATCCAACATATCGGGAAAATAACTTTTCCCACCCAGCATTTTCCCATTACGCACATGCATGATCTGTACACAGGTCACACCCGCTTGATAGGCAATGGCAAGAATATCAGCTTCGCCTTTGACTTTATAAATGGCTTGCTGTGCTTGGACATCACGCAGTAAGGCCATGCGATCACGGTAAAATACTGCTTTCTCAAATTCTAGATTTTCTGCCGCCTGCTCCATTTTTTGAATCAATTCCTGATTCAGTTCTTTGGTATCACCATTTAAAAAACGGATCGAGTTTTGGACATCTTCGTTATAGGCTTCAGCTGAAATCAACCCCACACAAGGCGCAGTACAACGCTTGATCTGATATTGCAGGCAAGGACGTTTACGCTGTGAAAAATAGCTGTTTTCACATTGGCGGACATTAAATAATTTTTGTAGAACTAAAAGTGTATCTCTTGCATTATAAGCACTTGGATAGGGGCCAAAAAATTTACCCACTTGATGTTTGCCTTTGCCTCGTCCTGAAGCAATACGTGGATAAGGTTTATCTGCGGAGACAAAAATATAGACATAGGATTTATCATCGCGCAACATAATGTTATACGGTGGGCGATGCAGTTTTATTAGATTCTGTTCGAGTAATAAAGCTTCCGTTTCAGAACGGACGACAAGGGTTTCAATATTATAAATACGTGCAACCAAAGCCTGTGTTTTCGGATGTTCAATGGTTTTGACAAAATAACTCAGTACGCGATTTTTTAGATTTTTGGCTTTTCCGACATATAATAATTCGCCCTCTTTTCCCAGCATTTTATACACACCAGGTAAAGTCGTCATATTGGCTAGAATCTTTTCGATATTTTCACGTGCGTTTTCGTTCACAGTAGACTTTTAACTTTGGACTATAAATGGATGATGTAGTTAGATCACCCATTTTTCAAGTCTACTTGAGTGAATTACTTGCGCTTTCAATTGGAAAATATCTTGATTTTTCATTTTTCATTTTTCATTTTTCATTTTTCAAAGGGCTGATTAACAGCTTTATAAGCGGTATGGTTCATCCAATTACACGCCAACTCATCAGATTTATGATAAAAAAATTCATTTTGAGGATGATATTTTCCTTGATAGTCTTTTCCATCTATTGTTAACTTTACATTGCTATATAGGGTGTTTTCCTTATCTTTGAATCGAGTCCAAACCACATTACTCCAATTTCCTGTTGCTTCTATTTCTAAATCTGCAAATACCTTTGCATCAACGATATACGGTAAGAACTCAATATATTCCTGATTACTATTGGCTGACAAACTTTGCCAACAAATAGAGCCTTTGGGAAATACTTCATTTGGCGAATAACCTAACCCTAAGATTGCAACTAAAATCTGACCTGCCGCACTACTATTCATTTGACGGATTGGATTATAAATATCATTAGTGATCAATTGCCCTGAGACATCAATTTTCTTATATTGATAAGATAAAACCAAAGGTCGTTCAGCAATATAATTACTCACTGAATATTGTAATTTCTTTCCATCAAATGTTGCAGACTCACTCAGCAAGTATGTATTTTGATCTAATTGTGGTGAGCTAAATGTCGAAATCGCATTTTGAGTTAGATAATATTTTGAAGTTTCTTCTATAGAGGCATCTTGAACCAAAAGATTTTTATTCTCCTTTATATGGTAAGTTTTTGCTTTCGGTAGTAAGTTAGAACCTCCACCTTGAAATGAATATAGGGTATCAAATTTATCTGATTCGCTTTTTGAATCATCCGATCCACCACCACACGCTGTTAAAATTAAAGCATTGATTATAAAAAATATTGTTTTTTTCATTATAGCGGTTCACTCGACTATTTATTTTGAATCATTATTAACCAATATTTGATAAAATCACAAGTGTAAATCGCTTAAATTTCGACTGTTTTTTATTTTCACTTAGTTGATTATTAAAGTAAATTTCAAGAGACTCTCGTCTCAGTTAGGCCTTGTACTTTAAGCTTCTTTTATAAATCCCTTTTAAAACCATAAATCAACATAAAAGCCCCTCATCCTAGCCTTCTCCCAATGGGAGAAAGAACTTTCAATAGCAGTATGATTCACTTCTTATGATGATTCTGAAATATTTATCACACAGGATCGCTATTATCTGTTTATTTAAATCTGAGAACTATTTACTTCTACTGCCTGACGAAAGGCCTGCTGATCTCTTGGAGAAACCAAGACCTGTTTGATTTTTCCGTCTTTCATATATTCGATTTTCAAACGATCTAAAGATAATGCAGGTGATGAAATTGAATTATTGGTTTTGCTGATCTTTTGAATATTTGCCAATGGGATACGCCATTTTAAAAATAGACTATGAATGATCAAAGCTTCATCTTCAACGATATAGCGTGTATTGAAAACTGGCCACCAAATCACCGCAATAGTTAAAATATACACCGCTGTATGCTCAGGATATTCAACCATAGTGCCTTTTGCATACATGGTATAAAGCAATTGAATCAGCAGACCTGTCATTGCGATTAAAAAGCCTAAAATCCACCAATCAATTTTAGTATGAAATTTTTGCATCACGCTCTTCAAAGTTTCCCCATACAAAATATTATTCTATCTGAATTTCGAGTTAAATATGACTATAAAATCATCAATTTACATAATAAAAAACGCCCTTTCGAGCGTTTTAATTTTTGACTAAATGTCTAAACATCAATTTTTTAAATAGCGATCAAAAATTTCAGAAAAATCATAATTCTCAATTTGTCGAATACGCTGGTTGGCATAATCTTCAACTTGTTGCGCAGTCTGATTGATGATTTCAGGTAAATTTAAAATTGCCTGTTCACTGAGCTCTCGTAAGTTAAACATTTTCTGCACATTGTCAGTGCTTTGTAATAGCACATTACGTTTACGATTGATCTCTTTGCAGGTTTCACCAATGGTAAATAATGCTTTATAGAGATCGCGAATTTTCTCGATTTGTTTTTTATCAATATCGATAGAGAAATGCTGTTCACCTAATTGGAACTTGATTTCAGCATCTAAATCCACGGTACCAGCGGTTTCTAAAAGTACATTTTTAATTGGGTTGTGCTTATACAAGTAGCGGTACAACATGCGTTTTTTACTGATCGCACTTTTACCATCTAGGTGCATAAAGGCCACATTGGTGAAGCAATATTCATCTGTTTTGCTTTTGATGACAAAGAAAATTTTCTCGTTATCTTCATGAAAAATATAATCATCAATATCTGTTTTATTGAAATCATGCGGCTCAATAATTGTTCCAATATCACTCATACCCATCATTTCTGAAGCTAAATTTTTAAACATTTTGTGTTTTCCAGCGCTTTTATAAATTATGAAAGTAAATTAAAAAAATCGAGCGTTAAACTCAAGTCAAAATTTGTTATTAAAAAAAACGCCCTGACGGGCGCTTTAAATCAAATCATTTTTTCAAAAAATGCAATGATCTGTGACATATATGGTCGAATAAAAATCAGGAAGAAAATCCCTAACATCAAGAACCACTTTAAAAAGTAATACAACTGCCGATTGGTTTTTTTCAAGGCTTTGGCTTTAATACGGATTTGGTACACATAACCAAAAACTTTGTTTAACCCCCCTGTTTGATCGCCCGCCTCATTTGGAGAGCTGGCAGCTGTCATCACTTTTTTACCAAACCAGTGGTTAAAGCGCTGCATAAACCTTGTTTTTAATGGGCGCTCTACATCAGCAAAGAAGATAATACGATTTTGGTCTGTGGTATTTTCAGCATAATGAATATAGGTTTCATCAAAAACCACGCTTTCACCATCTCGCCATGAATAACGCTGACCATCTACGTCAATAAAGCAACGATCATCATTTGGTGTAATGAGCCCCAAGTGATAACGCAATGAACCTGCATAAGGATCACGATGGCGCACTAATCGACTATCAGGTGCAAGCTCTGTAAACA
The DNA here is from genome assembly GCF_001425285.1 of Acinetobacter sp. Root1280. Lineage (NCBI taxonomy): Bacteria > Pseudomonadati > Pseudomonadota > Gammaproteobacteria > Moraxellales > Moraxellaceae > Acinetobacter > Acinetobacter sp. Root1280. The sequence goes on along the minus strand of NZ_LMED01000025.1, from coordinate 36,779 downwards.
TTGCCGCCTTAATACTTGGCAAATTTTTCAGCAATTCAGTTGTTTTTGGGCAAAGTTCTGCTGCTGATGGATGCGCTGAGTCATACCATTTTAGGTAAAACCGTTTCCAACCTGTTTTAAAGAATGAATTAAAGCCTAAGTCATCATATGTACTTGAAGCCTTAATTCCACCTTTGGCATATAACGCTTGCGCCTCTTCACGAATCATTTCCCAGTTTTCATCTAACACTTTTAAATCTTTAAAATGTTGTGTGTCGATATACGGCTGATTCGGCACTTTTGAAAACATATACATGAGAAAGTTAATTGGCGCGAGTATCGTTGAATGGTCAAAAAATTGACGATAAAACGAATGTCGCACTTTACCGCGATTTTGGATATACAAAGCAGAAATCACAAAAATCGCCAATATGATCCATTTAATCATACAGCACTCTTTTCATTAATCAGGTTAATCAAGCAACATGTGCTGATAGAATTTTAAATCTCAAAAGGGAGAATGTTTCTACAAATTATAACAAATCTATAAATCAAAAAGCCACAATGATCTAATTATATGTTTTTATTAATTATTATTAAAAAACCAAATTTGTAGAGGTGACTACAAATTTGGTTCAAGTTTTATTTACAAGCTTTTAAGTTATTTTCTTAATTATTCCAATCAATAAGTCTTAAAGAAGCCAAAGCTGATGCAGCCTTTGAATTATATACAGCGCACCCTTTCTTAAGCTGTTCAATATTTAACTTTGCTGTTCTTGTTTGTTTATCTGTTGTGGCTATTCCGAGCAATTTTTCCCATTGTTTTATGCCTTTGGCATTCGTCCATTCAATTTCACTATTGTAATCGGCCAAATATGTTTTATTTTGATATTTAACTGCAACATAATCATCATTAGCTGCACCTGTATCAGTTTCATAAACAGTCGTCCACGGAATATTCTGCCAACTACCGCTTGAATAACGATAAGTTACGCCCAATGGTTTAAGTTGTTGATTTAAATAATCGACATAGTCAGAACTCGTTTCTTTGAAATCTTCAAATGTTTGATTAAATTCGTTATCTGTCTTAAAGCTAAAATAGTCTTGGTTATTCTTTCGAGAAATAAAACGATAACAGTTACTTCCTTGTGGGAAACTATCCTTGCCATATGAAGCTAGTAATTTTCGTGCTTCATCATAACTATTTTCACTATCGAAACCTAAACTACGATAACCAGGTAAAACCGTATCAAAAATATTTTTCCCTGAAATATCAATTTTTTCTAATTTAAGATCAGTTTTAACATTACCAATTAAGGTTGAGGTCCATGAAGTCATAGAATTCAATACTACTGTATTCACAGCAATTTCACGCGGAGTATACAATTTGTTGGCTGTTAATATATATTCACCTAGAAACTTGTTAGCTTCAGAATTCTTAAATTGTTTATTGAATATTTCAAAATATTCCATAGTCAAATTATCAGAGCCATCATCTAATTCATAGTCAACAAAGTAATAGCGTGTTCCATTATCCAAACTGTCTTGTGTTGTTGAAGTGTTCGAATTATCTGATGAAGAGTCACCACCGCCTCCGCACCCAATCAAAGAGAGGGATAAAAAAATAGCTGTAAATGCGAGTTTTTTGTTTTGTATAGTCATAACGGGTTCTTTTTGTGATTAAATACCAACCAAATATTACATATATAATACAAAACATTCAATAGATTATAAAGATTTTCTAAACAGATAATTAAACTTCACACCAATTGACCTAAATGACAAAAAAAATGAATCACTATGGATGGCTATTCTTATTCATTTTTCTAAAGAAAGGCACAACGAAATTTACATTAAATCAATAAATTTCAAACATTTATATAATTAACCTATAAAATTCTTTAAATTTAAAAGCTTAATTTAATCTTCTACTCAAAAAAAATTGATGACCCTTGCGTCACGGCTTGATACAACTTGTTAGGTTATTTTTAGATATAGTTATCGTAAGATTAGTGAAGTCGAAATGTGTGCGGGAATTGCATACACACTTCAAAACATCAACTTAAGAAGTCCTCCAAAAAAGGAGATCAGGGCATGATCCACGCTGGCAATGCCATTACCGTCCAATTGCTTTCGGACGGAATTGCAGAATTCCGCTTTGACTTACAAGGTGAGTCGGTTAACAAATTCAACCGTGCAACGATTGAAGACTTTAAAGCTGCTATTGAAGCTGTAAAAAATAACAGTGAAGTGAAAGGTCTCATCGTTACCTCTGGTAAATCAACATTTATCGTTGGTGCAGACATTACTGAATTTGGTGAAAACTTTAAGCAAGGTGAAAGTGCGATTGTAGAATGGGCAATGCCTGTTCACGAGATTTTTAACGCTTTTGAAGATCTAGAGATTCCTAAAGTTGCTGCGATCAATGGTATTGCATTGGGCGGCGGTTTTGAAATGTGTTTGGTATGTGACTACCGCGTAATGTCAAATGCTGCAACAGTAGGCTTACCAGAAGTTAAACTGGGTATCATTCCTGGTTTCGGTGGTACTGTTCGTCTAAGCCGTTTGATTGGTATTGACAATGCAGTTGAATGGATTGCGACTTCAGCAAACAAACGTCCAGATGCTGCGCTGAAAGACGGTGCTGTAGATGCAGTTGTTGCGGCTGACAAACTCCAAGAAGCTGCGATTGATCTTGTTAAACAAGCAATCTCTGGTCGTTTAGACTGGAAAGCAAAACGTCAAGAAAAATTAGAGCCTGTTAAATTAGACATGCTTGAACAAATGATGGCGTTTAACTCATCTAAAGGTGTGGTCCTTGCGAAAGCAAACCCTGCTCAATACCCTGCGCCAAAACTTCTGCTTGATTCACTTCAAGCAGGTGTAAGCCAAAAACGTGATGAAGCGTTAAAAATTGAAGCTGAAGCATTTGCTAAAGCTGCGATTACACCACAAGCAGGTGCATTGATCGGTTTATTCATCAATGACCAAGTTGTGAAAAAAGCCTCTAAAAAACATGAGAAAGGTGCTCACCCTGTTAACCAAGCAGCTGTTTTAGGTGCGGGTATTATGGGTGGCGGTATTGCTTACCAAGCGGCAAGCAAAGGTACACCAATCATCATGAAAGACATTGGTAACCCACAGCTTGCTTTGGGTATGTCTGAAGCGAATGGCTTGTTGACTAAACAAGTTGAACGTAAAAAGATGACGCCTGCAAAAATGGGTGAAACACTTGCACGCATCCGTCCTACTTTAAGCTATGACGAGTTTAAAGAAGTTGACATCGTGATTGAAGCAGTCACAGAGAATCCTAAAATCAAGGAAGCTGTGTTACGTGATACAGAAACAAAAGTTCGTGACAACACAATCATTGCTTCAAATACCTCTACGATTTCAATCACGCGTCTTGCAAATGCATTGACTCGTCCTGAAAACTTCGTGGGTATGCACTTCTTTAACCCAGTTCACATGATGCCTTTGGTTGAAGTGATCCGTGGTGAGAAAACATCTGAAGAAGCAATTGCGACAACTGTTGTTCTTGCTCAGAAAATGGGTAAAACACCAATCGTTGTAAACGACTGCCCTGGCTTCCTTGTAAACCGTGTATTGTTCCCTTACTTTGGTGCGTTTGACCTTCTGCTTAAAGATGGCGCAGACTTCCAACAAGTTGACAAAGTCATGGAAAAATTCGGCTGGCCTATGGGACCTGCTTATTTGATCGACGTTGTGGGTATCGACACTGGTGTACATGGTGCTGAAGTTATGGCTGAAGGTTTCCCAGACCGCATGAAGCCTGACTATAAAGGCGCGATCGAAATCATGTACGAAAACAAACGTCTTGGTCAAAAAAATGACATCGGTTTCTATAAATACGAGCTTGATCGTAAAGGTAAGAAAGCGAAATCTATTGATCCAACTGCGTATGAGCTTGTTGCAACGATGGCAACCACTGAAAAGCACGAGTTTGATGCTCAAGAAATTATTGACCGTATGATGCTCGCGTTCTGTAACGAGACTGTTCGTTGCTTAGAGGACAACATTGTTTCTACTGCTTCTGAAGCAGATATGGCAATGATCATGGGTGTAGGTTTCCCTCCATTCCGTGGTGGTCCAGCGCGTTACATCGACCAAACAGGTGTTGCTGAATATGTTGCGCTTTGCGACAAATATGCACACTTAGGTAAGGCTTATGAAGCGCCACAAATGTTGCGTGACATGGCTGCAAACAACAAAAAATTCTACGGTTAAGGAGCAACGTGAATGGCTACTTTAAATCCACGTGACGTTGTCATCGTTGATGGCGTACGTTCTGCAATGGGTAAAACCAAAAACGGTATGTTCCGCAATGTACGTGCTGACAGCTTATCTGCTGAATTGGTTCGTGCTTTAGTTGCTCGTAACCAGTTTGATGTCAATGAAGTTGAAGATTTGATCTGGGGTTGTGTTAACCAAACCCTAGAACAAGGTATGAACATTGGCCGTAACATCGTGTTATTGGCTGACTTGCCGAAGACTGTTGGTGGTCAAACTGTAAACCGCCTCTGTGGTTCTTCTATGCAGTCAATCCATACTGCTGCGGCGCAAATTGCAACCAACCAAGGTGATGTATTCATCATCGGTGGTGTAGAGCACATGGGTCACGTTGGTATGATGCACGGCATCGACCTTAACCCAGAAGCATCTAAGCATTATGCGAAAGCATCTAACATGATGGGCTTAACTGCTGAAATGTTAGGTCGTATGAACGGCATTAGCCGTGACGAACAAGATGCGTTTGGTGTTGAATCTCATCGTCGCGCTTGGGCTGCAACTCAGGAAGGTCGTTTCAAAAACGAAATCGTGGGTGTTGAAGGTCATGACGCCAATGGCTTCAAAATCCTTTGCGACATCGACGAAGTAATCCGTCCAGATGCAAACCTTGAAGCATTCAAAGCATTACGTCCAGTATTTGATCCTAAAGGTGGTACTGTAACTGCTGCGACTTCTTCTGCATTGTCTGATGGTGCATCGGCAATGTTGTTAATGTCTGCTGAACGTGCTCAAGCTTTAGGTCTTAAGCCACGTGCTGTGATTCGCTCTATGGCGATTGCAGGCTGTGATGCTGCGATCATGGGTTATGGTCCTGTTCCTGCAACACAGAAAGCGCTTAAACGTGCTGGCTTAACGATGGAAGACATCCAAACCATCGAGTTAAACGAAGCATTTGCTGCTCAAGGTCTTTCTGTAATGAAAGGCTTGAACATCTATGACAAGCAAGACAAGATCAACTTAAACGGCGGTGCGATTGCATTGGGTCACCCATTGGGTTGTTCTGGCGCACGTATCACCACTACATTGCTGAACGTAATGGAACAACAAGATACTCAAATCGGTCTTGCAACGATGTGTATCGGTCTTGGCCAAGGTATCGCGACAATTATTGAACGTGTTTAAGTTTTAAATACGTAAAAAAAGAACCCCGCTTAGTGCGGGGTTTTTTACCTTAAGAATTTACTTCTAAAATTTAATTCATCAATTTTTTTATCAATCAAATTCGAAAAAATTTTATACTCATGCTCTATTAAATCTAAATTAGTTTCATCTTTATAATAACCAATAAAATTTATTAAGGATTTTAAATCCGTATATTGTAGAAAACCATTTTGATTAAATTGATATGGGCTAATAATTTTTTTCTTACCCTCGAAATAAATAAATATATTTTTAAAATTACTTATCAAATCTATATTATCAAAAAATAAATATGATTTTTTCTTACTATTCAATAATTCAATATGAGAATTTAGTGTTACACCAATAGGATCATTTTCATTCAATTCTTCATCAATATACTCTTTAATATGTACCTTATTCCAACTATATATATATTCTTCAAATTCATCTATAGGTTTAGAACCATTTGTTGAAATAAATAATATATCAAAATATTCTGTATTATGTGCTTCAGTATCAACACATTCATCCAAAGTATATATTTCAACATTTTCATTAAGTTCGTAAAAGTATTCTGAAAGTTTTTCAATTTGCCTATAAGTATGATTATTCACTTGTAATATTGATTTACCGTCTACACCATCAAAATATATTCTTAACATATAGTCTGATGTTTTTCTATAAATATAAATTTCACCAAATTCCAACATATCACGACATGAAATTTTTTTATTATTTATATCAAATTTGAAACCTCCCCATTTTTTATTTTTAGTTTTGTTTTTTAGCAACATCTTTTCAAAGACACTTTTCTCATAAGTTTCATCACTTCCTGATTTAATATAACTTAATAGAATTTCATTTATATCGCTAACAATACTGCTTCTAAAATCTCCCCTCCAATTATCTCTGTTTATTTCTAATGACTTATTAGCTTTTAAACCATAATAATCCAAAGCCATATAAAATGGGAAATTTCTCCAATCAGAAATAATAGAATTCTTTGCATTCTGCCCTCTAAAGCCAATTATTTCTTGGTAGTCACTAGGTTTATTTAAAGAAAATCGATATGCTATATTTTTAGTCTCATACCAATCCATCTTCTGTCTACTATTATTAGAATCTTTTAAAAAAATTGGTGAGTTATTACATATATTAAATAATGAATCTTGTAAAAAATATTCTTTAGCTTTTTCAAATCTAAAGTCAATATTCCAAATTCTATTAAACTCTTCAGTTCCACATATTTCCTTTTTTAGTAATAATTCATCATCTTGAATAAAAAACGATAATTCCGTTCCAATTTTTTCTTGTACATCATCTATTTTTGTAATAAAACAATAACCATTTTTCATACCAAGTGGAGAATTCATCTGTATTTCTAGACAGTCATTGGAAAGTAAACTTCTAGTTTTAAAATTTATACTTCTATACTCTTCAGGCAAATTTTCTGTTAATAAAAAAACACTATGTAGTCCTATTCCAAACTCTCCAGAAGGTCTCATCCAAAGAGGCATATTATTGATAATTCTTTTCTTTACTAAATTTTTGTTAGAACCTGCCATATAAGTCATATAAGTAAGATCATTACAGCTTATACCTACCCCACTATCAGATAATACAAATCGCCAAATTTTTTTTGGAGAACACTCACTTTTTATTTGTTCAATAGAAAGGGATAAAGGGTATTTTTTTAAAATTTTTTTAAAGTCTTCATGATAAGGATTTAAACCTCTTAATTTTTCTTGATCTTCTTCTAACCAAATTCGGAGCATGGTTGCATCAATAGAGTTTTGGATCAATTCTCGATAAATACTTAAATGGCTACTGTATAAATTTGCTCCTTGTAATAATTCCATACCATTTTTTTCATCAATAGTGAATTTCATTGGTTTATTATTTAAAAGTATTTTTTCTTTTTTTACACCATCTTGATACTTCACCTCCATTCTTACATCTAATTGTTCAATAGTAGGTAATGAGCCAAATTTCAAACTTGGCACAATTAAATTCCATTGAGACATTTGATTTTGGAATTCTTCACGTATCCAACCAAACCAGTTTTGGGTTTCTACATAAGACATTTCATCAGGACATTCTGCTACAAGTTTCACTGTCCGCTTATCTAGCTGAAATTCACGTAAAGATAAATGCTTATCATGATGGTGTTTACTTACAGAAGGCATATTACTGACGTGCTTCGCCATGACAGGGCAAAAACGATTGTCATCTAAATCAAACAAATCACCTAAACGGAGTAAACATCCTATAAACCTTGGATGGCAATCTTCTGTACCTAAACCAGTTTGCTTATAAGGAAGTGTTCCCATTAAAGTATCAAAATTCATCCCATGAGAAACACAAATTTGTCCTAAATAACGATAAATTCGATTTGGTAAAAGTTCTGTTCTTGGTGAAGTTATTCCTAAATCTTTAAAAGGATCTTCTACGATTTTACCAACACGCTTGTCATGCCCACGTCTAAACCACTCAGCCACTAATTGACGATACTTTTCAATACCATCAAAAGGGTGACTTTCAGTACCAACAGCCGATAACCAATTTTGCTCAACATAGGCTTGGCAAAATTTTTGCAGATCATGTCCTTTTTCATTCGCTATAGTTTGAATCATGAAATTGAAATCAGAATTTGTATGCACTGCTTTGGCATTTTTAGCATCAACCAACATGCCTACATCATGCCAATACGCTGCCTCAAGAATTAACCATGTATCAGTAGCACTGAGTAAATCAATATCATTACCTAAAATACGCTCAATATTGACTAAAATTTGCTGTGAATGTGAAGCGTTATGATTACTAAAATGTGGATAAAAACCACCAATATTTTCTAATGCCTTGCCTACAAGTTTCTGATCAAACTCCCATTGTGCAAATAGAATTGCTACGTTTCCATCTTCTTCACATTTCTTTTTTAAATGCGCAATTAAGTTCGTACTCATAAGCATTCATCAATTATTATAAAGTTATTGATATAATAACAAATTTTTATTGTTAGCCAAGTTACTTATTTTCTTACCTATTATTCCTCATTACTTCATTAGCCATTTATTATCTGTTAACTGTTTCAATAAATTGGGATCTACATTCAATTTAATTGTTCCATTACGAAGAGCATCGACATTATTACGATCAATATCAAATTGTTTAAGCATCTCAAAAATACCACTGGTTGGGTCTGAAGATTGCAAACCAGTCGCAACTGCTAAGACATATTGTTGCAACGCAGGCGAAAGCTGGGTCATGTCAGGTATAGGCGCTGGTGGTTGAATCTCAACCACAGAAAAATTATCACCAATAACAGTATTCTGTATATCTTGCTCACTTTTAATCATTTGATGCTGCAATGCTTCACGCACATTTTTATCTTCTTGATAAGGAACAACACCTACAGCTTCTTGACGCAGTTCAGAATCCGCCATCACTTTAATGGTAGGCAATGAGGCAACTTCTTCTGCCTGTACAGTGGGTAACCAAACAGAAAGAGCCGTTGCAAGTATCGAAACTTTGATAAAGTTCATACATTTCACCTAAAAAATAAATCATCCTATAAATTCAATAAAATGATTCAATACATTTAATATTGTCTATTAAATAGGCTATAACAAATTATAGCGAGATTCACTAAAGCTCAGATAAACGGTAAATACTGTTAAAATTCTGAAATAAAGATTAAATAGGTTTTGCTCATTCAACAGCTTGAATAGAGCCACCGATAAATTTTTTCAACTGATCCATTTCAGTTTATAAGAGGTCTATTATGAATCTTGCTAAAGTTGCTGAAATAACTCAAGTCAGCCCGCGTATGCTCCGTTATTATGAAGAGCTAGGATTAATTCGTCCGCAACGAACAGCGAATCACTATCGAGATTATAATCAAGCAAACATCGAGGATATTCAAAAAATTAAAGTTCTCAATGATGCCGGCATGCATTTAAAAGACATTAAATTATTATTGCCATGTTTCGATTTGGCTGAGGAAAAACTTACCTTATGCCCAGTTGCCAAAGAGACATTAGAAATGGAGTTAGAACATATTTCAGAAAAGTTAGTCAAACTCAAAAAATCTCAAAGCTTATTAGCATCTTTTTTAATGCAAGGAAAAATTGAAGAAACCAAGCGCTAATCGAGATCAACCTCATTGAAGCGCTTTGACTCGCTCTTTTTCTTCACTATTCATATCCTTCCAAGCTTTTCGATCATTCCAAAACCAATAGCCATTTTTATCCTGTGCAATACATCCCGCATCAGATTTAGTTTTAAAACTTGCATAATCAGCATCGTCAAGTTTGCCAAAACGTTCTTCATAAATATTGTGTTTGTCTTTTGCATAGCAATCTCCGAGCAACTCAAAACTACTGGCATCTGCACCCTCTAAAATAGAAAAACTGCCCCCATCCAGCATGCTAAAGTAGCGATAAACATGCCGTTTATCTTTATACAAATTAGAAGGGTTTAACTGCTTGAAGCTCGCTAAATCTATAGTGTCATTCAAAGAAGGCCCATCTTCACCACCAAAACCCAAATGTCGATAAAAACGCTCACCCATGATCGACAGGCTTTTGCTGGGCAGAACATGTTCAGATAGAAACATGCTACAACGATTTGCATAAGGAAACTTTAAAGCCAATTCTCGTTGAGGATTGATATATAAATTGTCCCGCACAAGGCTCCATTGCTGTTTTTCCTGCTCAGCATTTAAAGCCGCTTGCTTTTCCTCCACGACACATTGGTCATACTCAATTTGTTCAGCACATAAAATAGGGGCTAAGCCTAAAAAATGCTTCCATCCATAAACCTTTTTATAAGTATCGGCATCCAGAATTGTGTCTTGATCAATTTGATAAACACCAAAATGATAGCGATATAAAGCAACACTTTTACAATCCTGCTGAACGAGAATTGGCGTCTGGTAGACATAGCCAATCCCACCCAGCAATAGCAGTATAAACATTGTAAAAAACAACCATATTTTTATATTTTTCATTCATCTACTTCTAAAATTTACAAGGCTTCTTCTAATACTTCCGCATTTTGCTCTTTTTTCTGATTGATTTGGCTATTCAATTTCAGTACATCCTGAAACAACTGGTTAAACTGTTTTACTTGAGCATCTTCCTTAAACAAAATTTGATTGCCCTGCTTCTGCCACTCATATTTTTTTAACAAATCAAACATGGTTTCAGCTTTACCTAAAATTTGTAGCTCATTTAAGATTAAGGTATTTTCAGGGTCAAGTTCAGCATTCTGTTCAAGCTTATCCTGTAAGGGTTTCTTGAGGTCTTTACGCAAATCTATTTTTTTTAATTCGTTTAAAGCCTCGGTTTTATTTTGTCTATTTTTTTGCTGATATTGCTGCATTGCTTGTCGTACAGTCACCAGCATCTGTGTTGTTTCTACATAGTTCTGTTTACGGTCTGCATCCAAACGATTTACATCTAAAAAATGATCCCATTTGGCCGCTGCGAGCTGATTTAAATAAGTGTTTCGTGTATCAACATTCTTGGCCCAATATTTCAATAAAAACTCAGACATGGTTTTGTAATCACCTTTGAGCCGATTATCATGGATATCAATATTTACTGGTTTAGAACGGTCTTGAGCTTGTTCAGAAAGTTGCCGCATTTTTTCAGTCATCACCAAATCAAATGCTTGGCGATTGGCTTCTTCATTCTTTATTGAACTATGGTCATAGTAGAAAAATCCAATAACAGCCAGAAAAATGATACCGAAAACAATCAAAAGTCGACGCATACCAAACCCCGAACATCCTTATAGATTACTTAGAATATCCTAAGCAACTCTTTTTTGTATATTAATTATGCAAAATAACAATAAATAACCTTCGCTGAATAAGCTTAAAATGAGCATCGCTTAAAAGTTTCACTTTAAATTTATGCAAACAAACCCCATCATAATCCAGAATTAGATTGTAGAGATTTCCCATGCGCGTAGATATTTGGTCAGATGTGGTTTGCCCTTTTTGCTATATCGGTAAAAAACGTTTAGAAGCTGCTGCTGAACAAGCAGGTATTGAACTTGAAGTCCATTGGCACAGTTTTGAACTTGATCCTGAAGCACCTACGCGTCAAGAAGTTTCAAATTCTGAACGTCTTGCGCAGAAATATGGACGTAGCATCCCTGAAGTTGAAGATATGCAACGCAATATTGCAGCAATGGCAAAAGAAGAAGGCATCCAATTTAACTGGGAAAATGCCAACTCAGGAAATACCTTTAATGCCCATCGTATCATTCACCTTGCACAAAGTAAGGGTTTAGGTTCAGAAGCAGAAGAAGCTTTTTTCTATAGCTATATGACACAAGGTCTACCGATTGGTGAGCGTGAAACAATTGAAGATGTCGCATCTCGTATTGGTTTAAATCCAATAGAAGTTGATGATGTTCTAGACTCTGAAGAATATGCTGACTTTGTAAAATTCGATGAACAAGTTGCTCATGAACAATTAAAAGTAACAGGTGTACCATTCTTTGTCTTTGATCAGCGGGTGGCTTTAGCAGGTGCTCAACCACGTGAAGTCTTTGTACAAGTGTTAGAAAAAGCCCTTGAAACTGCGAATGATGCTGAAATCGAGCAACAGGATGGCCCTGTTTGTGCTGATAACTCTTGTGAAGTTCCCAACAAATAAAATCAGCTACTGGAGAAATTCCTTGAAGGAGTTTCTTCAGTATTCAATAAGCATAGTAATATTTAAGAAAATGGTTAAAAAACCAACATAAACTGATCATAAAAATATATTGAATGATTTCTATGCCTTATTTTTAATAGGTCATTTTTTAAAATTTTACGTGCCATTTTTGCAATACAGCGTTGCAGAAAAGGAACTATTCATCGTGTTTTTCTTAGACTAAGATCTGTAAATATTTTTCGTTCCCACGAAATTCATGCGCTGTAGTTTCTTTTTTTAATTTTCTTATTTTTTAAGACACAACACCTCCTCTTTTGGAGGTGTTTTTGTTTATGCTACAATAAAATCGGCCTTGAGGATAAAATTAAAGTTATCCACAACAGCGTATAATTTTTCTTCATTCTCGATTTTCAAACGTGCATGACAGCTATAGTCAAACCACCTAATTATTAATACAAGTGATTTGCATCAAGTGATTGATCAGAAATGAAGCTTATATTTTTGTATGAGCTTTTTAAAACTATTAGTTATCAATTCTTTTTTTGTGCTTTTGAATCATAGATGGTTATCCTATCGTGGGGCGACAGGGATGTCGCTGTTGGGCGGGGGTATAGGACGTACCCCTCGCCCAGCAAAAGATTTAAACTTTGAATGTAAGGTGTGGCATTGCAAGCTTTTTATAATCAAAAAATTTTCCATTCAATTGATTTTACTAAAAATATTAATTAAGAGAAATTATATTCTTTTGTGTAAATTTTTTGATAGATTGACTATATTAGGCTTCTTTCATAAGTCCTTTTTAAAACTATAAATCAACATAAAATCCCCCTCATCCTAGCCTTCTCCCAGAGGGAGAAGGAACTTTCAATACGCAAAAGAATTTTTAGCTTAAAAGCTTTACTACAATTGGGCTGTGGATAATAAAAGCACTGATCTATTAAAAAACAGCTTAAACTGCGCTTTGGTTCGCGATATCGCTGATAGAATGCGTTTCATTTTAAATAAATTTATGTTTTTTGTACTTAAAATAGCGATTCCATTGAAATTCAGTGTTTTTTTAAGGCATAGTTATACTGAAAATTAAAAACTGAATGATTCAAAGTTTAAGAAGTGTGCATATGAATAAAATATCAATCTTCTCAAAACTACCTTATGTCTTAATATTAGGCGGTTTTTTTGGGAACGCTGCATTTGCAGAAGTAAATAGCAGTCTTGAAGCGAATGCTAAAACGGGGAAAGTCGATCAGCAACCTTCTTTAGCCACCACCAAAGACAATGAGATCGGCTTGCTCAACTATATTCCAAAAATTGTTGACTCAACACCGACCATTTTCCCAGAACAATCTAATCAGGTTATTGTTCCTCCAACTGATGCAACAGAAGATCAAACCTGGGCCGACAAAAAGCAGAAAAAAATTAGCAACTGGGCAGACCGTACAGCCAATAAAATGGACAACTGGTTTGGAAAAACTGATCCTGCACATCCAGCATCAGCAACGTTGCGGATCATTGTTGATAATCAATGGAACAAACATGATGGTTATGATGTCAATCCACGTATCCGAGGCAAAGTAAAATTACCCACACTTGAAAACCGTTTAAGTGTGGTCTTTGGTGATGATTCATTAGATGATGAAATTTCCAATAATATTGCGATCAATAATAATCATGCTGATGGTGATCCAGATAAACGAGTGGATGGTAAACAAATTCGTGATGATAACAGCTCGATTGCTTTACGTTGGTCACAGCTTTCTAAACGCTTACCTTTTGACTTAGATGCAGATCTTGGTATTCGTTCAGGCGATGATATTTATGCACGTTTAAAGGCTCAAAAAGATTGGAAACTGGGGAATGATTTTACTTTTCATGCAGAACAAATTTATCGCTATGGAATCGACAGTGAAAACTATTTAAGAACCAACTTAGAGCTAACCCATGCTCGCCCCAATCAGCCCTTTATTTCTAACCAATTCTATGTGACGTATGCAGATGAACAAGACGATGATTTAACTTGGGATAACCGTACTTATCGTCAACATCAGTTCTTTAAAAACAATCGCTTTAACTACGGTATCTACACTGGCGGTTATTATAATGATAATGATCTTAAATTAAACAGTTGGGGGCCTTTTGTGTCTTGGCGACAACCTGTTTGGCGTGAATGGTTTTACGTACAAGGTGATTTAAATTATTTTAATGATCGTCGTGAAGATCGTAGCCATTTCCCAAGTGCTTTGGTCCGTTTAGAAGCGTTATTTTAAGCATAAGCTGAATCTTTAAGCTGAACTGTGGATAAGTTTCGACTTATCCACTGCTGTTTATAAAACGCCTGCTATATCCTTTTAATTCAATGAGGCAATTGAAAAAAATTCAAAAGTAAAACTATAAGCGGGACCAAAGTCGCTTGAATTTGGCATATACATTGTTTCGTAAGTCATTCGCCCAATCGCCCTAACTTCTTTATCGACTAAAGCATCGTCTATTTTAAGGCTTGGATGTACTGCTATAGGTAGCGCCATTCCCCCTTTCCCATCGCTAGCTGCAAGTTCATAGTTCTGACCATTTTTTTTCAATATACCAATCACAGCTGCCTGTGTGTTTTGTCGTAAGAACATGGCGTTATGTACTGAAAGATCTGTGGTATTTGCATTGCGCTTTTCAACAGCTGGAAGTTCATATGCCATCACTACTGTTGTAGCTAAACTGAGTAATACAGAACAGCCTATACATTGAATTCTTTTAAATTTATTCATTTAATCTTATTAATAAAAAAGCCTATCTCTAAGATAGGCTCTGTTAAAACAAATGACGACTTATTTAAGCAATAAATTGTTAATACGTTTTACATATTCCGCAGGATCATCAGGTAAACCACCCTCAGCAATTACGGCCTGATCAAAGATCACATTGGCTAAATCATCAAACTGTGCCGAACCTTCCAATTTTTTCACTAAAGGATGTTCTGGGTTAATTTCCAGAATTGGCTTAGATTCAGGTACAGCCTGACCCGCTTGTTTTAACATACGAATCAATTGTGGAGAAAGCTCACCATCGCTGGTCACTAGACATGCTGGTGAGTCCACCAAACGCGTTGTCACACGCACTTCTTTGGTCTTGGCTTTTAATGAATCAGAGAGTTTTTCAACCACAGGTTTAAACTGTTCTGCGGCAGCTTCAAGTGCTTTTTTCTCTTCAGCATCTTGTAAATCACCAAGATCGACTGCACCCTTTGCGACATTTTGCATAGGTGTACCATCAAAGTCATGCACAAACTCCATCGCCCATTCATCAACACGGTCTGCCATAAGCAAAACTTCAATGTCTTTTTTACGGAACAATTCAAGTTGTGGTGAGTTTTTTGCAGCCGCTAAGCTATCGGCAGTCACATAATAGATGGCTTTTTGCCCTTCTTTCATGCGTGCTTTATACGCTTCCAATGATGTTGAAACTTCATCATTGCTCGAAGTAGAGAAGCGTAAAAGTTTTAGAATACGTTCACGATTACCAAAGTCTTCACCTAAACCTTCCTTGATTACTGAACCAAACTCAGCATAGAAGGTTTTAAATTTGTCTTGGTCAGCCTGATCTTCTGATTTTGCTAAAGCATCCAATGTTGTCAATACACGACGTGCATTTCCTTCACGAATGGTTTTCACATCACGGCTTTCTTGTAAAATCTCACGGCTTACGTTAAGCGGCAGATCAGCACTATCCACCACACCTTGTACAAAACGTAGATAATTTGGAATCAGATTGTCTGCATCATCCATAATAAATACACGTTTTACATAAAGTTTGATGCCTGCTTTAGCTTCACGTGTGAAAATATTACTTGGTGCTTTACTTGGAATATAAAGCAATTGGGTATATTCAGTGCTGCCTTCAACTCGGTTATGTGCCCAAGCCAATGGTGCATCAAAGTCATGAGTTAAATTCTTATAGAATTCTACATACTGCTCTTCAGTAATTTCGCCTTTGCTACGTGTCCACAAAGCACTTGCTGAGTTAATCGCTTCCCATTCATCTGTTTTAACATAATGACCTGGTTTTTTCTCTTCGCCTTCAGCAGCTTCTTCTTCCTGCCAAACTTCCTTCTGCATTTCGATAGGTAAGCTGATATGGTCAGAGTATTTATTGATAATTTGTTTAACTTTATAAGATTCTAAATAATCCAGCGCATCATCACGTAAATGCAAAATAATCGATGTTCCACGTGAAGTCTTCTCAATTTGTTCAACTTCAAAATCACCTGTACCGCCACTGATCCAACGTACACCTTCTGAGGCATCTAAACCTGCACGACGAGATTCAACGGTAATCTTATCAGCAACGATAAAACCAGAATAAAAACCTACACCAAACTGACCAATCAGTTGCGCATCTGCTTTTTGGTCACCAGATAGCTTTGACATAAAGTCTTTGGTGCCTGATTTAGCAATCGTCCCTAAGTTATCAATTGCTTCCTGTTGGCTTAAACCAATACCATTATCTGAGATGGTGATTGTTTTAGCATCTTTATCTAGGCTTACACGAACATGTAAGTCTGGATCATTCTCATAATATTCAGGATGGTTAATTCCTTCAAAACGCAACTTATCACATGCATCTGAAGCATTTGAAATCAGCTCGCGTAGGAAAATTTCAGGGTTAGAATAAAGTGAATGCGTCACTAAATGTAAAAGCTGAGCCACTTCTGCTTGAAAGCTATGCTTTTTTGAACTGTGTTGTACGTTCTGTTCACTCATAAAATCACTCCGTAAATTCATAACGCTTTTTTATTGAATGCATTAGAAATGGAGTGGTTTAAGCATATTTCAATAGGCAAATTTATTTTTTTTTAAAATGGGCCTTGTTGGTAAACTCGATTCATATAAATCTCTAGTTTTTGCTGGCGCATCTGATACGCATCGGTTAAACAACGTAGATTGTCCTGACATTGATTGCGCAGTTGTAACCATTTCACTTGCTGATCCTGTATCACGCCCCGTGTTCCCATCGGAACGAGTTTACGGATAATGGTATAGGTGGTCGCCATTTTGACATCTGCATCGTTTAAACTGCGATGCTCACAAATGGCATGTTCGCTTTTGGTCTGGGCACGCTCACAATTAAAACTTGCAGCATTGGCTATAGTGCTACTGCTTAACCCTACAAATATTATAAAAATTAAATTTTTCATATCATGTCAAAGTCTTATTGATGTTCTGATAGATTAAATGGATTTAATCGGCGCTTATATAGCTAAAAATAACTATTTTTTATTGCTTCTTGTTTCAATATATAAGGCTCTGTAAAAATAAAAAAACTCGGTAAATTTACCGAGTTTTTTATGATTCTAAAGCGAACTTAGAATCTATAGCTATAACCCAAAGTATAGATAACTGGATCAATATCTAAATCAAATTTTGCAGCAGTGGTATTACCCGCTTTAACAGTCACTTCTGGGCTTAATTGAGCATAACGGGCATCAAAGAAAACACCCCAATTTTTTGCATCAGCAGGTTGGAAGTTAAAACCGATTTGACCAGCAAAACCAAAATCTTCTTTAACTTTAACCTTAGTGCCCGCCAATGCCCCAGATGATTCCTCATCCCATGCAAGGAATGCTGTACCACCAACACCAATATACGGTGTAAAACGTGTAGAGTTTTTAAAGTTATATTTAAACGTTACAGTTGGTGGTAAGTGTTTAAGGTTAACTGCTTTTTCACCATCTAATTTCACATCGTGGCTAATTGGTGTAGCTAATAAAACTTCCGCAGAGAAAGGTGTTTCACCAAAGATATATTCTACAGAAGGTGTAAAAGCATATTCATGGTCTGCCTTCACAGTCCCAACACCAGCAACTTTGGTGTCTTGTGTTGGTGCAATCACCGAACCACCAACTTTGACTTGCCAATCTGCAAATGAAGCAGAAGAAATTGCCATTAATGCAATAAGAGCAGTTTGCTTTAACATTATAAATACCCCAGCGTTGTTATTAATAAGCATTAAACATAGGTATTAATAATATTGCAACATTTATTTAAATCAAAAATTATCATATATTTTCAAATAATTGTTATATAAGTAAATTTATTTTAACCATATCAATATGGTTGGTTTTTAAACCCAACTTAATTAATCAAGTTTATTTAATTAAAACCAAGTATTTTAATCAAGATAATATTATCAATTGGTTAGTTATTTTAAATAAATAAAATCATAACTATTATTTTATTTTTTAATATTTATAGGAAATTTCTCGCAAACACAAGTTATTTCAGACTAAATAACCATAAAAAAAGGAGATTCATCAATCATTTAATGAATCTCCTTATGTTTGATCAATGCCGGCTTATAAAACCATCGCTGCAATCCAGCCAAACACCAATAATGGAATATTAAAATGGATAAATGTTGGAACAACTGTATCCCAAATATGATCATGTTGCCCATCTACACCCAAACCAGCAGTAGGTCCTAAGGTCGAATCTGAAGCTGGTGAACCCGCATCTCCTAGTGCTGCCGCAGTACCAATTAAGGCAACAGTTGCAAGCGGAGAGAAGCCGAATTGTACACATAAAGGAACATAAATGACTGCAAGTACAGGCACACTTGAAAATGATGAACCAATTCCAATCGTCACAAATAATCCAATAAATAACATCAAGAAAGCAGCCAGCGCTTTATTGTCACCAATCAAATGAACAACACCGTTAACCAACTGATTTATGTCCCCAGTATGGGTCATCACAGATGCAAAACCCGCGGCAGAGATCATAATAAAACCGACCAATGCCATCATACGCATCCCTTGTACAAAAACATCATCCGCTTCTTGCCATTTAAAAATCCCTGCGGCAGAAAGAACAGAGAATCCAACCAATCCACCAAGAATCATCGAGCCTGAATACAATTGAGAGATCAGGGTTAAAATGATTGCCAGCAATGCCATAAGAATAGTTTTCTTGGCAATCACAGGAGCTTCTTGTTTGGCTTCTTGCTCTAAGGCAATGCCATCAGCTTTTAATACCTCAACATTTACCGCACGAAGTGGTTTATCTAAATCAATCGTGGTAATTGGCGCAACATTACGATCAACATAAATACGCGGTTTACGATAACTGACAAAAACGGCAAATAAAGTACCAATCACCATACCCAATACAGGAATAGCCATTCCCATAGGCATCATGCTTCTTTCAACATGCAAATGATAAGCAGCGCCAATTTTGTTGATATTCCCCATCAGAATTTGTTCAAGAAAAATTGCACCAAAGCCTACAGGCAAGAAGATATATGTGCCGACCAAACCTAAGGTCAGTACACATGCTGCGGCACGACGGTCGAGTTTCAAGTGATTCATCACTTTTAATAACGGTGGAACAAGCACAGGAATAAACGCAATATGCACAGGGATTAAGTTTTGTGAACAAATCGCGGCAATCAGTAAAATACCCAATAATAAGAATTTTACTTTGGTTGCTTGTTTCTGCGTGGCTTCCATACCGAGTAAGCCAATCAGTTTATATGCCAATAAATCGGGCAAGCCTGACTTTGAAAGTGCCAAAGCGAAAGCGCCTAATACCGCATATGCCAAGGCAACTTCTGCACCATCACCTAAGCCCGCATTAAATGCTGTAACTGTATCTGACAGACTTAAACCTGCAACCAACCCACCTATAATTGCTGAAATAACCAATGTTAAAACAACAGAAACTCGTGCCAGTGACAAGATAAACATCACGGCAATCGCAATAACGACAGCATTCATGGAGAAATTTACGAAAATTTGAAAGCCGATATTTTATCAGATTCACTACAATGAAGCTGTAATTTAGTCGAACTGGTCATAAAATGAATAGGCCATGTGAAAACATGGCCTATTTTTATAAGAGCTCACATCATTTTAAGCGAATCAACTCTCACTATTTTTGAGTGCAAATGTTTGAATATATTGTGCAATGTCTTGTGGTTGGCTAAGTACTGCCCAATGGTTTGCATCAACTTCTACACGTTCAAAATCTGTTGCCCATTTAGGCACTTCATCAATCAATTCTGGGCTTACAAATTTATCTCTTAACAGTACAACAGCCTGTACAGGACATACTGCATAACGCTCACGTGGTCGAGTTAAACGTGGAAGAAAGTTAGCACGGTATAGTCCGATACCATGTTCACCATCTTTTGCAATATTTTGGTTTAACGGTAAGCCTTTCTTTTTCTCAAGTTGCGTTAAAATTGCGCCCCAGCGTTGTGGACTAAAGAAATGCCAAACGGTCGGTGCAAGAAATGGTAACTGGAATGCAACGATATACCAAGATTTAAATAACTGCTTAAAAAATTTAGGCTTTTCATGCAAGAACTGTTCGCGCATCCAAAAAGCAGCATGATCTAAGCAAGGTCCAGACATGGTGGTATAAGACAAAATACGATTTTTAAATTTAGGTTCAGTCACAGATTCCCACGACTGAATCGAGCCCCAGTCATGCGCTGCAAGATGAAAATTACGATTGGGCAGTAGCTCATTTACCACGCACTCTAAATCCAGAGATAAGCGTGCTAAGCCATAATCACGAATTCGTTTCGGTACAGAAGACTGTCCTGCCCCACGCACATCATAAGTAATGATGTAAAATTTTGAGATCAATTGTTCAATAATCGGTTCCCAAACTTCCTGATTATCAGGATAGCCATGCACCAAAACCAATGCAGGGTTTTCAGCATTACCCCATGTTTTTGCATAAAGTTTTTGCTTATCTTGTGTGGATATCCAATAAGTTTGCACTTGCATTGAGTCACCTTTTATTGTTTTACCATTGGCTGTGATTTCGTTGTAGAGGGCATTTGGATCAATGCCACATTCCATTCAGTTCTTTATTATGGTTTAAAAATCGATAACTAGAATTGACCATGAATGCGCTAATCAAAAAACTACAGACAATCCCATTTGTTTCCAAGTTTATGTTGAATCATTTTTCTCCATATAAAGGTGCAGGGATTGAAATCGAAAAAATTGATCTAAAAAACTATCATGTTCGGGTCAAAATGCCACTGACACATAGCAATCAAAATATTGTTGGTGTGCACTTTGGCGGTAGTTTGTATTCAATGGTTGATCCATTTTATATGCTTCTTTTAATGCATCATCTGGGTCCGAAATATATGGTTTGGGATAAAACCGCAAGCATCAATTTCCTTTCCCCTGGACGTAGTACGGTTTATGCAGATATTCGTTTAGATGCGATTGAAATCGAACATGTCAAAGATTTAGCGGAAAACTATAATCCAGTCTATCGTAACTATACCGTGAATATTTTTGATGATTCTGGTTTAAGAATTGCTGAGGTACAAAAAACCGTATATATCCGTCGTAAAAACCCCCACCCCTTAAAACGCTAAACAAGATTAAAATCAGTCTTGCTAATGCGAAATATCAATAGGATGCCGCAATAGTACTAAGATGGTCAGATCTTTTAAGCTTAGATATGAATAGGAATAAAAAAATAAGCGCATCACGTAATCAGCAATGCTAATACGTTGCGCTTATTTTTATTGAGTCTTGGGTTTAGACGCTTACTTATTTTGCTCAATAGCAGCACCAGCACCACCACCGATCGCGCCACCAATTGCAGCACCAGCATCACCGCCAAGAACACCCTTACCAAGGACTGAGCCAATACCCGCACCAATACCACTATAGGTTGCATTGCGATTTGAACCATTATTGGCTTTGCTTCCTACAGCAGCACCACCGCCTGCACCAACAGCAGCACCAACGCCATTACCTGCATGATTACCTACACCGCCACCAACAGCACCACCAAGGGCCGCTGAAGCAATACGCTTATCATTTGCTGACATGTTTTCACAACCTGTAAGCATCACAATAGGTAAACTCACACACATCATAGTCATTACTATTTTTTTCATGTTATTCATCCTTTCTATCTGAACTTACAAATGCAATTGATTACCACTGATTGTATGAAAACACTAATTTATGGATTAAATTAAATTTTCATGTTGCCATTTGTAGTCTTTGATTATCAAAGATGCACCATCTAATTTAAATAACATTCATGTTAATAAGAAATTATTAGGTCGCTTTCATAAAGCAAAAGATAATCATGTTGAGTGAATTATATTGGTATTGAAGTCCCTTCTCGCTTTGGGAGAAGGCTAGGATGAGGGAAATTTCATGTTGATTTATCGTTTTAAAAAGGCGTTATGAAAAAAGCCTATCTTTGAGTAACCGCTTTCTAGTTAAAATTTTAAAAACAAGGGGTTAACCATCAAATACCTCATACTGAATTTTAATTTTGTTTATTTAATTTTTTCTTTGAGAAAATGATAACTTGCATAAACAAGCATCAAGATTGCCAGCTGGCTGAATACCAAGAAAAGCATAAAAAAGAGTTCAGCAAAGACAATACCAAGTTGATAGTGATACAAGGATTGGAATAAATAGCCATTTCGACCTAAACCTATGGTCATATCTTGTTTCGCGAAATGCCATTGCATCATCGAAAAACTAAACCAGATAAACCCAAGAATACATACAACCACAAGCACTCCATCCCACAACTTAAACTGCGCTGTCTGGGGCGTTGTTTGAAGTGTAGTTTCACGCTCTTCTTGCCAAATCATGCAAAATAAAAAAACGGCCCAAATGCTGCTCAATAGTGAAAAATATGCAGTCACCGATACAGTATAAAAAGCCAAGGGACCAAACCTTCCCGTTTGAATCTTTAATTTTTCTGTGATGAATTGAAATACATCGTGCTGCCAATTCATTTCTGGCTGAGCAGGTAAAAACATCAACAAACAGACGGGAACGAACATGACTGCCAGTAAAACTACCCATATATTTCTAATTTTAACTGCCATTTTTAATGTTTGTGACTGAGGTCTACTCAGTATATAAAAAAAGACGCCCTAAGGCGTCTTCTTCATTTCAAAAGCTGTTTAACTTAGAAAGAATCTTCGTTTAAAGCTTGAGAGAATGCTTGATCTACTTCAGAGAAGTCATTTACAAGCTCATGCTCTGCAGCCTCTGCTTCTTGACGACGACGCTCTAAGTGGTATGCAAGACCAGTACCTGCTGGAATCAAGCGACCTACAACAACGTTTTCTTTCAAGCCACGTAAATCATCTTCTTTACCTGTTACAGCCGCTTCAGTTAACACACGTGTTGTTTCCTGGAACGATGCAGCAGAGATGAACGAGTCAGTAGAAAGCGATGCTTTGGTAATACCCATCAATTGACGTTCATACTTCGCAGGGAACTTGTTCTGAGCCAATACCGCTTGGTTTTCGCCCACAACGCGGATGTAATCCACTTGTTCGCCTTTGATAAAGCTTGTATCGCCACCGTCGGTAATGTCAACTTTACGCAACATTTGACGAACGATTACTTCGATATGCTTATCGTTGATTTTTACACCTTGTAAGCGGTAAACGTCTTGAACTTCGTTCACGATGTAGTTGGTTAATGCAACTTCACCTTTCAAACGCAAGATGTCATGTGGGTTTTGTGGACCATCAGAAATGGTTTCACCACGGTTCACATGCTCACCTTCAAACACGTTAATGGTACGCCATTTTGGAATCAACTCTTCATAAATTTCAGAGCCATCATCTGGTGTAATCACTAAACGGTTCTTACCTTTGGTTTCTTTACCAAAGCTTACAACACCTGAGATTTCAGCAAGAATTGCATGTTCTTTCGGCTTACGTGCTTCGAACAAGTCAGCTACACGTGGCAGACCACCGGTAATATCACGAGTACGTGAAGTTTCTTGTGGCACACGACCAATAACGTCACCAACACCGATCGTCTCACCATCACGAACAGTTACGATCGTGTTTTGTGGCAAGAAGTAGAACTGTTCGCCGCCATCGGTTGTATCCAACACGATTGCAGGACGCAAATCTTTACCAGAAGCAGGACGTGCTGTTACAGGTAAAATTTCAACAGTGGTCATACCCGTTGCATCATCAGTTTTCGATGTTGCAGTTACGCCATCCGAAATTTGGCTGAAGCGTGCTTTACCAGCAACTTCTGTAACTAATGGATGTGTATGCGGATCCCAAGTTGCAACAATACCGCCGCCTTCTACAGGTTGACCATCTTTAATCAAGATAGACGCACCGTATGGAAGTTTATAACGCTCACGTTCGCGACCTAAATCATCAGCGATACCGATTTCACCTGAACGTGAAACAGACACCAAGTGACCTTTGGCATGTTGAACAGTTTTAACGTTATGGAAACGAACTGTACCTTTGTTACGTACTTGTACGCTATTTGCAGCAGACGTTCGGCTTGCAGCACCACCTACGTGGAATGTACGCATGGTTAACTGTGTACCAGGTTCACCAATTGATTGCGCAGCCATAACACCGACAGATTCACCTGGATTTACCAAGTGACCACGCGCCAAGTCACGACCATAACATTTAGCACATACACCGAAAGTCGAAGCACAGTTTACAACTGAACGTACTTTAACTTCATCGACACCCGCATCTTCAAGATACGCCGCGATTTTTTCGTCAATCAATGTGTTACGTGGAAGAACAACTTCATCTGAACCCGCTTTTTTCACGTCTTCAGCAGTTACACGTCCTAATACGCGTACACTTAATGGCTCAATGACATCGCCACCTTGAATGAACGGAGTCATTACAAGACCTTCCAGCGTACCACAATCTGGCTCAGTAATAACCAAGTCTTGCGCAACGTCGACCAGACGACGTGTCAAGTAACCAGAGTTTGCTGTTTTAAGTGCTGTATCGGCCAAACCTTTACGCGCACCATGTGTTGAAATGAAGTACTGAAGTACTGTCAAACCTTCACGGAAGTTTGCTTTAATCGGTGTCTCAATGATCGAACCATCTGGTTTCGCCATCAAACCACGCATACCTGCAAGCTGACGGATCTGAGCTGCCGAACCACGGGCACCTGAGTCAGACATCATGTAGATACTGTTGAATGATTTTTGCTTCTCGTCTTCACCCTGCTTGTTTTTAACAGTCGTGAATGACAAGTTGTCCATCATCGCTTTGGCAACTTGGTCGTTAGTACGCGCCCAAATATCGACAACTTTGTTGTAACGCTCACCCGCAGTTACGAAACCTTGCTCGAATTGTTGTTCAATTTCACGAACTTCAACTTCTGCTTTTTCGATAATTGCTTGTTTTTGTGGCGGAATCAACATGTCTTCCATACCCACAGAAACACCAGAACGTGTTGCTTGACGGAAGCCCAAGTACATCAATTGGTCAGCAAAGATAACTGTATCTTTCAAACCTAATTTACGGTAGCAAGAGTTAATCAACTTAGAGATGTTCTTTTTAGTCATCTCAACGTTGATTTGTTGGAAATCCATACCTTCAGGAACAACTTCCCAAAGTAAGCAACGACCAGGTGTCGTATCTACAACAATAGTTTGATGCTCACGGTTACCGTTTTCATCAATCACTGTTTGGTGTACACGTGCTTTTACACGTGCATGTAAGTCAACTTGACCTGTTGCAAGTGCACGGTTTACTTCGTGAGTATCCGCAAACACCATACCTTCACCTTTGGCATTGATTGCATCACGTGTGATGTAATACAAGCCCAAGACAACGTCCTGAGAAGGTACGATGATCGGCTCACCGTTGGCAGGTGACAAGATGTTGTTGGTCGACATCATTAACGCACGAGCTTCTAATTGAGCTTCAAGTGTTAATGGAACGTGAACCGCCATTTGGTCACCATCGAAGTCGGCGTTAAACGCAGCACAAACGAGTGGGTGTAAACGGATCGCTTTACCTTCAATTAGAATAGGTTCAAATGCTTGAAGACCTAAACGGTGAAGTGTTGGCGCACGGTTCAACATCACTGGATGTTGACGAATTACAGATGCAAGAACGTCCCAAACTTCAGGAGTTTCACGCTCAACCATTTTCTTCGCAGCTTTAATGGTTGTTGCTTGGCCAGAAGCTTGTAGCTTAGCAAAGATAAACGGCTTGAATAATTCAAGTGCCATTTTCTTCGGAAGACCACATTGGTGTAAACGTAAAGTTGGACCTACAGTAATTACCGAACGACCAGAGTAGTCAACACGCTTACCAAGTAAGTTTTGACGGAAACGACCTTGCTTACCTTTGATCATATCAGCCAAAGATTTAAGCGGACGTTTGTTCGAACCGGTAATAGCACGACCACGACGACCATTGTCCAATAACGCATCTACAGACTCTTGTAACATACGTTTTTCGTTACGTACGATAATGTCTGGTGCAGCAAGGTCAAGAAGACGTTTTAAACGGTTGTTACGGTTGATCACACGACGATAAAGATCGTTCAAGTCAGAAGTCGCGAAACGACCACCTTCAAGCGGTACCAACGGGCGAAGATCAGGTGGAAGTACTGGAAGTACATTCATCACCATCCATTCTGGCTTGTTGTTCGACTCTTTGAACGCTTCCATCAACTTCAAACGTTTAGAGGCTTTTTTAAGCTTCGTTTCTGAAGTTGTGTTTGGAATTTCTTCACGTAAACGAGAAATTTCAGCTTCAAGATCGATGTCTTTCAACAAATCTTGAACTGCTTCTGCACCCATTTTCGCGCTGAATTCGTCACCATGTTCTTCTAACGCAGTGAAGTATTCTTCATCGTTAAGAAGTTGGTACTTTTCCATTGGCGTCATGCCAGGATCAGTAACCACATAAGATTCGAAGTACAATACACGTTCGATATCACGTAAAGTCATATCAAGTAATAAACCGATACGGCTTGGTAATGATTTCAAGAACCAAATATGCGCAACTGGAGAAGCAAGCTCGATGTGACCCATACGCTCACGACGAACTTTTGCAGTTGTTACTTCAACGCCACATTTTTCACAAATGACGCCTTTATATTTCATACGCTTGTATTTACCACACAAGCATTCGTAATCTTTTACTGGACCAAAGATTTTGGCACAGAATAAACCATCACGTTCTGGTTTAAACGTACGATAGTTAATGGTTTCTGGCTTTTTAACTTCACCGTGAGACCATGACTTAATCATTTCTGGTGACGCAAGACCAATACGGATACGGTCAAACTCTACTGGAGCATGACCATCTGAATCCGTCTTTTTGCGCATGATATCGAGCAAGTCTTTCAATTTTTTTCTCCGTGTGTCGAAGCGCTTTTCAGGCTACGACTGGGTCACAAATATTGTTTTTTCACTGAATTTTAATCCCCCTTGATCCCCCTTTTTCTAAGGGGGAAAGTCCCTCTTTCATAAAGAGGGATTTAGGGAGATTCAATGGTGAAGTTTAGTCACCATTTTTCAGTTCAATGTTGATACCTAAAGAACGGATCTCTTTGGTCAATACGTTAAACGATTCAGGCATACCCGGATCCATATAATGGTTACCATCTACAATGTTCTTATAGATGCGAGTACGACCTTCAACGTCATCCGACTTCACAGTAAGCATTTCTTGAAGTGTATAAGCAGCACCATAAGCTTCTAGTGCCCAGACTTCCATCTCACCGAAACGCTGACCACCGAATTGTGCTTTACCACCAAGCGGTTGTTGAGTTACAAGTGAATAAGAACCAGTAGAACGTGCATGCATCTTGTCATCAACCAAATGGTTCAACTTGAGCATATACATATAACCAACAGTTACTGGGCGGTCAAAACGCTCACCTGTACGTCCGTCATACAATACTGTTTGACCTGTACGTGAGATACCACCAAGCTCAAGTAACTCTTTGATCTGACTTTCTTCTGCACCATCAAATACTGGCGTAGCTAAAGGAACACCTTTACGCAAGTTACCTGATAACACCAAGATTTCTTCATCAGTTAAGCTATCAAGATCTTCTTGCTCGCCACCAACTTTGTTATAAATCTTGTCTAAGAAATCACGAAGCTCAAGAACGGTACGTTGCTCTTTCATCATCTTGTCGATCTTATCGCCAAGACCTTTTGCAGCCATACCTAAGTGAGTTTCAAGAATCTGACCCACGTTCATACGTGATGGTACACCCAATGGGTTAAGTACGACATCAACTGGAACACCATGGATGTCATGCGGCATGTCTTCAACAGGCAAGATGTTTGATACAACACCTTTGTTACCATGACGACCCGCCATTTTATCACCAGGCTGGATACGACGTTTTACAGCTAAGTAAACTTTAACAACTTTCAAGACACCTGTTGTAAGCTCATCACCTGTAGAAAGTTTGCGTTTTTTCTCAGCAAATTTCTCATCAATCTCGTAGCTCTTCTCTTTCAAGAACACTTGAATTTGAGTTAAGCGTTCAGCGATACCTTCGTCTGTTGGTTGAACTTCTAAAAGATCAACAAGCTCTAAACCAGACAATACATCTTCAGATAGCTTATCACCGCGCTTGGTCGTACCGCCGCCATTCGACTCTTGGCCTTTTAACAAACGGATAATACGTTCACGAGCAGCTTCTTCGAAGATTTTGAATTCTTCTTTCAAGTCTTTACGATAAGCATCAAGTTGCGCTTTCTCAATCGCTTGAGCACGTTCATCTTTCTCGATACCGTCACGTGTAAACACTTGAACGTCGATGACTGTACCTTTAACGCTTGAAGAAACACGTAAAGATGAATCTTTAACGTCTGCCGCTTTCTCACCAAAGATTGCACGAAGTAATTTTTCTTCAGGGGTTAATTGTGTTTCACCTTTAGGTGTCACTTTACCAACAAGAATATCACCCGCTGCGACTTCAGCACCGATATAAACAATACCTGATTCATCAAGTTTAGATAACGCTGCTTCACCTACGTTAGGAATATCGGCAGTGATTTCTTCCGCACCTAACTTCGTATCACGCGCAACACATGATAATTCTTGAATATGAATTGACGTTAAACGATCTTCTTGAAGAACACGTTCAGATAATAAAATCGAGTCTTCGTAGTTATAACCGTTCCAAGTCATGAACGCGACACGCATGTTCTGACCCAATGCTAATTCACCACCATCAGTTGATGGACCATCAGCAAGAACGTCACCACGGCCAACTTTATCGCCCATGCTCACAAGCACTTTTTGGTTAATACATGTGTTTTGGTTTGAACGCGTGTATTTGATCAAGTTGTAGATATCTACACCTGCTTCACCCGCGATCATTTCATCTTCGTTGACACGAATAACCACACGTGATGCATCTACAAACTCAATGCGTCCGCCACGTTTCGCGATCACACATACACCAGAGTCGTGCGCTACGTTTGCTTCCATGCCAGTACCCACAAGTGGTTTATCAGCAAGCAATGTAGGAACAGCCTGACGTTGCATGTTTGAACCCATCAATGCACGGTTGGCATCATCGTGTTCAAGGAATGGAATAAGTGATGCAGCGACAGATACAACCTGTTGAGCAGATACATCCATATGCGTCACTTTTTCAGGTGGCATACGAACGAAGTCACCTTGGTGACGTACTGAAACGAAGTCTTCTGTTAAATGTCCATCTTTATCCAATGCAGAATCGGCCTGTGCAATAACAGTACCTACTTCTTCAATTGCAGATAAATATTCAACATCATCTGTTACACGACCATCAACAACGCGACGGTATGGTGTTTCCAAGAAACCGAAGTTGTTCGCTTTTGCATAAACAGAAAGCGAGTTGATCAAACCAATGTTTGGTCCTTCAGGTGTTTCAATTGGACATACACGACCATAGTGAGTTTGATGTACGTCACGTACTTCAAAGCCCGCACGTTCACGTGTCAAACCACCAGGCCCAAGCGCAGATACACGACGTTTGTGTGTAATTTCTGACAATGGGTTGTTTTGATCCATAAACTGTGACAATTGGCTTGAACCAAAGAATTCTTTGATTGCAGCAGCAACTGGTTTCGCATTGATCAAATCTTGTGGAGACAAGTTATCTGTTTCAGCTTGGTTTAAACGCTCTTTAACAGCACGTTCAACACGAACTAAACCAACACGGAATTGGTTTTCTGTCATTTCACCAACAGAACGTACGCGACGGTTACCCAAGTGATCGATATCGTCGACTTCACCTTTACCGTTACGAATTTCTACCAGTGTTTTCAGTACATCAATGATGTCATCGTTAGAAAGAATACCTTCTACTTCACGAGACTTCTGATCTGTACCTACTTCGTAAGGACGACCCAAACGACGGTTAAACTTCATACGACCCACAGGCGATAAATCATAACGCTCTGTAGAGAAGAATAAGTTATTGAATAAGTTTTCAGCCGCTTCTTTCGTTGGTGGCTCACCTGGACGCATCACTTTGTAGATTTCTACAAGTGCTTCTTCACGACCAGATGTTGTATCTGCACGTAAGGTGTCAGCAACAAAAGAACCACGATCGATGTCATTGGTGAACAGGATATTAAATTGTTTAATACCGCCTTCAGCAATTCTGACCAAAATCTCATGACTTAACACAGTGTTAGCAGTAATCACTTCACCGTCTTTAAGTACGATATCTTCAGCAGTAATACGCTCATACAAATATTCATCTGGAACTGGAAGTTTAGTTAAACCAGCAGCTTCCATTTGACGTACATGGCGAGCATTAATACGTTTACCTTGTTCAACAATGGCTTTACCATCATTGTCCACGATATCAAATTGAGCCATTTCACCACGAAGACGTTCAGGCACAAGATCAATCTGATAGCTACCCATATCAAGATATACAGGTACTTTTTCGTAGAACATATTGAGAATTTGTTCATTGCTATAGCTCAATGCACGTAACACAACAGTCGCAAGTAATTTACGACGACGGTCAATACGTACAAAGACTAAATCTTTAGCATCAAACTCAAAATCTAACCATGAACCACGATAAGGAATAATACGTGCTGAATAAAGCACTTTACCGCTTGAATGCGTTTTACCTTTATCATGGTCAAAGAATACGCCTGGTGAACGGTGTAATTGAGATACGATTACACGCTCAGTACCATTGATCACAAAGGTACCATTCTCAGTCATGAGTGGCATTTCACCCATGTACACTTCTTGTTCACGTACGTCTTTAATAGATTTCGTTTCACGATCTTTGATGATCAAACGAATTTTAACGCGCATTGGTGCCGCATAGGTTGAGCCACGAAGAATACATTCGCGAACATCAAACTCTGGTTTACCAAGACTATACTCAACGAATTCTAAAGCAGCATTGCCCGAATAACTTTCAATAGGAAAAACTGAACGAAATGCAGCTTGGAGACCGATATCTTCGCGATTTTTTGGTGTTTTGCCGTCTTGCAAGAATGTTCTGTACGAGTCGACTTGAATCGAGAGCAGGTACGGAGCATGCATGACTTGGGGCAATTTACCAAAATTCTTACGGATCCGTTTCTTTTCGGTATATGAGTATGCCATCTGGAGTCCTCGGAAAGTAAACTAAGTCCGCCTGCAGAACGAACTTAGAAGGAATTACGCAGGTCGATATGACCACCACTTTTATACAAATGCTGCAAATTTCAGTGGTACAAAACGCTTAGCAATATTTTTAAAATGGAAAAATATTGGTAAGCGTTTGATTGTGTTTATTTATTTTTAAAATTGATGGTTTTTCTACCAATCAATCTAAAATCGAGCCGATTATTGTAACGCAAAAAGGCTGATGACCCAAGAGCCATCAGCCAATTTTTGGGGTCAAATTAAAATTCGACCCCTAGCGAAATTACTTAACAGTAACTGTAGCACCAGTTTCTTCAAGTTTTTTCTTAAGTTCTTCAGCTTCTTCTTTAGAAACGCCTTCTTTAAGATTTGAAGGAGCGCCTTCTACTAAGTCTTTAGCTTCTTTCAAGCCAAGACCAGTAACTTCACGT
Source organism: Acinetobacter sp. Root1280 (assembly GCF_001425285.1). Classification (NCBI taxonomy): domain Bacteria; kingdom Pseudomonadati; phylum Pseudomonadota; class Gammaproteobacteria; order Moraxellales; family Moraxellaceae; genus Acinetobacter; species Acinetobacter sp. Root1280. Next base: position 4,852 of record NZ_LMED01000025.1, on the reverse strand, counting down.
ACTGCTTTAATTACAGCAACTTTGTTAGCACCGAAAGAAGTCAATTCAACATTGAATTCTGATTGCTCTTCAGCAGCAGCAACAGCAGGACCTGCAGCTACAGCCACAGCAGCAGCTGATACGTTGAATTTCTCTTCGAAAGCAGAGATAAGTTCAACAAGTTCAAGAACAGTTTTTTCAGCAACTGCGTTTAAGATTTCTTCGTTAGTTAAAGCCATGAGAATAACTCCAAATGGATATTGAATGGTGTGTGAAATTTATTAAGCTTATGCAGCTTCTGACTCGTTTTTCTCTTTGAGCGCTGTAATAAGGCGACCCAATTTCGAAATAGGAGCTTGAAGAACATTGGCAAGCATAGTAAGTGCTTTTTCTTGGTTCGGAAGATTCGCGATAACGCTAACGTCAGCACCTTGATAAAGTTTGCCGTCAAATGCAGCAGCTTTAAGTTCAAATGCTTTGTTAGTTTTAGCAAATTCTTCAAACAAGCGAGCAGCTGCGCCCATGTCATCTTCAGAAGTTGAAAAAGCTAGAATAGTTGGACCAACAAGGTTTTCGTCTAAGATATCAAATTGAGTACCTTCGAAAGCACGTTTAGCCAAAGTGTTACGCACGATACGTGTCTTAACACCTAACTTACGAGCTTCAACACGAAGTGTAGTCAATTGTTCAACTGTTAAACCTTGGTAGTCAGCAACAACAGCAGCAAACGCGGTAGAAGCAACTTCATTTACTTCCGCAACGATCTGTTTTTTGTCTTCGATAAGAAGAGCCATTGTAAAACCTCCTAACGGTGATTTATGCAATCCACGGACTGCACTCCCAATTCGTAAATCAATCTCTTGACTTACACGCGGAGGAGGAATCAATCACACCACCGCGTCTACTCAGACTGGTATTTTAAGAAGCGAATCCGAAGACTCCCCTCGCCTGAGGTCTTTGACGCTGATAAATTTACATCTATCAATTCAAAGTCCGCCTGATGATCAACAAAGCAATGCTTTATCAATCCACAAGAAGAAAAGCTCAACCTCAATAGAAGTCATCACTCTTTCTTGCGTAAAATTTGAAGTAACACTTCAAATTTTACTCAGGACTTTAAAATTCTTTTATCGCAATATAATTATTGAAAAATAATTATTTAGAAACGTTTTGTACATCAACAACAAGACCAGGACCCATAGTTGAGCTCAAAGTGATCTTTTGGATGTAGATACCTTTAGAAGTCGCAGGTTTTGCTTTCTTAAGGTCAGCGATAAGCGCTTCAACGTTTGAACGAACAGCTTCAGCAGTGAAACCTACTTGACCGATCGCAGCGTGGATGATACCCGCTTTGTCTACACGGTAACGTGCTTGACCAGCTTTTGCATTTTTAACTGCAGTTGCTACGTCAGGAGTTACAGTCCCCACTTTAGGGTTTGGCATTAAGCCACGTGGACCAAGGATCGTACCTAACTTACCAACAACACGCATTGCATCTGGAGCAGCAATCACAACATCGAAGTCTAAGTTACCCGCTTGAATGCTTTCAGCAAGATCATCAAAACCAACGATGTCCGCGCCTTCAGCTTTAGCAGCTTCAGCAGCAGCGCCTTGAGCAAACACAGCAACACGTACAGTTTTACCAGTACCTGCAGGAAGTGTAGTCGCGCCACGAACAACTTGGTCAGATTTACGAGGATCAACACCTAGGTTTACCGCAACATCCAAAGATTCTTTGAATTTTGCAGCAGGTAGGCTGCTAAGAACTTGTACTGCTTCTTCCAAAGTGTAAACTTTGTTTGCTTCAATAGCTGCAGCAATGGCTTTTTGACGTTTAGTTAACTTTGCCATGTCTTATAGCTCCACTTCCAAGCCCATAGAACGCGCAGAACCAGCAATGGTACGTACACGTGCGTCTAAATCAGCACCAGTTAAATCTGGTTCTTTAGTAGTCGCAATTTCTTCTAACTGAGCGCGAGTCAACTTACCAACTTTAGTTTTGTTTGGTACAGCAGAACCCTTTTGGATACCAGCAGCTTTCTTAAGAAGAATCGCAGCAGGTGGAGTTTTCATGATGAATGTGAACGACTTATCGTTGTACACAGTGATCACTACAGGAATTGGAAGACCTTGTTCAACTTTTTGTGTAGCAGCATTGAATTCTTTACAGAATGCCATGATGTTAACACCACGTTGACCTAGTGCAGGACCAATCGGTGGAGATGGATTCGCTTTACCAGCTGGAACTTGCAGCTTGATATAGCCGTCAATCTTCTTAGCCATTTCAAATTACCTCTGGGTACAAACGCCTTTTAGAGCTCCCCAACATTTCAAGTAACGATACCGTTACAACAACAATGCCCGATCCATAACAAATCGGGCGCTTTCAAACAGTGCAAATTAAATTGTTTTTTCGACTTGGCGAAATTCCAATTCAACTTGAGTTGGTCGATTAAATACATTAATCGTCAACGTTAAACGTGATTTTTCGTACTGAACTTCTTCCACCACACCTTTAAAGTCTGTGAATGGACCGTCAGTAACAAGTAATTCTTCACCCGGCTCAAACATCGTCTTAGGACGAGGTGCTTCACCTTTATTGTGTACACGTGCAAGAATCGCATCAGCTTCTTTTTGCGTAATTGGTGCTGGCTTTTCAGCTGTACCACCAATAAAACCTAATACTTTTGGACATTCTTTAACAATGTGCCAAGTTTCATCATTCATTTCCATTTCGACTAACACATAGCCAGGAAAGAATTTACGCTCTGATTTACGCTTCTTACCATCCTTCATCTCTACCACTTCTTCGGTAGGAACAAGGACTTCACCAAAACTATCAGCAACAGCGCTACGCTGGATTCGATCATTAAGTGAACGCATCACTTGTTTTTCATAACCTGAATAGGCATGAATAATGTACCAACGTTTCATAGCTCTCTTACCCGATAATAAACTTCATAAACCAACCGATGATATAGTCAAAACACCACAAAATAATTGCGGCAACTACAACAACGAGGAGAACTTGCCATGAAGTGGTTACTGTTTCATGTTTCGTAGGCCATGTAACTCGACGCAATTCGATACGAGAGTCTTTAAGCAAACGAACAAAGCCTTTGCCTTGATGGGTGGCGTATAATAAACCTAAAGCTACGATGATACAAGCTAAAATTACCCCAATACGCACCCAGACACTATTTGCAGGTGCCCAATACGCTGGAAGATATTGATTTGTCATCAACGCACCGCCAAATAAAGCCAATGCTATGATCCACAAAATAAAATCAAATGGAGAACTTGTCTTCACCATTTCAGCAGAATTGTTGCTTTGAGGAATTGCCGCGCCGCCCATTGCGTCACGTGATTTATCATTCGACATTTTTGTACTCGTCGTAGGTTTCGCGACTTATTATATGACCAGTTTAGCCGACATCAAGTTTTTTATTTAAAAAATGGCAGGTCAGGAGGGACTCGAACCCCCAACATTCGGTTTTGGAGACCGACGCTCTACCAATTGAACTACTGACCTATAAACAAACCGAGAGCCTAAACTCTCGGTTAGAACAAACATATTAGCGGTTATGCAGTTACTTTAGCAACTACACCAGCACCAACTGTACGACCACCTTCACGGATCGCAAAACGTAGACCTGGGTCCATTGCGATTGGGTGAATTAGNTTATGCAGTTACTTTAGCAACTACACCAGCACCAACTGTACGACCACCTTCACGGATCGCAAAACGTAGACCTGGGTCCATTGCGATTGGGTGAATTAGTTCTACTGACATTTCAACGTTGTCACCYGGCATAACCATTTCAACGCCGTCTTGTAATTGGATTGCRCCAGTTACGTCAGTTGTACGGAAGTAGAACTGTGGACGGTAACCGTTAAGGAACGGAGTATGACGACCACCTTCTTCTTTAGAAAGTACATATACTTCTGCGTCGAATTTAGTGTGCGGCTTGATTGTACCTGGTTTAGCAAGTACTTGACCACGTTGTACGTCTTCACGCTTAGTACCACGTAAAAGAACACCACAGTTCTCGCCCGCACGACCTTCGTCAAGAAGTTTACGGAACATTTCTACGCCAGTTACAGTTGTTTTAACTGTATCTTTGATACCAACGATTTCAACTTCTTCGCCGACTTTAACGATACCAGATTCTACACGACCTGTTACCACTGTACCACGACCAGAAATAGAGAATACATCTTCRATTGGCATCAAGAATGCTTTATCGATAGCACGTTCTGGTTCTGGAATATAAGARTCAAGCGCTTCAACAAGTGAAAGTACAGCTGATTCGCCATATTGACCAGCATCACCATTMAGYGCAGCAAGTGCTGAACCACGGATGATAGGYGTGTCATCACCWGGGAAGTCATAAGTAGAAAGAAGTTCACGAACTTCCATTTCTACTAATTCAAGTAATTCTTCATCATCAACAAGGTCACACTTGTTAAGRAATACAAGAATATAAGGTACACCTACTTGGCGAGAAAGAAGGATGTGTTCACGAGTYTGTGGCATWGGACCATCAGTCGCAGCACATACAAGGATCGCACCGTCCATCTGAGCAGCACCAGTRATCATGTTTTTAACATAATCGGCGTGACCTGGGCAGTCTACGTGAGCGTAGTGACGAATTGGAGAATCGTATTCTACGTGTGAAGTATTAATTGTAATACCACGTGCTTTTTCTTCTGGTGCAGAATCGATTGCTGCGTAGTCTTTAGCTTCACCGCCGTAAGTTTTTGCACAAATTGTTGCAATTGCAGCAGTTAAAGTTGTTTTACCATGGTCGACGTGACCAATTGTACCCACGTTTACGTGTGGCTTATTACGTTCAAACTTAGCCTTAGCCAT